>DATLRD010000133.1:0-31145 GCA_035534855.1 Allostellaceae bacterium | reverse complement strand
CACCCGGTCGAACCGGTCGAGGTGCCGCTCGTCCTTAACCAGCGTCGTGCGCGACAGATAATAAAAATCCTCGATGTCGAACACGGCGACGCGCTTCTGCATCGCCTCCAACAGGGTCAGAAACTCGCGCAGTGACGCCGGCACCTTGGCCGCGCGCAACTCGAGGAAGAACGAGATGAACATCGGCCTCAGGCCGGCAGGGGCTTATGCGCCTGGGAAAGCTGTACGGTGTCGGTATCGCCGTCCCAACAGGCGATGATGGCATCCGCGTTGAGCGTGATCCGATCGAATACCGCGCGTTCGTCGGCGGGCGACAGCCGGCCTGCGATAACGTGCGGCGACGGGCGCACCGCAACGACCGCGGTGCTGTCGATGGTCATCTGGTTGCCGTGCGCCAGGTTGACCTTGATCCGCACGTCGTGCCGCGCGGGCCGACCCAGACCGTCATCGGCAGTCCGGTCGTGCGCGGATACAGGTTCGCCATTTCGTACAGCGCGTCGGTCTCGGCCGCTTCGGCGGCGCTAGGCGAAGGATTGACCGAGTTCATCTCTTTCATCCCCGCTCGCCGCGGCGGTGCAGAAAGGCGAGGCGTTCGAACAAATGCACGTCCTGCTCGTTCTTGAGCAGCGCGCCGTGCAGCGGCGGGATCAGCTTGTTGGGGTCGCGGGTGCGCAGTACCTCGGGCGTCACGTCCTCGACCAGCAACAGCTTGATCCAGTCGAGCAGCTCTGAGGTCGACGGCTTTTTTTTGAGCCCCGGCACCTGGCGGATGTCGTAGAAGATGGTGAGCGCCTCGTGCACCAGCTCGCCTTTGAGGCCGGGAAAATGCACGTCGATGATCCGCTCCATCGTGTCGCGCTCGGGGAAGCGGATGTAGTGGAAAAAGCAGCGGCGCAGAAACGCGTCGGGCAATTCCTTTTCGTTGTTCGAGGTGATGATAACGACCGGCCGCTGCCTGGCGACGACGGTCTTGCGAAGCTCGTAGACGAAGAACTCCATCCGGTCGAGTTCGAGCAGAAGGTCGTTGGGAAACTCGATGTCGGCCTTGTCGATCTCGTCGATCAACAGCACCGGCGCCGAGTCGGCCTCGAAAGCGTCCCACAATTTTCCGGGGTTGATGTAGTTGCCGATGTCGCGCACCCGCTCGTCGCCGAGCTGACCGTCGCGCAGGCGTGACACCGCGTCGTATTCATAAAGCCCTTGCAGGGCCTTGGTCGTCGATTTGACGTGCCAGGTGATCAACTCCTTGCCGAGCGCCTGAGCGACCTCGTGAGCAAGGATGGTCTTGCCGGTGCCCGGCTCGCCCTTCACCAGCAGCGGGCGCTCGAGCGCGATCGCGGCGTTGACGGCAACCTGGAGATCCTGCGTCGCGACATAGCTCGCGGTGCCCTCAAAGCGCAGCATGAAGGTCCTGTTCGTTGCACAGGGGGAGAGCGGGGCGGCGGCGCTGCCGTCGCTCGATCCGCCCCCGGATCACCCTCGGATCAGACGTGTTCGCGCTTGGGCTCGGCTGCGGTAGTCGCAGCAGCGGACGGCGGCGGCGAGGTGACCTGGGCGTGCGGCGGCGTCACGTCCTGCTCGTCCTCGTCCTTCATGCCGGCCTTGAACGCCTTGATCCCTTTGGCGAAGTCGCCCATCACGCTGGACAGCTTGCCACGGCCGCCAAACAATAACAGGCCTACCGCCAAAACAACGAGCCAGTGCCAGATGCTCAAGGAACCCATGTCGACGACCTCGAAAACCAAAGAACCGGTATTTTAGCAGACTCGACGCGGCTGTGCCCGTCGAATCGCAATTGCGACATCATGCGCACTCGTGCCTGATCCACGAGGTCGTGCCGAATCCAAGAAAATCAAGCCTAAGGCGCACTGGAGCCCCGACGATGAGCTATTTTCCGCCTGCCGACCCCGCCTGGGACCGGATTGATCCGGCTGCCGCCGGCCTCGATGTCGGCGCGTTCGCCGCGGCCGCCCGCCACGCCGCCGAGCATGAGACGCCGTGGCCGCGTGACCTCGCGATCCCGATCGCCGGGGATTTCGGCGAGGCGCCGCCGTGGAACGAGACGCTCGGCCCGGTGCGGCCGCGCGGCGGCCCGAGCGGGGTCATCGTGCGCGGCGGGCGGGTCGTTGCCGAATGGGGCGACACAAGCCGCGCCGACCTGACGTTCAGCGTCG
Source organism: Allostellaceae bacterium (assembly GCA_035534855.1). Lineage (GTDB taxonomy): Bacteria > Pseudomonadota > Alphaproteobacteria > ATCC43930 > CGMCC-115725 > DATARH01. The sequence goes on along the minus strand of DATLRD010000133.1, from coordinate 28,971 downwards.
CCAAGAGCTATCTATCGATCCTCGCCGGCATTGCCTGGGACCGCGGGATGATCGGCGATGTCGACGAGCTGGTGCGCCGCACCGTCGACGACGGCGGGTTCGACCCGCCGCACAACGACGCGATCACCTGGCGCCACCTGCTGCAGCAGACCTCGGAATGGGAGGGTACGCTGTGGGACAAGCCGGACCTGATCGACCGCAATCGTACCGTCGCCGGGCGGCCGACCGAGGGTGAGAAGGGCACGCACCGCAAGTTGCGCGCGCCCGGCGGGTTCTGGGAATACAACGATGTTCGGGTCAACCGGCTGAGCCTGGCGCTGTTGCGGCTGTGGCGCCGGCCGCTGCCCGACGTGTTCCGCGACGAGGTGATGGACCCGATCGGCGCGTCGCACGGCTGGGAATGGCACGGCTACCGAAATTCCTATGTCGAGATTGACGGGCGTCGCGTGCAGTCGGTGTCGGGCGGCTCGCACTGGGGCGGCGGCGTGTTCATCGGCGCGGCGGACCAGGCGCGGATCGGGCTGATGCTGCTGCGCGGCGGGGTATGGGGAACGCGCCGCATCCTGTCGGAGGGATGGATCGCGCTGATGCGCGAGCCGTGCCCGCTCTATCCGAATTACGGTGCGCTGTGGTGGCTCAACACAGGCCGGGGCCTCTATCCGAGCGCGCCGGAGGGCAGCTATTATGCGCGCGGCGCCGGCGGCAACATCACCTGGATCGATCCCGGTCTCGACATCGCCGCGGTGTTGCGCTGGGTCGATCCGGCCGCGGCCGACGGATTTATGAGGCTCGTCGTTTCTGCGGTATCTTAGGCCGACGTGCAGGGTTGGGTACAATCCGCGCGGAAACTCGTTGCGGCAATCGGAAATTAACGTTAACCGATGGTTTGGTTGACTTTATCGGACGCGCCTGACCCCGAATGGCGATAAACCTCGTGCAGGGCGCGCTGTTCACCGTAATGGTGGTTCGCGCCAGTATGCTGCGCGACCCATCATTCGAGCATGAATTGGCGCGGCAGATCGACCGGAGCCCGCGGTTTTTCCGCAACGCCCCAGTCGTGCTCGATGTCCGCGGCGTCGGCGGGTTCGAGACGGCCGACGAGTTTGCCAGGGCGCGCGACATCTTGCGGCACTACACGCTGGTGCTTGTCGGGGTGCAGAACGCCGCTCCGGCGCAGGTCGAGGCCGCTGCGGCGGTGGGGCTGGCGAGCTTTGCCCCGACCGCAGCGCAACCTGCCCGCGCGCCGGCTGAGACGGCCGAGCCGCCGCCCCCGGCGGCGAGATCGCGGCTGGTTACCGCGCCTGTACGGTCGGGCACCCAGGTTTATGCGCGCGGCACCGACCTGGTGGTCACCGCGGCGGTCAGCCCGGGCGCGGAACTGGTGGCCGACGGCAACATCCATGTTTACGGGGCGCTGCGCGGGCGCGCGTTGGCCGGTGCGAACGGCGATACCGGCGCCCGGATCTTCTGCAGCAGACTTGATGCGGAGCTGGTCAGCATTGCCGGCCAATACCTGGTCAGCGACCAGCTGCCGTCCGAACATCGCGGTCATTCGGTGGAGATCGCGCTTGTCGATGACCGGTTGACCCTGACGCGAATTTGACGCTCATCATGACGCTCTTCACTAGGCATAGGGGCCGCAAGATTCGGGGAAGAATCGAGCCGCGTCAGGCAGGGCCGGGACGCGGCAAGGGGAGGGCCGGTTGGCAAGGGTAATCGTCGTCACATCCGGCAAGGGCGGGGTCGGCAAGACCACGACCTCGGCCGCCTTTGCGGCCGGGCTCGCCCTGCGTGGACACAAGACGGTCGTCATCGATTTCGATGTCGGGCTGCGCAACCTCGACCTGGTGATGGGCTGCGAGCGCCGCGTGGTGTTCGATTTCATCAACGTGATTAACGGCGACGCCAACCTCAACCAGGCCCTGATCAAGGACAAGCGCAACGACAACCTGTTCATCTTTCCGACCTCGCAGACGCGCGACAAGGACGCGCTGAAGCGCGACGGGGTCGAACGGGTGCTCGACGAACTGAAAAAGACCTTTGACTACATCATCTGCGACAGCCCGGCCGGGATCGAACACGGCGCGATCACCGCGCTCTATTTCGCTGACAGCGCGATCATCGTGACCAACCCCGAGGTATCATCGGTGCGCGACAGCGACCGGATCATCGGTATCCTGTCGTCGCGCTCGCGCCGGGCCGAGCGCAACGAGCCGCCGGTCGACATCCACCTGCTGTTGACGCGCTACGATCTCGACCGCGTCACCAGGGGCGAGATGCTGTCGGTCGACGATGTAAAGGAAATCCTGTCGATCCCGCTGTTGGGCGTGATCCCCGAATCCGAATCCGTGCTGCGCGCCTCGAATACCGGCACGCCGGTCGTGTTCGACCCGGACAGCCCGGCCGGCCGGGCCTATGTCGATGCCGTTGCGCGGTTCCTCGGCGAGCAGCGCGAGATGCGTTTCGTCAAGCCGGAGAAGCGGGGATTTTTCCGGGTTCTTTTCGGTAGGGCGTAAATGAGCCTTTTCAGCTATCTGTTTACCCCACGTCCGAAAACCGCGGCGATCGCCAAGGAGCGGTTGAAGATCGTGCTGGCGCACGAGCGCGCCGGCCGCGACGCGCCGGATTTCCTGCCGCGCCTGCAAAAGGAATTGCTCGCCGTGGTCAGCCGCTACGTGCAGATCAATGAAGACATGATCCACGTCAATCTCGGCAGAGCCGGCGACACCTCGCTGCTCGAAATCAACATCGAACTGGCCGGTGCCAAGGCCAAGGACGGTCTCGCGCCGGTGTCGTGACCACGCGCCGCCGCTAGACCGAATCGACCAGAACCAGCTCGGTAGCCTCGCGCGCCGACAGGGTCAGCATCGATTCGTCGCGGATCGCGACGCCGTCGCGCGGGCCGGCGGCGATGCCGTTGACGTCGAGCGCGCCGAACACCGGCACCAGGTAGGCGTGACGGCCCGGCGGCAGCGCGTAGTTGAGCCGGGCTCCGGCGGCCAGCGTCGCGGCGAGCACGCGCGCGTCGGCGCGGATCGGCAGCGCCTCGTCGTCGTTCTCGTGCCCGCTCGCCAGCGCGACCAGCCGGCCGGCGCGGTCGGTCTTGGGGAACGGGCGGGTGCCCCAGCCCGGTTCGCCGCCGCGTCGGGTCGGGATGATCCAGATCTGGAACAGCCGCGTCGGCCCGGTTTCGAGATTGTATTCGGCGTGGCGGATGCCGCTGCCGGCCGACATCACCTGTACGTCGCCGGCCTCGGTGCGGCCGCGATTGCCGAGGCTGTCCTCGTGGGTCACGGCGCCATCGCGGACATAGGTGATGATCTCCATGTCGGCGTGCGGATGCGGCGCAAAGCCCTGGCCGGCCGCGATTTCGTCGTCGTTCCACACGCGCAGTGCGCCCCAGCCCATGCGCTCGGGGTCGCGGTAATGCGCGAACGAGAAGTGATAATGGGTGTCGAGCCAGTCGAGATGCTCCTGGCCGAGCTTTGCGAACGGGCGCAATTCGATCATAGGGCCTCCACCATCTCTGCACATTCCGCCTGCACCAGCGGGTCAGGGTCGTGTCGCACGCGCTGCCAGATATCGGCGCTCGGCGCGTGGCGGGTATAGGCCCAGGCGGCAGTCGCGCGCACCAGGCCCGAAGTGTCGTCGAGGCAGGCTTCCGCCACGGCGATCAGCTCGGAGTTGCCGGGCTCGCCATTGCCGATCGCGATCAGCACGTTGCGCAGAAACCGGTCGCGGCCGATGCGCTTGACCGCGGTGCCGGCGAACATCGCGCGGAAAGCGGCATCGTCGAGCGCCGCGAGCGCAGCGAGGCGCGGCGCCGTCAGCGCCTCGCGCGGCAGAAAATCGGGCTCGGCCGTGGCGCGCGCGTACTTGTTCCACGGGCAGGCGGCGAGGCAGTCGTCGCAGCCAAAGATGCGGTTGCCGATCAGCGGTCGAAGCTCGCGCGGGATCGGCCCCTTGTGCTCGATCGTCAGGTACGAGATGCAGCGCCGCGCGTCGAGCCGATAGGGCGCCGGAAACGCCGCGGTCGGGCAGGCATCGAGGCAGGCGCAGCAGCTGCCGCAATGGTCGACCTCAGCCGGGTCGGGGTCGAGCGCCAGGCTCAGGTAGATCTCGCCGAGAAACAGCCACGAGCCGAACTCGCGCGAGACGAGGTTAGTGTGCTTGCCCTGCCAGCCGACTCCGGCCTGTTGTGCCAGCGGCTTTTCCATGACCGGCGCGGTGTCGACAAACACCTTGAGGTCGGACGGCCAGCGTTCGGCGATCCAGCGGCCGAGGCGCTTCAGGCGCTGCTTGATCGTGTCGTGGTAATCGCGCCCGCGGGCATAGACCGAGATGACCCCGCGGTCGTCGCGGATTTGGCAGTCAGCGCCGCCCCCGTAGTTCATGCCGAGCACGATTACGGTTTTCGCCTCGGGCCATAGCACCTTCGGGTCCACGCGGCGGTCGGCCTTGTCGGCCAGCCACCCCATCTCGCCGTGATAGCCACGGGCAAGAAACTCGGCCAGGTCGGCGCGGGCCGCATCGGCAAGATGCGCGGCGGCGAAGCCAACTGCGTCAAACCCCAGCGCCAGCGCCTCGGCGCGGATTGCCTCGCGGATCGCGGCGGCTTCCATCACCCCCGGCCGCGATAGGGCGGGACGCCGGCATCGGGCAGCCACAGGCCTTCGGGCGGCACGCCGGTCTGGTAGAACACGTCGATCGGAATGCCGCCGCGCGGATACCAGAAGCCACCAATCCTGAGCCAGCGCGGCGCCGCCGCGGCGACCAGCCGCTCGGCGATCGTCAGCGTACAGTCTTCGTGGAACGCGCCGTGATTGCGGAACGAGCCGAGAAACAGTTTCAACGACTTGCTTTCGACCAGCAAGTCCTGCGGCACATAGTCGATGACGAGATGCGCGAAATCGGGCTGCCCGGTGATCGGGCACAGCGCGGTGAATTCGGGGCAGGTGAAGCGGGCCGCGTAGAGTTTGCCGGGGTGCGGGTTGGGCACGCACTCGATAACCGCCTCGGCGGGCGAGGCGGGGAGCGGCACGCTGTGGCCCAGCTGACCCGGAACGACGCTCATCCGGGGGCCTCGATCTCGCTCAATCGCCCGGCCGCGATCGCCGCGCGCATCGCCGCCATCAGGTCGGCGTAATAGGTCAGGTTGTGCGCGGTCAGCAGCATGCTCGCCAGGATCTCGCCGCTCTTGGCCAGATGATGAAGATAGGCGCGGCTGAACCCGGTGCAAGCCGGGCAGCGGCATTCCAGGTCGAGCGGGGCAGGATCGTCGGCGTGGCGGGCGTTGCGCAGGTTGAGCGTGCCGGCGCGGGTGAAGGCCTGGGCGGTGCGGCCCGAACGAGTCGGCAGGACGCAATCGAACAGGTCGACGCCGCGCTTGACGGCGCCGACCAGGTCCGACGGCTTGCCGACCCCCATCAGATAGTGCGGCCGGTCTGCCGGCAGGTATTGCATCGTCTCGTCGAGCACGGCGAAGGTCGTTGCCTGGCCTTCACCAAGCGCAAGCCCGCCGATCGCATAGCCGTCGAAGCCGATCGCGGTCAGGCGCTCGGCCGAACGACGGCGCAGATCGTGGTGCACGCCGCCCTGCTGGATGCCGAAGAGGCCGTGCCCGGGCCGGTCGACAAAGGCGCGGCGCGAGCGCTCGGCCCAGCGCATCGACAATTCCATCGAGACCTCGACCGCCTCGCGCTCGGCCGGGAACGGGGTGCATTCGTCAAACGCCATCGTCACATCGGCGCCGAGCAGATGCTGGATCTCGATCGAGCGCTCCGGGGTCAGCAGGTGACGGCTGCCGTCGAGATGCGAGCGGAACGCGACGCCTTCCTCGGAAATCTTGCGCAGCGCCGCCAGCGAGCGCACCTGGAACCCGCCGGAATCGGTGAGAATTGCGCAGGGCCAGTTCATAAACCGGTGCAACCCGCCGAGCGTCGCGATGCGCTCGGCACCGGGGCGCAGCATCAGGTGATAGGTGTTGCCGAGGATCATCCGCGCCCCGGTCGCGGCGACTCCCTCTGGCGTCATTGCCTTGACCGTAGCCGCGGTGCCGACCGGCATGAACGCCGGCGTTTCGACCACCCCGTGCGCGGTTTCCAGCCGGCCGTTGCGCGCCGCGCCATCGCGGGCGAGGACGGTGAAGGCGAGGCTCACCGCGCGACCTCGATCAGGCAGGCGTCGCCGTAGGAGAAGAAGCGATAGCCGGCGGCGATCGCGTGGGCATACGCCGCCTTGATCCGCTCCAGCCCGGCGAGCGCGGCGACCAGCATGAACAGGGTTGAGCGCGGCAGGTGGAAATTGGTTAGCAGCAGGTCGATCGAGCGAACGCGATAGCCGGGCAGGATGTAGAGCCGCGTTTCGCCGGCGAATGGGCGGAACATGCCGTCATCGGACACCGCGGTTTCGAGCAGGCGCAGGCTGGTTGTGCCGACCGCGACGATGCGCCCGCCGCGCTCGCGCACGGCATTGAGGCGGGCAGCCGCATCCTCACCGAGCACGCCCCATTCGGCGTGCATCCTGTGTTCGCGCGGGTCGTCGGTCTTGACCGGCAGGAACGTGCCGGGGCCGACATGCAGCGTCAGGGTGAGCCAGTCGATGCCGAGCGCCGCGATGCGGTCGAGCAGCGCGGGGGTGAAATGCAGCCCGGCGGTCGGCGCTGCGACCGCGCCCTCGGCGCGCGCGAACATCGTCTGGTAGTCGGCGCGGTCGCGCAGGTCGCCGCCGCGCGGGCGCTTGATGTAGGGCGGCAGCGGCATCGTGCCGTGGCGGGCGAGGGCGGCGCGGAAATCGTCGGCCTTCATCGCGAAGCGCAGCGTCACGTCGCCTTCGGGATGCTTTTCGGCGACTGTCGCGGCGAAATCCTCGGCGAAAACCAGGCGGTCGCCGGGGTGCAGCCGCCGTGCCCCCTTGGCGAAGGCGCGCCAAGCACCGCCGCCGAGGTCGCGATGCAGCGTGATCTCGACGGTGGCCGCATCGCGCCGGCCGACGAGCCGTGCCGGGATCACCTTGGTGTCGTTGAATACCAAGAGGTCGCCGCGGCGCAGCAGATCGGGCAGATCGGCGATGCGCCGGTCGGCAAACGTCCCCGCGGCGGGCACGACGAGCAGCCGGGCGGCTTCACGCGGTTCGGCGGGGTGCTCGGCGATCAGCGCGCGCGGCAGGGTAAAGTCGAAATCGGCGAGTCGCATCGCGGGGTTATTTGCCGGGGCTGCAAGGGCCGGGGGTGATGTCGGTGGCGCCGTCGACCTTGGCAAAGCATTTGTTGCTGTAGGTCTTGGGGTGGCCCTCCTTGACGGCGCAGACCGGCTGATAGACCTCCATGCAGACTTTTCCGGCGGGCTTGTCGGGTTTGGTGCTCGGCCTTGGCGGTTCCTGGGCGAATGCGGGGAGCGCCGTGAGGACGGCGAGAATGATCGCGATCGACAGACGCATCGGCAGGCTCCTTTCGGCACGCTTCCTAAGTTCTTCGTCGATTGACGAGGTGCCGGGACGTTACGGATGCACCATAACCCGAGCCGCCGCGATTTCGCCAAGACCCGAGCTTGACGCTGTGTCGGACGAAGGGAACACTTGGGAAGCGGCAGCAACAGCCGACAGGAGTTTTCCGATGGCGATCGAGGTTCTCGGCATTCACCACCATGCGACCCGAATCGACGCGATGCCCGAAAAGCTCGCGGCGGTGCAGGATTTCTACAAGACCGTGCTCGGCCTCGGCGCCGATCCCGGCCGCCCGACGATTCCCGGCGTGCCGGGGTTCTGGATCAATGTCGGGCAGGGCGGCCAGATTCACCTGATCGCCGGCGCCCAGCCGTCGCCGCTCGCCAAGGGCCCGGGCCAGGATCCGACGATTCCGCACGTTGCGCTGGCTGTCGCCGACATCCAGGCGACCAAGGCGGAGCTCGACCGGCTCGGCGTCAAATACTGGTCGATGACCGGCATCAACGGTCCCGAGGCAGAGCAGGTCTTCGTCAACGACCCCAGCGGCAACATGGTAGAGCTGCATCAGGTCGACCAGTGCCGCTGTGCCGCCGACGGTCGGGGCAAATAGAAGGCTATTTTTCGAGCAGTTTGGCGCCGGGCGGGATCGGCACCTCGAACACGTTGAGGGTGACCGAGACGAACGAGTAGTAGCCGATCAACCCCGCGAGATCGACGACGCCACGGCGCCCCCAGCGGCCTTCGACCTTGGCAAAGGTGGCGTCGTCGACGCGGTGGTCGCGGTAATAGGCGGTGGCGAAATCATAGACGAGTTGGTCGTCGGGGTCGGCGAAGTGCGGCTTGCGCCGCTCGGCGATCGCGTCGATCTGCTCCTGCGTCAGCCCGGCCTGCAGCCCGAGCCGGACATGCGCGGCCCATTCGAACTGCGCGGTCCAATAGCGCGCGGTGCACAGGATCGCGATCTCGGTCTGCTTCGGGGTAAAGGCAGTACCAAAGCGGACGTGGCCGCCAAGCTTGTGCGCATGGTCGGCAAGGCCGGGGCTCGCCAGCCAGACATAGACCGGCGGCGGCACCGAGCCGCGCGGCCCCGCCTTGCAATCGTTGAAGACGCGGTGCTGTTCGGCGTCGAGTTCGGCCTCGTCGAGCTGGCGGTAGCGGGGCATTCCGGTTCTCCATGGTTGGCAGAAGGGTCGCGAGGATCATATCGTCCGCGCGACTGATGAGGAGGAAAGAGATGCAGCGGCGGAAACTCGGCGATCTTGAGGTGTCGGCGGTCGGGCTCGGCTGCGGGACGATGACCCCGTTCTACGACATGCCGGACCCCGAGGCGGCACTGGCGACGCTGCGCCGGGCGCGCGAGATCGGCGTCAATTTTCTCGACAGCTCCGACGCCTACGGCAACGGACGCAACGAGGAACTGATCGCCAAGGTTCTGAAAGGCCACCGCGGCGACTATGTCGTCGCCAGCAAGTTCGGCAATGTCCAGCTGCAGGGCGGCCCGCGCTTTGCCGACGGGCGGCCCGAATACGTCAAAGAATGCTGCGACAAAAGTTTGAAGCGCCTCGAAACCGACGCGATCGACCTCTACTACATCCACCGCGTTGATGTCGACGTACCGATCGAGGACACAATCGGCGCGATGGCCGACCTTGTACGCCAAGGCAAGGTGCGGCACCTCGGGATCTGCGAAGTCGGTCCGGCGACGATTCGCCGGGCGCACGCGGTGCACAAGATCGCCGCCGTGCAGATCGAGTATTCGCTGTGGTCGCGCGACGTCGAGGACGAGATCCTGCCGCTGTGCGAGGAATTGGGCATCGGTTTTGTCGCCTACAGCCCGTTGGGGCGCGGCATGCTGACCGGCAACGTCAGCGATCTGGCCAACCTGCGCGAGGGCGACGCCCGCCGCCGGATGCCCCGCTTTCAGCCCGAAAACCTTAAGCAGAACCTGGCGCTGGTCGAGGAATTGAAGGCCCATGCCCAGGCCGAAAACTGCACCCCAGCCCAGCTCGCGCTCGCCTGGGTGCTGTCGCGCAAGCCGTTCATCGTGCCGATCCCCGGTACCAGCCACACCCATCGGCTCGAAGAGAATGCCGCGGCGGCCGCGCTGCACCTGTCGGCCGACACCGAGGACGTGCTCGAGCGCACGTTCCGGCCGGGCGCCGCGTCGGGGCTCAGGTATCCCGAGGCGCATCTGGTGCGGCTGGGGATTTGAGCCCGTCCGAGAAATCGAAAAATCGGCTTTGGCTTCGGTTCGAGGCACGGGAGTAGCGCTTATGGAATTCGGCATGTTTCACGAGTTTCCGTCGTTGCCGGGGCGCAGCGACGGAGAGGCCTTCGACGAGGCGATGGCGCAGGTCGACGCCGCCGAGCGCTGGGGCCTCGACGTGATGTGGCTGGCCGAAATCCATTTCGCCCCCGAGCGCACGCATCTGTCGGCGCCGCTGGCAATCGCTAGCGCGATCGCCGGCCGCACCGACCGGATGAAGATCGGCATCGCGGTGCAGGTGCTGCCGCTGTGCCATCCGCTGCGCCTCGCCGAAGAGGCCGCCACGGTCGACCAGATCAGCAAGGGGCGGCTGATCTTCGGGGTCGGGCGGAGCGGCGTCGTCAGCACCTACGACGCGTATCAGGTGCCGTACAGCGAGAGCCGCGAGCGCTTTGCCGAGATCCTCGACGTCGTCAAGGAGGCGTGGTCGAAGCCGCGGTTTTCGTATAATGGCCGCTACTACCAATTCGACGACGTGACCTGTGTGCCGCACCCGTATAACGGCGCGATGCCGCCGATCCGCATCGCGGCCAGCACCCCCGACACGTTTCCGGCGATCGGCGGGCTCGGCTATCCGGTGTTCGCCAGCACCCGGCATTCGACCTGGACCGAGGTGAAGCGCCAGGTCGCGACCTATCAGGAAGGGTGGAAGGCTGCCGGCCGCGCGGGTCGCGGCCCGGTTTATGTCGCCGGTCCCATCTACATAGCCGAGACCGATGAGCGGGCGCACGATGAGGCGCGCGAGAGCGTCGAGCACTTCTATCGGTTGCAATACGAGCTGATCGCCGAATCGGCGCGCCGCTCAGGCCGGCCGGAGTTTATCGCCCGCGCCGAGCACCTGAAGAGCCTGACCTATGCCGACGTGACCCGCGACAACGTCATCGTCGGCTCGCCCGAAACGGTCGCAGCGCGGTTGAAGGCGCTGCAGGACGAGATCGGGTTTGACGGCATCCTCGCCGAATTGAACTGCGGCGGCATCATCCCGCACGACCGGGTGATGAACGCGCTGCGGCTGATGTGCAAAGAGGTCAAGCCGCGGTTTCAGTGACCTACGGCTTGAGCAGCACTTTGCCGATGACCTCGCCGGCTTCGAGCATCGCCTGGGCGCGGCCCGCCTCGGCGAGCGGCAGGCGGTCATGGATCAAGGGGGCGATGCGGCCGGCGGCGAGGTGCCCGATCAGCGTCTCGCTTGCGGCGGCGCGAATGTCGGGCCGGTCGTCGAAGCTATGGATCGTGAAAAACCGCACCGCCGGGCTCACAGAATGGTGCGCACGCATCGCCTCGACAAAGCCCGGGTCGGGCGGGCCGTCGAGCCGGCCGTAGGAAACGACGAGGCCGAGCGGCGCGAGCATCGCAAAGTTGCGGGCGAAGCCCTTGCCGCCGATCGGGTCGAGGATCAGGTCGACGCCGCGTCCGTCGGTCGCCTCCTTGACGCGGGCAACGACGTCTTCACTGCGATGGTCGATCGCGCGGTGCGCGCCAAGGCCGAGCACGGCGCGCCGTTTCGCCTCGCCGCCGGCGACGCCGATCACCCGCATCCCGGCGATCAGCGCGAGCTGCACCAGGGCGCTGCCGACCCCGCCGGCAGCGGTGTAGACCAGCACGGTCTTGGCCTCGACGCCGCGCGCGGCGGTGTGCAGCGCGTGATAGGCGACGTGGTAGTTCGACAGGCACGCTGCGCCTTCGAGATCGCATTGCGGCGGCAATTTGTGCGCGGCCGCGCTCGGCACCGCGATGTATTCGGCGTAGCAGCCGGCGCGCACCGGCAGGTCGCGGGCGCTGATGAAGACCTTTTCGCCGAGCTCGTGGTCGCGCGCATCGCGGCCGCAGCCGACGATCACGCCGCTCATCTCGATGCCCGGGATCGCCGGCAGCGGCGGCATCCAGGCATAGGTGCCGCGGCGCACCAGCACCTCGGGCATCGACACGCCGATCGTGTCGGCGGCGACCAGAACCTCGTCGGGGCCAGGCTCCGGAGTCGGCATCTCGGTGTATTCAAGCGCCTCGGGGCCGCCGGCGCGGGTGAGCAGGATCGCCTTCATCGCCTATCTCGCTTCCTCGTCGGCAGCAGGTCGCCGGCGGGTAGCGTATCGCCGCCGGGCACGCCGAGACAACCGGCAGGATATTGCAGTTGCGGCACTTTTGCGGCGCGCGCCGAGCGCGTGTTGGGGTAGGATCGAATTAATTAATCGCGCTAATCAACCGGGAGGATGGGAATGCCGAGATCGCTGACAAGACGTGTGTTGCTGCCGCTGGCTGCCGCAGCGCTGCTGGTCACCGGCGGGACAGGGGTAAAGGCGCAGAGCAAGCCGCCGATCAAGATCGGCTTCGGCATGGCGCTGACCGGCGGGCTCGCGGGCGCCGGCAAGCAGGCGTTGCTGGCGATGCAGATCTGGGAGCAGGAAATCAACGCCAAGGGCGGGCTGCTCGGCCGTCCGGTCAAGCTGATTTATTACGACGACCAGTCGAACCCGGCCACCGTGCCGGGCATCTTCACCAAGCTTCTCGACGTCGACAAGGTCGACATCGTGGTCGGCGATTACGGCACTAACCTGCTGGCACCGGCGATGCCGATCATCATGCAGCACAAGATGACGTTCTTTGGGCTGTTCGGGCTCGATGTGAACAGGCAATTCCACTACGACCGCTACTTCTCGATGGTGCCGACCGGCGGGCCGGACCCCAGCGCCTCGTTCTCGCAGGGCTTTTTCGCGATTGCCGCGGAGCAGAACCCGAAGCCCAAGACGCTGGCGATCGTCGCCGCCGATGCCGATTTTCCGCACAACGCGGCGGACGGTGCGCGCAAGAACGCCAAGGCGGCCGGGCTCACGATCGTCTACGACAAGACCTATCCGCCGTCGACGACCGATTTCACCCCGATCATCCGGGCGATCAACGCGACCAACCCCGATGTCGTGTTCAGTGCCTCGTACCCACCCGATGCGGTCGGCATGGTTCACGCCGCACACGAGATCGGGCTTAACGCCAAGATGTTCGGCGGCGGCTTGGTCGGCCTGCAATACGCGGCCATCAAGAAGCAGCTCGGCCCACAGCTCAACGGCATCATCGATTACGATTTCTGGGAGCCGGCCAAGACGCTGAAATTCCCCGGCGTGGATGATTTCCTGAAGAGGTACCAGGGAAAGGCCAAGGGCGCGGGCGTCGATCCGCTCGGCTTCTATCTGGCGCCGTTTGCCTACGCCAACCTCCAAGTCGTGCAGCAGGCAATCGAGGGCACCAAGGGCACCGACCAGACCAAGCTCGCCGAGTACTGCCGCACGCATACGTTCAACACGATCGAGGGCTCCATCAAATACGGGCCGAACGGTGAATGGGCCGAGCCGCGCGTGCTGACCGTGCAATATCATGGCGTGCAGGGCAATGACCTCGACCAGTGGAAGACCGACGAGCGCCAGACGATCCTGTGGCCGCCGAAATTCGCGACCGGCAAGGCGGTGTATCCCTACGCCGCCGCAAAGAAATAGGCGCCGCGTCGTGACCGACCCCCGGAAAGCCCGCGCCGCGGGCCTTCCGGGGAATGCGGGGCGCGGACGCGGAACTCCGCGACAACCCCAAGGCTGTCGGTCTAACCTGCCGCCACAAAGGCGTGACGGCAGAGAGGTGGCAGATGCGGTTTGGATTGTTTGGCGGCGCGCGCACCGATCCGGGCGAGCAGGCGAGCGATAGCCGCATCTATAGCGACTACATCGACTATATCTGCGAGGCCGAGGCGCTCGGCTTTTGCAGCGTATTTCTGGTGGAGCATCATTTCACCGGGTTCGGCCAGATCTCGGCGACGATCAATTTCCTGACCTACCTGGCGGCGAAGACCTCAACAATCCGCCTCGGCACCGCGGTGCTGGTGCTGCCATGGCACAACCCGGCGCTGCTCGCCGAGCAGGCCGCGACGCTCGACCTTTTGTCGAACGGCCGGTTCGATTTCGGCATCGGCAAGGGCTATCGCTGGGGCGAGTTTCACGGCTTTTGCATGCCGATGACCGAAGCCGACGAGCGCTATCAAGAAACTGCGGAATTCCTCCGCAAGGCATGGACCACTCCGGGCCGGTTCTCGCATCACGGCCGATTCTGGCATTACGAAGACGTCGTGATCGAGCCGGCGCCGGTGCAGAAGCCGCACCCGCCGTTCTGGGTCGGCGCCGCCAGCCCCAATTCGATCCGCTATGCCGCCGACCAGGGCTATAACCTGCTGCTCGGCCAGGGCGGCGGTCCGGAGACGGTCGCCGAAGGCGTTTCGATCTATCGGCGCGCGATCGAAGCGCGAGGCCGAACCTTCGATCCGTCGACGGTCGGCCTGACCCGCGCGCTGCATATCGCGATGAACGACAGCGAGCGCGAAGCGGCGCGCGAACTGCGTGCCAAGTTCCTGGCGCAGGTCGAGCAACTGTCGCTGTCGCCGACCGGCGAGGCGCCGACCCTCGGGCGCCCGCGCAAGCCGCTGACCCAGGCCGAGCGGCATGCGCTGACCGAGCGCGACGCGCTGATCGGCCGGCCTGACGAGATTATCAGCCGCATAAAGCGGCTCCAGGAAGGGGGCGTCGAATACATCATGGTGATCGACCTCGCCGGGCGGCTCGACCACCTGCGCCTGTTCGCCCGCGAGGTGATGCCCGCGTTCGCGGAGTAGCGGCCGCTACTCCGGCGTGGCTGCCGGCATCAGCGCCGCGCCGAGCGCGTGCCCGGCCCACACCGCGATCAGGCACAGCGCGACCGACAGCACGACATTGCCGCTCGACTGCAGCCAATGGTTCTCGCGCGCCAGTTCGAGGGTCTGCAGGCTGAAGGCGGAAAACGTCGTGAACCCGCCGCAGACCCCGACCATCACAAAGGCGCGGATGTCGAACGACGCCGGAAAGCGCCCGCCCGGCCCGGTCAGCGCGCCGAAAAACCCGATCACGAACGAGCCGATGATGTTGATCAGCAGCGTGCCCCAGGGAAACCCGGGGCCGGCGGTCTCGACCACCAGCGCGCCGAGCCAGAACCGCCCCATGCTGCCGAGCGCGCCGCCGGCGGCAATCCACAAATAGGTTACGATCATCGAGCCGCGCTCTCCGAGGCCTCCGCCAACGCAACAAAAAAACCCGCCTGAGCAGCGGGTTTCAGACAGAGCCCCACCGCCGATCCGGTAGGAGTCATCAGCCCTTTCGGGCGGTTTCGGGGAACTCCATCCCCATCAACCGCAAAATGCAGACTGATGCGCGCATCGTCAACCGTACAGGGACGGGCGCTGCTCGGCAGCGCCCGTCCCTGTGTCAGATATCAGCATACACGTGCGTCTCGGCCTTGCCGCCGGGGTGCGTGACCGCGCCCTGCTCGGCGTCGCCCACCGTCTGCGCGTATTTCCACAGCGTGCCGGACTGGTAGTCGTGCCGGCGCGGCGTCCAGGCGGCTTTGCGGGAGGCCAGCTCGGCCTCCGACAACGCCACGTCGATCGTGCCCTTGACCGCGTCGATCGTGATCATGTCGCCGTCCTTGAGCAGCCCGATCGGGCCGCCGACCGCGGCCTCCGGTCCGACATGACCGATGCAGAACCCGTGGCTCGCGCCCGAGAACCGGCCGTCGGTGATCAGCGCGACCTTTTCGCCCATGCCCTGGCCGACCAGCGCGCCGGTGGTCTGCAGCATTTCGCGCATTCCCGGCCCGCCCTTGGGCCCTTCGTAGCGGATGATGAGGACATCGCCTTCCTTGTAGCTGCGGCTGTTGACCGCGGCGAAAGCGTCTTCCTCGCAATCGAAGCAGCGTGCCGGCCCGGTGAACCGCAGCCGTTCCATGCCGGCCACCTTCACGATCGCCCCTTGCGGCGCAAGGTTGCCCTTGAGCACGACGACCCCGCCGGTCGGCGAATACGGGTTGGTGATCGGCCGCACCACGTCCTGACCGGTCGGGAAGACGACATCCTTGAGGTTTTCAGCGATCGTCTTGCCGGTCACGGTCATGCAGTCGCCGTGCAGGTAGCCGCCGTCGAGCAGCGTCTTCATCAGCACCGCGACCCCGCCGATGTCGTAAAGGTCCTTCATCACATAGTGCCCGCCCGGCTTGAGGTTGCCGATATAGGGCGTGCGGGCAAAGATCTTGCCGACCTCGTGCAGGTCGAAATCGATCCCGGCCTCGTTGGCGATCGCCGGCAGGTGCAGGCCGGAATTGGTCGAGCCGCCGGCCGCGGCGACGACAGTCGCGGCGTTTTCCAGCGATTTGCGGGTCACGATGTCGCGCGGCCGGAGGTTGAGCCGAATCAGCTCCATCACCTGCTGGCCGGAGGCTTCGGCAAAGGCGTCGCGCGAATCATAGGGCGCCGGCGCGCCGGCCGAGCCGGGCAGCGCAAGGCCGATCGCCTCCGAAACGCAGGCCATCGTGTTGGCGGTGAACAGGCCGCCGCACGACCCGGAGGACGGGCAGGCGACGCATTCCAATTCGTGCAGATCCTCGTCTGTGCAGCCCTGGATGCTGTGCTTGCCGACCCACTCGTAAACGTCGCCGATCGTCACGTCGTGCCCGCGAAACCGGCCGGGCATGATCGAGCCGCCGTACATGAACACACTCGGCACATTGAGCCGGACCATCGCCATCATCATGCCGGGCAGCGATTTGTCGCAGCCGGCGAGGCCGACCAGCGCGTCGTAGCAATGGCCGCGCATCGTCAACTCGACGGAATCGGCGATGATCTCGCGGCTGATCAGCGAGGCCTTCATCCCGGCATGGCCCATCGCGATGCCGTCGGTCACGGTGATCGTAGTGAACTCGCGCGGCGTGCCGTGCGCGGCGGCGACACCTTTTTTCGCCGCCTGCGCCTGACGGGCGAGGGCGATGTTGCACGGCGCCGCCTCGTTCCACGTGGTCGCGACGCCGACCAGCGGCTGATCCTCGATCTGCTCGCGGCTCAGGCCCATCGAATAGAGAAAGGCGCGGTGCGGCGCGCGTTCCGGCCCGACCGTGACGTGCCGGCTCGGCAGGCGAGATTTGTCGACCACGGGCTTGCGGACATCATCGGGCATATTGGCAACTCCTTGCGAGCGATCGGGCGCCAACCTAGCTGCGGGTTCCAGCACGATCAATGGCAGGCTGCGTTGCACAGGGGTGCGGGAGAGCGCATCCTGAGGCATTATGAGCTCGTCGCCGCAGAGCGGCGGGCGTCGCAAGACGGGCGGAAGCGGAGGACGGACGATGGCGGTGATGGAACGGCAGCGGGTTTCGGTGCGGCCGAGCGGGGCGGCGCTCGCCGCCAATGTCGAGGGTGTCGACCTGTCGCAACCGCTGACGCCGGAAATTACCGCGGCGATCAAAGAGGCCTGGGCCGACAATCTGGTGTTGCGGTTTCGTGGTCAGCACCTCAGCGATGACGATTTGAAGCGGTTCAGCGCGCAATTCGGCGAACTCGATTGGGCCCCGATCGCGGCGGCGAACGTCAAGATCGCCGGCGAGGACCAGAAGCAATACGTGATGATCATTTCCAACGTCGTCGAAAATGGCGTTGCGATCGGCCAGCTCGGCGCCTACGAGGCGGTGTGGCACACCGATATGTCGTATATCGCCGAGCCGCCGCAGGCCTCGGCGCTCTATTCGCTCGAAGTGCCGGACAGCGGCGGCGACACCGGGTTCAGCAACATGTACCTGGCGCTCGAAACATTGCCCGCTGATTTGCGCCGGCAGATCGAGGGGCGGGTTTGCCGTCATGACGCGAGCCGCAACAGCACCGGCGAATTGCGCCGCGGCTTTGTCGATGCGGCCGACCCGTCGCAGACCGTCGGCGCCGATCACCCCCTCGTGCGCACCCACCCGGTCACCGGGCGCCCGGCGCTGTTTCTCGGCCGCCGGCGCAACGCCTATATCCCGGGCTTGCCGCTCGCCGACAGCGAGGCGCTGCTCGACGCGCTGTGGGCACATGCCGCCAAGCCCGAACTCGCGTGGTATCAGCAGTGGCGGGTCGGCGATCTGATCCTGTGGGACAACCGCTGCGTCATGCATCGCCGCGACGCGTTCGACCCGGCGGCGCGGCGGGTTATGCACCGCACCCAGATCAAGGGCGACCGCCCGTACTGATCCGAGCGGCCGCGGGGGCGGCCCGGCACATCGCGGAGGATCGATGCACAGGGGTTTGTGGCTTGCGGGGGGGCTGGCGCTGTTGTTGAGCGGGTGCGGCGACTCAGTACCGTCCGGGTATGCAAAGCTGGTGCTGCACAATTCGGAATGGGATCAGGTTCATGTACAGATCGTGGTGACCAAGAGCGCCGATTGCGACAGCCGCGGTCCGGGATTCATCTCGACCAAGACCATCCTGATGAAACAGGACGACGAGTCTCCGCTCCAGGTGCCTGACGGCGTCGGGGTGTGCTGGCGCCACGATCGCGACCCGAAACACCCGGTCGCGGGCGACTGGTCGGGCTGGAGCCGGGCGACCCTGTACCCGGGGACCAACACCAAGACCGACCTGTGAACCGCCGCGGGTGAAACCCCGCCGGCGTTTCGCATATGGCGCGCGGCCACGCGCCCCGGCGCCTCGGTTTTGCGCGAAGAGCCGGTATCGCGTGCCATCGCGATGGCTTAAGCTGCGCCTGCCATTCACCTGTCGCGCAGACCGAGGAGCGCCCCCATGCAAGTCATCAATGCGATCGCCAAAATCCTCAAGAAAGAGGGGGTCGAGTGGCTGATCGGCTACCCGGTCAACCCGATCATCGAAGGCGCGGCGCAAGAGGATATCCGCACGATCATGGTACGGCAGGAGCGCATCGGCCTGCACATGTGCGACGCGGTCGCCAAGACCACCTCGGGCGACAAGGTTGGCGTTTTCGTCATGCAGCATGGGCCGGGCACCGAAAACGCCTTTGGCGGTGTCGCGCAGTCCTACGGCGACTCCACTCCCGTCGTCGTGCTACCGGCCGGCTATGCGCGCAACGTCAACCAAGTGCACCCTAACTTCAGCGCTGCGCTCAATTTCCGTCATGTCACCAAGCTGTGCGAGCAGGTGACCGTTGCCGACGCCGCTGTCGAGGCGCTGCGGCGGGCCTTCACCCAAGTTCACAACGGCCGGCCGGGCCCGGTTCTGGTCGAGTTTCCGACCGATATCCTGCGCTCCGACATCCCGGACGAGCTGGTCGCCGAATACAGGCCGGCGCCGCGGCTGAAGAGTGCCCCCGACCCGCAATCGGTCTCGAAGATCGCCGAGGCGCTGGTCGCGGCGCAGCGGCCGGTCCTGCATGTCGGCCAGGGCGTGCACTACGCCAAGGCCTGGACGCAGCTGAAGGCGCTCGCCGAGCTGCTCGAAGCGCCGGTGATGACGACGCTGGGCGGCAAGAGCGCGTTTCCGGAGAGCCACCCGCTGTCCCTGGGCTCGGGCGGCATCGGCATCGGCGAGCATCTTTGGCACTTCCTGCAGAACGCCGACACGGTCTTTGGCATCGGCTGCAGCTTTACCCGCACCAGCTTTGGCACGGCGATGCCAAAGGGCAAGAAGATCATCCACGCGACGCTCGATCCTTGTGCGATCAACAAGGACGTGCCGGTGGATCTCGCGGCGGTCGGCGATGCCGGGCTGACGCTCGATGCGGTGCTCGCCGAGGTCAAGGACCGGCTTAAGGGCAAGCCGCGCGACCGGCTCGCGGCGGTATCGCGGGAAATCCGCAGCCATCGCGAGGAATGGCTCGGCAAGTGGATGCCGCGGCTGACCGCGAATTCGGCGCCGATCTCGCCCTACCGGGTGGTCTGGGACCTGCTGCACACGGTCGACCCCAACAAGACGATCATCACCCACGACGCCGGCAGCCCGCGCGATCAGCTGTCACCGTTCTGGCAGAGCGACACGCCGCTGTCGTATCTCGGCTGGGGCAAGACGACGCAACTCGGCTACGGGCTCGGCCTCGCGATGGGCGCCAAGCTCGCCAACCCCGACAAGCTGTGCATCAATTTCTGGGGCGATGCGGCGATCGGCTTTACCGGCATGGATTTCGAGACCGCGGTGCGCGAGCGGCTGCCGATCCTGTCGATCCTGTCGAACAATTTCTCGATGGCGATCGAATTGAAGGTGATGCCGGTGTCGACCGAGAAGTACCGCTCGACCGACATCAGCGGCAATTACGCCGATTTTGCCAAAGCGCTGGGCGGCCACGGCGAGCGCGTCACCGAGCCGGGCCAGATCAAGGACGCAATCAAGCGCGGCATCGCCGCCACCAAGGAAGGCAAGCCGGCGCTGCTCGAATTCATCACCGAAAAGGCGACCGACGTGTCGCGGTTTCCCTGAGTCCACCCATCCGACCTTCCCGGTGGATTATCCTCAGGGGTGGTTCATCGGGAAGAGTTCTGTCTTGAGCAGGATTGGATCATGTCGGAATCAAAGGAAGACAAATATATAGAGGAGATAGATGATTTCATTGCTGAAAAATGGAAACATAGCGAATGCGAATTATGTGGAAACGATTCTTGGGGAGTCCATTCAGATTCTCCTATTTCAGCTCTGCTTCCTCTAGGAATAGAAGAAAATTTCACTCGTCCTTTGAACGAGGTATTTGTTGCATATATACCGCTGAGCTGCACAAACTGCGGAAACCTTCGCCTTGTCCTTAAGCAGGTCTTTGACAAATGGCGCTCGGAACGGAAGACCAAGGAGGTAAAGTAGTTCGGCTGGTTTCTGCCCCGCTTGCAGTAGGCGGAGGCGGCCCCCATGATCCTGGCATGGAAGCGCGCGTCGCCAAGTTGGAAGCACATATCGAGCACATTCAGGGTGATCTGAATGAGATCAAATCTGATATTCGAGAGATCAAACGGGACGCTCGAACCGATTTCGTCTTCTGTTTGGCGCAATCATAATTGTGGCGCTCGGTTTGGCTGGGTTGATGGCGAAAGGCTTTCACTGGATCGGCGGGTAAGCAGCGAACTGGCGCAGGTGCCATGAACGTCTATCACGCCTGGTTTAACCTGAAGGACGGCGTTCACGACCTCGAATTTGCCGCCTCGGTCCGGGCCTATCTCGATCATCTGAAAGAGCGCGGGCTCATCGAGGGGTATCGCGTGACTCGCCGCAAGCTCGGGCTGGCGCCGCCGCAATTGCCGGAGTTTCACGTCACGCTCGATTTCGCGACGATGGCTCAGATGGACGAGGCGTTCGGTCGGGTGTCGGCGCGCGCCGAACCGATTGAGGGCTTTCACCATGCGGTCAATTCGCAGGTCAAGGACGCGTTCTTTGCGCTCTATCGCGATTTTCCCGATCCTGGCCGGGTGACGGGACAGGAGAGGTTTTAGAAAGGGAGGAAGCAATGCCGCTGCCGCAGGACATCAGGCCCGTGTTTCAGGACATCCAGGATACGCTGATCCGCTCGGATGCGCCGTGGATCGATCAGTCGCCGCTATCGCGGGTCAAGGTGCTGTGGGTCGGCCGCGAGACCGGGACCTGGGCTTCGCTGCATCACTGGAAAAAGGGCTACGCCGCGCCGCCGCACAAGCACCTCGCCGGGGCGCATGTGTGGATCGTCTCGGGCAAACTCCAGGTGCGTGACGGCTTGCTCAACGCCGGCGACTACGTCTACGAGCCGTCGGGCGTACTGCACGACGCGACGACAGCGCTTGAAGACACGACCTATCTGTTCATCTGCAGCGGGCCGATCCTGTTCTTCGACGAAAACGGCTTCACCCGCTACACCAACTGGGAAGTCATGGAAAAACTGCGCGCTTCGGCCGAACCGGTGAAGCAGGCGGCGGAATAGGCGCAGGGCGCCGCCCGGCGGGATCGTGCCGGGGACGCAGCGCATCACCCGTGGCGGGCTTTGCTATCGGGCGGCGCCTCGTCGCGCTCGTTCATGCCGTAGTCGCGCACCACCGCGGCGATGCGCAGGCGGTAGTCACGAAATAGCTCGGCGCGGCCTTTCTCCTGCGCGCGGAGATGGCGTTCAAGCCGCCGCCATTCGGCGATCGCCGCCTCGTCGCGCCAGAATGACAGCGACAGCACCTTGCCTTTCTCGCTCAGGCTCTCGAACCGCTCGATCGAGATGAACCCGTCGATCTTGTCGAGTTCGGGCCGCAGCGCGGCGGCGATGTCGAGATAGTCCTGGCGGCCCTCCGCCTTTGGCCACACTTCAAAGATCACGGCGTGCATCGATGCCTCCCGCTTACCGGCGCGGCCCAGCATAGCCGTTACGCCGCGGGAGAGGTTACGATGGCGGCCGAAGTGACGGGAATTGCGATGAACCAGAATTATCGCCGCCTGATCGACCGTCTGCGCGACCGCCTCGGCGCCCGCGGGCTGCTGACCGATCCGGCCGACACCGACGCCTATTGCGAGGATTGGCGGCGGCTCTATCACGGGCGCACCCCGGCGGTGTTGCGCCCGGGGAACACCGGCGAGGTCGCCGATGCGGTCCGGCTGTGCGCCGAGGCGTGGGTGCCGATCGTGCCGCAGGGCGGCAATACCAGTATGGTCGGCGGCGCCGCGGTCAGTGAAGACGGGTCGCAGATCGTGCTCAGCCTGTCGCGGATGAACCGGGTGCGGGCGATCGACCCAATCGACATGACGATGGAGATCGAGGCCGGCGTCGTGTTGAAGGCCGCGCAGGCCGCGGCAGAAGAGGCCGGGTGCCTCTTGCCGTTGTCGATCAGCTCTGAGGGCTCGGCGCAGATCGGCGGGGTGCTGGCGACCAATGCCGGGGGCAACAACACGGTGCGCTATGGCAATGCGCGCGACCTCGTGCTTGGGCTCGAAGTGGTGCTGCCTGACGGACAGGTGTGGAACGGGCTCCGGCGGCTGCACAAGGACAATACCGGCTATTGCCTGCGCCAGTTGTTTGTCGGCAGCGAAGGAACGCTCGGCATTATCACCGCGGCTGTCTTCAAGCTGTGGCCGCGGCCGCGCGAGACCGCGGTGGCGCTGTGCGGGGTGCCCTCGGAAGACGCCGCACTAGAGGTTTTCAGCCGGTTGCAGCGTCACGACGCGGCGGCGATCCAGGCCTATGAGTACATGTCGGGCGCCGGCGTCGATCTGGTGCTGCGACACGTCCCGGGCACGATCCTGCCGTTGTCGGCGCCCGCCGCGCACTATGTGCTGGTCGAACTGGCGACCCCGCGTGAAGGCACCGACCTCAAGATCCAACTCGAACACTCGCTCGGCGCGGCGATGGCTGACGGGCTGATCGACGACGCGGTGATCGCTGAGAGCGGCATCCAACAGGCGGCGATCTGGAAACTGCGCGAGGAGCATTCCGAGGCGCAGAAGCGCGCCGGCGCCTCGGTCAAAAACGACATCTCGGTGCCGGTGTCGAAGGTGCCGGAATTGATCCGCCGAGCGCGCGCGGCGTGCGAGGCGCTGGTGCCCGGCATCGTCTGCGTGCCGTTCGGCCATCTCGGCGACGGCAACATCCATTTCAACCTGGTGCAGCCGGCGGGCGCCGACCCGGCGGGGTTTCTCGCCCGAGACCACGAATTGATGGACGCGGTCAACGCGGTGGTGCGCGCGCTCGACGGCAGCTTTTCGGCCGAGCACGGGATCGGTCGGCTCAAGCCCTACATGATGCCGGAATGGCGCGGCGGCGCCGAACTCGACATGATGCGCAAGATCAAGGCCGCACTCGACCCGGCCGGATTGCTCAATCCGGGCAAGCTCTTGCCGTAGCGGCGATTGCCAGACGGCGAGGGCCGCGCTTACCGCTTGCCGTCGTCGACCCGCAGAATCTCGACCGCCGGCGGTGCGGTCAGGATTTCGCTGAACGCGCGCATCCAGTCGCCGGTCGTCTCTCGCGATTCGACCCCGTGGCCGCGGAACTGGTCGAGCTGGTCGAGGCTGGCGAGCTCGACCTCGAACTGCAGCGCCGGCCCGCCATGCGGACCGCGGGTCAGCGGTACGAGAAGCCGCGCGCCGAGGCCCTTGCCGCGCGCCGCATCGACCTCGCGCTGGATGAAACCGAGCGCCTGCTGGCGGTCGGTCGGCAGCACATCATAGGAAAACCGTGCCACGTACATCGCTGGCCTCCGTTCTAGGGTTTCCCGGTAAACGTCGGCGCGGGCGATTGCCTCCCGGCGAAAGCCTCAGAGCGGCAGCGCGTCGCCGCCGAACGAGATGATCGGCACCTCGGCGCCGGTCGACAGCGGCGGGGCGTGCGGCGGGCGGATCACCAGGCAATCCGACGCGGCGAGCGGGCGCATCATCGACGAATCCTGGACCTCGAACGGCACGACTTCGAGGGTGCCGTCGGGCGCGCGTGACAGGCGCGAGCGCAGATAATCCTGGCGCCGATCGTTCTGCTTGAGCGGCACGCCGAGCCGCGCGCTGAGCGGCGGGTCGGAGCCATCGGGCAATCCGGCGAGGCGGCGCAGCGCCGGGCGCAGAAACACCTGCGAGCACACCAGCGTCGACACCGGGTTGCCCGGCAGCCCGACCATCGGGACGTTGCGATAGTGCCCGAACATCAATGGCTTGCCGGGGCGCATCGCGATTTCCCAGAAATCGATCGCCAGCCCATCTTCGCTCAACACGCCGCGCACCAGATCGTGCTCGCCGACCGAGACGCCGCCGGTGGTGATGAACAGGTCGACGCCGCGCGCCGCCGCGGCGATCCGGCGCAGGGCGTCGGGGTCGTCGGGCGCGTTGCCGACCATCACCGGCTCGGCGCCGCTCGCGGTCATGAAGGCGGCGAGGGCGAGCAGGTTTGAGCTGACGATCTGGTTCGGGCCGATTGGGTCGCCGGGCATCACGATCTCGTCGCCGGTCGACAGAATCGCGACGCGCGGGCGGCGATAGACAAACAGCCACGGCCGGTTCATCGCCGCGGCGAGGCCGATGTCGCGCGGGGTCAACCGTTTGCCGGCGCGCAGCAGCACCTCGCCCTCAGAAAAGTCGAGCCCGGCGCGGCGCACATAGCGCCCACGCGGTGCTCCTTCGAGCACCTCGACCCGGTCGCCGTGGCGCTTGGTATCCTCCTGGATCACGATTGCGTCGGCGCCGGCCGGAAGTGGCGCGCCGGTGAAGATCCGCGCGGCCTCGCCCTCGCCGAGCGTGCCGGAATAGGAGGCGCCGGCCGGGATTTCGGCGACGATGTGCAGGCTCGCCGGGATCGCTTGGACATCGGCGGCGCGCACCGCGTAGCCATCCATCGCCGATACCGCAAACGGCGGCTGGGTGCGCCGCGCCGCGACATCCTCGGCCAGCACGCGGCCGACGCAATCGGCGAGGGCGAGTTGCTCGGGGGGCACCGGGGCGAGCGGCGCAAGGAGACGGGACAGGGCTTCTTCGACGGATATCATGAGGCAGCCTCGTAATCGCCGGACTTGCCGCCGGATTTGCGCAGCAAACGCAGATCGGTGACGACCATTCCGCGATCGACCGATTTGCACATGTCGTAGACGGTCAGCGCCGCGACGCTCGCCGCGGTCAGCGCCTCCATCTCGACCCCGGTGCGGCCGCGCAGCCGGCAGGTAGCGGTGATCTTTACCGCGCAGGCCGCCTCGTCGCAGGTGAGGTCGACCGCGACCGAGGTCAGCGCCAGCGGGTGGCACAGCGGGATCAGCTCGGCGGTGCGCTTCGCGGCCATGATGCCAGCGAGACGTGCGACCTGCAGCACATCGCCCTTGGCAAATTCACCGGCCATGATGCGGGCCAGGGTCTCAGGGCGCATCACAACGCGCGCGCTGGCGACCGCGACGCGGTCGGTTTCGGCCTTGTCGGAGACGTCGACCATGCGGGCGCGACCCGCGCTATCGACATGCGTCAGATCGGGAAGGCGCAGCAGGCGCCGGGTCGCCGAGGCGACGTCGGGCTCGCGCATCAGCGATTCGCCGACCAGGAAACAGCGCGCGTTGACCGCGGCCAGGCGGTCGAGGTCTTCGGGCGCGTTGAGGCCGCTTTCGCCGACGACGATGCGATCCTGCGGTACCAGCGGCGCCAGCGTCTCGGCGGTCTTCAAATCGACCTGCAGCGTCTTCAGATTGCGATTGTTGATGCCGATCAGGCGAGCGTCGAGACGCAGCGCCCGGTTTAGCTCGGCGCGGTCGTGGACCTCGACCAGGATGTCCATGCCGAGTTGCCGGGACGCAGCGGCGAGGTCGCATGCCGCCGCATCGTCGAGCGCGGCCATGATCAGCAGGATGCAATCGGCGCCGAGCACGCGGCTTTCGAGCACCTGATAAGGATCGACGATGAAATCCTTGCGCAGCGCCGGCAACGCCACGGCCTCGCGCGCCGCGGCGAGGTAGTCGTCATGCCCCTGGAAATACGGCTCATCGGTCAGCACCGACAGGCAGGTAGCGCCGCCCGCCTGATAGGCCCGGGCGAGGGCAGGCGGGTCGAAATCGGCGCGAATGAGGCCTTTGCTCGGCGAGGCCTTCTTGATTTCGGCGATCAAACCGTAGTCGCCGGTAGCGACCCGGTCGGCCAGAGCGTCGGCGAAGCCGCGCGGCGGCGGCGCGTTGTCGAGCCGCTTCAGCAGCGCCGCCTCGGGTGTCTCGCGTTTGCGCGCGGCGACATGGGCCCGCTTGCGGTCGCAGATCTCGGTGAGAACATCGCTCATCGCGTCACGCCTTGCCGTCGCCGGCATTGGTCGCCGCAACAAGCTGGCCGAGAGTGCGGCCCGCCGCGCCCTCGTCGAGCGAGCGGGCGGCGAGAGCCACCCCGGCGTGCAAGGTGTTCGCGCGGCCGGCGACGATCAGCGCAGCGGCGGCATTGAGCAGCACGATGTCGCGCAGCGGGCCTTTGGCGCCGGCGAAAAGTTCGCGCATCAGCGCCGCGTTGTGCGCCGGGTCGCCGCCCTTCAGTGCATTGAGCGAGGCGCGCCGCAGCCCGGCATCCTCGGGCGCAACCTCGAAGCTGCGTACCTGACCGTCCTTGTATTCGGCGACGGTGCTGATCGCCGCCGTCGACAATTCATCGAGCCCGGCGCCGTGCACCACCCAGGCGTGCTCGGCGCCGAGCCGGCCGAGCACCTCGGCCATCGGCACGACCCATTCCGGCGCGAACACGCCGACCAGCTGGCGCCGGGCGCCGGCCGGGTTCGACAGCGGGCCCAGCAGGTTGAAG
The DNA here is from genome assembly GCA_035534855.1 of Allostellaceae bacterium. GTDB lineage: Bacteria > Pseudomonadota > Alphaproteobacteria > ATCC43930 > CGMCC-115725 > DATARH01. The sequence goes on along the minus strand of DATLRD010000133.1, from coordinate 2,260 downwards.
ATCGTGCGCGTCGCCAGCTCGACCCGGGTCGGCGCGACGTGGCGGGTCGCGCTGTGGTGGCGCGGCGCCATCAGAAAGCCGATGCCGATCTCGTTGAGGCAGCGCTGCACCACGCTCATGTCGCAGTCGATATTGACGCCAAGCGCGGTCAGCACGTCGGCCGAACCCGATTTCGACGACAGCGCGCGGTTGCCGTGCTTGGCGACCGGCACGCCGAGCCCGGCGACGACCAGCGCGGTCGCGGTCGAGACGTTGAAACTGCCCGAGCCGTCGCCGCCGGTACCGCAGGTGTCGATCGTGCCCGGCGGGGCGGTCAGCGCCACGGCCTTGGCGCGCATGATCCGTGCCGCGCCGGTGATCTCGTCGACGGTCTCGCCGCGCACCCGCAGCGCCATCAACAGCGCCCCCATCTGCGACGGGGTCGCATCGCCGCTCATGATGATGTTGAACGCGGTCTCAGCCTCGGCCTCACTGAGCGCGCGGCCGGCAGCGACGATCGCCAGCAGCGGACGCAGGTCGGCGTCGTCGCTCATCGCGCGGCTCCGGCGGAAAGCACAGGACAATTCAGAAGGTTCGGCATCGCGGGCACCGGTCGGGTCGGGACGGTCTTTATATCAGCCGGGCTTTATATCAGCCGGGAGCCAACGGAAAGCGAGGGAAAACATTGTGGCAGGCACGGCAAGCTGATAGGCTGCAACACATGATGCACAGCTCGCGGCAGTTCGCGTGGTGGTGGCCCGTCTGAACCAGGCGGCGCTCGCATATGGCATTTTGTCCGAGGCCGCCCAGGAGATCCGGGTGGCCTTTTTCGTATAAATCCCCCGGATCGTTTGAGGCGGCGCTCGGCCGGAGGGATCACGATGGACCACAGGAGCTTCGAGACCCAGGGCGGCATCCGCATCGAGCGAGAGACGTGGATCGGTCCTTACCGGCGCGACCACGACCAGCTATCCGGTGCGCTCGACACGCGCCGCGGCGTGCTGCTGTCGTCGAGCTTCGAGTTTCCGGGCCGCTATACCCGGCTCGACATGGGGTTTGTCGACCCGCCGTTGGTGCTGACTGCGCGCGGGCGCTCGGTTTCGGTTGAGGCGCTCAACGCGCGCGGTCGGTTGCTGCTGCCGGCCGTCGCCGAGGCGATCGCGTTGTGTACGGCGGCGACGATCCGCAGCCGCGACGCCGACCGCGTCACCGCCGATGTCGCTGAAGCGGTGGGGCGCTTTCCGGAAGAGGCGCGCAGCCGCCAGCCCTCGGTGTTTTCGGTGTTGCGGGCGCTGATTGACCTGTTCGCCAGCCCGGAAGACGAGCATCTCGGATTTTACGGCGCGTTCGGCTACGACCTCGTCTATCAGTTCGAGTCGATCGCGCTGAAACAGGTGCGGGCAGAGGACCAGCGCGACCTGGTGCTTTACCTGCCCGACGAGATCCTGATCGTCGACCACATGCGGCAGATCTCGGCGGTGCATCGCTACGAGTTTGCGGTCGCGGATGCGGCGACCACCGGGCTGCCGCGCGACAACGCGCCGGCACCGTATCGCCACGGCGACCCCGCCGCGCCGCACGCCGAAACCTGTGACCACGGCCCCGGCGAATACGCCGCGATGGTGCGCCGCGCCAAGGAGGCGTTTGTCCGTGGCGATCTGTTCGAGGTCGTGCTCGGCGAGATGTTTGCCGAGACCTGCACCGATTCGCCGAGCACGATCTTTCGCCGGCTGCGCCAGACCAATCCGGCGCCGTACGGCGCGCTGATCAACCTCGGCGACGGCGAGTTTCTGGTGTCGGCCTCGCCCGAAATGTTCGTGCGGGTGGAAGGAAAGCGGATCGAGACCTGCCCGATCAGCGGCACGATCGCGCGCGGCCGCGACGCGATCGAAGATGCCGTGCGCATCCAGGAACTGCTCAACTCGGTCAAGGACGAGAGCGAACTGACGATGTGCACCGATGTCGACCGCAACGACAAGTCGCGAGTCTGCGTGCCGGGCAGCGTCAAGGTGATCGGGCGTCGGCAGATCGAGATGTATTCGCGCCTCATTCACACGGTCGACCATGTCGAGGGCGAGCTCGCCGACGGGTTCGACGCGCTCGACGGGTTTCTCAGCCACGCCTGGGCGGTCACCGTGACCGGTGCGCCGAAATTATGGGCGATGCGCTTTGTCGAGCAGGAAGAGCGCTCGGCGCGGCGCTGGTACGGCGGCGCGATCGGCCGCGCGACGTTCGACGGCAACATGAACACCGGGCTGACGCTGCGCACGATCCGGATGAA
>DATLRD010000132.1:0-10135 GCA_035534855.1 Allostellaceae bacterium | reverse complement strand
TGCCGACGCGTTCGACCCGGCGCCGCGGCGGGTCGATGTGCACCACCATTTCTTCCCGCCCGGTTATGTCGACAAGGTGGCCGAGGTGGTCGGCAGCAAGCCCAGCCCGCTGATGACCGGCTGGTCGGCAGCGCAGGTGCTGGAGCGCGTTGTCGGGCCGGATCAACAATTTCGCCGTGCGCGACAAGAACGCCGCGCACTTTGCCCCGCATGGGGTCCTCGCCGAGCTTGCCAAGCTGCATTACGACACCGCCAATGCCTATGCCGCCCCGTCGATGGCGGCGCTGATGGCGATGGCGCCGGTGTCGCAGATCCTGTTCGGCAGCGACTACCCGTATTTCGCGCTGGAACAGAATGTTGCAGGGCTGGCCGAGCTGCGCCTGACGGCAGCCGAGCGCCAGGCGATCAACCGCGGCAACGCCGCCCGGCTGATGCCGCGCTTCGCCTGAGCCGCGGCCGATTGCGGCGATCGGATAGCCGAAGGGAGCCTGCGTCAGCGAGCCGCCTCAGCCTCGCGGCACTTGACCATGCGCAGCGGGGTGTAGACGAGGGCGGTGCTCCCGTCCTGCTTTACGACGCGCACGCGGGTGCGCACCAGCCCGCGGCCCGGCCGGCTTTTCGAGCGCCGCGCCTCGATCACCTCGCATTCGGCGTGGATCGTGTCGCCGGCAATGACCGGGCCCTCGATGTTCAGCTCCATGTGGAGAAAGGCAAAGCCGGTGTGCTGCATCGTCGCCTGGGTTAACAGGCCCTCGGCAAAGGCATAGACCAGCGCACCCGGCGCCGGCCGGCCCTTGATGTCGCTCTCCTCGCGCAGAAATTCGAGGTTGGTAAACAGCACCTCGACCATGCCGGTGCAGTTGACGAAATTGGTGATGTCGGCCTCGGTCACGGTGCGCCCGATCGTCTTGAACCGACGCCCGACCGGCAGATCCTCGAAATAGAGGCCGAGCCCGACCGTTTCCATTGCTGCCCCCTGCGCTGCGCCACCCGAGGATACCGTGTCACCGCGGCCGCGTGCTACGATTGCGACCGAGAATAGATCGGAGACCGAGGCCTTGCCTGTCGCCCCCGCCGGTTCGCCGCCGCGTATCGCGCTGATCCACGCCGTCACCGTCGCGATGGCGCCGGTGCACGCGGCCTTTGCCAGCCTGTGGCCCGAGGCGCGTTGTGTCGACATCCTCGACACCTCGCTGCCCGGCGACCTCGAACGCGACGGTGAGCTGACGCCGGCGATGATCGGCCGGTTCACGACGCTTGCCGGCTATGCCGAGCGCAGCGGCGCCGCCGGCATTCTGTTCACATGCTCGGCGTTTGGCGCGGCGATCGACACTGCCGCCGCCCGCGCCGCGATCCCGGTGTTGAAGCCGAACGAGGCGATGTTCGAGGCTGCGTTCGCGCACGGCCCGAACATTGGCATGCTGGCAACCTTCGCGCCGAGCGCCCCCGCGATGGAGGCGGAATTCCGCGAGATGGCGTTAGCGCGCGATTCGCATGCCGCGATCCAGACGCTGTGCGTCGATGGCGCAATGCCGGCGCTGCGCGACGGCGACGGCGAAACGCACGACCAGCTCCTGGCCCAGGCGGCGCCGCGGCTGAGGGGCTGCGACGCGATCCTGCTGGCGCATTTCTCGACCGCCCGGGCCGAGGCGGCGGTGCGTGCCGCCGTCTCGTGCCCGGTGCTGACCGCGCCGGGCGCCGCGGTCGAAAAGCTCAAGGGCCTGATCGGCTGACCGCCTGAGCCGCTACCCTTTATTTCGGTGCCGCGGCCGCCGCCTGCTTGCGCGTGCCGGCGTAATTGACGGTAAGGCCGAGCGCCTTGATCACCTCGTCGGCGCCCTTGGCGCCGGTGATCGTCTCGACCGAGGTCTTGGGCGGCGGGTTGAAGGTCAGGCGCAGCGGCCCCTTCGGCGATTTGTAGTCTTCGAGAAACGACTCGATCGCGTCGAACACCTTGCCGGCCGCTTCGCCCTGCCCTTTGCGCAGCCCGTCGAGAAAGGCCTTGGCCATCGTGATCACCGCCGCCGGGTCCATGCCGCCTGCCTTGGCCGCCGCCGGCAGCGCGGTGCCGAGCAGCGAATGGTCGTCGTAAACGAGGCTGGCGGTGCGCAGCGTCGCGTCGTTCATCGCCTTGTCGGGCTTGTCGACATCGGAGACCGTGACGCCGTCGAGGATCATCGACAGTTCGAGCCGACCGAGCCCGTCCAGGGTGAAGGTGAGGTGGTTCAGCGTCATCGTCTTCTTGGCCGGATCGATCCGGTAGTCGAGATCGACGTCGGCGGTGGCCTTGTCGATCCCGGTGAACGCCTTAAGATCGATCCCGGTGGCCGGGTTCTTGTCGACGTCGATCCCCTCGATACGCATCTTCACAAAATTCGGCGGCGCCTTCTTGGCGATCGAATCGAAGTCGATATTCTCGACCGTGACGGCGTGGATCTTGATCGGCTGGGCCTTGGCGCCGCCGGTCGAGTCGGGGGGCGGGGTCACGACCACGTCTTCGAGCGCAAAGCCGTAGTCGCCGACCGCCTTGGCGCTCTTGTAGGTCAGCGCCCCGGGCGGCATCTTGGCCTTGATCAACTCATTGAATTTGCTGAGCCCGTCGGCGTGTGCGGCGCCTGCCGCGAAAAGCACGATAAGAGCACCGGCCGCGAGGCCGCATTTGCGTGAGATCCACATAATGTCCTGTCCCGAAGGCGTTGCATCACCGGGTTATACGGGGACCTCGCGGTAAGGACAACGCACCCGGAGCGTTAGCGGCCGCCGCGCCGCTCGCCCGGAGGGGCGGCGGAGTGGTAACAGAGGCGCGGAACCACAGGCCCTTCCGCCGCGCGGCTGCCGCTTGCGGGGCGAAGCAGGCTCGAGAGGAGGCGCCCATGCCCGGACCGCTTGCCGGAATCCGCGTCGTCGATCTGACGGCGGTCGTGCTGGGGCCGGTGGCGACCATGATCCTCGCCGATCTCGGCGCCGAGGTTATCAAGGTCGAAACGCCGGAAGGCGACGTGACGCGCTCGCTCGGGCCTGCGCGGCATCCCGGCATGGCGGCCTATTTCCTGACCATCAACCGCGGCAAGAAGAGCGTGGTGCTCGATCTGAAGCGCCCTGCGGCCTTGGCGGCGCTGATGCGGCTGGCCGCGACCGCCGACGTCTTCGTCCACAACATGCGGCCGAGCGCGGCGGCGCGGCTCGGCATCGCCTATCCGGCGGTGCGCGCGGTCAATCCGCGTATCGTCTATGCCTGGGCGAGCGGCTATCGCGCCGACGGCCCCAATGCCGACCGCGCCGCGTTCGACGACGTGATTCAGGGCGAAAGCGGGCTGGCCGCGCTCAACGCCGGGCCCTCGGCTGCGCCTGATGGCGGCGCGCCGTGCTATTTGCCGATGGCGGTGTGCGACAAGCTGTGCGGCCATGCGCTCGCCTCGATGATCGGCATGGCGCTGTTTCACCGCGAGCGCACCGGCGAGGGGCAGGAAGTCCACGTGCCGATGCTGGAGACGATGGTCGCCTTCAATTTGATCGACCACATGTGGCACGCTGCGCTCGGCGAGCCGGAAAAGGGCCTCGGCTATCCGCGCATGATGACGCCCTATCGCCGGCCTTATGCGACAAAGGACGGGCATGTCTGCCTGCTGGCGACGACCGATCGGCAGTGGCGCAACCTGTTTGCCGCGCTTGACCGGCCGGAACTGGCCGACGATCCGCGCTATGCGACGATCGCCGGGCGCACCGCCCATATCGACGCGCTCTATGCGCTGATCGACGAGATCTTGCGCACCCGCGCCACCGCCGAGTGGCGCACCCGGCTCGATGAATTTGACGTGCCGAACGGCGCGCTCAACACGCTCGCCGGGGTCGTCGCCGACCCCTATCTGAACGCGACCGGATTTTTCGTGCCGATCGCGCATCCGAGCGAGGGCGCGACCGTCACGATGGCGATCGCGCCCGCGTTTTCCGCCTCGTCGCCGGCGCTCGGCCTGCCGCCGCCGCGCCTCGGCGAGCACGGCGCGGCGGTTCTCGGCGAGATCGGCTATTCGGCCGACGAGATCGCCGCGATCACTTCCCCATGACCGTGTCGGCCGCCTTGCTCAGCATCGCGTCGCCGTTTTCGGCGCAGTACTTGCCGAGCCCCGCGCCGGTCTTCGCCATCCGGTCGAAATCGATGATCGGCGGGGCCTTCTCGCCAAGATAGTAGGCGTCGAGCCAGGTGATGATGATCGAGATGTTGTCCTTGCCGCTGCCGAGAAAATCTTTGCAGCTGACCTTGGACAGGTCGAGCTGGTTCGCGGCCAAGGCAGGAGTCGCCGCGATCAGCGACGCAAGCAGCGCCGCCGCACCGAGTTTCCGCATCATGTGCTCCAGTTCGCGCAGAAGGTGAATAAGGGGCAAACATAGGAGAAGATCGGCACGCGGCCAATCGAGGATTGACCATCGCCGCCGGACGGTATCCCATCGCGCCAACCCTGGGAGGACCGGCCCGCGATGAGCATCCGAGACAAAGCATATATCGTCGGCATCTACGAGCACCCGACACGGCTCGCGACCGACAAATCCGTGCCGCAGCTGCACGCCGAAGTCGCCGCGGGCGCGCTGGCCGACGCCGGGCTGACCAAGAACGACATCGACGGCTATTTCTGCGCCGCCGGCGATACGCCGGGGCTGGGCTGCCTGTCGATGGTCGATTATCTCGGCCTCAAGCTGAAGCATATGGATTCGACCGATACCGGCGGCTCGTCATACCTGCTTCAGGTCGGACACGCGGCCGAGGCGATCGCCCTCGGCAAGTGCTCGGTCGCGCTGATCACGCTCGCCGGGCGGCCGCGCTCGGTCGGCCAGGCGACCGGCACCGCGCCGCGCGAGCCTGCGGTGCCGATGCCGGAATCGGGGTTTGAGCTGCCCTACGGGCCGGCCACCGCCAACATGTACGCGATGTGCGCGATGCGGCACATGCACCAGTACGGCACTACCAGCGAGCAACTCGCCTGGGTCAAGGTGGCCGCCTCGCACCATGCGCAATACAACCCGCATGCGATGCTGCGCGACGTCGTCACGGTCGAGGACGTGGTCAACTCGCCGATGATCGCCGACCCGCTGCACCGGCTTGATTGCTGCGTGATCAGCGACGGCGGCGGGGCGATCATCGTGACCAGCCCGGAAGTCGCGAAGAGCCTCAAGCGGCCCCTCGTCAAGGTGCGCGGCGCCGGTGAGGCCTCGAAAAACCAGGCCGGCGGCAAGGTCGACCTGACCTATTCCGGCGCGGTGTGGTCGGGGCCGCTGGCCTTTGCCGAGGCCGGGGTCAAGCCGGCCGACATCAAATACGCCTCGATCTACGACAGTTTCACGATCACCGTCGTGATGCAGCTCGAGGATCTCGGGTTCTGCGAAAAGGGGCAGGGCGGCAAGTTCGTCAGCGACGGCAACCTGATCTCGGGCACCGGCAAGTTGCCGTTCAACACCGATGGCGGCGGGTTGTGCAACAACCATCCGTCGAACCGCGGCGGCCTTACCAAGGTGCTGGAGGCAGTCCGCCAGCTGCGCGGCGAAGCGCACCCGGCGGTGCAGGTCAAGAATTGCGATCTGGCGCTGGCGCACGGCACCGGCGGCTCGCTCGGCACCCGGCATGGGTCGTCGACCGTGATCCTGGAAAGGGAGTGAAGGCGATGGCTGAAGGACAGCAGGCCCGCAAGATCCCGGCGCCGCCGGGCAGCCCGGAAACCAAGCCGTTCTGGGATGGCGCGGCCGAAGGCAGGCTGTTGATCAAGAAATGCACCGCGTGCGGCGAGCTGCATTTCTATCCGCGCAGCGCCTGCCCATTCTGTTTCAGCGACAAGACCGAATGGGTCGAGGCTTCGGGCAACGGCACGATCTACACGTACAGCGTGATGCGCCGGGCACCGATCCCCTACGCGATCGCCTATGTGACGCTGGCCGAGGGGCCGACGATGATGACCAACATCGTCGACTGCGACCTCGACAGCATCCGGATCGGCGCCGCGGTCAAAATCGTGTTCAAGCCCAGCGAAGGCGGCCCGCCAGTGCCGATGTTCGCGCCGGCGTAGCTACTGCTCGGCGAGCTGGCGCACCGCTATGTTGCGTGGCAGCAGCAGGTAGTATTGCCCGTCGGCATAGAAATCGCCGCCGCGATGTGACGCTTCGCTGCCGCTGCCCCAGAAGAAATCGCCGCGCACCGGGCCGGTGATCCCGTCGCCGGTGTCCTGGGCCACAACCAGCCGCCGGACCGACACCGGGCGGTATTTGTCGTGCGCGGCGAGCCACACCGGAATGCCGAGCGGCACGAACCGGCGGTCGACCGCGAGGCTGCGCTCCGGCGTCAGCACCGCGCCCTGGGCGCCGATCGGGCCGTCGCCCTTGTGCTCGCGAAAAAAAACGTATTCCGGGTTCTTGCGGCGCAGCGCCTCGGCCGCCGCCGGATGCTGCCGCATCCACGCGCGCACCGCTTCCTGCGAGAACTGGCTCGGCGGGATCACGCCGCTGGCGAACAGCAGCTTATCGATGTTGACCGGCGGCAGCCCGTTATTGCCGTCGTAGACCAGGCGGATCGTGGTGCCGTCGGTCAGGTGCATGACGCCGGAGCCCTGGGTCTGCAGCACGTAGAGATCGTCGGGGCTGGCGAGCCACATCAGCGAAAGCCCGCGGCCCTTGAGCGCACCGTCGTCGATCGCGCCGCGGTCGAGGTAGGGCTTGCCGCGGACGAGGTCCGGGGGCGTGCGATAGACCGGGGTCTGGAACTTGCCTTCGCGCCGGCGCGAAGCGGTGAAATCGGGCTCGTAATAGCCGGTGAACAGGCCTTGGCTCTCGCCGCCGTTGGCGGCCAGCTCGGGGATGAAGTTTGCCTCGAAGAACTGCCGCGCCAGCGCGACGTTGCCCGGCGGGACGAGTGATGCCTGGCGGCACAGCCCGCGCCAGTCGCCGACCGTACCGAAATCGGTGCCGGCCGCATCGGGGTCGAGCGGGGTTGAGGCCGGCTCTTTGGCAAAACGCGCACAGGATTTGAGAAAAGCCGGCAACGCCGCGGCGACGTCATCGTCGGTCCAGCCGGGAAGCTGGGCAAAATCCGTCGGGGTCAGCATCAGGCGGCCGCCGGGATGGCTCGGCATTTCGGCGGCGGTCAGCCCCTGCACGGCGCAGGCCGCCAGCGCAATCGTGAAACCGACAATCGCCAAGTGGCGAAGAGGCCGCGATTTTTTCACTGATTTCAGCAATGTCCTGCGATCCCAAAGTGCCGACCCTCGCCGCGCGCGGCGCGAACATCTCTGGGTAAGGCCGAAACTCTAACTTTGGGTGAACGCGATGCCAACCGCCATGCGGCTTGCGCGGCGTCGTCGCCTCGGGGCAAGATTTCGCCCGGTTCCGCGAGGGAGCGCGCCCGCCCGATGCCCGATGCCGACCCGCCGCGCCTGCCGCTCGCAGGCATCACCGTGCTCGATTTCGGCCAGATCTTTCAGGGCCCCTACGCGACCCTGCTGATGGCCAAGGCCGGCGCCGACGTGATCAAGATCGAGCCGCCGTCGGGCGAGCCGCTGCGCCGCCGCGCCGCGCCGGGCACCACCGCGACCCTGCCGTTCGCGATGCTGAACCAGAACAAGCGCGGCGTGACACTCAACCTCAAGCACGCGCGCGGCCGGGCGCTGTTGTTCGAGATGGCGCGGCGTGCCGACGTGCTGTTGGAGAATTTCTCGCCCGGCACGATGGACGATCTCGGCGTCGGCTGGCGCGTGCTGCGCGACATCAACCCGCGCCTCATCTATGCCACCGGCTCGGGCTTCGGCATCACTGGGCCGGACCGCGACAACCTGGCGATGGACCTGACGATCCAGGCCGCGTCAGGGATCATGAGCGTGACCGGCGCGCCGGACGGGCCGCCGATGAAGGCCGGCCCGACCCTCGTCGACTATATGGGCGGCATCCATCTCTACGCCGCGGTGCTGACCGCGCTCTACGAGCGTGACCGCAGCGGAAGCGGCACGCTGTGCGAGGTGGCGATGCAGGAGACTGTGTATTCGAGCCTCGCCTCGAGCTTCGAATACACCTACCGCACCGGCAACCCGCCGCCGCGCACCGGCAACCGCCAGGCCGGGCTGTCGACCGCGCCGTACAACGTCTATCCGGCGGCCGACGGGCATGTCGCGATCCACATCGTTACCGAAGGGCACTGGAAGAACCTGGTCAAGGCGATGGGCCGCGAAGAACTCGCCAACGATCCGCGCTTTGCGACCAACGGCGATCGCATCCGCCATCTCGACGAGATCGACGCAGTCGTCGCGGAGTGGACGCAAGCCTTGCCCAAGATGGAGATTTTCGCCCGCGCCAAGGCCGGACGCATCCCGTGCGCGCCGGTGCGCACCGCGCCCGAGATCATGGCCGATCCGCATATGCACGAGCGCGGCTTTCTCGAAGAAATCGACCACCCCGAACTCGGCCGCATCACGGTGCCGTCGACGCCGCTGCGGCTGCACGGAACCGACCGGCCCGCGCCGCGCCCCAGCCCGACGCCCGGCCAGCACAATGCCGAGGTTTATGGCGGCTGGCTCGGCCTCTCCGCGGCCGAGATCGCGGCACTGAGGGACGCGGGTGCGATATGAAACGACTTACCCTCACCCGTCGCGCTGCGCGCGCCACCCTCCCCCCGCATGCGGGAGAGGGAAGGGGCCCGCGCCGAAGGCGTGGGAAGGGTGAGGGGCCACTGCGCAGGAGGGAAGGATGACAGATCTGGGCTTGCCGCGGGCTGAGCGCCCCGAAGAAATCGGCCTGTCGTCGGAGCGGCTCGGCCGCATCACGGCGACGCTGCGGAACGATGTCGAGCGCCGGCTGATCCCCGGTGCGGTGATGATGATCGCGCGCGGCGGGCGGGTCGGCTATGCCGAAACGTTCGGCTTTCGCGACCGCGAGGCCGGGGCGCCGATGGCGCTCGACGCGATCTTCCGCATCGCCTCGATGACCAAGCCGATGGTCTCGGTCGCGGCGATGATGCTGGCCGAGGAGGGGAGGCTCGACCTCACGGCGCCGGTCGCCGACTACATCCCCGAATTCGCCGGGCTTACGGTCGGGGTCGAGCGGCGCAAGGCGCAGCGGGTGATGAGTGTGCAGGATCTGCTGCGCCACACCTCGGGCCTCACCTATGCGGCGTTCGGCGATTCGCCGGTGCAGATGATGTGGCGCGACGCCAAGCTGATGGACGAGAGCCAGACCAACGCCGAGCTGATGGCCAAGCTGTCCCAGCTGCCGCTGATGTTCGAGCCGGGCACGACCTGGGAATATAGCATGTCGACCGACGTGCTCGGCCGCGTCGTCGAGGTGGCGTCGGGGCAGGATCTGGCCTCGCATATCGCGGCGCGCATCGCCGGCCCGCTCGGCCTCGTCGACACCGGGTTTGCTGCCGAGGGCAGGAGCGAGCGCATCGCTCAGCCGCAGACCGATGCGAGCGGCCAGCGCCCGCCGATGCGCGACCCGTCGCGCCCGGCCAACTGGTTTTCCGGCGGCGGCGGCATGGTGTCGACCGCGCGCGACTATCTGCGCTTCTGCCAGATGCTGCTCGACGGCGGCGCGCTCGACGGCACGCGGCTCTTGGCGCCGAAATCGGTGGTGCACATGGCGAGCGACCACCTGCCGCCGGGCTGCGAATACGGCGACACGGCGCGGAGCCGCTTTGGCGCGCTCGCCCCGGTGCCCGAGATGGGATACGGCTTCGGCCTCGGTTTCTGCGTGCGCAAGGCGCAGGGAATGTCGCCGGTGCCCGGCTCGGTCGGCGAATTCTTCTGGGGCGGGGTCCACGGCACGTATTTCTGGATCGACCCGCAGCAGCGGATGGTCGTCGTGGTGATGATGCAGGCGCCGGATCAGCGGCTGCACTACCGCTACCTGTCGCGCCACCTGGTCTATGGCGCGATCACCAGCCCGGCGGGGCGGCGGTATCGGTAGGGGCTATTCCGCGGCGGCGGGTTCGTACCGCAGCACCATCAGCTGCTCGCCCGGCAACGCAAGCTGCGCGTAACTGCGCCCGGCATCGTCGCAAAACTCGACCTCGTAGGCGTCGGGGCCGAGAAGTTCGACGACGGTGCCGACCTGCCCGCGCACCAGCCCCCGGTCGGGGTGGTCAACGGTTAATGCGACAACGTCGAGC
>DATLRD010000131.1:0-11252 GCA_035534855.1 Allostellaceae bacterium | reverse complement strand
CCAGCTCGAAGCCGGCAAGTTCGTGCTGTGCCTGGACGATTTCGATCTGTGTGGGATGGTCGAAGAGACGGTCGCGAAATTCGCCGAGACCGAACCGGCGCGCGCCGCAGACATTGCGTTCCACGTCGAGGCCGAGCGCCTCCCGATCCGCGCCGACCGCCATGCGGTCGAGCAGATGGTGCTCAAGCTGTTGTCCAACGCGGCGAAATTCAGCGAGCCCGGCACTCCGATCACGATCGGCGCGACGGCCATGGACCAGGGCTCGACCCGGCTCAGCATACGCGACCGCGGGATCGGCATGACTGATCAGCAGGCCGAGGCAGCGGTAAACCCGTTCCGCCAGGCCGACGAGCGGCTCGAACGGCGCTACGAGGGAAGCGGGCTCGGCCTCAGCATCGTCGGCAAGCTGATCGAGCGCCACGGTGGTAGCCTGCAAATCGTTAGCGCGCCGGGGCAGGGGACCGAGGTGACGCTGTACTTTCCGCCCCCGCGCGCCGAGCCCACTGCGGTCGCCGCGAACCCGGCCGAGCGGATTCGGCGCCTAGCGACCGCCCCCGCCGACCGAGCGTGTGCCGGTGGCGTCACAGGCGAAGCCCGCGAAGCCTAACCGCCGTTCGTCGCACCCGCGTTCGCCGTAGGACGAGCCCCGCAATGCCCCTCCAAATCCCATCGGTTTCCTGCGGCGAACAGGCCCGGCCGGCGGCGGCTCATGGCGCGCGGCTGCTTGCGGTCGCGTGGCTGACGCTGTTCGTCATCGGCACCGATCTGTTTGTTCCGTCGCCGCTGTTGCCGGCGATCTCGGCGCAGTTCGGGGTCGATGTCGCGACTGCCGGGTGGATCGTCTCGGCGTTCTCGCTCGCCTACATGATCGGCGCGCCGCTGATGGGGCATATCGCCGACCGCTGGGATCGCCGGCGCATGGTGATCGCCGGCCTCGCCGTGTTTGCCGCGGCCAACGCGCTGAGTGCGGCGGCGAGCGGGTTTGCGATGCTGGTGGCGGTGCGGGTGGTCGCCGGGCTGGCGGCTTGCGCGGTGACGCCGTCGATCTATGCGATGGTGGGCAGCCTGGCGCCGGCCGACGGCCGCGCGAGCTGGCTGGCGATCACCGTCTCGGGCCTGCTCTGCGCGCTCAGCGCCGGCACGCCGCTGGCAGCGCTGGTGGCGGCGGCCCACGGCTGGCGCGTGGTCTTTGCGGCGCTGGGGTGCCTGAGCCTCGCCGTGGCGCTGCCCAACTGGCTGGTATGGCCGGCAATGCGCGAGCCGGGGCCGGTCTCGGCGCGCGGTGCCCGATCGCCGGCGCTGGCACGCCGTCTGCTGCTGACCGTGATGTGGGCGACGGCGCTCTATGGCGTCTACACCTACCTCGGCGCCGGGCTGGTCGCCGCCGGTGCCGACGCCGCCACGGTCGCCCAGGTTGTCGTGTGCTATGGGCTGGGCGCGCTCGCCGGTACGTTTGCCGGCGGTCGCCTTGCCGACCGGCTCGGCAGCCGCGTGGCAGTGACGATCAGCCTCTCCGGGCTTGCCGTCTCGCTGTTCGCGCTGTCCCTCATGATGAGCCGCGGCCTGCTGCCGGCGGCGGTGTCCGCCCCGGCCTTCGGTTTTGTCTCGGCGCTGGCCCAGCTGTTCTTTCCGGCGCAGCAGGCCGCTCTCGCCCGGGATTTTCCGGAGCGGCGGGCGGCGGCGCTCGCCTGGAACAACAGCGCACTGTTTCTCGGCATTTCGCTCGGCGCGGCGCTCGGCGGGGCGATCCTCGATCGCGCCGGCTATGCCGCGGTGCTGGGCGCCGGGGCGGTCATCGGACTCGGCGGGGCGCTGCTGGTTCCAGTGCTGGCGGGTCGCCGAGTATCGGAACGCACGGTTATTGAGCCGTCGCAGGATAGATCGATGAAAATATCTTAAGGTTAATCAACTGTTAGAGAATTCGGGCCTATTTGTGCGCTGTGCAACAGGTTGCCAGGTTCCGGGGAGGGCCAGATGTCGGGTGCAGCGCGTGATGCCGCCGAATACCGCCAAGGTTCGGCTCTGCTCGGGCGCAGTGCGGTCGACGACTTTCCCGACCAGATCAGAGCCATCGCCGCCGAGCACCGGCCATCGCGCATGCCGTTTTTCCGCAACTTCATGGAACTGCCGAAATCGGTGGCCTGCTCGCCGGATGTGCTCGGACAGATCTATCTGGTCTATCAGGCGGCGATGCACGCGACGCGTGCCGCGGTGTACTTCATGCCGCATCTCGACAGCCCGGCGCTGCGCCGCCGCAAGCTGCAGATCTATGTTGACGACGACGGTCTGACGGATGGCGACACGCACCACTACCAGCTCACCCGCGCGTTCCGCAGCATCGGCGCCGCGCTGCCGATCGGCGACGAAGAGTTTGGCGAGGTCGAGGGTCTGTGCCGGCGGGTCGACCCGGCCACGGCCCATTTCGTCCGCCTGACCAAGGCGTTGTATGCGCGCTCGCTGGGCCCGTGGTGTGCGGTCGAGGTGATGTCGGACGACTGGATGCGCGCGCTGGCCGACGCGCTCGCGGCGCATCACCCGAAAATCCGTGAGGCGGCGTATTTCGCCGATTGCTTCGACGGCCATGTCGAAGAGCGGCACGCTGACGAATCGCTCGAGGTCACCTGCATGGTGCTGCGCGCGCGGCCCTACCTGATCGACGACACGCTGCGCGACGCCAAGACCATCGCCGAGGCGCTGGACGGCGTCTGGGGCCAGCTCGACCGCATCATCGCGTCGCGGCACTGAATTCTGGCGCCACGGCTGGCGCTTTCCCCTCGGCACGACACCTAGCGGCCAAACCGCCTTTCGAACCCGGCCCAGCAGGCATCGTAATCGGGCTGCCGGGCCGGGGTTTCCAGCGCGAACTCGGTCGGGCGGATCACCAGCCGCGTCTCGAACATGAAGGCAAGCGTGTCGGCGATCTTGTGCGGCGCAAGCTCGGCCGTGGAGGCGCGATCGAACGTCGCCCGGTCCGGGCCGTGCGCCGCCATGCAGTTGTGCAGCGAGGCGCCGCCCGGCACGAACCCCTCGGCCTTGGCGTCATAGGCGCCGCGCACCAGCCCCATGAACTCGTTCATGACGTTGCGGTGAAACCACGGCGGGCGGAACGTGTCTTCCGCGACCAGCCAGCGCGGCGGAAAGATCACGAAATCGCAATTGGCGGTCCCCGCGGTTTCCGACGGCGCGGTCAGCACTGTGAAGATCGACGGGTCCGGGTGGTCGAAGCTGATCGTGCCGATCGTCATGAAGTGCGCCAGATCGTATTTGTACGGCGCGTAATTGCCGTGCCAGGCGACGACATCGAGCGGCGAGTGGTCGAGCACGCTCGCCCACAGATTGCCGGCGAACCTGACGACGCTTTCGGTTTCGCCCGGGCCTTCCTCATACCGTGCCACCGGCGCCAGGAAATCGCGCGGGTTGGCGAGCCCGTTGGCGCCGATCGGGCCAAGCTCGGGCAGCGCGAACGGTGCCCCGTAATTCTCGCAGACATAGCCGCGCGCCACGTCGCCGGCCGGCCCGGCATCCGGCAGCTCGACGCGAAACCGCACGCCGCGCGGCACCACCGCGATCTCGCCCGGCGCCGCCTTGAGCGCGCCCAGCTCGGTCAACAGCAGCAGGGTTCCGTGCTGCGGCACGATCAGCAGTTCGCCGTCAGCGTCGCTGAACACGCGGTCGGTCATCGACCGGGCGGCGCGGTAGATGTGGATCGCGACTCCGGTGCGCTGGGCGGCGTCGCCGTTGGCGCCCATCGTCACCATGCCGTCGATAAAATCGGCCGGGGCGTCGGGCGGCGGCAGCGGGTTCCAGCGCAGACGGTTGGGCGGCACCTCGCCCTCGCCAAGCGGCGCGCTGCGCCACAGAAGATTGTCGATGCGGCGGAACGGCTTGTGCATCGCCGACGGCAGGATGCGGTAGAGCCACGAGCGCCGGTTGAGGTGGCGCGGTGCGGTAAACGGCGTGCCCGAAAGCTGCTCGGCATAGAGGCCGAGCGGCGGGCGCTGCGGCGAGTTGCGCCCCTGCGGCAGGGCCCCCGGCACCGCCTCGGTCGCGTGCTCGTTGCCGAACCCGGAAAGATAGGCGAGCGGTTTCTCGGTCATCCGCGCTGCTCTCCCGGGCGCCGTTTCGCCGCATGATACGCGCCGGTGCCGCGGGCGACGACCCGATCGTCGGGCATCACCGCGCCCGGTTCGATTTCCGGTAGCGCCTTTACACGCTGATACAGCGGCGCGAAATCGATCTCGGCGAGGTGCAACAGCTCGTCGAGCGCATCGACGACGAAATAGCTCTCCTGGAAATCGTCGATGCGATAGCGGGTGCGCATGATGCGCATCAGGTCGAACCCCAGCCGGTTTGGCGATGGGTCGTCGAGCGCGAAACGGGTCTCGGCAAACGACGACACGATGCCGGCGCCATAGATGCGCAGGCCGTCTTGCTGGGCGACGAGACCGAACTCGATCGTGAACCAGTAGACTCGCGACAGCTGGTCGAGCGCGCCGAGCCGCTGCGCCCTGAGCCCGCCCCTGCCGTAGGCCTGCAGGTAGTCGGCCAGAACCGGGTGCAGCAGCATCGGTACATGGCCGAATACATCGTGAAAGACGTCGGGCTCCTCGATGTAGTCGAGCTGGTCGGCGCGACGAATGAACTGCCCGGCCGGAAAGCGCCGGTTGGCGAGGTGCTCGAAAAACACCTCGGGCGGCACCAGGCCGGGCACGGCGACCACCTGCCAGCCGGTGCGCCGCATCAACAGATCGCTGAGCCGGCGGAAATCGGGGATTGCCTCGGCGGCGATTTCGAGATCGCTGAGCCCGGCTAGAAATTCGGCGCAGGCGCGGCCCGGCAGCAGCGTCGCCTGGCGCTCGTAGAGCGTGCGCCACACGCCGTGCTCGGCCGCGGTGTAGCCTTCCCAGCCCTGGTCGATCGTCCAGTCGGCGCGGTGCGGCGGCGCTGCGTCGCCGGCGAGCAGCCCGTGTTTGGTCGTTTCGTCCGGCATCGCCCGCCTCACGCGCGCAACACGCCGCGCTGAATCTGGTCGAGTTCGATCGATTCGAACAGCGCCTTGAAATTCCCTTCGCCGAACCCGTCGTCGCCTTTGCGCTGGATGATCTCGTAAAACACCGGGCCGATCACGGTTTCGGTGAAAATCTGCAACAGCCTCCCGTCCTTGCCGCCGTCGATCAGGATGCGGTCGCGCTTGAGCCGCGCCAGATCTTCGCCGTGGCCGGGCAGACGCTTGTCGACGAGGGTGTAATAGGTGTCGGGCGTGTCGAGAAACGAAACGCCGCCGGCGCGCAGCGTCTCGACCGTCGCGTAGATGTCGTGCGCGCCGAGCGCGATGTGCTGGATGCCTTCGCCGTGATAGGCCTGCAGGTATTCCGCGATCTGGTCGACCCGCCCGGGATGTCCCCCGGATTCGTTGATCGGGATGCGGATCTTGCCGTCGGGGCTGGTCATTGCCCGGCTTTTGATTCCGGTCAGCTTGCCTTCGATGTCGAAATAGCGGATCTGGCGAAAGTCGAAGAGGCGTTCGTAAAACCCGGCCCACACATCCATGCGCCCCTGGTGCACGTTGTGGGTCAGGTGGTCGATCGTCGTGAGGCCGACGCCGGTCGGCGCCTGCTCGCTCCCCTCTAACGGCAAGAAATCGACATCGTAGATCGTGCCGCGCGCGCCATAGCGATCGACGAGGTAAATGAGGCTGCCGCCGATCCCTTCGATCGCCGGGATGTTCAATTCCATCGGTCCGATCTTGCCGGTGACCGGTCTGGCGCCGAGGGCGATCGCGCGGCTGTATGCCGCCGCGGCATCGCGCACCCGGAAGGCGATGGCACAGATGCTCGGCCCGTGCAGCCGGGCAAAGCTCTGCGCAAAGCTCTCCGGCTCGGCATTGACGATGAAGTTGATGTCGCCCTGGCGGTACAGCGTCACCCGTTTCGAGCGGTGGCGGGCGACCGGCGCAAACCCCATGCGCCGGAACACCGCGGCCAGCGCCTCGGGGTCGGGCGCGGTGTACTCGACGAACTCGAACCCGTCGGTTCCCATCGGATTGTCCCACAGGTCGCGCGCTTCAGCCGCCATCCTTCGCCTCCATCCCTGCCGGATAAACGCCCTCGATATAGAAATGGGGCGGGCGGCGCGTGATTTCCGCGCGGAATGTGGGGATATACGGGTCTAGAGGCGGATCCCGTCAGTTGCCGTGCGGAGCGGCTTCGTGCCGGGCGACGCGGTCGCCCCAGATGACGGTCGCCGCCCGTTCCGCGGCCGGGCGTGATTTGGCTTCCGTGGCGGCCGGGCGAAACGTCTCGCGGACGACGACCTGCGCCACCCGGCGCCGCGGCCGAGGCTTGCGCTCGGGCCGTTCGCCGCGGGAAATCGCCCTTGCGTGCCGACGCAACACCAGGCCGGCGACCAGTTCCAGGATCAGAATGCCGGCGCCGCCGACCATCTGGCCGACGAGCCGCTCGCGGCCGGGCCAGTCGAATACGGGCGGTACGACGATGTCGTGGATGTGGCGCGCCTTGAAGGCCGCATAGGCCGCCTGCTCCCAGCGGTACTGCTGGACTGCCCAGACCGATGCGACGATCCCCGACGCGATGATGGCGACAACCAGCAGGATCGACACGATGTCGACGGGTTCCAGGCGGACGCGGTTCGGTTTATTGCGTCGGATCGCCTCCGCTGGCTCGTGCGCCGATCCCGACACCATGGCACCGGGCTGAACCCACTGCACTGAGCTCATCCGCTTCCCCTGCTTTCCCCGATCATTTCTATCCCGGATCGGGGGCGGGGGCTGCGCCGTCGCCTATCCCCAAGCGACACAAGCCCTCGTGTCTGCCATACGGCGCGGCGGAGGTGCCGTACAGCAGCGAATCGCCTATCGGTGGACGGTTTGGGACCGAACAGGCCTATATTTTGATCGTCACCGCGACGACGCGACGGGCGGCAAGTTCTTCAAGTCCGACCGGGGCCCGGCGCTTTCGCCTCACGCCAGCTCGGCCAGCCGCGGCAGCACCTCTTTCGCAAACAGCGTCAAATTGTCGACCGTGTCCTCGTGGCTGATCTGCCCGCCCTGGGCCATCATCAGCAGGTGGCCGAAGCCGTCGACGTGGTCGTAGAACGATTTGAGCTGGTCCCACACGTCGTCGGGGGTGCCGGCAAACGCGAGGCCGGCGGCGATCGCGTCCTCGACATTGATCGTGCGCGGGTTGATCGGCTTGCCGTCGCGGGTCTGCACCCGCGTCGCCCGTGCGGTGTTGATCCCGCCGCCGATCGCCGAGGCCGCCATCGCGGCCGGCACATACCCGGGCGGGTTGGCGAATTGCGGCGAGACGATGCCCGAGGTGCGGCTGTAGTCGAGGATCTGGTCGGCGCGGCGCCAGCCTTCCTCGCGCGTTCGCCCGACCCCGATCAGCGCCATGTAGGCGAGATCATGCAGCCGCGCCGTGCGGCCCGATTCCGCGGCCTTCTTGCGATAGGCGCCAAAGATCGCCGGGGTGCGCGCCCAGCCGGTGTTGAGCACGCCGATCGTGATGCCCCGCTCGGCCGCCTCGGTGGCGCTGCCCGGGCTGCCGACCGGCATCCACACCGGCGGGTGCGGCTCCTGGTACGGGCGCGGCCATATGTTGACCGAGCGGTACTGGAAATGCGTGCCCTCCCACGAAAACGGCCCGTCATGCGTCGTCATCGCCTTGAGGATCAGGTCGTGCGCCTCCCAGAACCGCTCCATCAGATCGGCCGGGTTGCTGTTGGCCGGCGAAATCTCGTAGGGCACGCCTTTGACGAAGCCCATCTCGATGCGCCCGCGCGAGATCACGTCGAGCATCGAATATTCCTCGGCGACGCGGATCGGGTTTTCGCGGTTGGCGATCGGCATGCCGAGCGCCAACAGGCGCACCTTCTTGGTTTCGCGCGCCAGGATCGCCATCGGGATCGTGCATACCGAATCGGCGCAGGTCACCGTCGCGTGGTGCTCGTTGGTCATGATGTTGATGCCGAGCTCGTCGCACAGCGCCCATTCGTCGAGATAGCGGTGATAGAGGTCGGCGCCGATCTTGGGGTCGTAGAGCCGGTTGGGCACGGTGACGCGATAGGTCTCGCTCAGGTGCGGCCAGGCCGGGTGGTAGGCCATCTCGCTGAAATGCCAAACCTTCATTCCTCTGGCATGCATCATTGCGATTACTCCCGGGCTAATGCGTCGATCGCGTCGGCGACCGCGTCGCATCGTTCGATCTGCGGGTGGTGCCCGGCGCCCGGAATGGCGCGGAACCGCGCGCCGGGGATCGCGGCGGCGAGCTTTTCGCCATAGGCGGGTGCGACGACGCCGTCCTGTTCGCCCCACAGCACCAGCGTCGGCGCCGTGACCCGGTGCAGCCAGTGGACGAGCGCCGGGTCGTGCATGTAAGGCCGCCAGCCGTAGAGCACTGCGGCGGCGCGGTCGGCGGCGACGATTTCCAGGTCGGCCTCGCTCATCCCGGCGTAGTCGGGCGCGAATTGGCCCGGGTCGGCGAAGTTGCGGCGCACCACCTCGTCGGCCGACAGCACGTGGACATCGGTGATGTCGCGCGCCTCGCGTCCGCCGAACTTGACCCCGAGCGAGCCGATCAGCGCCAGCCGGCCGATCCGAGCGGTCGAGCGCACCGCCATTTCGAGCGCGACCCAGCCGCCGAACGACGCGCCGACGACGACCGCGTCGTCGAGCTTCAGCGCGTCGAGCAGGTCGAGATAGAGATAGGCGATATCGCCGACGCTGCGAAACCAGGGCGGGCGGGCGGTTCCGGCAAAGCCGGGATGGCGCGGCACGATCACCCGCCAGCGCCGCGCCAGCCGTTCGAGAAACGGCGCATTCTGCGCGAAATAATCCTCGCCGTGCAGGAAGACCAGCGCGGGGCCGCTGCCCGTCGTCTCGACGTCGAGCGGTAGGGTGCCGATGTCGATGCGTGCCATTCCGTGCCTCGCGTGGCTTGTCATTGTGAGCGCAGCAAAGCAATCTCGTACCGCCATGCGCCGACGAAACGAGATTGCTTCGTCGCTGCGCTCCCCGCAATGACATTCCGATCGAAACAGGAGATGGCGATGGGCCAGTTCGGGATCGGCCAGCCGCTGCGGCGGTTCGAGGACCGGCGCCTCTTGCGCGGCAACGGCCGCTTTCAGGGCGATGCCAACGTGCCCGGGCAGGCCTATGCGGTGGTGCTGCGCAGCCCGCACGCGCATGCCCGCATCGTGTCGCTCGACACCGCACCGGCGCTGGCTGCGCCCGGCGTGCTCGCGGTGCTGACCGGCGACGACCTCGTGGCCGCCAAGCTCGGGGTGATGGGGGTGTCGCTGCCGCGCAAGCGGCCCGACGGCTCGCCGATGTTCGCGCGCGCCTTTCTCGGCCTGGCGCAGGGGCGGGTGCGCTATGTCGGCGAGCCGGTCGCGTTCGTCGTCGCCGAGACGCTGGCGCAGGCCAGGGACGCCGCCGAGCTGGTCGCGGTCGATTACGACATCCTGCCCTCGGTCACCGACACCGCCGAGGCCGCCGCCGGCAAGGCGGCGGTGTGGGACGAATGCCCCGACAACATCTCCAACCTGTTCGAGGCCGGCAACAAGGCGGCGGCCGAGGCGGCGCTTGCCGGGGCCGCGCACATCGTCAAGCGGCGCTATGTGATCAGCCGCGTCTACGCGCATTTCATGGAGCCGCGCGGCGCGATTGGGGTGTGGGACCCGGGCGACGAGCGCTTCACGCTGTACGCCGACGTGCAGTATCCGCACCGGGTACGCCAGGCGCTGGCGACCCGCATCTTCAAGATCCCGGAAAGCCATATCCGCGTCGTCGCCGGCGATGTCGGCGGCGGGTTCGGCACCAAGGGCTGGCAATACCCCGAGCACCGGCTGGTGCTGCTCGCCGCGAAAATGCTGCGCCGGCCGGTCAAATGGACCTGCGAGCGCAGCGAGGCGGTGCTCGCCGACGAGCACGCCCGCGACAACGTCAGCGAAGCCGAACTGGCGCTCGACGCCGAGGGACGGTTTCTCGGCCTCAGGGTCAAGACCCTCGCCAATGTCGGCGCCTATGTCTCGTCGGAGCGCAACCTGCTCGCCAGCTTTTCGAATGTTGGCACGCTGACCGGCGTCTACGACATCCCGGCCGCCCATGTCGCGGTGCTGGCGGTGATGGCCAACACCAACGGCACCGCGCCCTATCGCGGTGCGGGCCGGCCCGAGGCAACCTATGTCATCGAGCGACTGATCGACGACGCGGCGCGCGAACTCGGCCACGACCCGCTTGCGCTGCGCCGCAGGAACATGATCCCCACCGCGCGGCTGCCATACAAGACCGCGCTCGGCCTCAACTACGATGTCGGCGACTTTGCCGCAAACCAGCAACGGGCGCTGGAAATGGCCGATTGGGCCGGGTTTCCGGGGCGCCGCACCGAGTCCGAAAAGCGCGGCAAACTGCGCGGCATCGGCATCGCCAACCCGATCGAAAAGGCCGCCGGGCCCGGCCAGGAATTCGCCGAAATCCGCTTTCACCCGAGCGGCAACGCGACCCTGTTGATGGGCAGCAAGAACCAGGGCCAGGGCCACGAAACCACGTTCAAGCAGATCCTGTCGGAAAGGCTTGGGATCGACCCGACCGACATCCAGTACATCGACGGCGATACCGACCGCGTCGCCTTCGGCATCGGCACCAACGGCTCGCGCTCGACGGTGATCGGCGGCTCTGCGGTGTTCATGGCGGCCGACAAGATCATCGCCAAGGGCAGGCGGCTCGCCGCCCACCTGCTCGAAGCGGCCGAGGCCGACATCGAATTCGGCGAGGGCCAGTTCACGGTCGCCGGGACGGATCGCGCCGTCGCGCTCGCCGAGGTGGCAAAGGCGGCGTTTCGCGCCAACAACCTGCCGCCCGGCCTCGAAGGCGGGCTCTACGAGACCGGCACCTTCGCGCCGAGCGATTTCACCTATCCCAACGGCAGCCATGTCTGCGAAGTGGAGATCGACCCGGAGACCGGCGCGCTGGAGATCGTCAACTATGTCGTCGTCGACGATGTCGGCACGGTGGTCAACCCGATCGGGCTCAAGGGCCAGATTCACGGCGGCGTTGCCCAGGGGCTCGGCCAGGCGCTGATGGAAGAGGTCGTCTACGACCGCGAATCGGGGCAGAACCTCAGCGGCAGCTTTATGGATTACGCGATGCCGCGGGCCGACAACATGCCGTACATGCACATCGAATCGAACCCGGTGCCGACCGCGCGCAACCCGCTCGGCGCCAAGGGCGC
>DATLRD010000130.1:0-17689 GCA_035534855.1 Allostellaceae bacterium | reverse complement strand
GTAAACGTCGCACCCCCAGTCTCCGCCAATACCTTCGTGATCGCCGCCGTCAACGTCGTCTTGCCGTGATCGACGTGCCCTATCGTCCCGATGTTGCAGTGCGGCTTGTTCCGCTCAAACCTCGCCTTACCCATCGCTGCGGCTTCCTATGCAAGTGGGGAACACGATTTTACCAGGACCGCTGGAGCGGGTGATGGGAATCGAACCCACGTGGCCAGCTTGGAAGGCTGGAGCTCTACCATTGAGCTACACCCGCCTGTTCTCTGTGTCGCCTCCGGCCCGAACCCCTGTCCGCACCGGTGCCGCGATTGCCGCCGCCCCATCCCGTTGCCGCGACTTCTGAGCGCTGGTGGAGGGGGTAGGATTCGAACCTACGTAGACTTCCGTCAACAGATTTACAGTCTGCCGCCTTTAACCACTCGGCCACCCCTCCGCAATCGCCAAGCAGGCCCGCCAGGCCCCTCATAGCGTCCCGCGGGACGGAGCCTGGAAAACCTGCGACAGTCAAACCTTGGCCGGATCGCCCGGGGCCGCGGCGTGGCGGGTCATAAGGTCTTCGCCCCCGGTTGTCAACACGATCTGGCCTGCGCGCGGCAGCCATGCTACTGGGCGGCTCGCGCCCGGCGAGCCGCCGGCGCCTGCTCCTCCCCCCGGCCCTCCCCGCGGGCACGGGAGACGGAGGCACGCGCGCAGCGGGAAGGTGAGGGGCGAGCACACCGTGAGACGAAGCCGCTCAACACCACATCGCAACCCAAGCCCGGGCAAACCCAGCCCGGGACATCCCAGCCCGCGCAAACCCAGCCCGGGAAAACCTGGCCCGGAAAAACCTGGCCCGGACGCTCGGCGGCCCGGGCCGCCGGCCCGTCGTGCCGAGCCGGCCCCGTCTCAGGAGCCGGCGGCGCGCAACCGCCCCGAGCGCTGGCTCTACGGCCGGCACGCGGTTACCGCGGCGCTCGCCAACCCGGCGCGAAGCTGGCGCCGCCTCGCGATCGCCGCCGGCCAGGAAGCAGAGGCCGCTTCGCTGATCGCCGCTGCCCGGGCCCGCCGTCTCGGCGACGCCGAGCCGCTCGCGGTGCTCGACCGGCCGGCGCTCGCCGCGCTGTTGCCGGCAAACGCGGTGCATCAGGGCTGGGCGCTCGACGTCGAGCCGCTGCCCCAGCTCGAACTCGATGTCCTGCTCGACCGCCTGCCGGCCAAAGGGCGCGCGGTCGTCGTGCTGCTCGATCAGGTCACCGACCCGCATAATGTCGGCGCGATCCTGCGCACCGCCGCCGCGTTCGGCGCCGCCGCGGTGGTCGTCGCCACGCACGGTGCGCCGCCGTCGACCGCCACGCTCGCCAAGGCCGCCTCGGGGGCGCTCGAAATGGTGCCGCTGGTGCGCGTCGTCAACCTGGCGCGCACGCTCGACCGGCTCAAGGAAGACGGGTTCTGGTGCTGCGGCCTCGACGCCGGCGGCACCGCGGAGTTCGCCGCGCTCGACCTCGGGCCGCGGGTCGCGCTGGTGCTCGGCGCCGAGGGCAGCGGAATGCGGCGCCTGGTACGCGAGCATTGCGACTGCCTCGCCCGCTTGCCGACGCGCCCGGCGCTGCCCAGCCTCAATGTGTCCAACGCCGCCGCGATCGCGCTCTACGAGCTGGCGCGGCGCGAGAGCTAGCTCAGACCTCGACCAGCTCGATGCCTTCCTTGCTCGGCCCTTCGATCATCGCCGCGCGGGTGTCGCCGAGCCGATAGGGGCCGGCCGTGATCGTCACGCCCTCGCCCTTCAATTTGTCGACCCAGGCGTCGAGGTCGGCGACGCCGAGCCCGATGTGGTCCTGCTGCTGGCCGAGCGGGCTGGCCAGCGGCGCCGACCCCTGGTTGGCGTACCAGGTCAGCACCACGTCGCCAAACTCGACCCCGGCGCGCGGATTGCGGAACATGCCTTCGCGATTAAGCGCCGGCCAGCTGCGGCTGTCGCCGCGCGGCACCCGGCAGTTCGCCTCGGTCAGCGTGGTTTGCTCGAAACCGGATCGCACCGGCGCGTCGAGGTGCTTCTGGTACCACAAGAGGGCGCAGAACGGGTCTTCCTGCCACATATGCACGTGGTTGAAGCGCTCGGCCGGGTAATCGCCGGCGTATTCGACGAGCATCCGCTCCGGCCCCTCGAAATACGAGAAGCCACCGCCGCCCGTGGGCTTGATTCCGGCGGCCTGGGCCTCGGCAATCTGCTCGCGGGTAAGGCCGAGCGTGTTGCCGATGCTCGGCCAGGTATCGCTGCTGACGAACACCGAGCCGCCCGCCTCGCTGGTATAGAGCGGCAGCAGGTTGACCTCGGGGCTGGCGCTGTAGCGGGCCATGCTGGCGCGGGTGTCGGTGACGTGCCAGCCGAAATGCCAGATCGCGCTTTGCGGCTGCGTCGGCGGCGGCGCGGCCACCTTGTTGAACAGGATCAGCACGTCGTTCGGTGAGGCGAGCGCCGCGTGGCCGCCCCATTCGGTCCGCGAGGTGCTGGGAAACTGCCGCGTGTAGAACGCGATCGAGGCTTCGGGATCGACTGCGTTGAGGTGCAGGTGATGAAAGCTGGGGGTCGGGAGCATGGCGGGGCCCTCGTTAGCGCCGGGATGCCTCAACGTTGCGCCGTCTGGCCCAGAAATCAACGCGGAACGCGGCGCGGCCGCGCGCTGCTACCGGGGCTGGCGGCTGCGCGGCGCGGGTTTGGCGTCAGCCGCGGCAGCCGGCTCTGGCTCGACGGTGAGGTGCGGATCGTTGAGGGGATCGAGAAAGGCGCGCCACGAGTTGGGGGCGCTCGGCCCGACCGACGGGCCGGCAGGATCCCAGTCGAGCTCCTGGACCGCGACCAGCTCCGACAGCGCGATGTCCTCGACCGCCTCGCTCTTGTACTTCGCCATGAACAGCAGAGCAGCGAGCTCAAGCGTCTCGATGTTGGCGATATCGGCCTCGAGCGCCTTGACCTCATCGTCATAGCGGGCGCGCAGCGCGGCACGCCGACCCTTCAACTCCTCCTTGATTCGCAAAATCTCGTCGTGAGAGAGGCTCCACATCGGATCGGGCCGCCTTGGATACATTTCGCTATGCCCATTACCGGTCCGGGCGGTTAAGAACCGCCTAACCAGTGCGGTTAACCTCCGGCGGAACGGGCGTTTCCCGGCGCTTGCGCCCGCCCCGCGCCGGCGCGGTAGAATGCGCCAAGGGAGACCGGGGCATGAAGCCGGCGGCGTTCGATTATTTCTGTCCAGAGAGCCTCGGCGAGGCGGTGGCGCTGCTCGGCGGCCACGGCGACGAGGCCAAGCTCCTCGCCGGCGGCCAGAGCCTGATGCCGCTGCTGAATTTCCGCATGCTGCGGCCCGGCGCACTGATCGACATCAACCGGCTGAGCGAGCTGGATTTCGTCGCCGAGCATCCCGGCGGGTTGCGGATCGGCGCGCTGAGCCGCCACCACACGCTCGAAACCTCGCCACTGGTCCGCGAGCGGTTTCCGGTGCTGAGCGCCGCGATGGCGCATGTCGCGCACCTCGCGATCCGCAACCGCGGCACGATCGGCGGCAGCCTGTCGCACGCCGACCCGGCCGCCGAATTGCCACTGCTCGCGGTGCTGCTCGACGCCGAGCTGCGCACCCGCTCGGCCGCCGGCGAGCGCCGCCATCTGGCCGCGGATTTTTTCCTCGGACCGCTCACCACCGCGCTCGGCGCCGACGAGATGGTGACCGAGATCGTGCTCCCCGGGCTGCCGCCGGGCACCGGCTGGGGGTTCGAGGAGGTTGCGCTGCGCGACGGCGATTTCGCGATCGCCGCGGTCGCCGCGCTGGTCACCGTGGCCGACGGGCAGATCGTCGCGGCGCGGCTCGCGGCGGGCGGGGTCGACGCGGTACCGCGGCGGCTCGCCGCCGCCGAGGCCGCTTTGATCGGCGAGCGGCCGTCGGCAGAACTGATCGCGCTCGCCGGAGAGCTGGCGCGCGGGGAAGTTGACCCGCCGAGCGATTTGCATGCTTCGGCCGGATATCGCCGCCATCTCGTCGCGGCCCTGGCCGAACGGGCGCTGAGCGCGGCGGTGGAGCGCGCCGGATGACCCGCCCTATGCCTCGAACCGTCACCGTCACGGTCAACGGCGCGGTGTACACCCGGGCGGTCGAGCCGCGCCTGCTGCTCAGCGATTTCCTGCGCGACGAGCTGGGGCTGACCGGCACCCATGTCGGCTGCGAGCACGGCGTCTGCGGCGCATGCACCGTGCTGATCGACGGCGACAGCGCCCGCGCCTGCCTGTTTCTCGCGGTGCAGGCCGACGGGCGGAGCATCGAGACCGTCGAGAGCCTCGGCACCGTCGAGGCCTTGTCGCCGCTGCAGGAGCTGTTTCGCGAGCATCACGCGCTGCAATGCGGGTTCTGCACACCGGGCATGCTGATGACCGGCATCGACCTGTTGCGCAAATATCCGCTCGCGACCGACGCCGAGATCCGCGCCGGGCTTTCGGGCAATTTGTGCCGCTGCACCGGCTACGAGCACATCGTGCGGGCGATGCGGGCCGCGGTCGCGCTACGCGATGCGAAACGCGATGACTGACGACCCGCTCGCCCGGCCGCGCAACATCGGCGCCCGGATCAAGCGCGTCGAGGACCCGCGCCTGTTGACCGGGCAGGGCCGGTTCACCGACGACCATGCCGCGCCGGGTGCGCTGCACGTCGCGTTCAAGCGCAGCGACCACGCCCACGCCCGCATCGCCGCGATCGACACCGCCGCCGCAACGGCGCTGGCCGGCGTGTTCGCGGTGTACACCGCCGCCGATCTCGACGGGCTGGTCGGGCCGGTACGGGCGACCTCGCGGATGGCCGATTACCACCCGACCGACATCCACCCGCTGGCGCACGGCCGGGTGCGCCATGTCGGCGAGCCGATCGTCGCGGTGCTGGCCGAAAGCCGCTACCTCGCCGAGGACGCGCTCGACCGCATCGACATCGCCTACGACCCGCTGCCGGCGCTGTCCGACCCCGAGGCAGCGGCGGCGGCGGGCGCGCCGCTGTTGCACGACGCGGCCGGCACCAACGTGCTGGCGACCCGCAGCTTTGCCCGCGGCGATGCCGAGGCGGCGTTGGCCGCGGCACCGCTGCGGGTCGGCGGCCGTTTCCGCTTTCGCCGCAAGGCGCCGCTGGCGATCGAGAACCGCGCCTGCCTTGCCGAATGGGACCGCGGCCGGCGCCTGCTGACGCTGACGCTGTCGACCCAGGTGCCGGGCATCGTCCGCGACCTGCTCGCCGACCTCTTCGACCTGCCGGGGCACGGCATCCGGGTCGTCGCGCCCGAGGTCGGCGGCGGGTTTGGCGGCAAGGCTTCGCTCTATCCGGAAGACATCCTGGTCGCGGCACTCGCCCGCAAGCTCGGCCGCGCGGTGCGCTGGACCGGCGATCGGCTCGAAGATTTGGCGACGACCAGTCACGGGTTCGACGAGATCATCGACGCCGAGCTGGGCCTCGACCGCGACGGCCATATCCTGGCGCTCGCCGCCGAGGTAATCGGCGATGTCGGGGCCTATTCGATCTATCCGTGGACCGCCGCGCTCGAACCGGTGCAGGTGGTGAGCTTTCTGCCCGGCCCGTATCGCGTGCCGGCCTATCGCGGGCGGGTGCGCGCCGTCGCGACCAACAAGGCGCCGATGGGCCCCTATCGCGGGGTCGGGCGGCCGGTCGCCGCCTTTGTCATGGAGCGGCTGGTCGACATGGCGGCGCGGCGGCTCGCGCTTGACCCCGCGGAATTGCGCCGCCGCAACCTGGTGCAGCCTGCGGAATTTCCCTACCGCGCTGCCTCCGGCATCGTGTGGGACCGCTCGGGCTTTGTCGAATGCCTCGACGGCGCGTGCGACGCGGTCGGCTATGCGGCGCTGCGCGCGGAGCAGGCTAAGGCGCGCGCCGCCGGGCGGCTCTACGGCATCGGCATCGCCTCTTATGCCGAATTGACCGGCATCGGCTCGCGCATCTCGGCGGCGCCGGGCATGCCGATCAACACCGGCACCGAGACCGCGACGATCCGGCTCGATTCGACCGGCGCGATCAGCGCCGCGTTTGGCATCGCCTCGCACGGCCAGGGGCTGGAGACGACGCTGGCACAGGTGATCGCCGACGAACTCGGCGCCCGGCTCGCCGACATCCAGATCATCCACGGCGACAGCGCTGCGGTCGCGCACGGCACCGGCACCTATGCCAGCCGCAGCGCCGTGCTCGCCGGCGGCGCCGCGACGCTGGCGGCGCGGCTGTTGAAAGAGCGGGTGATCCGCGCCGCCGCGCACCTGCTCGAAGCCGCGGTCGAAGACATCGACGCGGCCGACGGGCGGGTCTTTGTCGTCGGCACCGACCGCGACCTCAGCTTTCGCGAACTCGCCAAGGCGGTCTATTCCGACATGGGCAGGCTGCCGCGCGAGGCGCGCGAGGAGCTGGAAGTAACCAAGGTCTACGACCCGTATTTCGGCACGACGACCTCGGCGACCCATATCTGCGCGCTCGAAATCGATCCGCAGACCTGCAAGGTGAGGCTGCACCGCTATGTCGTCGCCGAGGATTGCGGCCGGGTGATCAACCCGCTGATCGTCGACGGCCAGGTGCATGGCGGGGTCGCCCAGGGGATCGGCGCCGCGCTTTATGAAGAGGTGGTATACGACGCGGCCGGGCAATTGTTGACCGCCAGCCTCGCCGATTACGTGATCCCGTCGGCCGGCGAGGTGCCGGTGATCGAGACGCTGCACCTCGAAACCGAGCTGCCGGCCAATGCCGGCGGGTTTCGCGGCATGGGCGAAGGCGGCACGATCGGGGCGCCGGCGGCGGTCGCCAACGCGCTCGCCGATGCGCTGGCGCCGCTCGGGGGCGAGATCTTTGAACTGCCGATGACGCCGGACCGCCTGTTTCGTCTGATCGAGGGGCTGAAAGCGCCCGGCAAAGGAGCATGACGCCAAGGAGCATGACGATGGATTTGAACCTCAACGGCCGGGTCGCGCTGGTCACCGGCGGCGCCAACGGCGTCGGGCGCGAGATCGCGCTGGCGCTCGCCGCCGAAGGCGCCGCGGTCGCGGTCAACTATCACCGCTCGGCCGACGCAGCGAACGCGGTGGTCGGCGAGATCGCCGCCGCGGGTGGCAAGGCCATCGCAATCGGCTGCGATGTCGCGGATTTCGCCGCGGTTAATGCGATGGTCGCGCGCGTTGCCGGCGAATTGGGCGGGCTCGACATCCTCGTCAACAATGCCGGCCTCGCGCGCCGCCAGCGTTTCGCCGAGACGACGCAAGCGGATTGGCGGCGCCAGATCGACACCTGCCTTTACGGCGCGATCCATTGCTGCCACGCCGCCGCGCCGCATCTCGAAAAAAGCGGCGCCGCGCGCATCGTCAGCTTGATCGGCGATTCATCGCGGGTCGGCGAAAGCGGGCTGTCGATCGTCGCCGCGGCGCGCGCCGGAGTGATCGGGCTGATCAAATCGCTCGCCCGCGAGATGGGCCGCAGCGGCGTCACCGCCAACGTGATCTCGCTCGGCCTCGTCGAGACCGCGCACGACCGCGACTGGGTCGAGGCCAACCGCGAGCGGCTGGTGCGGCTCTATCCGGTGCGCCGGCTCGGCCAGCCGGGCGACGTCGCGCCGATGGTGACGCTGCTCGCGTCCGCCGCCGGCGGCTGGATCACCGGGCAGGTGATCAGCATCAGCGGCGGCTACAGCATGGTGTAGGTCAGCTCGCCTTTTTGCGGCTGCGCGGCGCCGCCGGACGGGCGGCCGGAGCTTTGGCAGCCGCCGGCTTTTTCTTGCCGCCGCCCTCGACCGGCAGCAGCAGCGCCGCCTGGCGGCGGTCAGGCGCCTTGCCGCGCTTCGGCTCGGGCTTCGCCTCCTTCGCCGCCGGCTTGGCACCCGGCTGTGCCGCGCCGCCCTCCCGGGCGAGGCTCTTTTTCAGCGCCTCCATCAGGTTGATCACCTTGGCCGGTTCTTCGACCGCGCTCGGCTCCCGGGCGAGGCCCTTGGTCTTGGCCTCGACCAGCGCGTGCAATGCGTCCTGATAGCGGTCGCGGAAATTCTCGGGATCGAACGCCGCCGCTTTGCGCTCGATGATGGTCTCGGCGATCGCCACCATGTCGGCGTCGATCTTGCCCTGGTGTTTGGTGCTGAATTCGGCGGCGCGCACTTCGTCGGAAGAATGCAGCGTCGACATCAACAACCCGCCGTCGCGCGGCTCGACCAGCACCAGCCGCTCGCGGCTCGACAGCACGACGCGGCCGATCCCGACCTTGCCCTTGTGGGTCATCGCCTCGCCGATCACACGAAACGCCTCGTCGGCCAGTTCGCCATCGGGATAGATGTAATAAGGCGCGTCGAGATAGACCGGATCGACCTCGCTGCGCGCGACGAACTGGTCGAGATCGATGATCTTCGACGACTCGATCTGCAATTCCTTCAATTCGTCGTCGGTGATCGTGACATAGCGGCCGCGATCGTATTCGTAGCCCTTGACGATCTGGTCGCGCCCGACCACCTCGCCGGTATCGGCGTCGACCAGCTGCTGCTTCAGCCGGTTGCCGGTCTCGGCGTTGAGCTGGTTGAGGCGGATGCGCCGCGACTCGCTGGTCGCCGGCGACAGATAGACCGGGCAGCTGACCAGCGACAGGCGCAGAAAGCCGGTCCATGACGCGCGGGGCATGCGGGCCTCCCAAGGTCTCGCGATTTATTACCAGAAAGCCATAGGTCCAGCGGCAAAGCAACCGCAGAACACTGCGGCCTCCTTCAGTCAACCCTCGGTATGCACCAATAATTCCAAAGATGCGGCCAGCACCGGTGCCAGGTCAAACCGGCCACGCTTCAGATCGTGCCCGGCGCCGTCGATGGTGATTAGCCGCGTCGGCGCCGGGATCAGGGCCAGCGCCGGCTGCAATTCCGCCGGCGTACCGAACGGGTCGGCGCTGCCCTGGACAACGACGCACGGCACCGTAAGGCATGGCAGGTGCTCGGTGCGCCGCCGCTCCGGCTTGCCCGGCGGGTGCAACGGATAGGAGAACAGCAGCAACAGCTCGGCGATCCCCGGCCGCTCGGCCGCCAGCATCGTCGCCTGCCGCCCGCCATAGGATTGCCCGCCGAGCGCGATCGGCCCGGGCGCCAGCGCGCGCAGCGCGGCAACCGCCGCGGCCAGCCCGTCGCGATCGGCGGCGGCCGAGCCCGGCGACGGCGGCCCCTTCGGCCGGCGCTGGCGAAACGGCAGGTCGCAGCGCAGCGCGTGGAACCCCGCCGCACAAAACCACTCGCACGCTGCGACCAGCAGGGGCGCGGTGCAATTCCCGCCGGCGCCGTGAGTCAGCACCAGCCCGCGCCCGGCCGGCCGGTCGGGCCGATGCAGAAACCCGCGGACGCCGCCGGCGGCAAACGGCTCGCCGCTCATCAGATGCCGACGGCCCGGCGCACCCGCGCCGACAGCGACTGGCGGGAAGTGCCGATCCCGGCCCACGGGTCGGTCTTCAGCCCGGCCAGGCGCTTCGGCACTGTCGCCACGGTGAAATCGTGCGGATCGATTCCGGCTGCCAGCTCGTCCCACGACACCGGCGTCGACACCGGCGTTCCGGGCCGGGCGCGCGGCGAATAGGCGCCCACCGCGGTCGCGCCGCGGCTGTTGCGCAGATAGTCGAGATACACCCGGCCGCGCCGCTCGCGTTTCAGCGGGTTCGCGGTGAAGCGGTCGGTAAACCGCTCGGCGAGCCGGTCGGCGACCCATTTGCAGAACGCTTTGACCTTCTCCCATTCGAGCAGCGGCCGCAGCGGCGCGACGACATGCAGCCCCTTGCCGCCGGTGGTCTTGACCCAGCTTTCGAGCCCGATGCTTTCCAGCGCCTCGCGCACGATAACCGCGGCCTCGCCGACCTGCGGCCACGGCAAGCCCTCGTCGGGGTCGAGGTCGAAGGTGATGCGGTCGGGCCGCTCGACATCGGCCACGGGGGCGCCCCACGGGTGAATTTCGACGGCGCCGATCTGCACCAGCGCGACCAACCCGGCGGCGTCCTCGACATAGGGGAACGGCTTGACCCCGTCGTCGCCGGCGATCTCGACCGAACGGATTTCGTCCGGCATGCCGGCGCCGACATGCTTCTGATAAAACATCTTCTGCCCCTTGGCGCCGGTGTCGCGGATCAGCGTCAGCGGGCGCCGCGCCAGATGCGGCAAGGCCCAGTCGGCGACCGCGACGTAATATTCGGCGGCCGCAAGCTTGCTGAGGCCGGGATCGGGATACAGCACGCGGTCGGGATGCGACAGCCGCACACCGTGAACCACCACGCTGCCGTCGCGCAGCCGCTCGCCCGGCACCGCCGCGGCAGGGGTGCTGGCGGCTGGTGCAGCCGGCGGATCGGGCGGCGCTGCGGCCGCCTGCACCGCCGGATCGTAAACCACGTCGCCCGGCGCCTTGTCGTCGCGCAGGCCCTGAAACGTGGCGTGGCGGATCAGCGCGTCGCCGGTCCAGCCGGCATATTCAACCTCGGCCACCAGCTCGGGCCGCACCCAGTGCACGCCCTTGCGCGAGTCGCCCTTCGGCAGCGCGATCGGCGCCTTGCGCACCGCGATACCGTCGAGCCGCACGCGCAATTGCCCAAGCTGAGCCGCCGTGAAGCCGGTACCGACGCGGCCGGCATAGCGCAGGGTGCCGTCCGGGTCGTGATAGCCGAGCAGCAGCGCGCCGAGCCCCTCGCGGGTCCCTTCGGGGTCGGTAAAGCCGACGACGATGAACTCGTCGCGGTTGCGGCTCTTGATCTTGAGCCAGTTGCGCCCGCGGCGGCCCGAGTAAGGGCTGTCGCGCCGCTTCGAGACGATGCCTTCTAGGCCATAGGCGGCGGCGTGGCGCAGGAATTCCGGCCCGTGCCCCTCCTGGTGGTCGCTGTAGCGCACCATGCCGTGGCCATCGCCGGGGAGCAGCTCGGCAAATGCCCGCTTGCGGTCGATCAACGCTGCGCCGGTCAGGTCCCAGCCGTCGCGATACAACAGGTCGAACGCGAAATAGATCAGCCCGTCGGTGCGGTTATTGGCAATCGCGTCCTGCAGATCGGCGAAACTGGTGGTTCCGTCCGGGCGCAGCGCGACCAGCTCGCCATCGAGGATCGCGCTCTTGACCGGCAACGCCGCGAGGCGCCGCGCCAGCGCCGGGAATTTCGCGGTCCAGTCGAGCCCGCCCCGGGTGATCAGCCGCACCTTTCCGGCCTCGATGCGCGCGATCAGGCGATAGCCGTCGTACTTGATCTCATGCAGCCACTCGGCCCCATCCGGCGCCGTGGCGGCGGCGGTCGCAAGCTGGGGCCGCGGCTTGTCCGGCGGTGCCGCCTTGCGCGCGCCGGCGATGCGCCGGGCCGGGCGCAGCTTTTTCGGTGCGGCTGGCAGCTGCTCGCCCGGGTTCTCGGCCGATTTCGAGTGCCACACCCGGTCACGCTCGGCGGCGATCGCGTCGATCGAGCGTTCGCTGTCGACGCTAAGCGACAATTCGTCGATCACGCGGCTGCCGCTGCCCGGGATCGCCGCCGCGTCGCGCTCCTTGACCAGCAGCCAGTTGTCGTGCCGGTCGCGCGGCTTGCGCTTTAGCCGCACCAGCATCCAGTTGCCGTGCAGTTTCTCGCCGTGCAGCGCGAATTTCAGCATCCCGTCATGCACCGCGGCGGCCGGGTCCGTGGCCTCCGGCTCCCAGGTGCCGCGGTCCCACAGCAGCACCGTGCCGCCGCCGTATTCGTCCGCGGGGATCACCCCCTCGAACCCGCCATACTCGATCGGATGGTCTTCGACCTCGACCGCCAGCCGCTTTTCCGCCGGGTCGAGGCTCGGGCCTTTCGGAATCGCCCAGCTCTTCAGCACACCGTCGAGTTCGAGGCGGAAATCATAGTGCAGCCGCCGCGCCGCGTGCTTCTGGATCACATAGGACAGCCCGTCGCGCGCCGGCGTCCGGCGGGCCGCGCCCGCGGGCTCGGGGGTTTTGCGGAAATCCCGCCGCCGCCGGTATTCCTCGAGAGCCATCGGCCGCCACTCTACGCGAAGTCGCCCGCTGTTATCACCAACGCGCAGACGCGCGCCGGTTCCTCTCGGTAAGACCGGACAATGCGGGCGGTGGCAAGCACCTGGAAGTGAGCGTGCGCGACGGGACCAGCCCCGTTCGCGCCGGCCGCCGGATGCTAGGCGGCGCGACGCTCCTCGGCCTGCGGCCGGCGGCAGATGTCGTCGCCGATCTGGGCCAGTATGACGATCGCGTTGAGGATCAGCCGCTGCACGTGCTCGGCTTCCTCCTGCCCGTGATGCGCCAGCTTTGCCGCGGCAAAGGCGAGCGCCGCCGGGCGGTTGTCGTCTTGCTCGTTGACCGCCCGCAAAACCGCGTAGGACTCGGCGAGGACATCGATCAGCTGTTCGCTTGGGTCGCCGGCGGCGCTGGCAGCCCGCTCGCTCAGCCTGCGAAACGGGCTGGTCTCTTCTTGTTCGTCGGCTGCCGCCATATCGCGCTCCGCTGTTCGACGATTGGTTCTAGCCGCGTCATCGTTAATCTTTTGTTGATCGTCGGATAGCCGCGTTGGTCACGCGAGGCACAGGCCGCGCACAAACGTCACGAGAAACAGTACCAGGATCAGCGCGGCCGCATAGGGCAGGACCGCGCGAAACGCCAGGCCGGCCGGCACTCCGGCGGTCGAGGCAGTCAGAAAGGTCAGGATTCCCATCGGCGGCAGGATCATGCCGATCCCCGAATTGATCATGATCAGGATGCCGAGCTGGATCGGGTCGATATGCAGCGAGGCAATCGCCGGCAGCAGGATCGGCGTCACCACGACGATCGCCGGAGCCGCCTCCATCACCGTGTGCATCACCAGAAAGATCACGTTGATCGCGAGCAGGCCGACGATCGGGTCGGAAATGTTGTGGAGCAGCGCAGCCGAGATCGCCTGCGGGATGCCGGTCAGCGCCAGGAGCCAGCCGAGGCCCATCGCGCCGGCGAGGATCGAGGTGACGCGCGCGGTGCCGACCGAGGCCTCGATCAACAAGCCGGGTACCGCGCGCAGCCTAAGCGAGCGCGTCGCCGCGAGCGC
Source organism: Allostellaceae bacterium (assembly GCA_035534855.1). Taxonomy (GTDB): domain Bacteria; phylum Pseudomonadota; class Alphaproteobacteria; order ATCC43930; family CGMCC-115725; genus DATARH01. Next base: position 4,640 of record DATLRD010000130.1, on the reverse strand, counting down.
AACAACGAGCGAATAGGCGACCGCGACGACGCCCGACTCGGTCGGCGTGAAAACCCCGCCAAGAATCCCGCCGATGATGATCACGATCGCGAACAGCGGCAGGATCGCGCGGCCGAATGCGCCCGGTATCTCGGACGCGACAAACCCCGCGGCGGCCGTCAGGCCGAGCCGGCGCGCCATCACGAAATTGACGACCATGAACGCGCCGCTGACGATCAGCGCCGGAACCAGGGCGCCGGCAAACAGCGACGAGATCGGCACGTCGGTGACCGAGGAATAGATGATCAGCGCGGTGGCCGGCGGAAACAGGAGCCCCAGCGTGCCGCCCGCGGCCTGTACGGCCGCGGCGAATTGCGGCGGGTAGCCGCGTCGTATCATCTGCGGGATCAGCACGCCGCCGACCGAGGCGGCATCGCCGACCGCCGACCCCGAGATGTCGGCGACGATCGCACTGACCACGATGTCGACCTGCGCCAGCCCGCCGCGCATCCACCCGACCAGCGCCTGGGCGAACCCAACGAGCCGCTCGGCGAGGCCGCCGCTCGACATCACGACACCCGTCAGCATGAAGAACGGAATAGCCAGCAGCAGAAACGAATTTACCCCCTCGGACAGCTGCCCGGCGATGGCGCCGAGACCGGCAAGCCCGCTATCCGCGACGCCGACAAAGGCCGCCCCGGCAAGGCCCAGGGCAATCGGCACCCCGATCACCGACAGCGCGACGAAGACCGCGGCGGCGACGACCCCGACCGGCGCGAGATCCGGCGGCACAAACGTCACACCGAGCGCCAACAGCCCGCCCACTGCCGCCAGCCCGCCGGCGGCCACGGGCGAATTGGTCCGGGCGGCTGACTTGGCGACGAGCTGAACGATCAGCAGCACGCCGCCGCAGCCGACCGCGAGCGGCAGCCAGGCGGCAGAGATGCCAAGCGCCGGCGTCGAGATCGCCGCGACACCACGCGCCAGCACAAACCCGTAGGTCGCCATCAGGACGGCGACCGCCAGCCCCGCCGCGTCGCGGGCCGCGTAGAGCGCCGCCGCCACGGCGCGGTTGGCGACCCGGTCGCCGAGCACGAAGATCGTCGGCAGCGCGTCGCGCTGCACCGCCAGCCCGAAACCGATAAAGGTGAGCCAGACAAACAGCAGCCGCGTCAGCTCTTCGCTCCAGCTCAGCGAAGCGTTCAGCACATAGCGGCAGAACACCTGCAGCAGCATGGTCCCGACCATGGCTGCCAGCAACGCGGCGCAGGCACGCTCGGTCAGCCAGGTGATCGCCGCCGCGACGCGGATGGCTATTTGCTCCCGCCGGCGAGCGCCTTGGCAAACTCCGGAAACGCGGCGTCGATCTTGGCGCGCGTCGGCGCGGTCGCCGCCCGGAACGGCGCGAGGTCGGGATGCGTCACGACGACGTGGTATTTGTCCTGTACCTCTTTGAGTTCGCTGACTTCGAGGCTCTCCGACAGCTTGCGCTGCCGCGCCGTGGCGGCGCGGATGTCGCGAACCACGATTGCCCTGAGGTCGGCGGGCAGGCCCTCAAGCCACTGGTGGCTGACGATGACGAACGCCGCGCCGTACATATGCTTGGTGATTGCAAAATACTTCTGCACTTCCATCAGCTTGGCGGCGTAGTAGTTGGCGACCGGCTGTTCCTGGCCGTCGACGACGCCCTGCTGTAACGCGCTGTAAAGCCCGGCAATCCCCATCGGCGTCGGGTTGGCGCCGAGGTCGTGGAATGTGTCGATCCATAACGCGCCGTTGGGCACGCGCACCTTGAGCCCGTGCAGATCGGCCAGGCTGTGGATCGGCTTGTTGGTGCTGAGCTCGCGGAACCCGCTGTCCCAGGCGGCGACGAAATCGTAGCCCCGCTTGCTGCACTCGGCGTAAATGCGCTGAGCTGCGGCGCCGTCGAGCGCCGCATAGGCGGCGGCGCGGTCCTTGAACGCGTAAGGCGCCAGAAACAGCTTGGTCGGCGGGCACACCGTGTCGGTGACGACGGTGATCGTCGCCTGCACCCCGCCGCCGGTGATCATCGCCTGCAGCAGCGCGTCGGTCTGTCCCAATTGCCCGCTCTCGAAGACCCGCGCGGCGATCCGGCCGCCGGTGTCCTTGGTGATCTGGGCCGCAACCTCCTTCGCAACCACGTTCTGCGGGCTGGCCGGGCCGGTGACCAGCGCGATCGTAAACGGAATGCCCGCTGCGCAGGCGGCGGAAGAAACCAGCGCCCCGCCAACCCATGCCGCCAAAAGACCCAGCCGAAAAGCCAGTTGCGTCGTCTTCGTCATGCCCCCCCCCATAATAATCGCCGCGCGTTTTCGTGCAGCAGTTTTGGCCGCACCGCATCGCGGAACGGCAGATCTTGAAACCGCTGGACCGACGGCTTGAACGGCAGCGCCGGATAGGCCGTACCGAACAGAAACCGGTCCTGCAGATAGGTATTCGCCGCCTCGACATACATCTGCCCGCCGGGCAGGAAAATGTACATGTCGGGCGACACCCAGACATTCTTGCGGCGATAGGCGACGCCGAGGATTTCGTTGACCCACGGCCACGAACCGTGCGCCGCGACAATCTGCAGCCCGGGGTGGCGCGCCGCCAGCCGGTCGACCTGAACCGGGTTGCTGTAGCTCAGATCAGGCCCGGCATTGCCGCCGGCCATCAGCAGAACCGGCAGCCCGGCATCCTCGCAGGCGCCGAACAGCGGCATGAATTCCGGGTCGTCGGCATAGCGCGGATTTTCGGCGCAGCCGCTCTCGAACACCGCGCCGCACAGATACGGGCTGGCGATCGCCTCCTCGATCTGGCGCTTCGCCGCCGCCATGTCGTCGAGGTCGACGCCGCCCAATCCCCAGAACCGCCCGGGATTGGTGCGAACCAGATCGACGATCGCGGCGTTTTCGACGCGCCCGAGGCGCTTGCCCGACAGGCGGCCGGTGACCACCCCGACCGCGATCCCGGCCTCGCGCATTTCGGCGAGACACAGATCGACCGAATCTGTCAGGTACGACGGCGCCGGCTCGAAGCCGATATCGCGCCCCATCTCGGCGATCCGCCCCTTGTCCCAGTACAGCGCCATGGTCTCGAACCCGGCCGCGGGCGGGCGGCAGCGCAAATCGATGATCTTGCCGTGGTCGGTCATCGGTCGGGTTTCCTCAGGGGTTGGATACGGGATGGCGGCGACCGAGAAGGCCGCGCAGGATCGCCGCCCATTCGCGGCCGCAGCGGGAACCCGCTTCTAAACTGCCGCCGCGCCGCGTGTCGAATTCATATCGTTCGGAAACCCATAGCCTGAGGCTATGCTGATGCGCCGGCGGGACATGAGGGCGGCATGAACCTGCGTCAGATCGAGGTGTTTCGGGCGATCATGCTGTGCCGGTCGGTTACCGACGCGGCGCGCATGCTGGGCGTGTCGCAGCCGACCCTGACCAAGGTGCTGCGGCGTGCCGAGGACCAGCTCGGGTTTCGCCTGTTTCGCCGCGAGCACGGCCGGCTGCAACCGAGCGAAGAGGCGCAGCTGCTGTTTTCCGATGCCGACCGGATCTTTCGCGAGCTGCAATCGCTGCAGCGGCTCAGCACCGACTTGCGGGAGGGAACCGGCGGGTTGCTGCGGGTCGGGGCCACAGCCTCGCTCGCGCTGTCGGTGGTTCCCGACGCGCTGACGCTCTACCGGCGCGAGTTCCCCGGGGTGCGCATCATGTCCTACCTGCTCGCCGGCCACGAGATAGCCGAGATGGTCATGGCCCACCAGCTCGATGTCGGCGTTTCGATCGCGCCGTTCGACATGCCGGCGGCGCGCACCGAAACGATCCATCACGCCGAGGTCATCTGCATCATGCCGGAAGGCCACCCGCTGACCGCACTCGGTGTCGTGACCCCGCACGAGATCGGCGACTACCCATTGATCTCGTACAGCGGCGCGACGCGGGTCGGGCAGATGCTCGAAGGGGCGTTCCGCCGGGTCGGGATGCGCCGACGGGTCGACATCGAAGTGTCGCTGTCGCCGCTCGCCTGCGTGCTGGTGCAGCGCGGCGCCGGGATTGCCCTGGTTGACGGGTTCATTCCCCGCCTGGCGCTGCCCGGGATCGTGTGCCGGAAATTCCGGCCGCAGACGATGCAGCAGGTCAACCTGGTAACCCCGCTGACCCCGTCGCACTTTGCCGACAAGTTCGTCGCCCACCTGCGGCAAGTGGTAACCGCGGTCCCGGCCCTTGCCGAGGCGACGAGGACAGTACCCAATGCCTGACCCGCGGCGCTAGAGCAGGTTCCGTTCATGTGGTTCAGCCTTTTCAAATCGTCATCCCCGGGCTTGACCCGGGGATCCTGAGCGCCCCGGAGATGGCCGGGTCAAGCCCGGCCATGACGACAGAGGGATCGATTCAACATCGCCGGAATTTGCTCTAGAATACGGCCGCGGCCGCCCCGCTTCTATCAGCGGGAATCTCGACCGCGATGGCCCGCCGAAACGCGCGGGCGGAAGGGTTCGGGCAGAATTTCGATCGGGATGCCGGGTTAGCACAGTGGCAGTGCAGCGGTTTTGTAAACCGAAGGTCGGGGGTTCGAATCCCTCACCCGGCACCACGGCGCCGCAGCCTCAGCCTCAGCCGCCGGCCATCGCGCCGCCGGCCCCCACGAGAAAGCAGGCG
>DATLRD010000129.1:0-9983 GCA_035534855.1 Allostellaceae bacterium | reverse complement strand
ATGCGCGAACGGCCGTTTCGCGACCCGCACCACTCGGCGTCATTGCCAGCGCTGGTCGGCGGCGGGCTGCGCGCCCGGCCGGGAGAGATCAGCCTGGCGCACCAGGGCGTGCTGTTCCTCGACGAATTGCCCGAGTTCAGCCGGGCCGCGCTCGAAGCCCTGCGCCAGCCGCTCGAAACCGGGCGGATCAGCGTCGCGCGCGCCAACCATCACGTGACCTACCCGGCGCGGGTTCAGCTGATCGCGGCAATGAACCCGTGCCGCTGCGGCTATCTCGCCGAGCCCGGCCGCGCCTGCGGTCGCGCCCCGCGCTGCGCCCAGGATTACCAGTCGCGCCTGTCCGGCCCGCTGCTCGACCGCATCGACCTGCATATCGACGTGCCGGCCGTTTCGGCCGCCGACCTGGCGCTGCCGCCGCCGGCCGAAACGAGCGCTGCCGTCGCCGAGCGCGTCGCGCTCGCGCGCCGGCGGCAGCAGGCACGCTATCAGAACCTGCCGACAGAGCGGCGCATCCGCACCAATGCCGAAGTTGACGGCAACCTGCTCGACGAGATCGCGACGCCCGAACCGGCGGGCCGCGACCTCCTGACCCGCGCCGCCGAGCGGCTGCGCCTGTCGGCGCGCGGCTATCACCGGATGCTGCGCGTCGCCCGCACGCTGGCCGACCTCGACGGAGCCGCCATCGTCGCGCGCCGCCACATTGCCGAGGCGCTGAGCTATCGCCGGCCGGTCAACGCGGTAGAGGGGGGAGGATAACGACAGAGGATTGCCGCATCGGCCGAGCGGCACTACCTTGTCATTAGATCATTAATAGAACAATTATGGCCAGTGTGGTCACGATCAACCGGCCCGATGTCGTCGCGCTGATCGAGCAGGCGGGAAAGGAATTGACCGGCGGCAACAAGACGGAAGCGGTCGGTTTGGCGGTGCGGCGCCTGCTCGAAAGGGAGGCCCGTACCGGCTCGCTGTTCGGGGCGCATCCGGGATCGGTTCGCGTAAAGCCGGGGGTCGATCTTACCGAGCCGGTGCTCGATGTCGTGCCCGATGCCGAGAGCGGCCGAGAACTTGAGCATTGTGCGATCGCCTTCTGCTCGACACCCACATTGCGTTATGGCTCGATAGCGGGAACCCGCGCCTAACCGCGGCGACTCGCGACCTTATCGACGGCTGATCGCGACCGCACTTGAGCTTGATTGCCCGCTGGTTACTTACGATCGGCGGATTCAGAGCTTCGGTCGCCGTCACGGCTCGCGATATGGCTTCGCGACGGTCACAGGCCCGGCATAGCCGCATGCCCGGAAATCGCTTGCGGGAACCGGGGGCGATGGCCGACGATTAGCGGAAAGGCGGGGCTTCGCCGGAAGGATGGGTAATGGACGAGCTTTATTTGCGCAGCGGCATCTTCATGGCGCCGTTTCACAACCACGACGAAAACCCGACGCTGTCGATCGAGCGCGACCTCGAGCTGCTGGAGCATCTTGATCGGCTCAATTATCACGAGGCGTGGATCGGGGAGCACCATTCGGGCGGGTTTGAGCTGATCGCCTGCCCGGAGATGTTCATCGCCGCGGCGGCGCAGCGCACCCGGCACATCCGCCTCGGCACCGGGGTGGTGTCGCTGCCCTACCACAACCCGTTCATGCTCGCCGACCGCATGGTCCAGCTCGACCACATGACCCGCGGGCGGGCGATGTTTGGCGTCGGGCCGGGCGCGCTGGTGCACGACGCGCTGAAGATCGGCATCGACCCCGGCGACCAACGCCGGATGATGGACGAATCGTTTGACGTGGTTGTGCGGCTGTTGCGCGGCGAAACGGTCACCAAAAAAACCGATTGGTTCAACATCACCGAGGCGCAGCTGCAGTTGCGGCCCTACACAAGGCCGACGATGGAAATGGCGGTGGCCGCGGCGCGCTCGCCGTCGGGATCGGTGCTGGCCGGGAAACATGGCGTCGGCATGCTGTCGATTGGCGGCACCAGCCCGATGGCGATGGAGCGCCACACCGAGAATTGGGGGCTCTACGAAGAGAACGCGCGCGCCAACGGCCACACCCCCAACCGCAAGGACTGGCGCGTCGTCGGCCTGTTTCATATCGCCGATACCCGCGAGCAGGCGCGCAAGAATGTGCAGTTTGGCGTCCAGGCTTTCGCCCAGTATTTCCGCGACGTAGCGACTTTTCCGATCATCCCGGGCGATGTCGGCGATCCGGTCGAATGGCTGATCGAGACCGGCACCGCCTGCATCGGCACGCCCGACGATGCGATCGCCTATGTCGACCGGCTGGTTGCCGGCTCGGGCGGGTTTGGCGTCTTATGCGAGCTGGCGCAGAACTGGGCCGATTGGGAAGCGACCAAGCGGCATTACGAGTTGATGGCGCGGTTTGTTCATCCCAAATATCAGCAGAGCCGCGATTTGCTGCGTGGCAGCTATGAGTTCGCTACCAGCCATCACGGCCAGTTCATCGGCCAGGCCAGTGCGGCGATCCAGAAGGCGATCGATCAGCACGCTGCGCGCTCTGATGGCAAGCGCGAGGCGGCGGAGTAGGCAAGGGGAATGCAGAGCGGCAACCGCCTGTTCGACGATATCGCCCGCGTCGCCGCGGGTGCAGCCGGGGCGATTACCGGGGTGCGCGGCGAGGTCGAATCGCGGCTGCGCGACCAGCTCGACCGCCTGCTCGCCGGCATGGATCTGGTCAGCCGCGAGGAATTCGAGGCGGTCAGGGCGATGGCGGCCAAGGCGCGCGAAGAGCAGGAATTGCTGCTCCGCCGGATCGAAGAGCTGGAAACGCGGCGGGAATCCGGCAATGCCGAACGCCGGCAACCGCCCGCGTTGCCCGGTGATGCTAAGTCCTGAGGTGGTAGCGCCTCAGGACGCTAAATCTGGGCTTGCGCCAGCGCCGTCGCTTTGGCAGCTTGCCCGCGCAGGCCGCCCGCCCGCATTTCGTCGAGCCTCCAGGAGGGCGCGATGACGTCCATGACCGTTGCCGAAGTTCGGCCTCTGCTGGGCAACCCGATCGACTTGGTCGAAGAATACGTTATCGCCAACGATTGGGCGCACGACCGCGCCAGTGAGGACGAGCTGATACTTGAGATTTCTGGGCGCTGGTGCGACTACCGGCTGTATTTCATGTGGCAGGAAGAGCTCAGCGCGCTGCATTTTTCGGCCGGGTTCGACATGCGCGTACCCAAGCGCCGGCGGAGCGCAGTGTTCGAGTTGCTGACGCTGGTCAACGAGAAATTGTGGCTCGGCCATTTCGACCTGTCGGCCGGCGACAACCTGCCGGCGTTCCGTCATGCGGTGCTGCTGCGCGGCGTCGCAGCGCCGACCCCCGAGCAGATCGAGGATCTCGTCGAGATCGCGGTCGCCGAGTGCGAACGCTTCTATCCGGCGTTTCAGCTCGTGATCTGGGGCGGCAAGCCGGCCGAGGAGGCAATGGCGACGGCGATGATCGACCCGATCGGCGAGGCTTGACGGCGGGGTTCGGGCGGTGGGCACGGGGACGCTGATCCTGGTGGGTTGCGGCCAGATGGGCTCGGCGATGCTGCGGGGCTGGGTCTCCGGCGCGGCGGCGCGACGGTTTGCCGTGGTCGAGCCGGCCGGTGCGCCGGCCGCGCTGGCGCCGGTTCCGGAAATTTCCTGGCACAAGACGGCGGCCGATTTGCCGGGCGACCTGGCGCCCGATGCGGTGGTGTTTGCGGTCAAGCCGCAGGCCATCGATGACGTGCTGCCGCCGTATCGCCGCTGGGCGCGACCGCAGACCGTGTTCATGTCGATTGCGGCCGGCACGACGATCGCCAAGCTGGCCCGGCACCTCGGTGACGCGGCGATCGTGCGGGCGATGCCCAACACGCCGGCGGCGATCGGTCGGGCGATCACGGTGGCCTGTGCCAACCCGCGGGTCACCGCGGCGCAGCGGGAATTATGCGAGGCGCTGCTTGCGGCGATCGGCGAAAGCGCCTGGGTCGCCGATGAGGCGCTGATGGACGCGGTGACCGCGGTTTCGGGCAGCGGGCCGGCTTATGTATTTCTGCTGATCGAGGCGCTGGCCGAGGCCGGAACCAAGGCCGGACTGCCGGCCGACCTGGCGCTGCGGCTCGCCCGCGCGACGGTCGCCGGCTCGGGCGAGCTGGCGCGCCTGTCGCCGGAAAGCCCCGCAAGGCTGCGCGAGAACGTCACCAGCCCCGGCGGCACGACCCGCGCCGCGCTCGACGTGCTGATGGGTGAGGGCGGGCTGGCGCCGCTGATGGAGCGAGCGGTCGCCGCCGCGACCCGGCGGTCGCGCGAGCTGGCCGGCTGAGCGATGGCGCGGGCGCGGCGCACCGGGGCCAGCGGCACAGCGGTCAGCGACGCCGACCGCATCATCGACGCGACGTTCGCCGCGATCGAGACCGAGGGCTGGCGGCGGTTGTCGCTGGCCGCGATCGCCACCGCCGCCGGGCTGCCGATCCTGCGGGTCTATCGGACCTTTCCGTCGAAGACCGCGATCCTCTGCGGGCTGGCCCGCCGCGTCGACGAGGCCATACTTGCCGCGCCGGTTGAGGCCGAGGTCGACGAGCGCCCGCGTGACCGCGTGTTCGACCTGCTCATGCGGCGTTTTGACGCACTGAGCCCGTACAAGGGCGCCCTTGTCGTGTTGCGGCGCGAATTGCCAACCGATCCATGCGCCGCGCTGGCCTCGGGCGCCGGGCTGCTGCGGTCGATGCGGTGGACGCTGGAAGCTGCCGGCATCGCCACCAGCGGGCTGGGCGGGGTGATCGCGGTCAAGCTGACGGCGGCAGCGTACCTGGCCGCGGCGCGGGTGTGGCTGCGCGACGATTCGCCGGATCTGGCACCGACGATGGCGGCGCTCGACCAGCGCCTGCGCGGCATCGAGCGCTGGCTCGGAACGCCGCGGCGGCGGGCGCAAGAAGCGCCCGCGTCCTGATTGCTGCGATGCAGCATAATAAGCCTTGCAATCTAATCAGGGCGGAGCGATATAGGGCTCGTTGTGCACCGCACAATAAGATTTCTCCTGTTCGGAGCCCGCCAATGTCTGACACCCGCCCCAGCTTTTTCGATTTCGACGCCACCAAGATGTTTGCCGACTTTCCGTTCCGGCCGTTCGATGTCGAGGCGGTGTGGGCCGCCGGCCGCCGCAATGTCGAGGCCTGGTCGAAGGCCAACCGGCTCGCGGTGGAAGGGGCCCAGGCGATGGCCAAGCGCCAGGCGGAGATGGCGCGGCAGAGTTTTGATGATTTTTCGGGGTTGATGCGTGACCTGTCGCAGCCCGGTTCTGCCGAGGAGCGCATCGCGAAGCACACCGAGTTTACCAAGAACGCGATCGAAAAGAGCGTCACCTACGGGCGCGAGATAGCGACGCTGGCGACCAAGAGCGGTGCCGACGCCGCCGAAGTGCTGAACAAGCGGGCAAGCGAAGGGCTCGACGAGATTTGCGCGATGAGCTGCCAGAAGGCCAAGACCGCCGCCTGACCGCTTGATCCGCTACGGCGGCCGCGCTGGCCGCCGGCCCTATCGCGGCAGGTGAACGCGTGCGCGCAGCCCGCCGCGCGGCGAGGTTTCGAGGCGCACGTCGCCGCCATGGCTGCGCGCTACATCACGAGCGATCGCCAGGCCCAGCCCGCTCCCGCCCGTCGCCGGGTTGCGCGACGCATCGAGCCTGACAAACGGCTGAAACGCCCGGTCGCGGTCTTCGGCCGGAATTCCCGGGCCGTCGTCATCGACCAGGATGTCGATGCCATCCTCGACCGGCAGCCCGGTAAGCCACACCTGATTGCCGTATTGCCGCGCGTTGACGATCAGATTGTTGACGCAGCGCCGCAGCGCGTCGCGCCGCACCGGTACCACCGTCTGCGGGGGCAGGGACAGCAACAGCGGCGTGCCGTCGCGCCGTGCTGCTGTCGCCATGTCGTCGAGCAGCGCTCCGATATCGGTGTCGACTGGCGTCTCGGTTCCCTCGCCGCGGGCGAAATCGAGATAGATGTGGACGAGGCGTTCCATCTCGACCACGTCTGATTTCAGCTCGGCCACGGCGGGATCGTCGCCGAGCAGCTCAAGCGCCAGCTTCATCCGGGTCAGCGGCGTGCGCAGGTCGTGCGAGACGCCGGCCAGCATCTCGGTGCGCTGCCGCACCTGGCGCTGGATGCGGTCGCGCATCTGAAAGAACGCCATCGCCGCCTGGCGCACCTCGAGCGCGCCCTCGACCTTGGAAAAAGTTACCGGGCGGCCCTTGCCAAACCCGTCGGCCGCCGCCGCCAACCGGCGCAGAGACTTAACCTGGTTTCGCAGGAACAGCGCCGCAACACACAGAAAAATCAGCGACGACCCGATCATCCACAGCATGAAGATATAGGTCGTTGAAGTGTAGAGTCGCTTGCGCGGAACCCGCACCGCCAACACCTCGTTCGGCAGCTGCACGCTGATATCGACTTCGGCCGGGTTGCTGTCGGCGTCGAACCAGAATGGCCGCGCGACTCGCTCCGACAGCGTCTGGCGCAGTTGGTTTTCGAGCAGCGAATCGCCTTGGGGTCCCGGCGGCGGCAGGGTGGCGCCCGGCTCCAGCGAAAACTCCATGTCGGTCAGCGCCGAGCCGGTTTTGAGCAGGCGGTCGCGCGCAGCCCCGGGCGTATAGTGCATCGCGTCGATCATCAGCCCGATATCGCCGGCGACATCGGACGAGAACCGGAACGACACGGTCTCCCAGTGCCGCGTGTAGAACACCCAGGTCGCGATGATCTGCACCAGCACCAGCGGCATCACGATCAGCAACAGCGACCGGCCAAACATCGTGCGCGGCAGCAGGCGCTTGATCAGGCGGCGCGGGCGGATTTCAAGGCGGTCCGGCGCCGGATCGGCCGGCGGCCCGCCGACAAACCCGGCCGGCGCGGCGGCGCCGCGGTCAATCGGGGCGGAGGACATAGCCGGTGCCGCGCACGGTCTGGAGGTAGCGCGGAAAGCGCGGGTCGCGCTCGATCTTGCGGCGCAACCGGGTCATCTGCACATCGACGGTGCGGACATTTCCGCTGAACTGCATCGCCTGCGCCAGCTCTTCGCGTGAGATTGCCTCGCCGGCGCGCCGCGCCAGGGTCGCCAGCAGGCCCGCCTCGCCGGCGGTCAGATGCACGAGATCGTCGCCGCAGGACAGCTCGCTGCGCGCCAGATCGAAGCGGAACCCGCCGAACCGGATCTCGCGCAACGCCGGTTCGGGCGGCAGACGGTGCTGCAGGATGTTGCGAATGCGCAAGACCAGTTCGCGCGGCTCGAACGGCTTGGCGAGAAAATCGTCGGCCCCCTGTTCGAGGCCGTTGATGCGATCCCCCGGCTCGGCCATCGCGGTCAACAGCAGCACCGGAACCTCGCTGTCGCGGCGCAGCGCACGGGTCAGTTCGAGGCCGCTTTCGCCCGGCATCATCACGTCGAGCACGACGAGGTCGAAGGAAAAGCTGGCGAGCGTCGCGCGCGCCTCGCCGGCATTGCCGGCGGTGGTGACGCGAAACCCGTTATCCGACAGGTAGCGGCGCAGCAGGCCGCGCAGCCGCTCATCGTCGTCGACGACCAGAAGGTGGGGCTCGCTGTCGCTCATCGCGCCACTATACGCCAAACCCGGATCCGCCAAACCCGGCGCCGGGCGCTATCGTCAGCCGCGCGGCGTGCGTTTGAAGCGGCGGCGGTCCTCCTCGCCGGCGATGATGTTGAGCAGCACCTTGCGAAACCCCTCGACCGCCTGGGCGCCGGCCTTGCGATAGGCGGCGCCGACCCGGGCGCGCTGCGGCTCCGACAGGCGCCGCTCGAGCTCGCGCCCGCGCTCGGTCAATTCGAGCAGGCGCTGGCGCCGGTCCTGCGCGCCGTGATGCTGGATGATGAACCCCTGCCGCACCAGCTGGCCGAGCACGCGGTTGAGGCTCTGCTTGGTGATGCGCAGGATCAGCAGCAGCTCACCGACCGTCATCTGCGGGTGCCGGCCGACGAAATGCACCACGCGGTGGTGGGCGCGGCCAAAGGCGTATTCGTCGAGGATGCGGTCGGGTTCGGCGGTGAAATCGCGATACGCGAAGAACAGGAGCTCGATACCCTCGCGGGCTGCCTCGTCTGTCGTCGGGGCCGCGTCCGGCCGCAATTTTATGTCAGTCATATTGACTTATTCTTGAAGCTTCGGTACAAGCAGGCGGCATTCTAGGTTATAAAGTTTCCCTAAATACCAGTGCGAGGAAATAGCCATGGCCGAAGCAACCCCTCCCTTCGACGACCGCGACGGCTTCATCTGGTATGACGGCCGCCTGGTTCCGTGGCGCGATGCGAAACTGCACGTGCTGACCCACGGCCTCCATTATGCGAGTTGCGTGTTCGAAGGCGAGCGTGTCTACAACGGCAAGCCTTTCCACCTCGAAGACCACAATGCGCGGCTGATCAACTCGGGCAAAATCCTGGGCTTCGAGATCCCGGCCAGCATGGACGATCTGGCCAAGGCGACGCACGAACTGATCGCCGCCAACAAGGTCGTCGACGGCTATGTGCGGCCGATCGCCTGGCGCGGCGCCGAGCAGATGGGAGTTTCCGCCGAGCTGAGCACGATCCATCTGGTCATCGCGTGCTGGGAGTGGCCATCGTATTTCTCGCCCGAGGCGCGGGCCAAGGGCATCCGCATGATGCAATCGAAGTGGGCGCGGCCGGCACCGCACACCGCGCCGGTCCACTCCAAGGCGTCGGGCCTCTACATGATCTGCACGATGGCCAAACACGAAGCCAACGCCGCCGGCTACGACGATGCGCTGATGCTCGACTGGCGCGGCCAGCTTGCCGAAGGCACCGGCGCCAATCTGTTCCTGGTCATCAACGGCGAATTGCACACCCCGACGCCGGATTGCTTCCTCAACGGCATCACCCGGCAGACCGTGATCGGCCTCGCCAAGAGCCGCGGCATCAAGGTCGTCGAACGCGCGATCATGCCCGAGGAACTGGCCAAGGCCGACGAGGTGTTCCTGACCGGCTCGGCCGCCGAAATCACCCCGGTCGGCGAGATCGAGGGGCCGATCGGCCACTACCGCTTTACCCCGGGCGCGATCTGCCAGGTGATGATCGAGGATTACGACCGCATCACCGGCAAGACGGTCAAAGCCGCGGCGGCGGAGTAACCCTCACCCGGCTCGCGTCGGCCATGCCGCCGCGATCCACCCTCTCCCGGTCTTTCGTGCGGGATGCCAGCGGACCGTAAGCCGCTAACTACGCAACTCATGGAAGAACACAAGCTCGTTCTGAGCTTCGCCGAAGACAGAGCTGATATCCGTGTATCGCGTAAGCATGGCAGGTACAGATTGGAAGATTGAGGAGAAATCCTTTGGGAACCCTTGCTTACCTTCTAGCCTCCAACGGGCCATGCTCCCAGCCGCATTTGCAACGAAGTCTGCAACCTCCAGGGCTGGTTCGTGATGTTTCTTTTCCATAAGGCAATGCTCGACAGGGACACTTGCGCCGTTGCGCTCAACAGCAAGATTGCCGAAATACTCTATCAGCGCATCATCGGCCCGCTCGGAACTCTCAAAGACTACAGCGACTGAGCTACAATCTGAACACGCTGCAATGTCGACTATATAGCTTTTGAGCTTTAGGATGACTGGCTCCATCAGTACCAGGTGGTCTGGCAGGGAGGTTTTCACCGTGGCGGTTACCGCAAGGCGGACAAACAGATGTTGGCGGAAAAACTCGCCCAATGGCTTATACAGTTCGGACTTTTCGCGGGCCTGTCGTCCAAATTCGAAAGCGTGAAGCGGCATCTCAGGGTGGCCATTCACAAGGGTTCGCAGGTTCCGCCATGAAGGCGATAGCTGCGCCTGATTGTAACGCGCCTTAACAGCCCGTTGACGAAGTGGGTTTTGATCAGCCAGGCGCTGCGGTGACGGCCACGACCAGGCTGGCGACCCCGTCGGACGACGCAACGACGAGGAAGATCGCGACGGCATCCTCGGCGTAGACGAAGAACAGACAGGCC
>DATLRD010000128.1:0-35018 GCA_035534855.1 Allostellaceae bacterium | reverse complement strand
CCGCGCCGCGGCCGGCCGGTGGCGCTCGCCCTGCCGCCGATCGACAGCGCCGCCGATCTTGCCGCCGCGCTGGCTGCGGTCGCTGCGGCGGCGGCGGACGGCACGATCACCGCAGAGGAGGCGCTCGCGCTGGCTCAGACGCTGGCGCCGCTGACCGTTGCCCTGGCGGCGCGCGAGGAGGAGGCGCAGCACCAGCGGCTCGTTGCGTATTACGCAAAATCGACGCCGCCGGGTGCCGGTTGATTCCGGTAAATCCGCCCTGATTGGGGTGAGCGCGGCGTCGGGTGTGCGGCTATTCGACCGGCACGAAGATGCAGTTGCGGATTTTGGCGTCGACCGCCTTCGACAGATGGCCCTTGCCGGTCGTGTCTTCGACGAGGATCACCTCGCCGGCCTTGATGATCCGCGCCTCGCCGTCGCTCGCGGTGATCTGCACCCCGGCGTCGAGGTTGATGATGTATTGCCGGCGCGGCGCCGGGTGCCAGTCGAGGTCGTAATCCGGCTGAACCTCGCGAAAGATGATGCCGGTCGCCGGCAGCCGCTTCGACAGTTTGCCGGCGCGGCCTTCCTCGACCCAGTCGACCTCGATGTCGCGGAAATGCGATTGGCCGTTGGCGTCGGTATAGAGATTGTGGATGCGCATCGCGTCGGCTCCCTGGAATGGCTTGACGGCCATCTTAGCTGCCGTGTCCGATCCGGCGCCAGAGAAAGGCTCGCTTGCCGCGTCTGTCGCGCCCGCATGCCTGCCGTTCGCCGCCGCCCGCGCGCTTGCGCATCGCGCCGCGCTCATGCTGAGGTAAAAGGCGCAGATGTGGCGATCCCGGCAGGGAGGGGAACGCGATGGAATTCGGCACGTTCATGGAGTTTCCGCCGGTTGGGGGGGCGCGCGAGAGCGCGGCGTTCGATCGCGCGCTGGCCGAGGCCGTGGCGGCCGAGGAATGGGGCCTCGACGCGATCTGGCTCGCCGAATTGCACGCCGCGCCCGAGCGCTCGGTGCTGTCCGCCCCGATGACCGTCGCCGCGGCGATCGCCGGGCGCACCAGCCGGATCAAGCTCGGCATCGCGGTGCAGGTATTGCCGCTGTGCCATCCGCTGCGCCTCGCCGAGGAAGCCGCGACGGTCGACCAGATCAGCCGCGGCCGGCTGATCTACGGCATCGGCCGCAGCGGCGTCGTGCGCACTTACGAGGAATACGGCATCTCCTATGACGAGAGCCGCGAGCGCTTTGCCGAGACGCTGGAAATCCTCCAGCGCGCGTGGACCGAGCCGCGGTTTTCCTTTGACGGCAAGTATTACAGCTTCGACAACATCGCGCTGACCCCAAAGCCCTACCAGAAGCCCTATCCCGAATTGCGCATGGCCGGCGCCACGCCCGAGACGTTTCCGGCGATCGGCCGGCTCGGTTTCCCGGTGTTCGTTGCGGTGCGCCAGGGGCCGTTTTCGCAGCTCGTGCCGTATATCGAGGCCTATCGCGAGGCCTATGCGGCGGCCGGCCATCCGGGCCGCGGCCAGGTCTATCTGCGGGTCCCGGCCTATCTCGCCGAGACCGAACAGCGCGCCCGCGCCGAGCTAAAGGACAGTCTGATGGGCTTTTTCGCCTATCAGGCAGAGCTTGGCCGCGATTCGGCGCGGCGCGCCGGCGGCGAGGTCGCCCTGCAGCGGCTGCAACGGGTCGAGCGGCTTGAAGCCCTCACGTTCGACGAGGCGCTGGCCACCCAGGTGATCTGCGGCACCCCCGACAGCTTTACCGCGCGGTTGAAGGAGGTCGAGGAAGAACTCGGCCTCGACGGCATCCTCGCCGAGCTGAATTGCGGCGGCAAAATCCCCGACGAAAACGTGCTGACCGCGCTGCGCCTGCTGTGCCAGGAGGTCATGCCGCGGTTTCATTAGAGACGACTCAGATTTGAGCCCGCTGTTTGAGCCATTCGCCGTCGGTGACAACGGTACTTCGTGATTGCGTTGATATCTAAGCATTGATATCATTCGCTCATGGCTCAAATCGTCATCCGAAATATCGACGAGTCTGTGGTACGGGCCTTGCGCCGGCGGGCCGCGGTGCAAGGAACTTCGATGGAAGAGCAGGCGCGTCGTGCCCTGGCGAATGCACTTGGCCTCGATAGGGTGGAACTCATCCGCCGCCTTCGGGAATTCCGCGAGAAGGTGGGGCCGCGCAGCGGGCCATCGACGCTTGAAGATCTTCGGCGCGATCGCGATCGGGACGGTTCGTGACTTTCGTGGTCGATGCCAGTGTGGCGCTCAAGTGGGTCGTTGCAGAAGAGGGCTCGACCGCCGCCGAAGCTCTGCTAGAGGAAACGCTGATCGCGCCTGACCTTCTGCTGGTCGAATGTGCCAATGTCCTTTGGGCGAAGGTGCGCCGCGAGACTTGGACGCGCGACGAGGCGCGCGGCGCGCTGGCCATGATCCGCTCTGCCGAACTTGATCTCCTCCCAGTGGCCCAGTACGTCGAGGCCGCCCAGGCGATTGCCTTTGATCTCGCCCACCCGGTTTACGACAGTCTCTATCTGGCGGTGGCGTTGGCCGAAAGGGCAACTCTGGTAACCGCCGATCGCCGCTTTGCGGAAGCAATTCAGCGGCACGGTCTCTATTCTCCCGCGGTCCGGCTCCTTGGGGGCGGTCAATAAGGAACAGCAGTAGTTGTGCCGACGCTATTTCGCGGCCGCCCGGATCGCCTGCCACACGCGCAACGGCGTGGCGGGCATGGCGATCTCGGTGACGCCGAGCGGGGCCAGCGCGTCGAGGATCGCGCTCATCACCACCGAGGGCGCCGGCGTGGTGCCGCCTTCGCCGCCGGCCTTGATGCCGAGCGGGTTGCGCGGCGACAGCACCTCGACGATGCGGGTCTCGAAGGCCGGCGTGTTGTCGGCGCGCGGCATGCCGTAATCCATGAACGAGCCGGAGAGCGGCTGGCCCGACTCGGGGTCGATCGCGCATTCCTCCCACAGCGCCTGGCCGATCCCCTGCGCCGCGCCGCCATGCGTCTGGCCGTGCACGATCAGCGGGTTGATGCAGCGCCCGACATCGTCGACCACCGAATAGCGCACGAGGTCGACGGATCCGGTCTCGGGGTCGATCTCGACCTCGCACACGGCGCAGCCGTTGGGGAATACCGGGTCGTGCATCTCGTGCTGCGCGGTCACCGCCAGCGCGCCTTTCAGGTCGGGCGGCAGGGTGCGGTTTCCAGCCTCCTTCGCCAGCTCGAGAAAATCGAAGCTCAGGTTGCGGTGCGGCGCCGCGAAGCGGCCGTCGTTGTACGCGACCTCGCCCGGCGAAACGCCGAGCAGGTGCGCGGCGAGGCGCTTGCCGCCGGCGATCAGTTTTGGCGCCGCCTGGACGAAGAGCGTCGCGGCATGGCGCATCGAGCGGCCGGAATGCGAGCCGCCGCCCACTTCGACCTGGTCGGTGTCGCCTGTCACCAGGTCGATCGCCGCCACCGGCACCGACAGGAATGCCGCGACGACCTGGGCAAAGCTGGTCTCGTGCCCCTGGCCCGACGGGCCGGTGCCGATCACCACGCGCACCCGGCCTTGCGGCGTCACGGTGATGTCGGTGCGCTCGTGCGGCGCGCCGATCGCCGATTCGACGTAATGCGCAAGGCCCAGCCCGAGCAGCCGGCCGCGCGCCTTCGCAGCCTCGCGGCGCACGGCAAACCCGTGCCAGTCGGCGATCCGCATCGACAGGTCGAGATTGGCCTCGTAAGTGCCGCTGTCATAGGTCATGCCGACCGCGTTCGGATAGGGCATCGCCTCGGGCGCGACGAGGTTCATGCGGCGCAATTCGACCCGGTCGATGCCCAGCGTGCGCGCCGCCTTGTCGATGACCTGCTCGATCGCATAGGTGACCTCGGGCCGGCCCGAGCTGCGATAGGCGTTGGTCGGCATCGTGTTGGTGAACACGGCGCGCGAGCGCAGGCTCGCCGTCGGGATCGCATACGAGCCGGTAACCAGCCCCGACCCCTTGCTGAGCGGCGACAGCGAGGCGCAGCGCGCCCCGACATTGCTGATATTGTCGGCCTTTAACGCCAGGAAGCGGCCGTCCTTGCGCAGCGCCAGCGACACCGTGGTCAACAGGTCGCGGCCCTGGAAATCGCTGAGAAACACCTCGGAGCGCGAGGCCGAGTACTTGACCGGCCGGCCGAGCTTCCGCGCCGCCCACAGCACCAGGCCGCTTTCGACATAAAGTCGGTTGCGGGTGCCGAAATTGCCGCCGACATCGAGCGAGACGACCCGCACCCGCTCTGCCGGAACGCCGAGCACCGTGGCGAGCTCGCGTTTTTGCCGCACCACCCCGCCGCTGCCGGCGTAGAGCGTATAGCGCCCGGTCGCCGAATCGTATTCGCCGAGCCCGGCGCGCGGCTCCATTGGCACCCCGGTGACCCGGCCGATATGGAATGCGCCGGTCACGATGTGGTCGGCGGCGGCAAAGGCGCGCTCGGTCGCGGCGGCGTCGCCGAACCGGGTGTCGATCAGTACGTTGTCGGGCAGTTCCTCCCACACCGCCGGCGCGCCGGGACCGAGCGCCGCGGTCGGGTCGGCGACCCAGGGCAACTCCCCGTAATCGATATCGACCGCCTCGGCCGCGTCGAGCGCCTGCGCCTGCGTCTCGGCGACGACCATCGCCACGGCCTCGCCGACATGCCGCACGCGGTCGGCCGGCAGCAGGAAATTGGGGCCGATGAACAGCGCGTTATGCCCCGGCGGCGGGGTCAGTTTCATGTCGTAGCGGGTCTTGGGCAGTGGGTCGTGCGGGATCGGGCCAAGACCGTCGGCCAGGCAATCGGTGCCGGTAAAGACCGCGAGCACGCCGGGCATCGCGGCCGCCGTTGCGCTGTCGATCGCGGCGATCCGCGCGTGCGGGTGCGGTGAACGTACGATCGCGCCATATGCTTGGCCGGGCAGCGTGAAATCGTCGCTGAATCGGCCCTTGCCGGTTAAGAGGCGCTGGTCTTCCTTGCGGCGCAGCGGCTGGCCGATCGGGCCGAGGGCAATGCCGGCAAGATCGCCGGGCAGCGGCACAGGCGTTGCCGGGTTCGAATCCATCATTCACCCTCTCGCCATGGTCGGTGTGGCCGAGGATAGGGGCGGCGCCGCGAGCTTGTCGAGCCGGCGCTCGCCGATCGCCTGGTTCAAGAGCGCGCCTGGCGGTGCTACATACAGGACAGCAATTCCGGAGGACCGAGATGGACGACAAGACCCGCACCGAACTCGAAGCCGCGACCTTCCGCGCCCTCGTCGCACATCTGCGCGAGCGCACCGACGTGCAGAACATCGATCTGATGAACCTGGCCGGGTTCTGCCGCAACTGCCTGTCGAAATGGTATCGCGCCGCGGCCGAGGAACAAGGCGTCGCGCTGTCAGACCCCCAGGCGCGCGAGATCGTCTACGGCATGCCGTATGACGAGTGGCGCAAGAAGCACCAGAAGGAGGCGTCGGCCGAGCAGAAGGCCGCGTTTACCGCTTCGCAGCAACACCAGCACTGAGCCGGAGCGATCATGGCTGATGTCGGGGGAATTGCCGGCGACCGGCTCAAATCGTTCATCGAACGGATCGAGCGGCTGGAAGAGGAAAAGCGCACGCTGAGCGAGGACATCAAGGAGGTTTATTCCGAGGCCAAGGGGACCGGCTTCGACACCAAGATCATGCGGCAGATCATCCGCCTGCGCCGCATGGACAAGGACGACCTCGATGAGCAGGAAAGCCTGCTCGACGTCTACAAGCGCGCGCTCGGCATGTTGCCGGCGGAGACGAGCGAAGCGGCGGAGTAGCTACGCGGCGGCTTGCGCCGCGGGGCCGCAATGGCGGCGGAGGGCGGCGACCAGCGCGTCCGCCTCGGCCTCGCTCGCGTCGAAGCGGCAGACGAGGCGGGCGAGCGTCGCGCTGCGGCGGTAGAACTGAAACCCGTCGCGTTCGAGCGCATCCATCGCCGCGCCCGGCAGTTCGAGGAACAATTCGTTGGCCTCGACCGGTGCCACCAGCCGCAGCCCGGGAATGCCCGGCAGGCCGGCGGCGATGCGCGCGGCGATCGCGTTCGAGGCCGCCGCCAGCCTGAGCCACAGCCCGTCTTCGACATAGGCCATCAGTTGCGCCGAGGCGAAGCGCATCTTCGACCATACCTGTCCGGCGCGGCGCAGCTGGATCGCCAGGCCGTCGGCCAGCTCGGGCGCGAACACGACGATCGCGTCGCACAGCGCCCCGCCGTTCTTGGTCGCCCCGAACGACAAAATATCGACGCCGGTGCGCCAGCTCATTTCGGCCGGGGTGCAGCCGAGCCGGGCGAGTGCGTTGGCAAAGCGCGCACCGTCCATATGCACGCGAAGGCCGCGCCGCTTGGCGATCTCGGTCACCGCGGCGATTTCGTCGACGCTGTAGACGCCGCCGAGATCGGTCGCCTGGGTCAGGTTGACCGCGCTCGGCACGCCGCGATGGGTCTGCCCCGGCAGCACCCCGGCCAGCACCTGCGCCAGCGCCTCGGCGCCGATCCGGCCGTAACTGCCCGCGACCGGCAGCAGCTTCAGCCCGCCGCCGAAAAATCCGGCGGCGTTGGCCTCCGAGGTGTTGATGTGCGCCGCCTCGCTGCAATAAACGAGGCCCCACGACGGCCCCAGCGCGGCCAGCGACAACGCGTTGGCGGCGGTGCCGGTGGCGACCGGAAACACCCGCACCCGGGTCTCGAACAGCTCGGAAAACCGCTCCTGCAGCCGTGCGGTCCATTCGTCGGCACCATAGCCGAGCGCGGTGCCGGTATTCGCCCGGATCAGGGCGTCGAGGATTTCGGGCGCGGCGCGGCTCGTGTTGTCGCTGCGGAAGTCGATCATCTTGTGTCCGCTATTGACGCAGTATGTGGTGGGCGGCGGCGAGATGCTGGCGGCGCGGGGGCGCGGCGCGGGCGGCATGCGGCAGCCCCGCCGCGAGATGGACCGTGCGAGGCGCCTTGATGTGTCGGTGCTCCGCGAGCCTGGCCTTGTCGCGCCGATTCCGGGGGGCCAGTGTGGCAAGTGGCAGCCGTGCCGGCGCTTTTGCCGGCCGGTGCGCGGCGGCGAGGTGAGTTGTGGCCCGGTGAGCGATGGCCCGGTGGGCGATGGCTCGGTGGGCGATGGCTCGGTGGGCGATGGCGAGGTCAACAGGCGCGGCCGGGTGGACCTTAGCGGCGGGGCGAATCTTAGCGGCCAGGTGAACCGGCGCGGCCGGCTTGTGCGTGACGGCGACCGGGTGAGGCGGCGCGGGTGGATGCGGCGACGCCGGCGGGATCTGCGGTCCGCCTCCGACCAGCGGCGCCACCGCGAGACGCCGCTGCGGAATATCGACCAGCGCGTCGGCGACCGGCTTGCCGGCGACGAACACCGGCCGCGGCACCGCGGTGGCGAAACGGCGGTAGCGGTAGGTACCATCGATCACCGCAGCCGGCGGCTCGCCGGCGTCCGGTGCCCAGTAGGGCTCGCCCGGTCCAAGCGCGAACCACGCCACCGCCGGCCCGGAGCCGCCCGCATAGCTCAGGCCGATCCCCGGCGTGCCGAGAAAGGCGACGACCGCCGGGGTATAGCCGGGCGTCTTGTCACTGGGCGGTACCCAGCCCCATTGATGGTCAACCCGCACCCAGCGCCCGTAATGGCTCGGGGCGAAACCCCATGCGGCGCGGTCGATCCAGGTCCAGCCCCATGGCGGGATAAAGCGCCAGTTGCCGTCGCGGAACGGAACCCAGCCTTCGGGCAGGTTCTTTGGCACCCAGACCGCGCCGAACGCCGAGGTGTTCTGCCAGTTGCCGTTTGCCGCAAGCGCAGCGGCGCCGGTCAGCGCCGGCGCAACGTGGTCGATTGTTGCAGCGCCGCCGGCCTCGCCGCGCCACCATTCGGCGAAGGCGTCCGGAGCGGCCGCCGCAGCAGTGGCGACGGTCGCCGATACCAGCGCCTGCTGCCCGGCGGGGATCGCCGCCGCGATGCCGTCGCCGGTGATTTGAGCCTCGCCGACAAAAACCGTGACGCGGGTCGCGGCCTCGGCGTTGCCGGCGTCGATGTCGTACTGTCCTGGCACCGCCAGCCGCACACTGCCGCGCGGGGTATCGACCACGGTGGCCGTTCGCGCAGCGCGCTGGCCAAGGCGCAGGCCGATCCGGCCCTGGGTCAGCGAAACCTCGAGCGTCTTGCGGTTATAGTGGACGATGTCGATCGCCGATCCCGGCGCCAGCGCGACCGCGACGTCGCCGAGGTGGATTTCGGCGCGGCCGTCGCCTGCGGTGCGCAGCGACGCCCCGACGGCGACCGGCGCGTTGATCGTCGCGTCCGACCAGTCGCCGCCCGCAGGGCGCCATCCGGCGCCGGCTTCGGCCAGGCTGATGCGCCCGACCCAGGACGGCGGCGATGCCTCGTCGGCAAAGGCTGACGCGGCGGTCAGAGCCAAGACGACGCAGAGGGCGATCAGCCAGGGAAAGGGCCGCATCGACCCAGCATAGCATTTCCGGGCCGCTTTGGGCAGGGCGTGGACGGCGGCGCCGGCGGGGTCAGTTTTCGTGCGGCCCGAGAGCCGAGGAAAAGAGGTCCTCGTCGCCCAGTTCCTCGCGGTGCCGCGCCTCGAGCTCGCGGTAGTAGCGGCGCAGCGCGAAGGCCTCGCTGAGATAGCCCTGGATGTGCCGGTCGACGGCGTTGTCGACCACGGCCAGCGTGTCGGACGACGATGCGGTGAACACGTCGAGCGTCTCGCGCACCGGCTGGCCGGGCGTCAGGAACTGGTTGGCGCCGCGGGCGATCCCGCCCGCCGTGATCTCGCCGTTCCCGCCCTCCTGCTCGGTGCGATGCGCCTCGGCCAGGTCGACATAACCCTCGTATCCGCCGTTCGGGTTGACGACGAACACGTGCTTAGATGTGTCGATCGGGAATTCGCGGCACAGATCGGCCACTGTCATCGTCGGCAGAACCACCGAGAAATCCTGCCGCATCAGCTTGCCGACCTGCAAATCGTGCAGCCAGCCGATGTCGTGCGGGCTGTGCAGCGCGACACCGCGCAGGTGAAAGCGCCAAGTCGCGAACGAATAGCCGAACCAGTGGCGCACGACCAGCGCGGAGACGACAATCGCCGCGGTGACGCCGAGCGTCGCCGAGAAATCCGACGTCGCCTCGAGCACCAGCATCACCATCGTGACCGGGGCTCCGACCACGCCGGCGGCCACCGCCCCCATTCCGGCCAGGATAAAGATTGATTCGTCGGGCGGCGCCCCCGGCATCAGGCGATGGATGATCATCGCCGCCGCCGTGCCGTACAGCGCCCCGAGATACAGGGAGGAGCTGAACATGCCGCCGCGGAACCCGCTGCCGATCGACACCGCCGACCCGGCCATCTTGGCGAAGATCAGGCCGAGCAGGATCGGCAGTTCGTAGCCGAGCGAGCCGGTGGCCACGGTATTGAGGATGCCGCCGTGGCCGCTGCCCAGGATCTGCGGGTAGAACAGCGCGAAAAGCCCGAGCACCAGCCCGCCGACCCCCGGCCGGGCCCACGCCGGCAACGACACCTTGCGCGACCATTGCTCGACAAAAGTGACCCCGACCATCGCCGCGATCGCCAGCAGCCCCGCGACGAATCCGAGCACGGCGAGGATCAGGTAATGGGTGGCGGTGAGGTCGACATGGGCAGCGGTGATGAAGATCGGCGATTCCCCGTAAATCTGCCGCGTCACGATTGTCGCGATGATCGCGGAGATCACCACCGGCGCCATTGTCGCCAGCGTGTAGCTGCCGATAATCAGCTCGAACGCATAAAACGCGCCCGCGAGCGGCGCGTTGAACGCGGCGGCGATCGCCGCCGCGGCGCCGCACCCGACAAAGGTTCGCAGATCGTTGCGGCGCAGATGCAGCATGCGGCCGAGGCGCGATGCCGTTCCCGAGCCGAGCTGGGTGAAGGCCGCCTCCAGGCCGACCGAAGCGCCGAACCCGGCGGAAAGGATCGTCAGTCCGGTCAGCCGCAGGCTGTCGCTCAGCGACATGCGGCCGCCGTGCAGAGCGTTGGCTTCGATCGCGTCGACGATGTCGCGCGGACGCCAGCGCCGCAGCAGAAAGGCGATCAGCCCATAGGCGAAGCCGCCCAGGCACGGCACCGCCAGGAGCCGCCACGGCTCGATCATCACGGTACCGCTCAGGTGCTGGTCGAACCCAATCCCGAAGAGCAGGTGGTGCATCTCGTCGACGAGGCTGCGGGTGCCCGCGACACCCAGCGCGACGACCGCGCCCATAACCGCGGCGACGAGAGTGAGCCCCAATTCGCTGTTGCGGATGTTCTGCCGCAGAAACAGCCGGGCGCGCGTTTTCAGATGCGGGACGATGCGTCGCTGGACAGTGAGTGCTTTTCCTTCGGTGGCGGTCAACGCCTGTCCTCGATACAACAATACAACCGCCGGGCAGCGCTGAAACAGCCCTACCCGTCGGAAATTCACCCACCAAACCGGCCTGCTACAACAGCGGATCGTAACTTCTCTGCTCGATCGCCGCTGCGGGAAATCGTGCAGAGGGCGCGCCTGAATGTCGCAGCAGCCCCAGTCAGGATGCCAGTTTTATACCCAGCATCCTGCAATCGTATTAACGCATGGTCGGCATCGCGTATTCCGCGCCGGTACGAATTCCGGCGGGCCACCGCGACGTGATTGTCTTGAGCCGGGTGTAGAAGCGCACGCCCTCGCCACCGTACACCGCCGTGTCGCCGAACAGCGACCGTTTCCAGCCGCCGAAACTGTGGAACGCCATCGGCACCGGGATCGGCACGTTGACCCCGACCATGCCGATCTGCACCCGGCTGGAAAATTCGCGCGCCGCGTCGCCGTCGCGGGTGAAGATCGCGGTGCCGTTGCCGTATTCGTGCTCGCTGACCAGCCGCAGCGCCTCCTCGAAATCCGGGGCGCGGACCACCGACAGCACCGGGCCGAAAATCTCCTCGCGATAAATCCGCATCTCGGGCCTGACCTCGTCGAACAGGCAGCCGCCGAGGAAGAACCCGTTCTCGTAGCCCTGAAGCTTGAGGTCGCGCCCATCGACGGCGAGTTTGGCGCCCTCCTTGACGCCGAGATCGACATAGCCGCGCACCCGGTCGAGGTGCTGGCGGGTCACGAGCGGCCCCATTTCCGCCTCGGCATCGGTGCCCGGGCCGATCTTCAACGCCTGCACGCGCGGTACCAGCTTGTCGATCAGCCGGTCGGCGACATTGCCGACCGCGACCGCGACCGACACCGCCATGCAGCGCTCGCCGGCGGCGCCGTAGGCAGCGCCCATCAGTGCATCGGCGGCCTGGTCGATGTCGGCATCGGGCATTACCACCATATGGTTTTTGGCGCCGCCCAGCGCCTGCACCCGCTTACCGGCCGCCGCCGCGGTGCGGTAGATGTATTCGGCGATCGCGGTCGAGCCGACAAAGCTCACCGCGGCGATTCCGGGGTGAGCGAGAATCGCGTCGACCGCCTCCTTGTCGCCGTTGACGACGTTGAACACGCCGGGCGGCAGGCCGGCCTCGGCCAGCAACTCGGCGATCATCACCCCGGCCGACGGGTCGCGCTCCGACGGCTTCAGAATGAAGCAATTGCCGCAGGCCAGCGCCATCGGAAACATCCACAGCGGCACCATCGCCGGGAAATTGAATGGCGTGATCCCGGCGCAGACGCCGAGCGGCTGGCGCACCGACCAGCTGTCGATGCCGCGCCCGACCTGCTCGGTGAACTCGCCCTTCATCAGGTGCGGAATGCCGCAGGCGAATTCGACGACCTCGAGCCCGCGGGTGATCTCGCCCTGCGCGTCCGACAGTACCTTGCCGTGCTCGTCGGTGATCACCCGGGCAAACTTGGTGGCGTCACGTTCAAGCAGTTCCTTGAACTTGAACATGACCCGCGCGCGGGTCAGCGGCGGTGTCGCCGCCCAACCCGAAAACGCCGCCGTGGCGGCGCGTACTGCCTGGTCGATCTCAGCCGGCCCGCCCAGCGCGACGCGCCGGATGACCTCGCCGGTCGCCGGGTTGAATACGTCGCCCCACCGGCCGCTGACGCCGTCGAATCGCTTGCCGTCGATGTGGTGATGGACATCGGTCATCGCCGCGCCCTATTTGCTGCTGCTCCGCCGGAGGCATCATAGGGCTGCGCAGCGGGTGCCGGAACGCGTTTCTCGCATCGGTCTCGTGTTGTCGGCATCAGATCCCGTGGATCGTGAAATAGGCCGAGCACGCCACCCAGATCGCCAGCGTCGCCAGCCCCGTCCAGTAAACCCATTGGTACATGCCTTTCCCCATGCTTGCTCGCCGCTGCGCGACCTCGTTGCCTGATATTAGGCACGCGCGGCCGCCGCCGTGCCCGGAAAATCAGGCCGCGGGCCGGCACCGCCTTGATTTGTCTTTTGCGGTTGGGGGCTTATGATGCGGCATCCGCGCCCCGCCGCGCCGTTCGCCCATCGGAGGCTAGATGACCAGTACCGCGGCCACCGCCATTCTTCTGGCCGTCATCGCGCTCCTTTATTTGCTTCCGACGATCCTCGCCTATGGCCGCGACCATCCCCGCCGGCAGAGCCTGGCGCTGGTCAACCTGCTGTTCGGATGGACGCTGGTGGTCTGGATTGGCGTGTTTCTCTGGGCCCTCCTGGCCGCACCGGGTGCCGGCGAGAGCTGAGCGGATCCGATGCCGCCCGTCGACGCGGCTTCCCGCATACCGGTGACGGTGCTGACCGGGTTTCTCGGCAGCGGCAAGACCACCGTGCTCAACCACGTGCTGAAGCATCCCGGCATGGCGGCGACCGCGGTGATCATCAACGAATTCGGCGAGATTCCTCTCGATCACCTGCTGGTGGAGCAGGCGACCGAGGATGTCGTGCTGCTCAACAGCGGATGCCTGTGCTGCACCGTGCGCGGCGACATCGCAGATACGCTGACCAACCTGTTTGTCGGCCGCGCCAAGGGCAAATACGATTTCCGCCGGGTCGTCATCGAGACCACCGGCCTCGCCGACCCGGCGCCGGTGCTGCACGCGCTGATGTCGGATCCGATCGTCGCCGAGCGCTTCATGCTCGACGGGGTGGTGACGACGGTCGATGCGGTCAACGGCGCCGCGACGCTCGACAACCACCCCGAGGCGGTCAAGCAGGTGGCGGTCGCCGACCGGCTGCTGCTGACCAAGAGCGACCTCGCCAGCGAAGCCGACAGCGCCGCGCTGCGCGCCCGCCTCACCGCGCTCAACCCGGCCGGCGCGCCGCTGCCGGTGATTCAGGGCGCGGTCGATCCGGCGGCGCTGTTCGATCTCGGGCTGTTCGACCCGGAAACCAAAAGCGTCGAGGTGCAGCGCTGGCTCAACGATGAAGCGCTGGCCCCAGATGACCACGACCACGACCACGATGATCACGGCGGCCACGACCACGCCGCGCTCGACGTCAACCGCCACGATTCGCGCATCCGCGCGTTCTGCGTGGTGCGCGACCGGCCGATGTCGTGGCAGGCGCTGTCGGGCTGGCTCGATGCGCTGGCGACGATGCGCGGCGACGACCTGCTGCGCGTCAAGGCGATCATCGCGATCGCCGACCGCCCCGATCAGCCGGTGGTATTGCACGGCGTGCAGCACCTGTTTCACCCGCCGGTGCTGCTGCCGGCATGGCCGAGCGACGATCATCGCACCCGCATCGTGTTCATCACCCGCGACATGCCGCAGGAGATGATCGAGCGCAGCCTCGCCGCGTTCGAGGAAGCCGACGAACCGGCCGCCGGCCACGAAGCGTAAGGCGGGCCGCGATCCGCCGCGACGCTAGTCGAGGTCGAGCGGAAAATCCTGGGTGATCAGGCAGTCGTTGATGATGCCGTGGCCGCGGTTGGGCAGGCGCCGCTCGCGCGCAAAGCGCTCGTGCGCCGGGGCGATCGCCTCGACGCCGCGCGCCGCGCCGGTCGGCAGGTACTGGATCAGGTTGTCGCGAAACCCGCGGCGGGTCACAAAGACGCAATCGAGGCCGCGGGCGCGCGCCAGGTCGACCTGCAACTGGGTCAGCGGCTTGACCTTGCGGTTGGTTGCGAAATCGGCCCAGTTGGTCGCCAGGCAGCCGCCCGGCGCCAGCGCGTCGAGACAGCGCGTCCAGAACGCCACGTCGCTCTCGGCCGGGCCGTGGGCGTCGTAGATATCGACCAGGATCACATCGAATTTCTGGGTGGTTCCGGCGAGAAAGCGCCGCGCGTCGTCGATCGTCGCCGGCTGGCTCAGATAGAACCACCGCTTTGCCACCGCGACGACCGCCTCGTCGGAATCAACGAGGGTCATCGCGCAATCCGGCAGATAGGCCCGGACAAAGCGCCACATCGCCGCCCCGCCGACGCCGAGCAGCAGCGCGTTGACCGGCCGCTCGGCAAGCGCGAATGCCAGCGACATCTGCCGCTCGTACTGGAACACCAGGTTCGCCGGATACATCAGATCCATGCTCGACTGCTCGGTGATCTGGTCGGCGCCGGCAAACCCGCCGACCGAGCCGAAGGTGCGGTAGTGCCGCACGCCCTGATCGAAATCGACGACGAACACCGGTGAATCGAACACCGGCGCCTCGCGCAGCAGTCGAATGCGGGCGTTGGGCCCGAAATAGCCAAGGATCAGGCGCCGGTGGCGTTCGGCGGAAGGCAGTTGTGGCATGGTTCGGTGAGACGGTCGGGTTGCGCCTAACAGAAGCGGAATTTTGCCGTCGCTGCCAGCGCCTTGTGTCGCTCCGGGCGGGAGCCGACTTATGGAGGGGGCCGGCGCCGGCGCGGGGCCGGCGCCGCACGCCGATTCGCTGAGCGAGGCGAGGTATGCGCGCGCAAATCCTGACCGTCGCCGGTCAACCGCTCACCGCTTGCGATCTGCCGACGCCGCGGCCGCGCGCTGGGCAGGTGCTGATCGCGGTCAAGGCCTGCGCGGTGTGCCGCACCGATCTGCACATCCTCGACGGTGACCTGGCCCACCCGAAGCTGCCGCTGGTGCCGGGGCACGAGATCGTCGGCACGGTGATCGAGGGCGGCGCCGGGGTCGAGCGCTTCGCACCCGGCGACCGGGTCGGCGTGCCGTGGCTCGGCTGGACCTGTGGGGTGTGCGAATACTGCCGCAACGGGCGCGAGAACCTGTGCGACCGCGCGCGGTTCACCGGCTACGACATCGACGGCGGCTACGCCGAATTGGCGGTTGCGGACGCGCGCTACTGCTTTGCGATCCCGGATTCCTATGCCGATATCGAGGCGGCGCCGCTGCTGTGCGCCGGGCTGATCGGTTATCGCACGCTGCGGCTGGCCGGCGACGGCGAGCGCATCGGCATTTACGGCTTCGGCGCGGCGGCGCACATCGTCGCCCAGGTCGCGCGGCACCAGGGAAGGCGGATTTACGCCTTCACCAGCCCTGGCGACGCCAAGGCGCAGGAGTTTGCCCGCAAGCTCGGCGCAGTGTGGGCCGGGGATTCGACCGCGCCGCCGCCCGAGCCGCTCGACGCCGCGCTGATCTACGCCCCGGTCGGCGCGCTGGTGCCGGCAGCGCTGGCCGCGACCCGCAAGGGCGGCACGGTGGTGTGCGGCGGCATTCACATGAGCGACATCCCGCAATTCCCCTACCGCCTGTTGTGGGAGGAGCGGGTGGTGCGCTCGGTCGCCAATCTGACGCGGCAGGACGCCGAGGAGTTTCTCGCGCTCGCGCCGCAGGCCGGGGTCAAGACCGCGACCACCGCCTATCCGCTCGCCGAGGCCAACCGCGCGCTCGCCGATCTGCGCGCCGGCGCACTCGACGGCGCCGCGGTGCTGGTTCCCTGACGCGGCTTTGGTTATCGTCCCGCCATGAGCACGCCGTTCCGCTTCGACCCGGTCGCGCTGCCGCCCGAATGCGAGGCGCTGCGGCACGAGGTGCGCGACTTCATCGCCGCCGAACTGGCCGAGCGCCTGTGGGTTCCGAACAGCGATTTCGGTTCGCACCGCTCGGCCGCGTTCAGCCGACGCCTCGGCGCGCGCGGCTGGATCGGCATGACCTGGCCCAAACAATACGGCGGCGGCGAGCGCAGCTTCCTCGAACGCTACACGGTAACCGAAGAGCTGCTCGCCGCCGGTGCCCCGGTCGGCGCGCACTGGATCGCCGACCGGCAGAGCGGCCCGCTCTTGCTGCGCTTTGGCACCGAGGCGCAGCGCCAGGAATTTCTGCCCGGCATTACCCGCGGCGAAATGTTCTTCTCGATCGGCATGAGCGAGCCCGACACCGGCTCAGACCTCGCCTCAATCCGCACCCGCGCGGTGGCAGTGCCCGGCGGCTACGAGGTGAGCGGCGCCAAGGTGTGGACGAGCTATGCGCACGAATCGCATTTCGCGATCACCCTGGTTCGCACCGGCCCGGCCGACAGCGACCGCCATCGCGGGCTGTCGCAGCTGATCGTCGACTTGAAGGCGCCGGGAGTGACGATCCGGCCGATCGTCAACCTCGCCGGCGAGCACGATTTCAACGAGGTCGTGCTCGACCGCGTGTTCGTGCCGACGGAGCGGCTGGTCGGCGCCGAAGGCGACGGCTGGCGCCAGGTCACCAGCGAACTGGCGTTCGAGCGCAGCGGGCCGGAGCGGTTTCTCAGCGCGCAGCAGGTGCTGCGCGCGCTGGTGCGCCGCATCGGCGCCAAGCCCGACCGGCGCGAGGCCGACGCGCTCGGCCGCATGGTTGCGGAATTATGGACGCTGCGGCAGATGTCGCTGTCGGTCGCCGGCATGCTGCAGGCCGGCGAGATGCCAAACCTCGAAGCCGCGCTGGTCAAGGACCTCGGCAACGCGTTCGAGCGCAGCGTGCCCGAGCAGGCGCGGGTGCTGGCGCCGGGGCGCGGACCCGCTGTGGATGACGGGCTGGAGCGGGCGCTGAAGGCGGCGGTGCTCTATGCGCCGTCATGGACCTTGCGCGGCGGCACGCGCGAAATCCTGCGCGGTATCATCGCCCGCGGGCTGGGACTGCGCTGATGGCCGACACGATGCTCCCCGACTCCATGCTTTATGACAGCGCGATGCGCCTGTTTGGCGACAAGGTGACGCCGCGCCTGATCGCCGGCACCGAAAAGGGGGGGTGGCCCGCGGAATTGTGGGACGCGGTCGAGGCGGCCGGCTTTCCCGACGCGCTCGCCGACGGGGTCGGCGGCATGGCGGAGGCGGCGGCGATTCTGCGCGCCGCCGGCCACCACGCGGCGCCGATCCCGCTCGCCGAGACGATGCTGGCGCGACAGCTGTGTGCCGCCGCCGGGGTTCCTGCGCCGCAAGGCGCGGCGACGGTCGCGCCGGTCGTGCCGGGCGATCGCATCATCCTGGTCGGCGACACGCTGTCCGGCCGTGCCGCACGAATTCCGTGGGGTCGCGACGCGGCGACGCTGGTGCTGGTGGCCGAAGGAAGGCTCTTCACCGCGCCGCGCGACCGGTTCGGCGTCGAGGCTGACGCTAACCTAGCCGGCGAACCGCGCGACGAACTGGCCAGCGTTGTCGCCGGGCCCGGCGCGGCGCTGCCGGCGGGGATTGATGAGGGGCTGGTGCTGAGGCTCGGCGCGGTGTTGCGGGCGGCGCAGATGGCCGGGGCGATGGAGGCGGCGCTCGGCCTGGCGACACGCTATGCCAACGACCGCGTCCAGTTCGGCCGGCCGATCGGCAAGTTCCAGGCGATCCAGCAGCAGATGGCGCTGCTCGCCGAGGAGGTCGCGGCCGCGCTGGTTGCCGCCGAGCGCGCCGCGCAGGCGCTGGCTGAGGGCGCGGCATCGGCTGACATCGCGGTGCCGGCGGCGAAGATCCGCGCCGGCATCGCCGCCGGCCGGGTCGCCGATATCGCCCATCAGGTACACGGGGCGATCGGCTTCACCGAAGAGCACTCGCTGCATTTCCTCACCCGGCGGCTGTGGTCGTGGCGCGACGAATTCGGCCACGAAAGCCATTGGGCGCAGGAGCTGGGCACGAAAATTGCGGCCGCCGGAGCCGAGCAGTTGTGGCCGCTTCTAACCGCATGAGAGGACCGACGATGGCGCAGCATCATACCGTGTCGTGCCGACCCGAGCATTGCCACTGGGGCTATTTCGATGCGGCGCTGGCGCCGGTGGTCAGGGTCGCTTCGGGCGACACGGTGTCGATCGACTGCGTCTCCGGCGGCGCGGACATCCTGCCCGAGCGCGGCAGCAATTTCGAGGTGCTGCCCGACCTCTTGGCGATCCACGAAAAGCTCGAGCCGAGGCTCGGCGCGCATATCCTGACCGGGCCGGTCGCGGTCGAAGGCGCCGAGCCGGGCGACGTGCTGCAGATCGACATCCTCAACATCGACCTGCGGCAGAACTGGGGATATACCCGCATCCGCCCGCTGGTCGGCACCTTGCCCGAGGATTTCCCGATCCGCAAAACCTGGCACAGCGGGATCGACCGGCAGCGCGGCGTCGCCACATTGCCGACCGGCCACGAGATCGAGCTGGCGCCGTTTTTCGGGGTGATGGGTGTAGCGCCGCGCCCGGTCTACGGCGCCTGCAGCTCGATTCAGCCGCGCGAATTCGGCGGCAACATGGATCTGAAGGAACTGACCGCCGGCACCACGCTGTACCTGCCGGTGTTCACGCCGGGTGCGCTGTTTTCGTGCGGCGATGGGCACGGCGTGCAGGGCGACGGCGAGGTGTGCATCACCGCGCTCGAAACCGCGCTCGCTGGCACCTTCCGCCTGACCGTGCGCAAGGATTTGCATTTCGCGCTGCCGCGGGCCGAGACGCCGACCCACCTGATCACGATGGCGTTCAATGAAGACCTCGACGACGCCGCCAAGGATGCGCTGCGCGAGATGATCAAGCTGATCGGCGAGCGCATGGGCCTCGAGGCCGCGGACGCCTATATGTTTTCCAGCCTCGCGGTCGACCTGCGGGTAACCCAGCTGGTCGACGGCAACAAGGGCATCCACGCAATGCTGCCCAAGCATTTCGTGCCGGCGTAGCTGCTGTGAATGAGACAGCAAGGGCCGGATAGAGCGAGGCCATGATCCGGCCCATCTTCCTCGCATGACGATGCCGAGGAGAGCGACGATGTTGAACGAGGAACAGAGCTGGGCGGCGGTGTGCGCCCACGATGCGAGCCAGGACGGCAGGTTCCTTTATTCGGTCAAGACCACCGGGGTCTATTGCCGGCCGGGCTGCGCCTCGCGCCAGCCGCTGCGCAAGAACGTCGCGTTTTATGAGACCAGAGAACAGGCCGAGGCGGCGGGCTTCCGGCCGTGCAAGCGCTGCCGGCCCAACGAGGGATCGCCGGCCGACCGGCACATCGCCGCGGTCGAGCGCGCCTGCGCGCTGATCCGCGCGCGCGATACGCTGCCGACCCTCGCCGAATTGGCCGAGGCGGCGCATGTCAGCCCGTTTCATTTCCACCGCGTGTTCAAGCAGGTGACCGGCACCACTCCGCGCGAATGGGGTCGGGCGCACCGGCTCGGCCGCTTTGCCGAGCGGCTCGATGCCGGCGACGGTATCGCCGAGGCGACCTATGCCGCCGGGTTCGGCGCCAGCTCGCGCGCCTATGCGGCGGCGCCGGCGGCGCTCGGCATGACCCCGGCGGCGCGCCGCCACGGCGGCCGCGGCGAGACGATCCGGTACACGGTTGTCGCGACGCCGCTCGGCCACGCACTCGTCGCGGCTACCGAACGCGGCATCTGCATGACCGCGCTCGGCGACGACCGCGCCGCGCTCGAAAGCGAATTGCGCCGCCGCTTTCCGGCCGCGCTGATCTGGCCGGCCGATGCAAGGCTCGCCGAGTGGGCCGAGCGCATCGTGCGGTTCATCACCGCGCCGGATGCGCAGCCCGACCTGCCGCTCGACATCCGCGGCACCGCGTTCCAGGCCCAGGTGTGGCGCGCGCTGCAGAAGATCCCGCCCGGCCGCACGATGAGCTACAGCGAAGTGGCGGCGGCGCTCGGGCAGCCGCAGGCGGTGCGCGCGGTCGCCGCAGCCTGCGGCGCCAACAAATTGGCGTTGCTGGTGCCGTGCCACCGCGTCCTCGGCAAGGACGGCGGGCTGACCGGCTATCGCTGGGGCGTCGAGCGCAAGCGCGCGCTGCTCGAGCGCGAGCGCGCGACCGCGGCGGCAAAGGCCGCGGCGGCAGAGTAGCACCGGTCATCGTGCGTGCTTCGAGACGCCCGCGCTGCGGGCTCCTCAGCATGAGGAAGATTTTCTGATGGAATTGAACATCGCTCCTCATCCTGTGGTGCCGGGCGTAGCCGGGCCTCGAAGGACGCAAATCGATCCGTTCACGCTGGATTGGGCCGACATCGCGGCCGCGCTCGACGAGTGCGGCTATGCGACGGTGGCGGGGTTGATCGACCCGCCGACCTGCCGCGACCTGGCCGCGCTGTACGACGACAAGGCACGGTTTCGCAGCCGGGTGGTCATGGAGCGGTACCGTTTCGGCAAGGGCGAATACAAATACCTCGCCTATCCGCTGCCCGAGCCGGTCGCCGCGCTGCGCCAGGGGCTCTATCCCGGCCTCGCGGCGATCGCCAATCGCTGGTGCCGGGTGCTCGGCGAAGGCGAAAAGTTTCCGCCCGCGCTCGATGCGTATCTCGAAACCTGTCACGCCGCCGGGCAGACCCGCCCGACGCCGCTGATCCTCAAATACGGCGCCGGCGACTACAACTGCCTGCACCAGGACCTCTATGGCGAGCTGGTGTTTCCGCTGCAGCTCACGGTGCTGTTGAGCGACCCGGCGCGCGATTTTACCGGCGGCGAGTTTGTGCTCGTCGAGCAGCGCCCGCGCAGCCAGTCAAAGGCGTCGGTCGTGCCGCTCGGCCAGGGCGAGGCGGTGATCTTTCCGGTACACCACCGCCCGGTCGCCGGCACCCGCGGCGTCTACCGCGCAACGATGCGGCACGGCGTCAGCCCGCTGCGCGGCGGGCAGCGTTTTACGCTCGGCATCATCTTTCACGACGCGGCATAATTGCTTGTCGTGGGCCGGTCCGCGGCGCATATCGAGGGTGGCGGCTCAGGCAGATCGATATGGCAGCGCACAAGCCGATCATCCACAGCGATCCGGAAATCCTCGGTGGGACACCGGTATTCGTCGGCACCCGCGTGCCGTTGCGCAACCTGATCGACTACCTCGAAGGCGGCTACAGCCTCGACGAGTTTCTCGATGACTTCCCGTCCGTATCGCGGGATCAGGCGATTGCCGCGCTGGAGGCAGCCGGCGAGATGTTGACCACCGGTGCGCATTCTGCTCGATGAACAATTGCCGCGGCGGCTGGCCGGGCACATCACCGGACAGTTCAGCAATGTGGATGGACGGGGCTGCGCAACGGCGCGCTCTTGATGCGCGCCGTTGCCGATGGCTTCGATGCGTTCGTTACCGCCGACCGCAACCTTCAATTCCAGCAGAATCTCGCCGGCACATCGCTGCGGGTGATCGAGCTGGGCGCTCGCAGCAACCGGCTCGAGGATTTGCTGCCGCTTGTCCCGGATTTGGTGGCCGCAATCGGAGAAATGCGCCCGGGTGAGCGCCGCCAGGTCGGCGCAGATTGATCTACCGCGCCTCGAACACTTCCTTGGCCAGCGTCGCCGCCGTCATCGCGGTCGGCCAGCCGGAATAGAAGGCGAGGTGGGTGATCAATTCGCTGATCTCGTCCTTGGTGACGCCGTTGGTCAGGGCGCGTTCCAGGTGGCCGCGCAGCTGCTCGTAGCGGCCCATCGCCATCAGCGCGCCGCAGGTGATCAGGCTGCGGTCGCGCTTTGACAGGCCGGGGCGCTCCCACACCTCGCCATAGATGATCTTGTCGGCGTATTCGGCGAGCATCGGCACGGTGCCGCGGATGCTCTCGCGGGCAGGCGACGAGGATTGGGCCATCGTGGTTCTCCTTTTTTGGTCAGTGGGTTGGTTTTGGTCAGAGGGGTGGCGGCGCCCATTCGACGTCGTCGTCGAGCGGGATCACCGGCCGCGGCAGCCGCTTCCAGTTAAACCGGCTGAGGACAGGGGAGGTGAGGCCGGGCAGATCGACTTCGACGACCTGCGCGGGCGTGAAAAACGCGTCGAACCCGCCGCGGAAATGCCCGCGCGACTTGACGATCACAGCCCGCGCCTTGGCGATGTCGAGCCCCATCATCTCGAAAAATACCGGGTCGGCGCACTGTACCCGGTGCGAGACCACGACAACCGTGATCCCGCCGATCGCCAGCGCCGCGCACGGCCCGAGATGCAGGCTCAAGCCGGCATAGATGCCGCGGCGGCCGACGCAATCGCCGTCGGTCAGCGCCACGACCCGCGCCGGCGCGGTCCATTTCTCGGAAAATTCGCTCTGTTCGTCGCGGTTGAAGCGGGCGTCGAAATTGTAGTGCAGCCCGTGGCGGTGCGCCTCCGCGGCCAGCGGCGGGTCGTAGATCACCCCGGCGATTGCGCCTTTGACCTTGGCCCCGTACAGCGCTTTCAGCAGGTACATCGTGTTGCCGCGCCCGCCGCCGCCCGGGTTGTCGGCAACATCGGCAAAGATCAGCGCCGGCACCGCCGGGTCGCGCGAGGCGGCGAGCGCTCTTGCGACCGCATCATCGAGAGGCGTGAGCTTCGGATAAAAGCGTTCGCGCTGCGCCCAGCCGAATTCGGCGATCTCGCGCGCGACGGACGCGGCGGCGCGGGTGTTGCGCCGCTCGTCGCGCCGCGCGGTGACGACGATCGCCATGCCGTTCTTGGCCGTGTCGCCATAGGCGAACCCGCCCATCACCGACACGTTCATGATCTCCGGCCCGAGCTTGGTCTGGCCGAAATCGATCATGTCGGCATAGGGGCCGGCGGCGGTCAGCAGGGTCACGGTCGGCGCGACGATCGGCAGGCGGATCAGCGCGCGCTCGGTCTTGATCCCTTGCAGCATCTCGCGAATCGCCGCGGCCGCCTCCTCGCCGCGCTCGCGCATGTCGAGATGCGGGTTGGTGCGATAGCCGATGAACGCGTCGATCGACTGCACCATGCGGTCCGACACGTTGGCGTGCAGGTCGAAGGTGGCGGCGATCGGCACGTCGGGGCCGACGATTCCCCGCACCATTTCAAAGAGGGTACCTTCCGGGTCGTCGACCTCGGTCGTCACCGCCGCGCCGTGGGCGCAGATATAGACCGCATCGACCGGCAGCGCGGCGACGAGCCGGGTGCGGATCGTGCCGAGCAGCTCGGTGAAAAAGCCGTGATCGACCGGGCCATTCGGCTCGGTCATCGCCAGCGCGATGCCGGCCGGAATCCACGGTCCTGCGCGGTCCATCGATGCGACAAAGCCGGGCGTCTCTGGCAGCATGGTCGGGTTCGGCCCGCGCGCCTCGCGCACGATATCCTCGCCTTCGAGATAGGTGCGGGCGAGGAAATGCGCCTTGGTCGCGACCGGCGCGAACTTGTTGCACTCGATCGAAAAGCCCATCAGGGCGATGCGCGGCGAGGCAGGGGCGGGCATGGGCGGCGGCCTGAACAATGGCGGGCCGCCGAGTGTAGCACCGCCCGCCGCTGTCATCGCGAGGCGCGTCGCGACAAGGCAATCCCGGTGAGGGGGATTCTCCGGAACGAGATTACTTCCCCCCGAAACGGCATTGCCGTCCGGGGGGAAGCAATAATCGGGACCGAGTGGTCCCTATCCGTGGCGGAACGGATGGTCGACGATCGCCTTCTGCGCCGGGGTCAGCGCCTGATACAGCGCCTGCATCGCCGGCTCGACCTGTTGCATCCCGTGCAGCCGCGCCTGCAGGAACTCTTCGCGCCGCTTCAGCCGGTCGAGCACGGTGACCGGGTGCTGCGCATCGGCCGGCTTCAGCGTTGCGCAGAGCTGGTGCATCTTGTCGGTGGTGTTCTCCATCGCACTCTGCACCTTGGCGTAGAGCGGACGCTGCTGTGGCGTCAGGTCGAGCAGCGAGACGACATAGGCGACCGCGGCGGCGCGCCGGGCGATGTGTGCCTCGCACCGCTGCTGCGGCGTGCGCATCCAGCCGCCCATCTTCCGCATCATGCCCATGCGGTGGTGCCAGCCGGGATGGCCCATGCCCATGCCCATCCCGCCGGGCGGCATCACGCCGGGCTGGCCGGGCGTCATTGCCTGGGCGGGGGCGGGCGGGGTCTCGCCGGCCGACCAGGCCAGCATCGGGGTGCCGATTGCCACGAAGGCGGCCAGGGCGGCACCGGCGACAAGCGATTTGTTCAACTTTCTTCTCCGTCACTGAGGAATCGGGCCGAGGCCCGCGC
The DNA here is from genome assembly GCA_035534855.1 of Allostellaceae bacterium. Lineage (GTDB taxonomy): Bacteria > Pseudomonadota > Alphaproteobacteria > ATCC43930 > CGMCC-115725 > DATARH01. The sequence continues at coordinate 10,845 of DATLRD010000128.1, read as the reverse complement.
AAAGATCGCCGCCGGTTCCGCCAGTTTGCCCTGGGCGTGAGACCCCGATTCCGGTTACCCGGTCGGAGCGCATTCGCAATCGCTGAGAGGCGGGCGATCTTGGATTAGAGTATGCAGGCAGCGGCGTTCGGCTCCCCGGCCGAGGCCGGACTGCCGGGTTAATTCGCTGACAGGTGCCTGCAAGGCGAGAGGAGGGCCGGATGCCCAGGGTCGATGGCGCGCGCGTAATCGCAGATCTGAAGCAGCTGGCCCAGTTCGGCCGGTACAAGACCGGCGTGCACCGGCCGACCTATTCGCCGGACGACGTCGCGTCGCGCCATTGGCTCGCCGACCGGTTCGCCGCGGCCGGGCTGGTGCCCGAGATCGAGGGCATCGGCAATGTGTTCGGCCGCAACCACGTCGCAAAGCGGCGCCTGCTGGTGGGCTCGCACAGCGAAACCCAGCCCTATGGCGGCTGGCTCGACGGCGCCCTCGGGGTGATCTACGCGGTCGAGGCGGCGCGTGCATTCGGCGCCGATCCGGATTGCGCCGGGTTCGGCGTCGAGACCGTCGCCTGGGCCGACGAAGAGGGCCATTACGGCCAGATGCTCGGCAGCCGCTCGTTTACCGGGGCGCTTGGCGACGTCGAGCTTGCGGCGTGCAAGAGCCGCGACGGCGTGCCGCTCGCCGACGCGCTGGCCACCGCCGGGTTTGCCGGGCGCACGCGCGCGCTGGTCGATCCGGCGCGGTATGTCGGCTATTTCGAAGCGCATATCGAGCAGGGCGACACGCTCGACAGCAGCGGGCTGCGGATCGGGGTCGTCGAGGCGATCGTCGGCATCCGCAATTTCCGGGTCGAGTTTGCCGGCCAGCAGAACCATGCCGGCACCACCCAGATGGCGCGGCGCAAGGATGCCGGGGTGGCGCTGGTGCGCCTCGCGACGCAGATCCACGACCGCTTTGCCGGGATCGCCGGGCCGCGCACGGTATGGACGATCGGTCGCATCGTGCTCGACCCCAACGCCCCCAGCATCGTGCCCGGCCGCGCCGAGATGCAGGTGCAGTTTCGCGATACCGACACGGCGGTGCTCGACCGCTTCGAGGCGGCGCTGCACGAATTGGTCGCCGAGGCCGACCCCGCCGGCCCGTGCCGCTGCACGATCGAGCCGATGGCGCAGGTCGAGCCGCGTGCAATGGATGCGCGGTTTCAGGCGGCGATCGAGGCAGCGGCCGAGCGCCACGTGCCGGGGGCGCATCTGCGGATGCCGAGCGGCGCCGGCCACGATGCGCAGATCCTGGCGCACCGGCTGCGCGCGGGCATGATGTTCATCCCCAGCCTCGGCGGCATCAGTCATCACTGGTCGGAAGACACCCGAGAGGAGGATATCGTGCTTGGCGCCCAGGTGTTTGCCGACGCGGCCTTGCTGATCCTCAAGGAGGGCTGAGCCGGCCGGGCGCCGTTGATCGCAATGGGCGCTCCGCCGAATGACGTGCTAACATGAATTCATATCCGCTCCGCGGATGCTCGATTTCACCAGAGGAGATGGCGGATGAGCGTACAGGGCATGAACCATTTTACCGTGCTGAGCGACGACCTCGAGGTGACGCGGAAATTCTACTGCGACCTGCTCGGCTTCGAGATCGGCGACCGTCCGAACTTCCAGTTCCCGGGCTATTGGCTGTGGGTGGGTGACCAGCCGATCCTACACGTGATCCACCGCAACCAGCTGCAGGAACACCGCGCCGGGGTCATCGACCACATGGCGTTTACCGCGACCGACCTGCCGGCCACGGTTGCCAAGCTCGACAAGGCCAAGGTCAAGTGGGAGCTGCGGCGCCTGCCGGCCGAAAGCGTCCGCGGCGGGCTGTGGCAGCTGTTCTTCGACGACCCGCATGGCGGCAAGGTCGAATTCGACTTCGACAAGGAAGAGTCGGCGCCGGCGGGCTACCAGGCATAGGTTTTTCGGCTAGAAGTCCGGCTTTGGCAGCGGCCGGGCCGGCATCTTGAGGGTGAGCGGCGGCGGCACTTCGTCCGCCTCCGCCGCCCATCCCCAGTCGAGCAGCGGCCGCGTCGCAATCGTGAAATCGACGATGCGACGGACAAGGCCGGGTGACTGCATGTCGTCGTCGCGGATCGCGGTCTCGGCGAGAAAATTCTTCCAGCACACGTAATCGGCGATGGCGCTGCCTTTGACTGCTTCGTAGCCCCGCGGCAGGCGGCTGAGGCGCTCGTTCTCGCAGGTCAGCGAATAGCCCAGCCCGTGCAGCCGCTCGGCCATCGCGAGAAATTCCTCGGGGTCGGCGGCGATCGCGTGGCGCAGCTTGTAGAGGAGCGCGGGCTCCGGGTGCCAAAAGCCGGCGCCGATCATCGACGCGCCGGGCTCGACATGAATGTAGAGCAGCCCGGGGTCACCCTTGCCGCCCGACCGCGTCAGCACCGCGCCGGCATGCGTCTTGTAGAGCTGCTTGTTCGCCGAGAAGCGCACGTCGCGATAGAGGCGAAAGATGCCGCGGTCGGGATCGCCGACGAGCGGAATGCCGACCGCGGCGAGCGCCTCGCTCAGTGTCGCGATCAGCGCGCGGAACGGCGCCAGCACCTCGGCGTCGTAGATCGCCTTGCGCGGCTTGAACCACAGCGGGTCGTTGTGCTCGCGCAGCCCGCCGAGAAACGCGAACGCCGCCGGACGGAAGCCGCCGAAGGCCCCAGGCGCCTCCGCTTTCACACCGCTTCCTCGTGCCGCGCATACAGCAGGAACTCGCGGTTGCCCGCCGGGCCGAGCACCGGGCTTTCGACAATGCCGATCACCTGCCACCCCGGCTGCGCCGCGACCCATGCCGCGACGCGATCGCACACCTCGCGGTGAACCGCCGGGTCACGCACCACCCCGCCTTTGCCGACATTGCCGGCCCCGGCCTCGAATTGCGGCTTGATCAGCGCGACCAGCGCCGCCGCTTCCTGGGCGAGGGCGAGCACCGCCGGCAGTAGCGTTGCCAGGCCGATAAAGCTCGCGTCGCAGGTGATCAGGTCGATCGGATCGAGGATTTCGGCGCGGCTCAGGTGCCGTGCGTTGACGCCTTCATGCACGACCACGCGCGGGTCCTGCCGTAGCTTCCAGGCGAGCTGGCCGCGCCCGACATCGACCGCATGCACGCGGGCGGCGCCGCGCGTCAGCAGCACGTCGGTAAACCCGCCGGTCGACGCGCCAATATCAAGTGCGGTGAGGCCCGCCGGGTCGATGCCGAAATGGTCGAGCGCGTGCACCAGCTTGAGCCCGCCGCGCGACACCCACGGGTGGTCGCGCCCGGCAAGCCGCAACTCGCTGTCAGGGTCGAGCGTGGTGCCGGCCTTATCGATGCGCCGCTCGCCGGTAAACACCACGCCCGCGAGGATCAGCGCCTGGGCCCTGCTGCGGCTCTCGGCGAGACCTTGCTCGACGACGAGCTGGTCGGCGCGGAGCTTCTTCAGGCCCGCGCCGGCAGCTCGGCGATCTCGCGGCCGAGCGCCGCCAATGCCGTCGCCACGATGTGCTTGGCGTTGAGACCCGCAGCGTCGTATTGCGCGGCCGGCGAATCGTGATCGAGGAAACGGTCGGGCAGCACCATCGGGCGAATCTTGAGGCCGTGGTCGAGCAGCCCCGATTCGGCCAGATGATGGAGCACAAAGCTGCTGAACCCGCCGATCGCGCCTTCCTCGATCGTGATCAGCACCTCGTGCTCGCGCGCCAGCCGGTTGATCAGGTCGAAGTCGAGCGGCTTGGCAAAGCGAGCATCGGCAACGGTCGTCGACAGCCCATAGGCCCCCAGCTCCTGCGCCGCCTTGAGGCATTCGCCGAGGCGCGCGCCGAGGCTCAACAGCGCGATTGTCGTGCCCTCGCGAACGACACGGCCGCGGCCGATCTCGAGCGGCGTGCCGCGCTCGGGCAGCGGCACGCCGATGCCGTCGCCCCGCGGAAAGCGCACTGCCGATGGCGCGTCGTCGATCGCCGCGCAGGTCGCGACCATGTGGAACAGCTCGGCCTCGTCGGCCGCCGCCATGATCACAAACCCGGGCAACGCGCCGAGATAGCCGAGGTCAAACGAGCCGGCATGGGTCTGGCCGTCATTGCCGACCAGCCCGGCGCGGTCGATCGCGAACCGCACCGGCAGCTTCTGGATCGCCACGTCATGCACGACCTGGTCGTAGGCGCGCTGCAGAAAGGTCGAATAGATCGCCGCAAACGGCTTCATCCCGTCGGCGGCGAGGCCGGCGGCAAAGGTCACCGCGTGCTGCTCGGCGATGCCGACATCGAAAGTGCGGGTCGGGAAGCGCTCGCCGAAAGTGTGAAGTCCGGTGCCCGACGGCATCGCGGCGGTGATCGCGACGATGCGGTCGTCGGCCTCGGCCTCCTTGATCAGCGATTTGGCGAACACGCTGGTATAGCTCGGCGCCTTGGAGGCCGATTTGGCCTGGGCACCGGTCACCACCTCGAACTTGGCGACCGAGTGCCACTTGTCGTCGGCCTGCTCGGCCGGCAGGTAGCCGTGACCCTTTTCGGTCACGACATGGATCAACACCGGCCCACGCTCGCGGCTGTCGCGCACGTTTTTCAGCACCGGCAGCAGATGGTCGAGGTTATGCCCGTCGATCGGGCCGATGTAATAGAACCCCATCTCCTCGAACAGCGTCCCGCCGGTGACGAAGCTGCGCGCCAGCTCCTCGGCGCGGCGCGCCATCGTCTCCAGCCGCTTCGGCAGGTGGTGGGCAACCCCGCCGGCGATCGCACGCAGCGAGCGGAACGATTTCGACGACAACAGGCGCGACAGATACGCGCTCAGCGCGCCGACTGGCGGGGCGATCGACATGTCGTTGTCGTTGAGGATCACGATCAGGCGCGAATCCATAGAGCCAGCGTTGTTCATCGCCTCATAGGCCATGCCGGCGCTCATCGCACCGTCGCCGATCACCGCGATCACGTCGCGCTGCTCGCCCTTGAAATCGCGCGCCACCGCCATGCCGAGCCCCGCCGAGATCGAGGTCGAGCTGTGCGCCGCGCCGAACGGGTCGTATTCGCTTTCCGAGCGCTTGGTGAACCCGCTGAGGCCGCCGCCCTGGCGGATCGAGCGGATGCGGTCGCGCCGCCCGGTCAGGATCTTGTGCGGATAGGCCTGATGGCCGACATCCCAGATCAGCCGGTCGTGCGGCGTGTCGAACACGTAATGCAGCGCGACGGTCAGCTCGACCACCCCGAGCCCGGCGCCGAAATGGCCGCCGGTTATCGACACGGCATCGATCAGTTCGGCGCGCAACTCGTCGGCGAACTGGCGCAGATCCGATTCGGGCAATTTGCGCAGGTCGGCCGGGACGTCGATCTGGTCCAGGAGCGGCGTGCGGTTCGAAATACGGGTAGTTGGTTGTTGCTCCACGCTGCGCTCCTCACGTTCGGCGGCTGACGACGAATCGTGCTATCTGTCGTAAAAGTTCCGCCCTTTGCTCGAACAAATCAAGATGGGCGACTGCCTGGGCAACCAATAGCTCGGCCTGGGCGCGGGCTCGTTCAATCCCCAGAATCGAGACGAACGTAACCTTTCCGGCCGCCGCGTCGGCACCGACGGGCTTGCCGGTCTCCTCGGCCGAACCCTCGACATCGAGCAGATCGTCGGCGATCTGAAAGGCAAGGCCGAGGTCGTGGGCATAGCCGCGCAGCGCCATCCGCGGTTCGGCGGGGGCCTTGGCGAGAATCGCCCCGGCCTCGCACGAAAACGCGATCAGCGCGCCGGTCTTCATGCGCTGCAGGCGGGTGATCGCGCCGATGTCGAGGTCGGGCAGCTTTTCAGCCAAGAGGTCGATCATCTGGCCGCCGACCATGCCGGTGGCGCCGGCCGCGGCGGCAAGCGTGGCGATCAGTTCGCAGCGCACCGCCGGGTTGCCATGCGTGTCGGGGTCGGACAGCGCCTCGAACGCCATCGTCAAGAGCCCGTCGCCGGCCAGCACGGCAGTCGCCTCGTCGAACTGCTTGTGGCAGGTCGGCCGGCCGCGGCGCAGGTCGCTGTTATCCATCGCCGGCAGGTCGTCATGGATCAGCGAATAGGCGTGCACCATCTCGATCGCCGCCGCAACCTGCAGTGCGCTGTGCCGGGCGACGCCGAACAGGCGTGAGCCGGCCATCACCAGCAGCGGCCGCAACCGCTTGCCGGGGGCCAGCGCCGAATAGCGCATCGCCTCGTAGACGCGTGCCTCCAGCCCTTCCGGCACCGCGAGCAGCCGGTCGAGCGTCGCATCGGTCAATTCAACCGCGACCGCCGACGCATCGGCAAGGGTCGCGTGATCGGGCCACAGGCTCTCGGTCAATTCGCTTTCCGGTTCAATACAGCTAATCGAGCTTGGCGAGCTAATCGAGCTTGGCGGGTTCGGCCGATACGGCGCCGTCGGGCGCGATCACGATGCGGTCGACCCGCTGCTGCGCCTCGCTCAGCTTGCGCTCGCAGTGCCGCTTCAATTGTGTTCCCCGCTCATAAGATTGTATCGCGTCGTCGAGCCGAACCTGTCCGCCCTCCAGGCGCCGCACGATCTGCTCCAGCTCTGCCAGCGCATCCTCGAAGCTCATTGCGGCGATGTCGTCGGGAATGATCGGTTCGCTCATCAGCCTGCTGCTGCACCGTCTCGTGCCCGGCTCACGCCGCCATCAACGCGCGAACATGGGCGGCCGCACTGGCGCCGAGCGCACCGAGATCATAGCCGCCCTCAAGCGTCGAGACCACCCGTCCGCGCGCATGAATGCCGGCAATTTCCACCAGCCGCTCGGTGACCCAGGCGTAATCGGCCTCGACGAGCATCAACTGCGCCAGCGGGTCGGCGCGGTGCGCGTCGAACCCGGCCGAAATCAGCACCATCTCCGGCGCGAATTCGTCGAGCGCCGGAAGCAGGTGCCGCTCGACGGCGCGGCGGAACTCGAGCGAGCCCGACATCGGTCGCAGCGGCAGGTTGACGATGTTGCCGACCCCGGTCTCGCTCGCCGCGCCGGTGCCGGGATAGAGCGGCGATTGGTGCGTCGAAGCGTAAAACAACCCGGCATCGTCGGCAAACCGCGCCTGCGTGCCGTTGCCGTGATGCACATCGAAATCAACCACCGCGACGCGGTCGAGGCGGTGCACGTCGCGCGCTCGCAAGGCGCCCACCGCGATGTTGTTGAACAGGCAGAAGCCCATCGGGCGCCGCGGCTCGGCATGGTGGCCGGGCGGGCGCACCGCGCAGAACGCGTTGTCGGCCTCGCCGGCGCCGACCGCGTCGACCGCCGCGGCAACCGCGCCGGCGGCACGCAGCGCGGCCGCGCCCGAGCCGGGCGACATCACCGTGTCGGCGTCGATCGCGACGTGCCCGGTCTGCGGCACCGCGGCGAGCAGCGCTTCGACCAACTGGCGCGGATGTACCCGCGCCAAGTCGTCGAGCGCCGCTTCCGGCGCCTCGCGGCGTTCGAGCGCGGCAAAGTCCGGCCCCGACAATGCCTCCAACACCGCCACAAGCCGGGCCGGCGATTCGGGGTGGTGCTCGCCGGGGTCGTGACCGAGGCAGGCGGGGTGGGTGTAGAGCAGGGTCGTCATCCGCGGCCTGTCCGGGTTTGCGCGCTATACGATAAGGTCAACGGCGGCGGGTGGCGAGCAGTGCCAGGCTGGCCCATCCGACGAGCAGCGCGAGGCCGCCGAACGGGGTCACCCAGCCGAGCCAGGGCTTGCCGGTTTCGGCCATCGCAAACAGGCTGCCGCTGAACAGCACAATCCCGGCCGAAAAGCTCCACCCGGCGACTGCTGCCGCGCCGCGCCGCGGCTCGCGGCCCTGCGCCAGCGCGATCACCGCGACCAGCGCGGTCGCATGGACCATGCCGTACAGCGCGCCGGTGTGCAGCAACTCCGCGGCCTTCGGGTCGGCGACGAAATGCGCGGCCATCGCCCCGGCGGCGACCGAGACGAACCCGCCGAGCCCGGCGATCGCGAGCCACACGCGCGTCATGCGGCGCGCGCCGTTTCGGCCAACAGGCTGCGGTAGAGCGCGACGGTCTGCTCGGCGACCAGGGTCTCGGCGAATTCCCGCTCGACCAGCGCGCGGCCGCCCTGGCCCAGCGCGCGGCGCCGGGCGGGGTCGCCGGCAAGGTCGGCGAGTGCCGCGGCGAGGGCGTCGGGGTCGCCGGGCGGAACCAGGATGCCGCTGTGGCCGGGGCGGACGATCTCGCGGCAGCCCGGAATGTTGGCGGCGACGATCGGCCGGGCGCATGCCGCCGCCTCGAGCAGCGCTTTGGGCAGGCCCTCGCCATAGGTCGAGGGCAGCACGGCGATGGCGCAGCGGCGCCACACTTCGCGCACGTCGTCGACCCGGTCGAGCCAGGCGATGCCGGGCTCGGCGGCGAGTGCGGCCAGCGCTTCGGTGCCCAGCGTGTCACGGTTGTCGGGGTCGGTCGGGCCGGCGAGAACCAGCTCGATCGCCAGGCCCTGCGCGCGCAGCCGGCGGATCGCCGCGGCGGCGTCGAGCACGCCCTTGCTCTTCAGCATCCGCGCCACCAGCCCGACGCGCAGCGGCGGACCGGGCGGCTCGGGCAGCGGCACGAAATGCCGAATATCGACGCCCGAGCCGCGAATCAACGCGATCCGCGACGGGTCGATGCCGATGCCGGCAAGCACGCCGGCGTCGTCGGGGTTCTGCACGACAACCCGGCCGCCGCGCACCGCCCAGCGCAGCGCCCGGGACAGCGCGGCCCGTCGGAGCCCGGCGGCGGCGCCGCTGCCGAGCCCCATCACCGCCGCCAGCAGCGCCGGCGCCTCGCCGCGACGAAACGCCAGCCGCACGGCCGCGGCGCCGAACAGGATCGGCTTCAGCGCGACGTGATGCAGGATGTCGGGCCGCTCGCGGCGGTACAGCCGGGCGATGTCGGCGATCGACCGCACGGCGCCGCCGAGCCCGTCGCCGCGCCGGCGCCAGGCAAGCGGGCGCACGGCAAACCCTTCGTCGCGGATGACTTCGCCATGCCCGGCGACCCGTGTCGCCACCACCACGTCGAACCCGGCGGCGCGCGCCGCCCGCGCCACCGGCAGGCGGTGCGAGCAGAAATACCAGTCCTCGGTCACCAGGAAGAGCAGCTTTGCCTGCCGCACCGGTGCCGCCGCGCGGGTCGGGCCGGCCAGGTCGGAACAGGATGACAGGAGGCCGGGAGAGGGGACGGACACGCGGCGGCTCGAACCCGGGGTTGTGTTGCGATCCGGCACTCTTTAATGCATTGCGCGCAGATGCGCTCGCGAAAACATCACAGGGCGGACCGGTGGCGCGCATCCTGGTGACCGGCGCGGCCGGGTTCATCGGGCGCGCCCTGTGCCGCGGGCTGGCAGCGCGCGGCCACCAGGTGGTCGGCGCGGTGCGCCGGGCGGGGGGCCCGCCGATCGATGGTGCCGCGCGGTGCGCGCTCGGCGATTTCGCGCCGGAAACCGATTGGGCACCGGCGCTGGCCGGGGTCGAGATCGTCATCCACCTCGCGCAGCGCGCCCATCGCCGGGCCGACGCCGCGATTCTGGCCCGCGAGCCGGCGGCCGCTGCCGCCCTGGCCCGCGCCGCCGCCTCGGCCGGCGCCCGCCGCCTCGTCTATATGAGCTCGATCAAGGCCAGCGGCGAATTTACCGCGCCCGGCGATAAATTCCGGCCCGACGACCCGCCGCGTCCGGAAGACGCCTACGGCCGCACCAAGCTGGCGACCGAGCGGGCGCTGGCGGCGGTCGCCGCCGAAACCGGCGTCGAGCTGGCGACGATCCGGCCGCCGCTGGTCTACGGGCCGGGCGTCGGCGGCAATTTCCGCTCGCTGCTGCGGCTCGTCGACAGCGGGCTGCCGCTGCCGTTCGCCGCGGTCGACAACCGCCGCAGCCTGGTCGCGGTCGACAACCTGGTCGATTTTGTGGCGCGGGCCGCGGTTCATCCGGCGGCCGCAGGGCGGATCCTCTTCGCCCGCGACGCTTCCGACCTGTCGACCCCGGCGCTGATCCGGGCGCTTGCCAGCGGGCTCGCCCGGCCGGCCCGGCTGTTCGCGGTGCCGCAGGCGGTGTTTGCGCTTGGGCGCAAGCTGCCCGGGCTTGGCCCGGCGCTGGCGCGGCTGACCCTGTCGGCACGGCTCGACGACGCGGCGACCCGCGCCGCGCTCGGCTGGGCGCCGCCGGTCGCGGCGGAGACTGCATTGGCGCTTACCGCCCGCGCCTTTCGGGCGGCGGGCTGACGCATTATATCGGTGATCCGCTCGCCCCGTTCGTGCAGGAGCCGTTCTTGCCCAGTTTCGACATCGTTTCTCGCCTTGATCTCGCCGAGGTCGACAACGGCATCGCCGGGATCACCCGCGAGATCGCCACGCGGTTCGACTTCAAGGGCAGCAAATGCACGATCACCCGCAACGAGGGCGAGATCGTGCTGGTCGCCGACGACGACCTCAAGCTCAAGCAGATGCACGAACTGCTCAAGGTGCACCTGACCCGCCGCAAGGTCGATGCCGCGGCCCTCGACTTCAAGCCGCCGCAAAAGGCTGCGGGCAACACGGTGCGCCAGTCGATCATGCTGCTCCAGGGGATCGAAGCCGCACTCGCCCGCCAGCTGGTGCGCGAGGTCAAGGACAGCAAATTGAAGGTGCAGGTCGCGGTGCAGGGCACCGAATTGCGCGTCACCGCCAAGAAGCGCGACGACCTGCAGGCGGCGATCGCGCTGATCCGCGGGCTCAAGATCGAGCAGCCGCTGCAATACGTGAATTTCCGCGAATAGCGCGGCTGCGGGCTGGACCCGCGTGCCGCCAGCGGCTATCTAGGCGCCTGGCCGGCGCCCAGACACGTCCCCTTCGTCTAGAGGCCCAGGACACCGCCCTCTCACGGCGG
>DATLRD010000127.1:0-3609 GCA_035534855.1 Allostellaceae bacterium | reverse complement strand
TTTGACGTCACCGAGCGTCGTCAGGTCGCCGAACGCCATCGTTCCCTCTTCCTCACAGAGCGTGAGGCGGCGCGACGCCGCCTCACCGGTTCGCCAGTCAGGCGATCAGCCGTTGCCGATGTTGGTGATGACCCCCATCGCGAACGGGGCATAGACCGCCAGCACCTCTTCGGCATAGACGCCGACCTGGCGCTGGCGGGTCACCACCGGCCAGTCGATCTGGTAGTAGTCCTGGCGGGTCTTCACTTCGGCGACGTTGGGGACCTCGTTCGACTGGTACTGCACCGGCAGGTTCTCGGCCCAGCCGATGATCGTGCCGGGCGGCACGCGCGGATGGATGCGCACCGGAATGCGCAACCCGCCGTTCAAGGCGAACGGGTTGAAGTAGAACGACACGGCGCCGGCCGCGGCTAGATCGTAGGCGTTGCCGTCGCCGCTGACCTCATAGCGCAACAGCGGCCCCGAAGCGTTCGACAGCACCTTGCTGGTGATGTTCTTCAGCTCCTGGACATTGACGTAGAGCACGGTCGGCGACAGCTGATAGAGGTTCCACATCTGCTGGAACATCGTGTCGATCTCGACTACCGAGCCGCGGCCCGAGGCGGTCAGCGGCGTGCCGGTGCCGGCGGTGCCGGTCGGCAGCAGGCTGACATAGGCGTTGGAGCCCGCCTTCAGGGCGGTGGTCAACAGCCCGTCATAGGCGTAGCTCGGATTGGCCGAATTGTCGGCGGTGATCGCGGTTGCCGCCTGCTGGCCGCCGGCGAGCGGTGCCGCAAAGCTGGCGCTGTTGATCGTGGTGATCGCCTGCAACGTCTCGGCGCCGGCGGTGCCGACATACCAGGCATAAGCGACCGCGCCCTGGCTGGCGGTGACGCTGGCGTAGAGCGTCTGGCCGAGGGTCACAGGCTGCGTCGCGTTGGCGCTCTTGTTGGACGAGCCGCCGGCCAGGACGAAGGTCTGGCCGTCGGCGCCGGTGATCGTCTTGGTGGTCGCGATCCCGGTGGCGAGACCGGAATTCTGGTAGCCTTCGAGGGTCAGCGCGACGACGATCACTGAATAGGTCGCGGCCGGCAATGTCGCCCCCGAGCCGGTCGCCGACAGCGATGGCGTCGCCGGCGTGCCCAGTTGCACCGAGGCATTGCCGCCGAGGATCGCCATCTCCTCCTTCAGCATCAGCTTCTGCAGCAGTCGGAAGCTCATGCGCGCCTGGATGTCCTCAAAAAAGCGGCCGGCGCTGATCGCCTCGTAGGTCGCCGCATCCTCCTCGCCGATCGTCACATAGGCGGCCGATTTGGAAGCGGTCGTATACGACATCTGTCCCGAGCGCTGGCCCTCCGGGACCCAGCCCATCGCGTCGAAGCCCGAGCCGACCAGCGCCGTCACCTGGCGCCAGTTGGTCGCCGTGCCGGTGCCGCCGCCGGTGCGCGGCAAGGCGTTGCGGATCGGCGTCACGAACGGATAGAGGTTCTTGGCCGGCGCCTGCAAATCGTAGGCGACAAGGCCGGTGCCGGTGGTGATCGATTTGGTGATCTGGTCGTCGGGCATGCGCAGTGCCCCCTTCACCAGATCGAGGGTGTCCTGGGTCGGGTTCATCGGTGTCGTCCTTCCCTTCAGGCATAAAAAAACCCGGCGCGGGCCGGGTCGGGGATTGCGTTGCGATCGCGGACGCCGTCGCGTCAGGATTGCGGGCGGGAGGCCAGCGGGCGGATCGGGTTGGCGTGGGCGGCCTTGATCAAGGTCAGGGTACGTTCTTCCTCGCTCATCCGCGCCAGTGCGGCGACGATGTCCTCGGCGGCGGAGAAGACGGCGCCGCCGTCCTCGCGCTTGGCGATCCCGGCAAAGCCGCGTGCCACGGTCTGCGGCGGCAGCGGGGTGCGGGCAATCTCGTCGACCCGCTGCTGCAGCGCATCGAGCCGCGGCACGATCGCGTCGGCGAGCTTGGCGAGGCCGTCGGCCAGCGGCGCATTGTCCGGCCGGCGGGCCTTGCGCAACTTGCCGGCGAGCGCCATCGCGGCAATCCCGGGAACCGCCTGCAGCAGCCCGGCACCCGGCGACGGGGCGTCGCCTCCCTCGACCAACTCGGCGGTTTCCTCGGCGACCAGCGCTTCGAGAAAGTCGCACAGCTGCACGATGATCTCCTGCAGCCGCTGCGGCAGCGGCGAGCTGTCCGCCTCGGTTGCCGCCTCGGTTGCCGCCTCGCCTGCCAGGCAGTCGTGCAGCATGGCGAGTTCGACGATGATCTGCGCCAGCTGGCCGGTGTCGGCGAGGCTTTTGCGCGTCGTGTCGGTCGCCCGTCCGGGCTCGGCGCCGGCCGCTGGCGGCCCGTTCGGATCGATCCTGGCGCGCCAGGCGGCGGCGATGCGCGCCCTGATGCGGTTGAGCTGGTCGGCCGTGTAGCGGCGCGCATTGTGCGCCTGGTGGATGAACGCCCAGGCGGCCCGGATATGGCTCTCGGTGTCGATCGGATAGCGCCGGCGCCCGTCGGTCAGGAAGCCGGGATCGGCATAATCGAGGGTGTCGTGGGGATCGCCGGCAGGACCGCCGGGACCGACCGCAGTTGCGCTCGGGCCTGCTGCCGCCTTGCTGGCGACCAGACCGTCGCGTTGCGCGCAGGCCATCGCCTCCGCCTTGGCGAGATGGCGGTGACCGGCGATCCCGCAATCCCAGATCTGCGCGGGTGGGCGCGGCGCCGCCGCGGTGTTGGCCATGGTGCCTCCTGTTGCAAGGCCGATGGAAAGCTTCCAGCAGTCGAAGATTGTCTCGGGGTTGGCCGGGCGGTCGACCACCGAGATTTCGGTGAGTGTGAGGCCGGTGATGACGCTGCGGTCGGCCGGGTCGCGGGCCGTCACCCGGCCGCCGATCGAGAAGCCCCGGTAGACGCCTTCGACGACCTTATGCCAGGCTCCGGCGTCGACGATCTTGGCGCCGAGATAGAGGCCCCGGTCGTCGATCGTCGCTTCCTTGGCGACGCCGACCGCCGAGGGCTGGTGCATCTCGCGGATGTTGGCAAAGCGCATGTAATCGTCGAGCGCCGCCGCCAGAGCCTGCCGGGTCACGGTCTCGCCCTGGTCGTCCTCGGTCTCGGTGGAGGCATAGCCCCACACCATGCGTCGCTCGGCATCGACCTTGGCGATCGGCCAGTAAAAGCGCATCGGAAATCTCCCGGTCTGTACCATAGGGTGCTTCAGCTGCCGAGCTTGCCTCGGTGCCGCAATTCGCCATCCCCGGGCGCCGTCAGCGCGAGCCGCGGCAATTTCACGATCCGATCTCCACGGCGGTGATGCTGACGTTTTCGATCGCGGCGGTCCCGCCGGTGGCGGCGCCGAGCTTCAGGTCGAGCCAATAGGGCGTGCCGATTGTCAGGCCGGCGATGACCGCGCTGGCGGCGCAGCCGACTTTCTGGCTGGCGGTGGCGCTGACAAAGCTGGGAAAGTTGCCGACCGCGGTGCCGACCAGCGCGCCGCCATTGCTCGGCGCCGTGCCGGTGCCATAGCGGATCTTGATGTTGCCGCCGTCGCCGGCCGTCGTGTTGTAGCAGTCGCCGGCGATCGTCACCGCGACGGTGCCGGTCGATTGCGGCGTGAAGCTGCCGGCCAGCCCCATCATCAG
>DATLRD010000126.1:0-9591 GCA_035534855.1 Allostellaceae bacterium | reverse complement strand
ACTGCGCGCCGAGATCGAGCCGGTCGCGGCGCGCGATTTCCTGCGCTTTCTGTTCGAGTGGCAGCGCGTGGCGTCGGGCGCGCGGATGGAGGGCGCCGACGCACTCGCCGCGATCGTCGGCCAGCTCGAAGGCTTCGAGGCAGCGGCCGGGGCGTGGGAAAGCGAGATCCTGCCGGCGCGGCTCGCCGATTACGACCCGGCCTGGCTCGACGATCTGTGCCTGTCCGGCCGGGTCGCCTGGGCCCGCCTCCGGCCGCGCAGCCCGCGCCCCGCCGGCGGCGAACGCGGCGCGAGCCCGGTGCGCTCGACCCCGATCGCCCTGCTCGCGCGCCGCCACGCCGCATTGTGGATGTTGCTGTCGCCCGACGAGGAGGCGGCGACACCGAGCGCGACGGCGCGCCGGGTCGCCGAGGTGATCCGCCAGGACGGCGCCTCGTTCTTCGACGAGCTGGTCGCCGGCAGCGGTCTGTTGCGTCCGCAGGTCGAGGAGGCGCTGGCCGAGCTGGTCGCGCTCGGCATCGTCACCTCCGACAGCTTTGCCGGGCTGCGCGCGTTGCTCGCGCCGAGTTCCGGCAGCCAGCGCCGGCGTCGCGCGGTCAGCTTCGCGATGGAGGATGCCGGGCGCTGGGCGCTGGCCCGCCGGCCGCGGCTGCCCGACAATTTGCCGCTGGCCACCGCCGAGGCGGCCGAACATCTGGCGCGCACCCTGTTGCGGCGCTACGGCGTCGTGTTCTGGCGGCTCGTCGAGCGTGAGGCGGCGCGGCTGCCGCCGTGGCGCGACCTGCTGCGCATCTATCGCCGGCTCGAGGCGCGCGGCGAAATCCGCGGCGGCCGCTTTGTCGCCGGGTTTGCCGGCGAGCAGTTCGCGCTGCCCGAGGCGGTCGGCATGCTGCGCGAGACGCGGCGCAAGCCGGCGGGCGGCGCGCTGGTCTCGCTGTCCGGCGCCGACCCGCTCAACCTCGCCGGCATCCTGACGCCCGGCCCGCGACTCGCCGCGGTGACCGCAAACCGCGTGCTCTACCGCGACGGCGTCCCGCTCGCGCTGCTCACCGGCGGCGAGGTGCAATTTCTCGAAACCCTGCCGCCGGCCGAGGAATGGCCGGCGCGCACGGCGCTGCTGCGCGGCGCCGCGGCCGTGGCGCCGGCGCCGGCCCGGCCTTCGGTCGCTGCCCCGCCCGCGCTCAGCCGCTAGCGAAACCCGCCCGGTCACGGCGGGGTGCGATATTTAGGCGAGACAAGAGCCGCCCTCGGCGGCGATAGTTGCGGGCAGCATCCCTGGGGCCGTCACCTCGCCCCGCACTTGGCCCCCGTATCAGGCAAGGATCGCGCGATGATCACGAAATTCGACAGCTCGTATTACGGCACCGCCGATATGGAGAACCTTGGCTATCGCGGCACGCCGATCAACGAGCGCTGCCATTCGCGGGAAGAGCTGGCAAAGGCGATGCACAAGGTCGTGCAATACGCCAAATGCATGGACGAGCGCGGCTACAACACGTTGTGGATGGCCGAGCATCATTTCCAGCCGGAAGGGACCGAGCTGATCCCGAACCTGCTGATGATGGCGATGCATCTGTGCGGCGTGACCAAGAACCTCAGGATCGGCTGCGGCTTTAACGTCGTGCCGATGTGGCACCCGCTGCGCCTCGCCGAGGATTACGCGATGGCCGACATCCTGACCGGCGGGCGGGTGATTTTCGGCGTCGCCCGCGGCTATCACACTCGCGAGGTCGAAACCTTCGGCGCTCCGCTGATGGACCAGGCCGCCAACCGGGAAATATTCGAGGAAGGCGTCGACATCCTGTTCAAGGCGTTCGAGGGCAAGCCGTTCTCGCACAAGGGCAAGTTCTACACGATCCCGCCCGAGGTGCCGTATCGCGGCTATACGCTGAAGGAGATCACGCTGGTTCCGGCGCCGGACCACCTGCCGGTCGAGTGCTGGCAGCCGATCCAGAGCGGATCGGATCGCGCCTTCGATTTCATGGCCAAGCACGGCATCTCGGGCGTGATCGGCGGCGGCTCGGCCGAGGGCGGCGCGGTCGACCGGCACATGGTCGGCTTCCAGGCCGCCTATGCGCGGCGCGGCATACACCTCGAAATGGGCGAGCGGCTGGCGTTCGGCTACCAGTTCCACATTTCTTCGAGCCGCGAGCAGGCGATCCGCGAGGCCGCGCCGCACTACGAAGAAAACATGAAGATGTTCGGCGAATTGCGACTGGTCCGGGCGCTCAGCGATGAGCAGATCGCGGCGATGCGCAACCCGGCGCTGGCCGGAACGGTCAAATTGCCGACGATCGAGGACGCGGTGAAGGCCGGCGGTTTCCTCGCCGGCACGCCGGCCGACATCATCGAGCAGCTCAAGGCGGTCGAAAAGCGCTATCCCGGGCTCGACCGGGTAATCTGCGCGACGCCGCTCGGCACCCCGCTCGATATCCAGCTCGAAGATCTCGGCCGCTTCGCCAAGGAGGTCATGCCGGCGTTCAAGGGCACGAAGATGGCCGCTGCTGCGGAATAACCTTTTGGCCGTCGTTCCCGCGAAAGCGGGAACCTAGGGGCGAGAGGTAATGCGGTAGCTGGTTGCTCCTGGGCCCCGCGTGCGCGGGGGCGACGAAGGATGAGCTCTAGGAGAAAACGGCATGCCCTATGGCGGAAACGACTGGCTCGCCCTGACTCAGGAGCCGGCGCTGGAGCCGGACCTGCCGATCTGCGACCCGCACCACCATTTCTGGGATTTCCGCACCGGGCGCCTGCCGTATCAGCGCTATCTGCTGCACGAGCTGGTCGCCGACGTTTCGCAGGGCCACAATATCCGCTCGACCGTGTTCATCGAGGCGCGCGCGATGTACCGCGCCGACGGCCCGGTGGAGATGCGCCCGGTCGGCGAGGTCGAGTTCGTCCAGGGGCTGGCGGCGGCAAGCGCCAGCGGGCTTTACGGCCCGTGCCGCGCTGCCGCGGCGATCGTCGGCCATGCCGATCTGAAGCTCGGCGACCGGGTC
The DNA here is from genome assembly GCA_035534855.1 of Allostellaceae bacterium. Classification (GTDB taxonomy): domain Bacteria; phylum Pseudomonadota; class Alphaproteobacteria; order ATCC43930; family CGMCC-115725; genus DATARH01. Next base: position 6,595 of record DATLRD010000126.1, on the reverse strand, counting down.
GAGCCGGCATTGCACGCGCTGCAGGCGGCGAGCCCCAACCGCTTTCGCGGCATCCGCCACATCGTCACCTGGAACGCCGACCCGCGCGTCGAAAGCCGCGAGAAGGCGGGTGTGCTGTCGCTGCCCGAGTTCCGCGCTGGCGCCAAGGTGCTGGCGCGGATGGGGCTGTCGTTCGACACGATCTGTTGCTGGCCGCAGCTGCCGGAAATGGTCGAATTCGCCCGCGCCGTGCCGGACCTCACGATCATCATGAACCATCTCGGCGGGCTCAACCGCACCGGCCCGTTCGCCGGCAAGGACGACGAGGTGGTGGCAGCGTGGCACGCCGGCATGGCCGAGCTGGCGAAATGCCCGAATGTGCTGTTGAAGCTCGGCGGCATGGGGATGCCGCGCTTCGGCTTCGACTGGCATCTGCGCGACACGCCGGTCGGCTCGGAGGAGTTGGCGAAACAGATCGCGCCGCTGATGGATTACTGCATCGCGCAGTTCGGCCCCGAGCGCTGCATGTTTGAAAGCAATTTCCCGGTCGACAAGGTGTCGTTCTCCCACCCGATCGTGTTCAACGCGTTCAAGCGATTTTCGCAGAGCTACTCGGCGGCCGAGCGTGCCGCGCTGTTTCACGACACCGCGGTGCGTGCCTACCGGATCGCCGAATCGTCCGAAGGGAGGAAGCCATGACCGCACGCGAACTTCGCCCGCTTGGCGAGGCGCTGGGTACCGAGGCGCTCGGCATCGACCTGTCGCAGCCGGTTGACGACGAGACCTTCGCCTGGATCGAGGCGGCGTTTGCCGAGCATCCGGTGCTGGTGTTCCGCAACCAGAACCTCGGGCCGGCCGAGCTGGCCGCCTTCGGGCGCCGCTTTGGCAAGCCGCGGATCCACTCGCTGGTCGATTACCGCCACACGGAATACCCGGAGGTCTCGTGGCTGACCAATGTCGACAAGGACGGTAAAATCGACTGGTTTGGCGTCAAGCGGGCGACCGACTGGCATACCGATTCACCGTACGAGGAGGTGCCGCCGCTTCTGGCGATCCTCCACGCCAAGGAGGTGCCGTCGGAAAAGGGCGGCACGATGTTCGCCGACATGCGCGCCGCCTATGACGCGCTCGACGCCGCGACGAAGGCGCGGCTCGCCGGCATGGTCGGCCTGCACGGCCGCCACGACGGGCCCTATGGCGTGCGGCTCTACGAGGGTGACCCCGACCAGCATATCGACAAGGAATACCCCGAAAAGGCGCGGCCGGCGGTGGCTCGCCACCCGGTCACCGGGCGCCCGATCCTGTTCGTCAACCCGCTGCACACGCATGGCTTTCAGGGGATGGCGAAGGATGCGGCTTGGCCGCTGATCGAGGAGTTGGCCGAGCATTCGACGCAGGACCGCTTTGTCTATTACCACTCGTGGCGGGTCGGCGACCTGCTGATGTGGGACGAGCAGGCGACCATGCATCGCGGCGCCGGCGATTACGAGCCGGATGAGCGCCGGATCATGCTGCGCACGATCGTCTACCCGAACTAGCGTGCGGGCCGGGCCGGGCCGCGCAGCGGCACGTCCTTCAGAAACCAGGTGAGCGCAAACGCCAGCGCCGCGATTGCCGCGGCATAGCCGAACACCGGGCGCAGCGCGGCGGTAAAGGCGTCGAGATAGACCACCCGCACCGCCGCCGGCAGCGCCTGGATCGCCGCCGGCGCGGTGGCCGACGGCAGGCCGGCCCCCGCCGGCAGGCGCCCGGCCAGCCCGGCGGTCAGCGCCGCGGCAAAGATCGCGCCGAACAGCGACACCCCGACCGAGCCGCCGATCGAGCGGAACAGGGTCGTACCCGACGTCGCGACGCCGAGGTCGCGGTAATCGACGGCGTTCTGCACCGCAAGCACCAGAACCTGCATGACAAGCCCCAGCCCGAGGCCGAGCGTCAGCATGAACCCGCCCGCGGCCCAGGTGCTGGTCGAAACGCGCAGCGTCGCGAGCAGTGCGAGGCCGAGCGTCATGATCGCGGTGCCGGCGATCGGAAACGGGCGATAGCGGCCGATCCGGCTGATGATGCGGCCGCTGGTGATCGAGGTCAGCAGTACGCCGGCCATCATCGGGGTCAGCGCCAGGCCTGCGACGGTCGGGCTCACCCCTTTCACCACCTGCAGGTACATCGGCATGAAGGTCACCGAGCCGAACAGCGCCAGGCCGACGATGAACCCGACCGCGCAGGCGATCGCGAACACCGCGTTGCCGAACAGCTTTAACGGCAGGATCGGCTCGGCGGCGATACGCTCGGCCACTGCAAATCCCGCGAGGCCGCCGACGGTGATCGCCGCCAACGCGAGGGATTGCGGCGAGGTCCAGGCAAAGGCGTTGCCGCCGAGGCTGGTTAAGAGGATCAGCGCGGTCAGAGTCACGGCGAGCAACAGGGCGCCAACGACATCGATCGCCGGCCGGCGGCCGTGGTTGGGCGCGGCAAACGCAAGGCCGATGATCGCCACAGCGACGAAGCCCAGCGGGATGTTGACGTAAAAGATCCAGCGCCAGCTCAGATGCTCGACAAAGAACCCGCCGATCAGCGGCCCGAGCACGGTCGACAGGCCGAACACGCCGCCGAAAATCCCCTGATAGCGGCCCCGCTCGCGCGGGGTGAACAGGTCGCCGATCGCCGCCATCGCGGTGACGATCAGCCCGCCGCCGCCGAGGCCCTGCACGGCGCGGAACGCGATCAGCTCGCCCATCGACCGGCTGAGGCCGCACAGCGCCGAGCCGGCGAGGAACAGCAGGATCGCCGATTGCAGCACGATCTTGCGGCCGAACAGGTCGCCGAGCTTGCCGTAAAGCGGCGTGACGATCGTCGTTGCCAGCAGATAGGCCGTGACGATCCACGACAGATGCGCCAGCCCGCCGAACTCGCCGACGATCGTCGGCAGCGCGGTCGAGACGATGGTCTGGTCGAGCGAGGCGAGCAGCATGACCAGCATCAGTGCGCCAAAGGTCAGACGGATCGACCGGGGGCGCGGCGGCGGCGTCGAAGGGTAGGCCGAACCGGTGCTTTCCATGAAGTCTCCGAAGGATCAGCCGCCGCTGAGCCGCGCCCTTCTATTATCGCCGGGCCATTATCGCCGGGGTCGCGGCAAAGCAGCGAGCAAACGCCGCAAAGCCGCTCGCGGTTGCGGCGGCAGTCGCATGCGATTGCATCGCGGCGCTCGCCGGTCACCGAATCCGGTCTATTCTGTGCGGCACGCCGCGCGGCACGACGCGCGGCGTGGCGCCGGCCAGCCCGCGCCCCCCGCAGTGAAGGAAGACGCCATGAGCCTGCGTCTCGGCCTGTTCTATCCCAATGCGCGCAGCATCCACGTGATGTCGCCCGAAATCATCGCGCGCAACCCGGATCTGCTCGATTTCGAAACCCACCGCCAGGTCGCGCGGGCGGCGGAGGAGATCGGGCTCGATTATCTGTTCCTCGCCGAGGCGTGGGGGCCGTACGGGCCGAAATCGCGCGCCGCCGGGGTGCAGGACCCGATCATTCTGGCGCCGATGCTGGCGATGCACCTGCTCGCCTCGACCACGCGGATTCGTTGTATCACGACGCTCCACACCGCGTGGTTTCACCCGCTGGTCATCGCGCGCATCGGCGCCGGGCTCGATGCGATGAGCAGGGGCCGCTGGGGGGTCAACCTGGTTTCGGGCAGCGGCTTTGCCGAAGGGCTCGCCCCCGATCTGTTCGACGGGCTCGACCACGACGAGCGCTACGAGCATGCCGCCGAGACCGTCGAAATCCTCACTCAGGCGTGGTCGGGCGACACGATCGATTTCGCCGGCCGGCATTTCCGCGTCAACGGCCAGCTGGTCGGCCCGCGACCGGTCCAACAGCCGCGGCCGCTGATCGTCAGCGCCGGCGCGTCGGATGCCGGGCGCGAGTTTGCCGGGCGCTATGCCGATTACATCTTCATGCCGGGCCGCACCCCGCTCGACGAGGTGGTGCGACGGGTCGACGACACCGGCTGCAGATGCATGCGAGCCTGGTCGTGCGTGAGACCGCCGCCGAGGCCGAGGCGTTGTCGGCGCACATCGCCGACACGGTCGATCTCGGCATCACCGCCGAATACCTCAACGGCGTGCGCGGCAATATCAGCACCTATGACGAGGTCTATCGCTCGCTCGGCGAATTGCAGTTGCGCCAGGTCGGATCGGTCGCCGGCTCGCGCCGGGTGCATGGCAGCGCCGACCAGGTCGCCGACCACATCGAGATGCTGCACCGGAGCTTCGGCTGCGGCGGCATCGCGCTTACGCTGCCGGTGTGGGATCCGGAAGAAATCTTCCGCTTCGGCGAACTGGTGCTGCCGCGCCTCGAGGCGAAAGGCATCTGGACTCCGCCGGCCAGCCGCGGCTGGGGGTGGTGAACCCGGGCCGCCGGAAATCCTAGGGCGCGGCGCGGAGGATCGCCTGGGCGGTGTCGGCTCCGATCGCGAGCGCCGCCTCGACCGTGCCCATGTCCGCGCCGGCGTAGAGCGCCTCGCCGGAAAAGAACACGGCGCTGCGGTCCGTGTCTTTCAGTACCGAGTGGGCCGCCCGGGTGCTGGGCGTCGCATAGGAATAGGCGCCGCGCGCGAACGGGTCGTTGCCCCAGTTGATCGCACGCGATGCGACGAGGCCCCCTCTGAGGCGGTCGCCCGGCAGGTCGAAGATCGCGGCGAGCGAGGCGAGACCCATGTCGACAAGCTCAGCCTCGGTCAGCGACGACACGGTGTCGGCCTTGGGGCCGGCGTACCAGCCGGTCAGCACCGGTTGCTCTTGCGGGTGCTGGGTCCACCAGGTCGGGACGATCGCGTCGGAAACCAGGAACGACAGGTCGCCAAGATCGTGGTCGCCGTGACCGGCCCACCATTTCGTCGCAAAGCGGAACAGGATTTTGACGACGTTGCCATAGCCGATATCGGCGGCGGCTGCCGCCTGCTGGCGCGCCGCTGGCGGCAGCGCGATTTCCGACAACAGCGGCAGCGGCACGGTCAAGATCGCGGCGTCGCCGGCAAAGACCGCACCGTTGCGGCAGCTTGCGGCAATCCCGCCGCCGGATTCTTCGATTGCGGTGACGGCGGCGCCGAGATGCAGCGCCGCGCCGTGCCGCCGGCATTCCGCGGCGAGATAGTCGATCAGCGCGCCATAGCCCTTGGCGAGCCGCCCGTGCTCGCCGTCGTCGCGGGCCATCCATTCCTCGCGCAGCGCCAGAGTGCTCATGCGGCGCGGGTCGGCCGCATCGTAGCCTTCGACGGTGCGGATGATCGAGCGGCGCAGCGCGGTGTATTGCGGGCCGGCAAAATGCGTGTCGAGAAATTCGCCGACCGGCAGATCGGCCGTCACCTCGCCCAGGGCCTGGTAGAACCGCCCGGCATCGGGAAGCGCAAACGTGTCGGGCGACAGCGCGCCGCCGCCGCGGGTGCTCCAGCGCGTCCCCACGCGCGGTGCCAGCGCCAGGCCCGCCTCGCGCATTACCGCGCGGGTCACCGGCGCAGCGCCATGCACGAACTCGGCGCCGCCCTCGGCCGGATAGCCGAATATCTCGGCGGGCAGCGGGTCGATGCGCCCGCCGCAGCGGTCGCGCGCCTCGATGATCGTCACCCGCTTGCCGGCACGGGCAAGCTCGCGGCCGGCCATCAGCCCCGCGGCGCCGGCGCCGACGATCAGGATATGTGTCAGGTTTGCAGAGGTCATTGGTCAGCGCGCTATTGTTCCGGCTCGATTCGACTTCCCAGGGCGGGGCGGTTCAAGCGTTTTCGCCTGTCGAGCGGCGCCGCCGGCCTCCGCGGGCATTCGGGTGCATTTGGGTTGACGTTTGCGCCTGCCGCACCTTAGCCTCTCCGCCATGCCCGTGGCGCATCACATCATCCGCCTGCGACGACGCCAAACCGGCGGCGGAGAAAGGGCGCGTCACGCGGATTGCTGACCCGGGTCGGCATCCGGCAACCGCTCGAACCCCGCCGCGGCTTCGGTGGGGTTTTTCTTTGTCTGGGTCTTTCGTTGTCTGTGGGCTGAGGAGCAGGACATGGCAACCAACAAGCCGAGCGTGTTCATCGACGGCGAGGCCGGCACCACCGGGCTCGGCATCCGCGCCCGCCTCGACGCGCTGAGCGAGGTCGCGGTCAAAAGCCTGCCCGAGGCACACCGCAAGGACCCCGCCGCGCGCCGCGACCTGATGGCCGAGGTCGATCTCGTCGTGCTGTGCCTGCCCGACGACGCGGCTAGGGAATCCGCCGCGCTGGCCGATGGGCTCGGCGCCGACGCGCCAAAGCTGCTGGATGCCAGCACCGCGCATCGGGTGCATCCCGGCTGGACCTACGGCTTTGCCGAGATGGTGCCGGGGCAGGGCGAGGCGATCGCCGCGTCGGCCAAGGTCGCCAACCCCGGGTGCTATCCGACCGGGGCGATCGGCCTCATTCGCCCGCTGGTCGATGCCGGGGTGATCCCGCCCGACTATCCGCTCACGATCAACGCGGTCAGCGGCTATTCCGGCGGCGGCAAGTCGATGATCGCGGCGCACCAGCACGAGGGCGGCCCGGCCTTTGAGCTGTACGCGCTCGGCCTCGAACACAAGCACGTGCCGGAGACCGAGAAATATTGCG
>DATLRD010000125.1:0-52732 GCA_035534855.1 Allostellaceae bacterium | reverse complement strand
TGGCCGAAACGGCGATCGAGATGGCGCTGGCGGGCGACCCGGTCGCGGTGCGGTTCTGCCTCGGGCGGCTGATCGGCACGCGGCGCGGGCAGCCGCTGGTGCTCGACGATGCGGGCGATTTTCCCGCCGTGTCGGGGCCGGGCGATCTTGGCGCCGCGGTCGCCGCGGTCACCGCCGCGCTCGCCGAGGGGCGGATCACGCCCGAGGAGGCGCTGCACCTCTCGCAGATGCTCGACGGGCTCCCGCAACTGTTCGACGCCGCGCGCACCGTGCCGTCGCCCGAGGACGACGCCCGCGACGGCGAGCGGATCAAGGCCCAGATCAAGGCAAAGCTCGCGCGCATGGCCGCGCGGCTGCAGCAAGACACGGGTGCCGCCGCGCCCGCGCCGCTTGCATTTCGCGCCTCGCGTGCCGATCTGCCGGGGGCGCGCGGGGAATAAGGCGCGGCGGCAGACGGGGGGCGCTCGCATGAGCTTTGATGTCGTCGCCCGGCCGGTGTTCGGCAAAGCCGATCTCGATTGGCTGACCCATCTGCGCGAAACCCACGCGCACAGCCTCGGCCCGCCCGAGTTCACGCTGGTGTTTCCCGGCCCGGCGGCCGAGCCCGACATCGTCGCGGGCCAGGTGCGCGCGGCGTGCGCGGCGACCCCGCGCGTCCATTTCTGCCTGCGCGCGGCGGTGATCGTGCCCGAGCTGACGCTCGGCTGGTTTCACGTCTTTCTGGTGCCGGAAGAAGGGTTTGCCGCGTTGATCCGGCTGCACGAACGGCTGCATGCCGGGCCGCTCGCCGCCTGCCTGCGCCCGGAGGAGCCGTATATCCCGCATATGACCGTTGCCAGCGTCAAGGAGTTCGACCTCGCGCGCCGCACCAAATCGGCGCTCAACGCGCACGATCTGGCGGTCTCGGGCCGCATCGACGAGGTCGAGGTGCGCCAGCGCGACGCCGCCGAGCCGCACCGGATCGCCATCGTACCGCTCGCCCATCACGGGCTGTTCCGCTAGGGGCGCCGCGCCGCGCCGCGCCTCAGTCCGTCAGCATGCGGTGCATCACGCGGTCCTTGTAGACGAACAGGTGGGCGAATGCCGCCATCACGTGCACCCCGACCAGCACCACCAGCACCCATGCCATCGTCGCATGCAAATTGCCGATTGCGGCTCCCCACGCCGAGCCTTGCGGCACCAGGCGCGGCAGCGGCACGCCGCCGACCAGCGCCGCATCCGTGCCGCGCGCCGAATCGAGCAGCCAGCCGGTCAGCGCGGTCGCCAGCACCGCGACGTAGAGCAGCCAGTGCACCAGCCACGACGCGAACCGCTGCCAGGCCGGCAGCCCGGTCTCCGGCGCCACCGGGTGGGCCACCCGCCAGACCAGGCGCGCCGCGATCAGCGCCAGGATCAACAGCCCGATCGTCACATGCGCGACCAGCGGGGTATCGGGCGGCAGGCTGCGGCGCAGCCCGCGCATCAGCCAGCCGAGCGGCAGCTGGATCGCCAGCAGCGCGACCACCGTCCAGTGAAACATCTTGGCGGTGGCCCCGTACCTGGACTGCGCAACCGGCATGCAACTCACCCCTTTTGTTCCACCGCCGGTTAGGCCGCGGTGGTGTCGAAAGAACGGCAACGGCGCCGACTGGTTCCTTGCCGGGGCACCCGTCCGGGCCCGACCCCGCATGGCGCCGCCGATCGGGCGGCGACACGGTAATTCCATCGGTCGGGCGTTGAACAGGCCCCTCGGCAACACATCATCGGCCCAGCGGGTCGTTTCGCCGGCGCAGGCATCAGGCTACACTGTGCGCCCGGCCGCTGCGGAGGATGGTTATGCCGAAATCACTGAACCGGGCACAGATCGAGGCGTATCGCAGCCGGGGCTATCTCGCGCCGATCCAGGTGATGAGCGAGGACGCGGCGCAGGCAATCCGCGACACGCTCGAACGGGTCGAGGCCGGGATGGGCGGGCCGCTGCGCGGCGACATCCGCCACAAGGCGCACCTGCTGTTCCCGTTCCTCGCCGATCTGATCCGCCATCCGGCGATCCTCGATGCGGTCGAGGATCTGCTGGGGCCCGACATCCTGTGCTGGAACACCAATTTCTTCATCAAGGAGGCCGAGACCCCGTCTTTCGTCTCGTGGCACCAGGATTCGACCTATTGGGGCCTGTCGTCGCCCGATGTCTGCACCGCCTGGGTGGCGCTGACCCCGAGCACGTTGGCAAACGGTGCGATGGCGGTGATCCCCGGCACTCACGATTCCGACCAGATCCCGCACCGCGACACGTTCGACCGCAGCAACCTGTTGACCCGCGGCCAGGAGATCGCGGTCGAGGTCGACGAGCGCGAGGCGGTGCCGCTGGTGCTGCGGCCGGGCGAGATGTCGCTGCACCACGTCCGGCTGGTGCACGGCTCGCCGCCGAACCCCAGCACCGACCGGCGCATCGGGTTTGCGGTCCGCTATATCCCGACCGGGCTCTATCAGCTCGAAGGCACCGACAGCGCAACGCTGGTGCGCGGTGAGGACCGCTTCGGCCATTTCGAGCTCGAACCGCGCCCCGAGCGCGATATGCAGGACGACATGCTGGCGCTGCACAAGCGGCTTACCGAGCGCGCCGCGCAGATACTTTACCGCGGCACCGGGGTCGGCAATTTCAACGACCCGCGCGCCGTGCGGGGATAGTGGCATGAAGACTTATGTCGGCGGGCGCAGCCTGGCCGGCGCGCAAGTCACGGTGGACGGCGAGACGCTCGACCCGCGGTTTGATCTGAAACGCCTGTCTCCGACCGGGTTCGAATGGACCTACGAGGGCGCCGGCCCGGCCCAGCTCGCGCTGGCGCTGCTCGCCGACCATCTCGGCGACGATCAGCAGGCGTTGGCGCTGTACGAGCGCTTCATGCGCGCCGTGGTCGCCGATCTCGACAATTCCTGGGAATTGAGTTCGGCCGATATCGACGCGGCGCTGGCGGCGATCGACGGGTGACCGTGGTGGGCGATCGGCCAATCTTTGCGCGATCGTGCTGCCGCCCTATTATGCTGATGGGAGGAGCATGCCCGATGATGACGCCGCGTCAGCAGGCTTTCCGCGCCGATTACCGAGCCCGCATCTCGCCGTGGTACAGCGGGCTTACCCATGTCGTGGTGATCGCCGCGCTCGGCCTCGGCACGATCTGGTACTGCGCGGGCCATGTGCACGCCCCCCGCTGGACCGATTGGCTGGTGGTGCCGGCGGCCTTCCTTGGGTGCAATCTCTTCGAATGGGCGCTGCACCGGTTTCTGCTGCACCGCCCGGTACCGGGGTTCATGGGCATCTACAAACGGCACACGCTGGCGCACCATCAGTTTTTCACCGATCACGAGCCGACGATCGACAGCACCCGCGACTTCCGCATCACGTTTTTCCCGCCCTATGCGTTCACCACGTTCATCTGCATGTCGGCCGCCGGCGCCTGGGTGCTGAGCCTGATCTGGTCGGCCAATGCCGCCTGGTTGCTGGTCTGCACGACCGCCGGCGTCTACCTCAACTACGAATTCTTCCACTGGGGCTGCCATGTGAAGGACGACCGGATCGTCCGCCACATCCCGTTTATGAATACGATCCGCCGCCACCACATCGCCCATCACAACCAGTCGATCATGATGGGCACCAACATGAACCTGACCTATCCGATCGCCGACTGGCTGTTCGGCACCACCGATCTCGACCGCGGGCTGATCGGCCACATCTTCAACGGGTACGATGCGCGGTTCGTCAAACGCAACCTGAAGAAGGCACGCAACAGCGCCGCCGATTCCCGCCTCGCCCAGGCCTGAGCGCCAAGCCTGAGCGATGGCCTCGGTACACATCAAGCGCTCGATGCCGTCGCTGATCGGCGGCATCTTCACCGGCATCGTCGGCTTCGTGCTGTGGCTCTTGCTGTTCGGCACCGCCAGCATCCCGATAGTCGCGCTGGGCGTGGTGTTGTGCGCCGCGCTCGGCACGTGGATCCGGCTTGCCGATCTGTAACCTCCCCTTCCCCAAATCCATGGTGATGCGATGAAAGTGACCGGCATCCGTAGCGGCATCGTCAATCTCCCGGCCGATGAGCCGCTCGCCGGCGCCGCCGCCAACCCGAACGGCAAGCGCCCGATCGTCTGGCTGCGGCTGGCGAGCGACGCCGGCGAAGGGATCGGCGTCGCCTATTTCGGCGGCGCGCTGACCGGCACGCTGCGCCACGCAATCGACGAGATGGGGGCGCTGATCGTCGGCGACGACCCGCACCGGGTCGAGGCGATCCATGCCAAGCTCAAGGCGGCGGCCGGCGGCTCGGCCGGGCCGGGCGGCGTCTACCACCTCGCGCTGTCGGCGATCGACATGGCGCTGTGGGACATTCGCGGCAAGGCGCTGGGCCTGCCACTGTGGAAATTGCTGGGCGGCGGGCGCGACCGGGTACCGACCTACGCCTCGGGCGCGCTGATGCGCGAACTCTCGCTCGACCGCGTCGTCAAGGCCGCGGCGACGCTGAAGGACAAGGGCTGGAAAGAGATGAAGACCCAGCTCGCGCTGCCCGGCGAGACCAACCCGCGCATCGAGGTCGAGCGCATGGTCAAGATCCGCGAGGCAATCGGCCCCGACATCAAATTGATGTGCGACATCAACCAGCGCTGGCGGCCGGAGCAGGCGGTCGATATCGGGCGGCGCGTCGAGGATGCCGGGGTCGGACTGTTCTGGCTCGAAGATGTCACCGCCGCCGACGATTTCCCCGGCCTGGCGCGGATTTCCGATGCGCTTTCGACCCCGGTGGCCGGCGGCGAATATGTCTGGGGCATCGTGCCGTTCCGCCACATGATGGAGGCGCGCTCGGTCGACGTGCCAATGGTCGATCTGGTGCGGGTCGGCGGCATCACCCAATGGCTCAAGGTCGCCGGCATGGCCGAGGCGTTCAACCTGCCGGTGGTCAGCCACCTGATCCCCGAGGTCCATGTGCATCTGATCGGCGCGACGCCGAACGGGCTGACGGTCGAATACATGCCGTGGCTGGTGCCGATGTTCAAAGAGGTTCCGGTGCAGCACAACGGCGAACTGGCGATGCCGACCGGGCCCGGCCTGTCGCTTGAATTCGATCAGGCGACGCTCGACCGCTACGCGGCGTAGCAAGCGGGGGCGGGCACGATGCGTCCTTCGACACGGCGCTTCGCGCCGGCTCAGGGTGACGGAGGTCTGGAATGATCGGAATCCCTGTCGTGCGTCAGCGTGCCCACCGGGCAGCACGCGTCGCGGCGATCGCCGCCTTGCTGCTGCTGTCGGCGTGCCACGGCTCGCCGAACGACGCGATCTATCCCGGCACGCTCGGCCACCAACCGCCGCCCGCGTTCAACCTGCCGCCGCAGGACAAGGGCATGGAGTATCGCTGATGAAGATCGCCGCGCTGCGCACCGACATCGTGCTGCTGCCCAACGACGAGCCGCTCGCCGGGTTTTCCGAGAACCCCAACGCGAAAAACCCGATCGTTACGCTGCGCCTGAGGACCGATGACGGGATCGAAGGGCTGGGCGTCGCCTATTTCGGCGGCGCGCTGACCCGGACCCTGCGCCACGCGATCGACGAGCTGGGCGCGCTCATCGTCGGCGACGATCCGCTGCAGCTCGAAGGCATCGCGGCGAAATTGCGCACCGCGGCGGGATCGTCAGGCCCGGCCGGCATATTGACGCTGGCAATGTCGGCGATCGACGTGGCGCTGTGGGATGTAAAGGGCAAGGCGCTGGGCCAGCCGCTATGGCGGCTGCTCGGAGGCGGGCGCGACCATATCGCGACCTATGCCAGCGGGGCGCTCCGGCGCGGCCTAAAGCTCGAAGAGGCGGTCACCGCCGGCGAGCGGCTGCGCGCCAAAGGCCATCGCCAGGCCAAGATGCAACTGGGGCTGCCCGGAGTCACCTCTCCGGCGCGCGAGGTCGAGCAGGCCGTCCTGATCCGCCAGGCGGTCGGCCCCGAGATGGATCTGATGTGCGACATCAACCAGCGCTGGCGCCCCGAGCAGGCGATCGACATCGGGCGGCGCGTCGAGGATGCCGGGGTCGGGCTGTTCTGGCTCGAAGACGTCACCACCGCCGACGATTTCCCCGGCCTCGCGCGGGTCGCCGACGCACTTTCGACCCCGGTCGCCGGCGGCGAATACCTCTACGGCATCACCCCGTTCCGCCACATGGTCGAGGCGCGCTCGGTCGACATCGTGATGATCGACCAGGTGCGCTCGGGCGGGATCACGCCGTGGCTCAAGATCGCGGCGCTGGCTGAGGCGTTCAACCTGCCAGTGGTCAGCCACGGCGTGCCGGAAATCCACGTGCACCTAGTCGGCGCGGTGCCCAACGGGCTGACCGTCGAGTACATGCCGCGCCTGTTCCCGCTATGGGAGGCGGTGCCCGAGCCGAAAGGCGGGCTGCTGGCGATGCCGACCACTCCCGGCCTCGGCCTCAAATTCGACGAGGCGGCGTTCGCGAAATACCGGGCGTAACCGAAGCCGCTACCGAAACATCCGGCCTTCCGGGGGCAGGCCCATCAGCATCTGGCCGACCGTCTCGAAATGGATCGGCCGCCCCTGGCCCTGCTGGGTGCCGGCGTGTATGTCACGCATCTTTCGTTCGAGCGGGTTCGATTCGAAAATCGCCGAGGCCCCGGCGGCGTGATAGACCGTGGCGACCACATCGCGCGCCTGGTGAATCGCCCAGGTCGAGGCGAGGCGCAGCTCGGGGTGGTGCTCGGCGCTGATCCGGCCGGTCTTCTGCGCCTCTTCCCACATCTCGGCGATCACCCCGCGCAGATAGGCGCGCGACGAGCGCAGCCGCGCCCAGCACTGCGACACCTGCGACTGGATCACGTTGTTGGTGCGCAGCGTGCCCTTCGACCCGCGCGGAATCTTGTCGCGCGCGATCGAAATGAATGCATCGTAGGCGCCACGAGCGATGCCGAGCGACACGTGCGAAAAGCTCATCGCGTAGATCATGCCGCTGGTGAACTGGTAGAGCGGGTTCGCCTCGTGCCGCTCGGCGTCATTGTCGCGGATCGCGGTATAGGCCTCGGGCACGAAATGGTTGTCGAAGCGGTAGCTGTCGCTGCCGGTGCCGCGCAGCCCCAGCACCTGCCAGTTGTCGATGATCGTCGCCTCGCTTTTCGGCACCAGCATCGTGCGCACCGCCTGCCGCCCGTTGGGGAGAAGGCGCGGATTGCCGTCCTCTTCGAACACCGGCACGTGGCAGCCGATCCACGTCGCGTGGCGGCTTCCGGTCGCGAAACCCCACTGCCCGGTGACGCGATAGCCGCCCGTGACCGCAACGCAGCGCCCAGCGCCGGGCAGTTCCGGGCCCCAGGCGAGGATGCCGCGCGGGCCGCCGAAAATCTCGCGCGCGATCTCGCGGTCGAGATAGGGCGCGGTCATTGAGCAGCCCGAATTCTGCCCGAGCGACCAGGCACAGCTGCCATCGGCAGCCGCCAGCGTCTCAAGCACCGCAGTGTAGGTCAGCGGGTCAAGCTCGGCCCCGCCGATCGACTTGGGCAGCAGCATCTTGAAGATCCCGCGCTCGACCATCGCGTCGACGATCGCGTCGGGCAGCTCGCGGTGGTGCTCGATCTCGTCGCCCGCCTCGATCAGCAGCGGCACGATCTCGCGTGCGCGATCGAGATACCCATCGACCGAAACATTGATCCGCCGTTCCGCCACCGCCGTGTCCATTCCGCTCTCCCCGGAGCTTCTGGTCTTTACTCATGCCATTGTGCCGGCATCGCAGCACGATGGGAAATACCAAGCACGCATGGCCGCCCATGCGGCCGCGCGATCACGCGGCGGCGGCCACCCGGCGCAGCTGCTCGAACCCCTGGGCTAGGTCGGCGATCAGGTCTTGCGGGTCTTCGAGGCCGATATGAATGCGGACACCGGGGCCGCCCGGGTTCCAATTCGTCGCACTGCGGCTGCGCTCGGGATACATCGGCTGTATGAGGCTCTCGAACCCGCCCCAGCTGGCGCCGATGCCGAACAGGTCGAGCGCGTCGACCATTGCGTACACCGCCTCTTTCGGTGCCGGATTCAGCACCACCCCAAACAACCCGCTGGCGCCAAGAAAATCGCGCTTCCACAGTGCGTGGCCGGGGTCTTCGGGTAGCGCCGGATAGAGCACGCGCAGCACTTCCGGCCGGGTCTGCAGCCAGCGCGCCACTTCGAGCGCGTTCCTCTGGTGCCGTTCGAGCCGCGCCGACAGGGTACGCATGCCCCTGAGTGCGAAGAACACGTCGTCGGGGCCGGCGCAATGGCCGATCTGCGCAGTTGCCGAGCGCACCGGCAGAAACGTCTCCTCGTTGCAGATGACCGCGCCGAGCATCACGTCGGAATGGCCGCAGATGTATTTGGTCGCGGCGTGGATCGACACGTCGACCCCGTGCTCGAACGAACGGAACAGGTAGGGCGTGCCCCAGGTGTTGTCCATCAGCACCTTGGCGCCGTGTCGGTGCGCGACCGCGGCGATTGCCGGGATGTCCTGCACCTCGAAGGTCAGCGAGCCCGGCGATTCGCAGTAGACGACCTTGGTGTTGGGCCGCATCAGCCGCTCGATCCCATCGCCGATCAGCGGGTCGTAATAAGTCGTCTCGACCCCGCAGCGCTTGAGGATGCCCTCGCAGAAATTGCGCGCCGGGCCATACGCGCTGTCGACCATCAGGCAGTGGTCGCCGGCGCTGAGCAGCGCCTGCAGCGGTGCCGTGACCGCGGCCAGCCCCGACGACATCAGCATGCCGCGATAGCCGCCCTCGATCCGCGCGAGCAACTCCTCGAGCGGAAAGGTGCCCGGCGTGCCGTGGAGCCCGTAGCGCACGCCGCTGAACGGCGGGGCCGCGCGCTTGGCCTCCCACTCGGTGGTGTTTTTCGAAAGGATTGTCGAGGCGTGGTAGACGGGCGGGTTGACCACCCCGTGATTCGCTTCGGGGTTGCGCCCGACATGGGTGAGCAGCGTGTCCTTGCGATAGTTGCGCGACCGATTGTCATTCTTCATGGGGCGGGTTCCGGCTGTCGGGTCGGTCTGGCGGAATACCAGCATCGGCGCGGGCCGCGCCAGTGAAATCCCTGCCCCCGGCGCGGCTCGCCCCCCCGGGCGTCCGGACGCCCGGGGCCGCAAACCTCGTGAGCACCGCTCGCTGCACGCAGAGTTAAGGAAAAACACTTTTGGTTTCCGTAATGTCGCTGAGGTATCGTGATGCTTCCCCTGGCTGCCGAAGGAATCACCATGGCTGACCATCGCACGCTGGCCGTCGACATCGGCGGCACCGGCATCAAGCTCGCGCTGCTCGACGGGCGCGGCCAGATCGTCGGCGAGCGGGTGCGCGTCCCGACGCCGACGCCACCGGTGGCGCCCGACGAGGTTACCAAGGTCATCGAAACCGCCGCCGCCAGGTTGGCGCCGTTCGATCGCGTCTCGGTGGGTTTTCCCGGCGCGGTGCGCGACGGCCGGGTGCATACCGCGCCCAATCTCGGCACCGACCTGTGGTCCGGCTTCGACCTGCAAAGCGCGCTTGCCGGGCTTCTCGGCAAGCCGGTCAAGGTGCTCAACGACGCCGACGTGCAGGGCTTCGGCGCGATCAAGGGCAAGGGCGTCGAGATGGTGCTGACGCTGGGCACCGGCGCCGGCACCTCGATCTTTTCCGACGGGCGGATCGTGCCGCATCTCGAACTGGCGCACCACCCAGTTCACGGCAACAAAACCTACGATGAATATATCGGCAATGCGGCGCTGACCAAGAAAGGCCGCAAGGCGTGGAACAAGCGCGTCGCCCGGGTCATTGACATCCTGCGCACGGTGGTCAATTTCGATCACCTCTATCTCGGCGGCGGCAACGCCAAAAAGATCAATTTCGAGCTGCCCGCCGATGTCAGCACGGTGTCGAACGTCGACGGGCTGACCGGCGGGATCGCGCTGTGGCACGACGCGCCGGAGGCAAGACCCGCGCCGCCGCCTGCGCGCACGGGTGGATCCGCGGCGGCGGCCAAGCCGCACGCCCGCACCGCCGCGCCGAAGGCGCCGAGCCGGACACGGCGCGGTGCGGCGGCGGTGCCATCGCCCGATGCGCACGGCCGGACGCTGGTCGCGGCGCAGCCGCGCACCGCGGTGAATTTCTCGGTGCCGCGCGGCGCCTGTGATTGCCATGTGCATGTGTTCGGCGACCCGGCCCAGTTTCCGTTCGCCGCAGCGCGCGGCTACACACCGCCGCCGGCCAGCGCCGACGATTTACGCAAGCTGCACCGGGCGCTGCGTATCTCGCGGGTCGTGATCGTGCAGCCGAGCGTCTACGGCACCGACAATTCCTGCACGCTCGACGGCATGCGCCAAATCGGCGCGCGGGCCCGCGGCGTCGCGGTGATCGATGCGGCAACGACTGACGCGGCGCTCGCCGATATGCACAAGGCCGGCATTCGCGGGGTGCGCGTCAATCTGGCGACAGCCGGCGAAAGCAATCCCGACATCGCCCGCCGCAACCTGCTCGAGGCGGCGTCGCGTGTGGCGCCGCTCGGTTGGCACGTGCAGGTCTATACCGGGCTCGATGTCGTCGCGGCGCTGCATGACGAGGTCATGCAGCTCAGCGTGCCGATCGTGCTCGACCATTTCGGCGGCGCCCAGGCGGCGCTTGGCACCGGGCAGCCCGGTTTTGCGGCGCTGCTGGCGCTCGTCCGCACGGGCAAGGCCTACGTCAAGGTCTCGGGACACTACCGCAACTCGGCCAAGGCCCCGGATTACGCCGATTGCGCGCCGCTCGCCCGCGCGCTGATCGCCGCCAACCCTGACCGGATCGTCTGGGGCACCGACTGGCCGCACCCAGCCCACCCAGCGTCGCCCGCCAAGGCGCTCAGCGAGATCGCTCCGTCCTACGACATCGATGACGGCCTGGCGCTCAACCAGCTCGGGCTGTGGGCGCCAGACGCAGCGGTGCGCCGCAAGATCCTCGTCGAAAACCCGGCCCGGCTATACGATTTCTGAGCGGATCGGACCGCCGCGGGCCGGTCCGGACAGAAACGATGAGGAAGCTCATGCGCCCCTCGCTCGCCGCCATCGCATTGTGCCTCTGCGGCGCGACCGCGATCGTCTCCGCCGGGACCGCTTATGCGCAAAGCTGCGATCAGTTCTGGTACCAGCGCAACGAGATTTACAAGAGCGCCGGGTATTGCTTCAAGACGCAGCGCGCAATCTCGACCTTCGGCAATGCCGGTTGCATGTACGATGTCGACGCGGCTGTGCCGTTGTCGCCTGCCGAGCGCGAACGCATCGCCTATCTCGTCCATTTGGAACAGAGGTACGGCTGCCGCCGCTGACCCCCGCGCCTCCAGAAGGCGCGATACGACCGATACACTGCCAGCACCTCGCGGCAGTCGTCGGGCACCGATCACCGGACCGATTGCCGGAAACGGTGCGCGGTCCAGCGCCCGGCGGCAACAGCAGCCATAGGCGTCAGCCATCGAGCCCGCGCTCGGCCAAGAGCGCCGCGACCTCCGGGTCGCGCCCGCGGAACTGGCGGTACAACGCCATCGGGTCGGCGCTGTCGCCGGCGCTGTATATCGCCTTGAGCCGCGCCGCGAGGTCGGGATCGAACGGGTCGCGGGCTTCGCGGAACGCAGCATATCCGTCATTGTCGAGCACCGCGGCCCATAGATAAGCGTAATACCCCGCAGCATAGCCGCTACCCGCGAACAGGTGCTGGAAATGCGCCGGCCGGTGTCGCAGTCCGATCTCTGCCGGCATGCCAATGCGGGCCAGGAACTCCCGCTCGAACCCGGCGATGTCGATGCTGCCTGGCACCGGCTCGGTGTGCAGATCGAGATCGAGCAGCGCGCAGGCGGTGTATTCGACCGTCTCGAACCCCTGGTTGAAATTGCGCGCCGCAAGCAGCCGCTCGAGCACCGCGTCAGGCAGCGGCTCGCCGGTTTCGCAGTGCCGGGCATAGCGGCGCAGTATCTGAGGCGTCGACACCCAGTGCTCAAAGATCTGCGACGGGAACTCGACGAAATCGCGGCGCACCGAGGTGCCGGACTGCGACGGGTAGCGCACCTGGCTCAACAGCCCGTGCAGCCCGTGACCGAATTCGTGAAACAGCGTGCGCGCGTCGTCGAAGCTCAAGAGTGTTGGGTCGCCTTTGGCGAAATTGTTGTTGTTGACGACGATCGGCAGCACCTCGCCGTCGAGGTTTTCCTGATCGCGATAGCTGCTCATCCACGCACCAGAGCGCTTGCCGGGCCGAGCGAAATTATCATGCAGGAAAAGCCCGATCGCGCGACCGCCGGCATCCTCTACCGTGTATATGCGTACATCGGGATGGTACAGCGTACAATCGTGCCGCTCGACAAAGCGAACCCCAAACAGTCGGCTGGCGGTGTCAAACGCGGCGGCGACCATGTCGTCGAGCACGAAATACGGTTTCACCGCCGCTTCGTCGAGGTCGTACTTGGCCTGTCGGACCTTTTCCGCGTAATAGCGCCAATCCCATTTCGCGATCGGTTCGTTGAGCCCGTCCGCGCGCGCCGCCGCGGTCAGCTCGGCGCGTTCGGCCACGGCCTTTCGCGTCGCCGGCCCCCACACCTGGCGCAGCAGCTTTTCTGCCGCCGCGGGCGTGCCGGCCATCGTGTCGGTGAGGCGGTAGTCGGCGTAGTTGGCATAACCGAGCAGCTGCGCCTGCTCGGCGCGCAATTCCAGCAATTCGCGGATCAGCGGCGCATTGTCGTGAGCGCCAGGATACTCGCCGCGCGCCGCCCACGCCTCGTAGACCAACCGGCGCAGGTCGCGGCGCGCCGAGAACGTGAGGAACGGCTCAGCCGAGGCACGCGCCAGCGTGATCGCACACTTGCCGTCAAGGCCACGCTCGGCACCCGCTTCCTGCGCCGCAGCGCGAGCGAAATCGGGCAGGCCCGAGAGATCGCCTTCGTCGAGCACCAGCCGCCATTCGTCTTCGTCGTGAAGCACGTTCTGCCCGAACAGCGTGTGCAGCGCCGCCATCCGGGCGGTGATCTCGGTCATCCGAGCCTTGTGCTCAGGGCCGAGCAGCGCGCCGGCGCGGACAAACCGCACACGCCAGCGCTCGAGGACGCGCATCTGGTCGACTCCGAGGCCCAGCTCCTCGCGCCGCCGATAAAGCGCGTCGATACGGGCAAACAGCCCGGCATCGAGCATGATCGCGCTCTGGTGCGCGGCGAGCCTCGGCGCATAGTCGCGCGCGACGGCGTCGAGCGCGTCACTGGTCGCGCTGGCGTTGAGGTTGTGGAAGACGCTGACAATCCGGTCGAGCAGCCGCCCGGCGCGTTCCAGCGCCTCGATCGTGTTGCCAAAGCCCTCCGACTCGCTCGACCGCGAGATCGCGGCGATTTCGGCCGCATGCTCTTCCATGGCCCGGTCGAACCCCGGCGGGAAATGCTCGGGCGCGATGCGGTCGAACGGCGGCAGCCCGAACGGGGTGTCCCAATCCTCGAAAAACGGGTTGTCGACCGCCATGCCAGCCCCGCCGATCATGCCTCCACGAGAGCGGCAAGATTAGCGTGTGCGGGCGGCAGGCCGGGAAAAATTTGTGCGAGCTGCGGGTCGCCGAGGCGCAGGTGACGAGCCAGCACCGTGCCGAACACGTCGCGGTAATCGGTGGTGATCGCGAGGTCGCGGTTCTGGTGCAGCTGGGTCGGCCCGAGCCCCGGCCATTCGCCGTAGACGCGGCCGCCGGCAACCCTGCCGCCGAGCACCCACATCACATTACCGTGGCCGTGATCGGTGCCGTGGTTGCCGTTTTCGCGCGCGGTGCGACCGAACTCGGAGACCACGACAACGACGGTGTCGTCCCAATCGCGGCCGAGATTCTGCGCCAGCGCAGCGAGCCCGTCGCCGAGCGGGCGCAGGTGGTTGGCCAGCTGGCCCTTGTCGCTGCCCTGGTTGACATGCGTGTCCCACCCGCCGAGGGCGGTAAAGGCGAGGCGAATGCGGCGGTCCTGCCCGATCAGCCGGGCCAGCCGCGCCGCTATCGCCGGATAGGTATTCGCTGGCGGCGCGCCTTTATCCGCCATCTGCTGTTCGGGCGCCATATCGGCTCTGAGCTCGGCCCGCGCCGCGCGACCCTCACGATAGGCATGCGCCTGCGCGCCAGTGCCCAGGTAGAGCTGGTCGAACGCGCCGGCGATCTCTGGACTGTCGATCGGCAGCTTGCGGCCGGCGGCCGGGCCGAGCGGCAGGTTGGCTGCCGGCATCTTGCCCTTGAGCATGAACGGCAGTACCGGTCCGACGGCGACCGCCTCGGCTGGCCCGCGCGGGCCAGGCAGCGCCGCCAGGGTGCGGTTGAGCCAGCCGTCCTCGGTCGCGCGGGTTCCGGGAGTGCCGTTTTCGATGAAGAGCTGCGCATCAAAATGCGAGCGGCTCGGATCGGGCGAACCCGAGGCGTGGACGAAGGCAAGTTGCTTGCGCTGCCACAGCGACATCAGGCCGGCGAGCGCCGGGTGCAGCGCGAACTGGCTATCGAGCGCCAGCGCGCCGCCGTCGCCGCCGGGTTTTGCGATCGCGATCGTCGGGCGCAGGTCGTAATAGGCCGGGTCGGCATAGGGCACGACGACGTTGAGCCCGTCGACCGCGCCGCGCAGCATCACGACAATCAGCCGGCTGGGCCCGCCTTCGGCAGCGGCCGCCCACGCCGGCATCGCCGGCCCCAGCGCCGCGATGCTGGCCGACGCCGCAAGAAAGTCGCGTCTGTTCATTGCCCTTCCCCTACTCGCGCATGAAATCCGGGCTGCCCAGCAGCAATCCGCCGCGCAGCCCCGGCCGCGCGGCGTCAATCACCGCCCAAGTGTGCGCCGACAGGCTCGGCCCGAGCAGCGTCTCGAGCGCGCCGGCATCGACCGGATGGGCCGGCGCCTTGTTGACCGCGGCAACTGGCGCCAGCTGCGGCGCCGTCCCGTCGGCGGGCGCAGCGCCGAGCGGCAACCGGCCGCCGGCGATCGCCATCGCAAGGCTGACGCGCAGCGTCGTCGCCTCCGGGCTGAGCCAGGAGCTTTCGGTATTCTTGTAGCCGTCGGGGGTCAGGCAACCGTAGAGCGGCATGCCGAGGCGCGCCATCATGCCGAGCAGCGGGCGCGGATTGTCGACCGCGATCCCGGCCGCGCGTGCCGCAGACAGCACATAGCGGTACGGCGTTTTGTATTTCTGCCCAGCGCTGCCGCTAAACTCGGGGCTGGCGAACAGCGCCGCCAGAACCTGTTTGATGTCGCCGCCGGTCGCGGTGAAGCGCGCAGCCAACCGATCGACCAGCGCCGGCGGCGGCGCATCGCTGACGAAATACTGCGCCAGCTCGAAGGCGATGTGATGTGCAGTCGCCGGGCTTTGCGCCAGCATGTCGAGCGCGGCGACGCCCTCGCTTTCTCCGCCCGGCGGGATCGTGCGGCCGATAAATTGCTTCGAGCCGAAATCGTGGCGCGCCGGGTCGAAATAGAACCCGGTGGGGTCCGGCGGCGGCAGGCGCGGCCGGGCCAGCCCCCAGCCGGTCAGGATACGCGCGAGGCTGATGACGTCGGCCTGGGTATAGCGGCCATCGACGCCGAGCGTGTGCAGCTCCATGACCTCGCGCGCATAGTTTTCGTTGATCCCCGCCTCGCGCCCACCCGGCATGCGGCTGCCCGGGGCGCTGTTCTGCCAGTTGTCGAGATAGAACAGCATCGCCGGGCTTTTCGCGGTCGCCATCAGCAGGTCGCGGAAATGGCCGAGCGCATAGGGCCGGATCGCGTCCCGCTCATAGGCGCCGACCCACAAATGGTCGAGACCCTTGCCGGCGAAGACGTTGAAATGATTGTACCAGAAATCGACCATCACCTCATTCAGCTGGCGCCGGCTATAGAGCGCGCGATAGATCCGCGCGGCGCGCGCCTGCTCGACGATGATGCGCGAGGCTTGGCGCCGCGCCTTTTGCTCCTCGAGTGTCGCCTTGACGCCGCGCACCGGCAGAACCGGGCCGTATTGCCGGAACAGCTGGATCGGGTCGAGCCGCAGCGTATCGAGCCCGGCGAGCCGCCGGGTCAGCTCGGGCGATTCGGGGATCGCCTGCGGGTTCAGCTGCTCGGCGATGTAGGCGTCGATGCCGATTTGGCGGACATGCGCGATATCGGCCGCGGTGGGGCCGGAGGCGAGCCGGTTGAGGATGTGGATGATCTCCCGGTCGCTTGGAGCCACCGCCCAGCTTGGCGATGCCCGCCCGCACAGGACGACGAGGAGGCAGAGATGGCGCAGTTTCATTGGACGCCCGGCGCGAGAGAGGTGCCGGTTCTACACGGGAAACCGGCAAACCATCCCCGACACTGAACCGCGGCCGCGTCGGCCAACGGGCGAGACGCCCGCGTGTCCGTTAGCGCCGGAAATTCGGCGGGCGCTTGTCCATAAAGGCGCGGGTCCCTTCCTTGGCCTCGTCGGAGCCGTAATATAGCGCCAGCGCCTCGAAGCCGAGTGCGCCGATGCCGCGAATGTTCTCGCTGTCGGCGTTGAACGAGCGTTTGGCGATGGCAATCGCGGTCGGACTCAGCGCCAGTATCTCCCGGCACCACGATTCGACCTCGGCGTCGAGTTGGTCGGCCGGCACGACCTTGTTGATTAGCCCCATCTGAAACGCCTCAGCCGCGCTATAGCGGCGGCACAGAAACCAGATCTCGCGCGCCCGCTTTTCGCCGACAAGGCGCGACAGATAGGCGGTGCCCCAGCCGGGATCGACCGAGCCGACGCGCGGCCCAACCTGGCCGAAGACCGCCTTTTCCGACGCGATCGTCAGGTCGCACACGGTCGCCAGCACATTGCCGCCGCCGATCGCATAGCCCTGCACCTTGGCGATCACCGGCTTGCGCGCGTCGCGGATCGCGCTGTGCAATTCCTCAATCGGCATGCCGACGAGCCCCTTGCCGCCGTACCCTCCATCACGCGAGGAATTGTCGCCGCCTGCCGAAAACGCGCGATCGCCGGCGCCAGCCAGCACGATAACCCCGATCCCGTCGTCGTAATCGGCCTCGCGCACCGCTTCGAGCATCTCCTCGACGGTCTTGGCGCGGAACGCGTTGAGCACATTGGGGCGGTTGATCGTGATCGTCGCGACCCCGTCGCGTTTGTCGTAAAGGATGTCGTCGTAGGGCATCACCACACCTTCCGCTAAGCTGCCGGCAGACCCACCAACCGCCGCGCCAGCACGAGGTGCGGCTTGTCGATCATCTTGCCGTCGAGCGCCAGCGTGCCGGCATCGGGCTGCGCGGCAAACGCGGCAATGACGCGCTCTGCCCACCCGCGCTCCTCGGCGCTGGTCGAAAACGCTTCGTTGATAGCCGCGAGCTGAGCCGGGTGGATCGCCATCTTGCCGGTGAAGCCCGAGCGCCTGGCGGCCGCGCATTCGGCCTTCAGCCCAGCCGGGTCCTTGAAATCGGTATAGATCGTGTCGATAGCCGCAACCCCGGCGGCGCCGGCGGCGAGCAGGCACAGCGAGCGGGCGAGCTGGTACGGTCCGTCATAAAGGCCGTCGATCGTGCGATTGTTGCCACCCAGACAGGCCGACAGATCCTCGGCGCCCCAGGTAATGCCTTCGAGCCGCGGCGACGTGCCGGAGTAGTGGCCGAGCGCAAACACCGCCTGCGGCGTCTCGGTGGCGATCGCAATGATGCGGATCGCGCCGCGCGGCGCCCCGGCGGCGGCCTCGAACGCGGCGAGGTAATGGTCGAGCGTCCGCACATCCTCGGGCTCGCATTTCGGCAGCAGGATGCCGTCGGGCCGGCCGCCGACCGTCGCCGCAAGATCGTCGAGCGCCAGACCGCTGGCCAGCGGATTCGCCCGGACATAGCGGGCGATCCGCTCCGGCCCGTGCGCGTCGAGGAACTGGCGCGCCTGCTGGCGAGCGGTCGCACGGTTGGCGGCGGCAACCGAATCCTCGAGGTCGAGGATCAGCGCGTCAGCGCCCGATTCGAGCCCGCGCGCCAGCTTGCGCTCGCTGTCGGCCGGGACGAACAGGAAGGAACGAGGCGGCATCCTTTCCACCCTTTCTTCGCGTCATTCCCGCGAAGCCGGGAACCCAGGGCGAGCGGCAGGGCGACAGCCCTTGGCCCCCAGTTTGCGGGAGACGACACAGAAATCGCCCCGGCCGGCATATCATCCCGGCCGGCACTTCATAAACGCGGCGCGCCGGCAGATCGCCACGGTCTCGCCCGTCTGATTGAGCCCGATATGCTCGAACTCGACGATGCCGGCGTCGGCGCGCGACCGGCTCTTGCGCAGGCCGACCACCGTGGTACGGGCATGGATCGTGTCGCCGTGAAACACCGGCTTCGGAAACCGCACGTCGCTCATGCCGAGATTGGCGACCGTGGTGCCGAGCGTCGTGTCGCCGACCGAGATGCCGATCACCAGCCCCAGCGTGAAGATGCTGTTGACCAGCGGCCGGCCGAATTCGGTGGTCTTGGCGAACTCGGCGTCGAGGTGCAGCGGCTGCGGGTTCATCGTCAGCGTCGTGAACAGCACGTTGTCCATCTCGGTCACCGTGCGGGTCAGCGCGTGCTCGAACACCTGCCCCTCGCTAAATTCCTCGAAATAGAGCCCGGCCACGGCCTAGCGCCCCTGGAACACCGGCTTGCGCTTTTCGACAAAGGCGGCGACCGCCTCCTTGTGGTCTTCGGTAAAGGCGCAGCGCGACTGGTGCGCGGCTTCGAGGTCGAGCACGGTCTGAAACGGCTCGGTCTCGGCCGCCAGCAGGTTCTTTTTCATATAGCCGAGCGCGACGCGCGGCCCGTCGGCAAGGCGACGCGCCAGGGCCATCGCCTCATCGCGCAAGGCGTCGTCTTCGACCAGCTTGTTGACGATGCCGAGCCGGTGGGCTTCCGTAGCGTCGATCACGTCGGCAAGGAAATAGAGTTCGCGCGCCTTCGCCGTGCCGACCAGCCGCGTCAGGCTCCACGACCCGCCGTAATCCCCTGAATAGCCGATGCGGGCAAAGGCGGTGCCGAACCGCGCCGATTTTCCGGCGACGCGCAGATCGCAGGCGAGCGCGAGGCCGAGCCCGGCGCCAGCCACCGGGCCGTTGATCGCGGCGATAATCACCTTTGGCACGGTGCGCATCAACAGCGGCAATTGGTGCGCCCGGCGCAACCCCTCGACGCGGTCTTCGACGGTCTGGTCGCGGCCGCGCGTCTCCATCGTCTTGACATCGCCGCCCGAGCACCAGCCGCGTCCGGCGCCGGTGATGACGATCGCGCCAACTTCGTGGTCGGTCGCGTAGCGGTTCAGCGCGTCCGACAGTGCGCCGGTCATCCCCGGCGACAGCGCGTTCAATCGCTCCGGGCGGTTGAGGGTCAGCCAGGCGACGCCGTGTTCGACGGCTTCGAGCAATTCGGTCATCGGGTTTCCTCCATCCGCGGCGACGGGGAGATCATAGCCGCATTTCGCGCGCTGTCATTGCGGGGAGCCCCCCGACGCGGCAATCTCGCTCGATGGAAACGATCCGCGTCGTCTGCGCGCATGATTGTCCCGACATGTGCTCGCTGTTGGCAACAGTCGAGGGCGGCCGCGTCGTGCGCATCCAGGGCGACCCCGAGCAGAGCTTCACCGCCGGGTTCGCCTGCGCCAAGGTCAACCGCGACGCCGAGCTGGTGCATTCGCCCGAGCGCCTGAAGACCCCGCTGCGCCGCACCGGCCGCAAGGGTGAAGGGAAGTTCGCGCCGGTCTCGTGGGATGACGCACTCGACGAGATCGTGGCGCGGTGGCAGGCGATCGTCGCCGAATCGGGGCCGCTGGCGATCCTCGGCTACGCTTACAGCGCGCACCAGGGACAATTGAACCGCGGCCTCGTGCTCGGCCTCTTTCACGCGCTCGGCGCGAGCCGGCTTGCCGCCGGCACGGTGTGTGACACCTGCTGCGAGGAGGCGTGGAACCTGACCGTCGGCCCTATCGGCGGCGCCGATCCCGAGGCGGTCGACGACAGCGAATTGATCGTCGCATGGGGCGCCGACCTCGCCGCGACCAACGTGCATTTCTGGGCGCGCGCCGAGGCGGCGCGCAAACGCGGCGTGCCGGTCGTGGTGATCGACCCGCGCAAGAGCCGCACCGCGCGCGGCGCCGATTGGCACCTGCCGATCCGCATCGGCACCGACGCGGCGCTGGCGCTCGGGGTCATGCATATCCTGGTGCGCGACGGGCTCGCTGACCGCGCTTATATCGCCGCGCACACGACCGGGTTCGAGCGGCTCGAAGCCGCGGTGCTGCCGCGCTTTACCCCCGCCCATATCGCCGCCGTCACCGGTCTCTCGGTCGCCGATATCGAGCGCTTCGCGGCGCTGTACGGCGCGACGAAGCGCGCGTTCATCCGCCTCGGCGAAGGGATGACGCGACTGGCGCGCGGCGGCGAGGCGCTGCGCGCGGTGGCGCTGCTGCCCGGCGTCACCGGCGCCTACGGCACGCGCGGCGGCGGCGCGCTGCTGCTGACCGCCGCGTCGTGCGAACTCGATTACGCCGCGATCCGCCGGCCGTCCGGCCCGGCCGAGACCCGCACAGTCAACCACCTGCGGCTCGGGGAGGCGCTCTTAAACCTCGGCGACCCGCCGATCCGCGCGCTGTTGATCGCCGCCAACAACCCGGCAGTGACCTGCCCCGAGGCCGGCAAGGTGCGCGCCGGGCTGATGCGCGACGATCTGTTCACCGTGGTCCACGACCCGTTCCTGACCGAAACCGCGCGCTATGCCGACCTCGTATTGCCGGCGACGACCTATCTCGAAACCGCCGATCTCTACCGCGCCTACGGCACCTATTACCTGCAATCCGCACCCGAAGCGGTGCCGCCGCAGGGCGAGGCGCGGTCGAATTTTCGCCTGGCGCAGGAGCTGGCTCGGCGCCTGGGCCTCGCCGACGAGGTGTTCCGCCTGACGCAGGAGGCGGCGGTCGAGGGGCTGCTGCGCAACGCCACGACCGCCGCCGGCCCGCTCGACCCGGTAGCGGCCCGGTCGGGAAAGCCGGTCAACATCGCCCCGACAGGCGGGCAGGAGTTTCGCACCCCCTCCGGCCGACTCGAATTCTATTCGGCGCAGATGGCGGCGATGGGCTTACCGCCGATGCCCGATTGGCGGCCCGACCCCGAGGAGCAACGCGACGCTCAGCGCTGGCCGCTGCGCCTGTTGACCGCGCCCGGCTATTTCCAGGCGCACACCGCGTATTCCGGGGTCGAATTCCTGCGCCGGCGCGAAGGCGCGCCGCACTGCATCGTGCATCCCGACGAGGCGGCGAAGCGCGGTCTGGAAGACGGCGCGAAGGTGCGGCTCTACAACGAGCGTGGCGTGGTCGGGCTCATGCTGCGCGTCACCGACGAGGTGCAGCCCGGCGTGGTGCTGGTGCCGGGCCAGCGCCCCGACAACGAGACCCTATCGGGCACGGTCAACCTGCTGGTCGCCGACCGCTACACCGATATCGGCGAGGGCGCGATCTATCAGAGCACCTTCCTAGACCTCGCCGCATGGGATGGGGAATAAGTGACCACAGTTCGCCTTGCCGCCGATGTCGGCGGCACCTTCACCGACATCGCCGCGTTCGACGAGGCGACGGGCGCCCTGTCGCTGGGCAAGACGCTGACCACGCCGCAGCGGCTCGCCGACGGCATCGACGCCGGCGTTGCCAAGGCCGGCACCGCGTTTGACGCCGCGCGCCTGTTCCTGCACGGCACGACGGTGGCGATCAACACGATCCTCGAACGCACCGGCGCGCGCTGCGGGCTCCTGACGACGATGGGGTTCCGCGACATCTACGAGATCGGCCGGGTCAACCGGCCGGAATCGTACAATCTGTTCTTTCAGAAGCACGTGCCGCTGATCCCGCGGGCGCTGCGCCGGGAAATCCGCGAGCGGATCGAGGCGAGCGGTCGGGTGCTGATCCCGCTCGACGAGGCCGAATTGCGCGCCGCCGCCGACGCACTGGTCGCCGAGGGGGTCGAGGCGATCGCAATCCTCTTCCTGCACTCGTACCGCAACCCCGAGCACGAGCGCCGCGCCAAGGAGCTGATCGCCGCCGCGCACCCGCAGCTTTTCGTCACCGCCAGCCACGAATTGTCGCAGGAATACCGCGAGTTCGAGCGCACCTCGACGACTGCCGCCAACGCCTATATCGGCCCGAGGGTGCATCGCTATCTCGGCGAGATGACCGAGCACCTCGCCGCCTCAAGGTTTCCCGGCCGGCTCTTGATCGTGCAGTCGACGGGCGGCCTCTTCGATGTTGCCGAGGCGCGGCGCGCCTGCATCCGCATGCTCGAAAGCGGCCCCGCCGCCGGGGTGATCGGCACCCAGGCGCTGTGCGAAGCGGCCGGGATCGGCAGCGCGATCGCCTTTGACATGGGCGGCACGACCGCCAAGGCCGGGGTGATCCACGACGGCACGGTATTGATGAGCGGCGGGGCGCTGCTCGGCGGCTATGCCAGCGGCCTGCCGGTGCAGATGCCGATGATCGACATCCAGGAGGTCGGCACCGGCGGCGGCAGCATCGCCGAGATCGCGCCGGGCGGCGGGCTGCGCGTCGGGCCGCACAGCGCCGGCGCGGCGCCGGGGCCGGCGTGCTACGGGCTCGGCGGCAGCGAGCCGACCGTCACCGACGCCAACCTGTTGCTCGGCCGGCTCGGCGCCGACCGGTTTCTCGGCGGCGAGATGCGGCTCGACCGCGACGCCGCCGAGCGCGCGGTCGTCGACAGGATCGCGCACCCGCTCGGCCTCGGTGCCACCGCGGCGGCCGACGGCATCCTGCGCATCGCCACCACCAAGATGGCGCATGTCGTGCGCTGGGTGACCACCGAGCGCGGCCTAGACGCGGCGGATTTCGTGCTTGTCGCCTATGGCGGCGCCGGGCCGCTGCATGCGGTGATGGTGGCGCGCGAACTCGGCATCGGCCGCGTCGTGATCCCGCCGGCACCGGGGCATTTTTCGGCGCTCGGCATGCTGGCGAGCGATCAGCGCCGCGATTTCGTCAACACCTGGTTCACCCCGCTCGCCGCCGCCTCGTTCGCCGAGATGGAGGCGATCTTTGCCGGCATGGAACGCGAAGGCCGCGCCGGCATCGCCCGCAGCGGCGTCGCGCCGGAGACGGTGACCGCCGCGCGCGCCGCCGACATGCGCTATGTCGGCCAGGAACACGCGGTCACCGTGGCGCTGCCGGCCGAATTGTTCGCCGCCGAAGACCGCGCCGGCATCAAGCGCGCCTTCGACGCGGTGCACGAGGTGCGCTACGGGTTTGCTTCGCCGGCCGAGCCGGCCGAGATCGTCAGCCTGCGCAGCGCGGTCACCGGTGCCTTGGCAAAGCCGCGCCCGGCGTTGATCGCGGCTGGCGGGC
This sequence comes from Allostellaceae bacterium, assembly GCA_035534855.1. Lineage (GTDB taxonomy): Bacteria > Pseudomonadota > Alphaproteobacteria > ATCC43930 > CGMCC-115725 > DATARH01. The sequence continues at coordinate 29,407 of DATLRD010000125.1, read as the reverse complement.
CGGAGCCGTCGGCCACGGCGACACGCGGCACGCGGCCGGTATATTTCGTCGGCGCGACGATCGACACGCCGGTCATCGACCGCGCCGCCCTCGTCGCCGGCAACCGCCTCGCCGGCCCGGCGGTCATCGAGGAATACGCCTCGACCACGGTGCTGTTCCCCGGCGACCGGCTGACCGTCGACCGGCACGGCAACCTCGTCATCGACATCGCACGGAACCCGTCATGAACGACGCCGCAGATCTTCGCTCCGTCACCGCCGGCACGGCCGATCCGGTGGTCACCGAGATCGTGCGCAATTGTCTCATCGCCGCGACCGAGGAGATGAAGACCAATTTGATGCGCACCGCCTACAACATGATCATCTACGAGGCGCTGGATTTCACGGTCGGGCTATTCGACGCCAAGGGCAATATCCTGTCGATCGGGCTCGGCCTGCCGATGTTCATCCGCGGCATCGCCGACACGATCAAGGCCAAGCTCCGGCATTTCGGCCCGGAAAACATCCATCCCGGCGACATCCTCCTGACCAACGATGCCTACATCACCGGCAGCCACCTCAACCACATGACGTTTTCGGTGCCGATCTTTGTCGACGGACGGTTGCTCGCGTTTGCCGGCTGCATGGCCCACTGGCCCGATATCGGCGGCACGCTCGACGGCATCACCACCGACATCTTTTCCGAAGGGTTGCAGCTGCCGATCGTCAAGGCCTACCGCGAGGGCGTGCCCAACGACGACATCTTCGAGATCATCCGAATGAACGTGCGCCTGCCGGAGCGGGCGATGGGCGATCTGCGCGCGCAGATCGCGGCGGTCAAGACCGGCGAGAAGCGCTTTGTCGAGATGGTCGGCAAATACGGCGCCGACCCGGTTTTGGCGGCGATCGAGGCGATCATGGCGCACAGCGAAGCCGCCTCGCGCGCCCGCATCGCGGCGATCCCGGACGGGGTCTACGAGGCCGAATCGTTTATGGACGACGACGGCGTCACGGCCGGCCTGCGCATCCCGATCCGCGTGCGTGTGACGATCGCCGGCGACCGGATGACCGTCGACCTGAGCGACCTCGCGCGCCAGGTCTCGGGCTTTTACAACTCAGGCGAAACCGCCGGCCGGTCATGCTGTCAGGTTGCGTTCAAATGCCTGACATCGCCGCTCGACCTGCCGATCAACGAAGGCCAGTTCCGCGCGCTCGACGTAGTGCTGCCGCCGGGCCGTGTCGTCAGCGCATTGAAGCCGGCGGCGATGCGCATGTGGATGACCTATCCGATGACCATCGTCGACACGATCTTCAAGGCGCTGGCGCCAGTCATCCCCGACCAGGTCGCGGCCGGCCACCACGCCGACCTGATCGTCGGCCGGGTCAACGGCCGGCGGCCCAAGGACGACAGCTTCTACATCTATCTCGGCGGGCTGATCGGCGGCGGGTGGGGCGCCAAGCATGACGGCGACGGGATGAGCGCGACAATCGCGATCAACGACGGCGACACCCATAACGGCCCGTCGGAGCAGGTCGAGGCGAAATACCCGCTGCTCGTCGAGCGCTATGCGCTGCGCCCGGATTCGGGCGGGGCCGGTACGTTCCGCGGCGGGCTCGGCACCGAGCAGGTGGTGCAGGCGCGCGGCGAAATCCGCTTCAACGCCCAGATCGACCGATGCAACTGCCGGCCCTGGGGACTGTATGGCGGGCTGTCGGCGGAGGGCAACGGCGTCGCGATCCATCGTTTCGGCGAGGAAGAACACCGCTTCCCGAGCGGCAAGGCTTTCAACAACGTGCTCCAGCCCGGCGATGCCTATATCCTGCGCTCGGGCGGCGGCGGCGGGTTCGGCTCGCCGCTGGAGCGCGACCCGTCCCGCGTCGCCGACGATGTGCGCCAGGGCTATGTGAGCCGCGAGGCGGCGGCCAAAGCGTACGGCGTGATCCTCGGCGACGACGGCGCGCCCGACCTTGCCGCCACCGAGCGGCGCCGCGACCAGATGCGCAGCGCGGGCCTCCCGGAAAACCCGCCCGACACGGCGCCGGCGCATGGCGACGCGCACCCGCATGACCATGCGCATCCCGAATATGCCGGGCTCAGCGAAGAGGAACGGCTCGTCGTCGCCCTGTCGGGCCGCTGTTGCAGTTAGCCGCAGGCCGGCGCATCCTTGAGGCATATTCAGGGAGGGAACATGCCGCCCACCGCTCATCGTCTCGTCGTTCCGACCGCGGACGAGCTGATCGACCGGGCGCGCGCGATGGTTCCCGAAATCCGTGCGCTCGCCGAAGAGACCGAAAAGAACCGCAACGTCTTTCCGCACATCATCCAGAAAATCCGCGACGCCGAGCTATTGCGCACCTGCCGGCCGAAACGGTTTGGCGGGTTCGAATTCGACGGCGAAGTGGCGCTGAAGATCGCGCTGACGATCTCGGCTGCCTGCGCTTCGACTGGGTGGACGGTCAACGGCGCGGTGTCTAACGGGCTGTCGCTGAGCCACTGGTCGATCGCGGCGCAGCGCGAGATCTGGGAGGCCGATGCCGACGCCTTCACCTTTGCCTGCTTTGCCCCAACGGGCGCCGCGCTTCCAGTCGAGGGCGGCTATCGGCTGACCGGAAAATGGGCCTTTGCCAGCGGCTGCGATGCGTCGAGCTGGGGCAAGCTCGGCGCGATCATCAAGCCGCCGGGCGCCGAGCCACCCTATGAGGGCGCGTTCTTTCTGCTGCCGGCTTCCGACCTCGAAATCGTCGATACCTGGTTTGTCGCCGGGCTGTGCGGCACCGGCAGCAAGGACATCATCGTCAACGACCTGTTCGTGCCGTCGCACCGGGTGCTGAAATTCGCCGACACCCAGGCCGGCACCTCGCCAGGTACGCGCCACCACGACAACCCGATCTATCGCATCCCGCTCTTGATGCTCGGCGCGTCGATGCTGGCCTCGACTGCGGTCGGCGCCGCGAAGGGCGCGATCGAATCCTATCTCGATCAGACTTCCGGCCGCACCACCCGCGGTGCGCTCGCCGGTGGCGGGCTCAGGATGACCGGGTTCGCGACGATCCAGCTGCGCTTTGCCGAGGCGACCGCCGCGACCGAGGCGGCCGAGACGATCCTCATCGGCGACATGCGCGAGGCAATGCGCCAGTTGCGCACAGGCACGGAGCTCACCGTCGCCGACCGCATCCGCGCGCGCCGCAATCAGGCTTATGTGACAAGGCTCGCGGTGCAGGCTGTCGAGGCGCTGAACGCTTCGACCGGCGGCTATGGGCTTCATCTCGAAAACCCGGTGCAGCGCGCCTGGCGCGATGTCAACGCGGTCGCCCGCCACGTCAGCCTCAACTGGGATGCGGTCGGCACGATGTACGGACAGCACGCCTTCGGCCTCGAGCCGAGGGGACAGTATTAAGGAGGGGCGATGCCCGAGCTGAAAGGCGGCTGCCTGTGCGGCGCGGTGCGCTATGCGGTCGAGGCCGATCAGGCGGCGGCGACGGTGTGCCATTGCCGCGACTGCCAGAAATTCACCGGCAGCGCCTTCGCCGCGCTGGTCGCGGTGGAGAAGGCGGTGCTGACGATGACCGGGCCCTTCAAGACCCACGCCGGGGTGGGCGGCAGCGGCAAGCCGATCCTCAGGCATTTCTGCTCGGAATGCGGCTCGTCGCTGGCTGAGGAGCCGGGCACCCGGCCCGGCATGGTCATCCTCTGCGCCGGCACGCTCGACGAGCCGGCGATCGTGGCGCCCGCGCGCGAAATCTTCCGCGATGACGCCTTTTCCTGGGTCGAGATACACGGCGACATGCCGCGGTACGACAAGCGGCCGAGCTGATCGGCGAAACGACACGCAAGGAGCAGGAACATGGCGGAAATCCTCGGTCTCGGCGTCACCCACTGGCCGACCCTGTGCCTCCACAATGACGGGCTGACGAGCGTCTTCAAGCGCACGCTGGAGGCACCCAATGTCGACCCGGCGCGCAAGAATCCGGCCAACTGGCCGAAAGAGATGCTGGCCGAGCTCGGCAACGACGACGGGCTCTCCGCGGCCAATCGCTGCGGCGAGCGGTTCGGCAACGATTTCCGCGCGATCCGCAGGATCCTCGACGATTTCAACCCGGATTTCGTCCTCGTCTGGGGCGATGACCAGTACGAAAACTTCAAGGAAGACATCGTCCCGGCGTTCTGCGTCGCCGGCTATGACGACAACTTTAACCTCCAGCCCTGGCACAACGGCAACGGCGGTAAGCCGAACCGCTGGGACGAGCCGGGCGACTGGAAATTGAAGCTGAAAGGCCATCGCGAGGCGGCGAAATACCTGACCACCGGCCTGATCGAGGCCGGGATCGATATGGCCTATGCCTATAAGCCGCTGCACCACCCGATGGCACATGCCTTTACCAATACGTTCCTGTATCTCGACTGGGACCGGAAAGGCTTTCCCTACCCGGTGATCCCGTTTGCAGTGAACTGCTATGGCCGCAACCTGCTCTACGCCAAGGGCGGGCTCGGCCATTTGTTCGCCCCGCCGCGCCCGGCCGACGAGGGCGAGGACCCGTCGTCGCCGCATCCGTGGCGCTGCATGGAGGTCGGCGCCAAGGTCGGCGAGGTGTTGGCGAAGTCACCGTACCGCGTGGCGCTGATCGCCTCGTCGAGCTGGTCGCACGCGTTCCTGTCGCCGAAAAACGGTTATCTGTGGCCCGACCATGAAGGCGACCGCATCCTGTTCGACGCAGTCAGCCGAGCCGATTACGGCACCTGGCGCAAGCGCAGCCTCGCCGAGATGGAATTCTCCGGACAGCACGAGATGCTAAACTGGATGTGCCTGATCGGCGCAATGGAAGCGCTCGACAAGAAGCCGGTGATCCAAGACTACATGGAGACGCACATCCTCGCCTCCGACAAGTGCTTCCTGTCGTTCCCAGCGTAACACGCATCTGCGGCGGCTCCTTGGCCGTGCCGAGCGATGCGGTCTTCGCGGTATTCGCGTCAGGCAGATGCGAATACCGCCCGCAGGCGGTCACGCAGGTAACGGGCCACGTTTTTCTGCGCGACGGCGTCAAGGCGACCCAGACGCGTGGCGTCGCCTGCCTCGATTGTCGCGAGCTTTCCCGGACGCACGATAGAGGGGATCGGCAAGCCGGCGGCCTCAAGGTCTGAAATCGTCACATCGCCCGGCCATCCGCGGTTCGCGGCGCTGGTGATCATCATCAGCCAGATAGGGCTGTGTCGCGCCCCCTGTTCGGGAGCCCCGATCACCAGCGCCGGCCGGACCTGGCGAACCGGCCGCTCGATGTAGGGGAACGGGATTTTTACGATGTCCCAGGTCTCAAAGATCGGCGTAGCCAAGCGTGTCTGCCTTGGACGACCATTCGCTGAATGTCGCGAACGGGTCGTCGAGCGGCTCGCCGATCGCCTTGGACAGCACGACGCGGTTTCCCTCGATCGCGTAGACCAGTTCGTCGCCCACGGCGAGGTGCAGCGCATTGCGCACTGGCAGCGGGATCGTCGTCTGCGACTTGCTGGTCAGTTTGCTTTTGATCACTCCATTAGCGTAAGGAATTTCCTTACAATTGTCAAGCGACGCCCTTGCCGCCACCCGCTCTCGCTTGCTACTCGTTGCATCAGAGAATTCGCGGAGGAAGCGGGATGATTTCGGGCGAATACGATGTCGTCGTCGTCGGCGCGGGGAATGCCGGGATGTGCGCCGCGCTGGCGGCGCAGGAACAGGGCGCGCGGGTCTTGGTGCTGGAGGCGGCGCCGTTCGACGAGCGCGGCGGCAACAGCCGCTACACCGCCGGCGCGCTGCGCTTTGTCTATAACGGGGTCGACGACCTGCTGAAGCTCTGCGACCTCTCCGAGACCGAGCTCGCGACGAGCGATTTCGGCACCTATACGCAAGACAAGTACTACGACGATCTCGGCCGGCTGACCGACTACAAGTCGAACCCCGACATGGCCGAGCTGCTGATCACCAAAAGCCAGGAGACGCTGTTGTGGATGCGCGGCAAGGGCATCCGCTTCGCGCCGATGTATTCGCGCCAGGCCTTCAAGCACGACGGCAAGTTCGTGTTCTGGGGCGGTCTCGCGCTCGAAGCCTGGGGCGGCGGGCCGGGGCTGGTCGAGGGCCTGTTCAAATCGGCCGAGGACCGCGGCATCACGGTTGCCTATGAGGCTCGTGGCGAGCGGCTGATCCACGACGACGACGGCGTCCACGGCATCGTCGCCAATGTCGAGGGCAAGACCACCGAGATCCGCGCCAAGTCTGTAGTGCTGGCGTGCGGCGGGTTCGAGGCCAATGCCGAGATGCGCACCCGCTATCTCGGCCCCGGCTGGGACCTCGCCAAGGTGCGCGGCACCCGCTTCAACACCGGCGGCGGGATCAAGATGGCGCTGGAAATCGGCGCGATGTCATATGGCAACTGGTCGGGCTGCCATGCGGTCGGGTGGGACTATAACGCGCCCGAATTCGGCGACCTAGCGGTCGGCGACAATTTCCAGAAACACTCCTACCCGTTCGCCATCATGGTTAACGCCACCGGCGAGCGGTTCTGCGACGAGGGCGCCGATTTCCGCAACTACACCTATGCCAAGTACGGCCGCGAAATCCTCAACCAGCCGCACCAGTTCGCCTGGCAGATTTTCGACCAGCAGGTCGTGCATTTGCAGCGCGACGAATACCGCATCCGCCAGGTGACCAAGGTCACCGCCAACACGATCGAAGAGCTGGCGGACAAGATGGCCGAGTACGCGCCGGTCGATAAGGCGGCATTCCTGAAGACGATCGCCGAATACAACGCGGCGGTGCAGCGCGACATCCCGTACAACCCGACTGTCAAGGACGGGCGCAGCACCAAGGGGCTGGCGATCGACAAGACCAACTGGGCGATGCCGCTCGAAAAGCCGCCTTACGAGGCCTATTGCACGACCTGCGGCGTCACCTTCACGTTTGGCGGCGTGCGGATCGACAATGACGGGCGGGTGCTCGACACCGCGCAAAAGCCGATCGCCGGGCTCTATGCCGCCGGCGAACTGGTGGGCGGCCTCTTCTACCACAACTATCCGGGCGGCACCGGCCTCGTCTCAGGTTCGGTGTTCGGCAAGATCGCCGGGACGAGCGCCGGCCAGCAGGTCGGGCGCAACACCTGATTGTTCACCACGAGCCGGTGAGGCGGCGAGAAGGAAGCAGGTACTCGCCGACCCCCGGCACGACGCCGATCTACACACGACGCCGATCTACAACTGAGGGCTCACGCCGCCGCGGCGACGGCGGCGCGGGCGTCTTCCTTGATCATCTGGGCGCCCTTTTCGCCGATCATGATGGTCGGCGCGTTGGTGTTGCCGGTGGTGACGGTCGGCATTACCGAGGCGTCGATGACGCGCAACCCCTCGATGCCGTGCACCTTGAGGCGCGGGTCGACCACCGCGGTTGCGTCGGTGCCCATCTTGCAGGTGCCGACCGGGTGGAAGATCGTCGTGCCGGTCTGCCGCGCGAAGTCGAGAAACGCGTCGTCGGACTGCACCTGCGGCCCCGGCAGCGTCTCCTCGACGCTGTGGGCCGCGAGCGCCGGCTGGGCGAAAATGCGCCTGGTGTGGCCGACCCCGGCGATCAGCACCCGCAAATCATTGGGTGCCGACAGATAGTTCGGGCGGATCGCCGGATACTGCAGCGGGTCGGGCGATTGCGCCATGATTGTGCCGCGGCTTTCCGGGCGCACCGGGCACACCGCGACCGTCATGCCGGGCTCGCGCTCCAATTCGCGAAAGCGGCCCTGCGCATAGCTTGCCGGGGTGAAGAGGAGCTGCAGATCGGGGCTCGACAGCCCCTCGCGGCTGCGGCCGAACACCATCGCGGCGGTGATGCCGAAGGTCAGCGCGCCATTGCCGATCGTCGCATAGCGCACCGCCTCGCGCGCCAGCCGCAGCCCGCGCGACAGCTGGTTGATCGTGACGGCGTCCTTCACCCGGTGGGTCAGGCGCACGACGTAATGGTCCGACAGATTGCCGCCGACCCCCGGCAGGTCGTGCACCACCGGCACGCCGATCGCGTGCAGGTGTTGCGCCGGCCCGATGCCCGAGATCTGCAACAGATGCGGCGAGTTGACCGCGCCGCCCGAGAGGATGACTTCGCGCGCCGCGCGCACCTCGCGCTCGGTGCCGTTCTGGCGGAACCGGACGCCGACGCAGCGCCTGCCGTCAAACATCAGGCCGGTGGCGATGGCGCCGGTCTCGACCTTCAAATTGGCGCGCCCCTTGGCTTGCGCCAGAAAGGTGCGAGCGGTCGAGCCGCGCACCCGCCCGCGCCGCGTCATCTGCGAATAGGCGACGCCCTCCTGGCTCTTGCCGTTGTAGTCCGCCGTGAAGGGAAACCCGGCCTGTTGCGCCGCCTGGACAAAGGCGTCGGTCAGCGGCAGCACGGTCCGGTAGTCTTCGACCATCAGCGGGCCGCCCTTGCTGCGGTATTCCGGGTCGCCGCCCTGGACGTAGGTCTCGGATTTGCGGAACAGCGGCAGCACCTCGTCATAGCTCCAGCCGCGGCAGCCCATCTGCGCCCAGCCGTCGTAATCGGCCGGGTTGCCGCGCACATAGAGCATGCCGTTGATCGAGGAGGAGCCGCCCATCACCTTGCCGCGCGGCCAGTAGATCTGCCGCCCGGCGGTGCCGGTCTCGCCTTCGCTGTTGTAGTTCCAGTTGATGTGCGGGTGATGCAGCAGGTGCAAGACCCCGGCCGGGATGTGAATGAGCGGGTGCCAGTCGCGCGGCCCCGCCTCGAGCAGCACGACGCGCGCGCCGTCTTCAGAGAGCCGGCTGGCGACGACGCATCCCGCCGACCCCGCGCCCACCACCACATAATCCGCGTCCATTGGTCCACTATCCCTATGGCCTCATTGCCGTTCATACACCACCGAGGCAGTGAGGCGGTGAGAAGAAAACGGTCAGGAGTTTGCTCTTTCGATCGCGGCGATGAGGCGGCGGATTGTGGCCGCGGGGTCGGCGGCGCGCATGATTTCGCCCATCACCGCGATGCCGGCAGCCCCGGCGGAGAGGCACGAGGCGATGTTTGCCTCATCGATGCCGCCGAGCGCGACGATCGGGCCGGGTGCAAGGCGGGCCGCCCGGGCGAGCGCATCGAGGCCGACCGCCGGCCCGTAGCCGGGCTTGCTCGCGGTCAGAAAGATCGGGCTCAGCGTCGCGTAATCGGCGCCGGCCGCAAGCTGCGCCGCGGCCTCTTCGGGCGAATGCGCCGAGACGCCGATCAGCCCCGCGGGCAGCAGCAGTCGCGCCGCCCCCACGGGACAAGCCCGTGGGCTGAAGGCCCACGGATCGCCGCCGCCCGGCAGGTGGACGCCGTCAGCGCCTTCGCCGATCACCGCCGCCAGATCGTCATGCGCCGTGACGGTCGCGCCATATCGCCGCGCGAGCGCCACCAGCGCGCGCAGCAAGTCGCGGCGCTCCGCTGCCGGCAGATCCTTCTCGCGCAGGCTGAACCACCGGCCGCCGGCGCCGAACGCCGCCGCGGCGATGTCGAGCAGCGGCTGCCGCGCCTGGCCGCGGTCGGAGATGACGAGGAGAGGCGGAATGGGGAGCGTCATTCCGCTGGCCTGCACCGCTCCGCTCGATCTCCGCAATGACGACGCAGCAGCAAACTCATCCCACCGCCGTCAGGTCGCGGGCCGACAGGGTTTCGAGATGGCGCAGCCGGTCGAACAGGCGCTCGGGCGCGATCCGCGCGTGGCCGGCATCGAGACAGGTGCGGAATTTGTCGAACAACTCCGCCTCGCCAAGCGGCAGCTCGGCATGGCCGCGGGCGCGCCGCACCTTGTCGCTGTCCAGCCGCTCGCCATTCGCCAGCTCGATCGTCACCTGGTCCCATTGCGAGGCGCCGGACATCTCGGGGTGGTAATTCTCGTTGGTGACGATCCCGACCCGCCGCATCAATTCCTGCACCTCCGGCCGGCGGACAAACGCGTCGGTGTATTCGCCGAGGCTGGCGCGCCGCGAGATCACCGCCGCCGCCATCGCGAACTCCATGCTGAACTTGGCTGCGAGCCCGGTCTGCGGCGTGTGGTTGCGCAGGATCAGCGAATGCGTCTTGCTGATCGACACGGTGATGCGGGCGATCTCGGCCGGCTTCAGCGGGCGCCCGGCGAGCAGGTCGAGCATCGCGTCGAGGGCGCGATGGGTGCAGTAGCACGCCGGGTATTTCTTGATGCTGAGGCCCTGCCTGACGATCTGCCAGTCTTCGCCGAGCCGCCGGCAGGGGCCGTCGCGGTCGGCCTTGCCCTCGGGCGAGACGGCCGACAGGAAACCCTGCGGGTGTTCGAGCGCGTCGGGCGCGGCGGTAAAGCCGAATTCGGCGAGCCGCGCCGAGACGAGCCCGGCATGCGCCGCGCGACCGGCGTGGAACGGCTTTGTCATCGTCCCGAAATTGGCCATGATGCCGCCGGCCTGCGACGCCGACAGCGCCAATGCCATCGTCGCCTGTTCGGGGTTGAGCCGGCGCAGCGCAGCGCAGGCGGCGGCAGCGCCGATCGTCCCGAAAATGCCGGTCGGGTGCCAGCCCTTGACGTGATGGTGGCCGGGGTCGCGGCGCGCCAGCTCGGCCCAGGTCTCATAGCCGGCGACATAGGCGGCGAACATCTCGCGGCCGCCGAGATTGAGGGTTTCGGCTTCGGCGAGGATCGCCGGCGCCAGCACGGCCGAGAGGTGGCCGCGGCAGCCGACATCGTCGTAGTCGAGCGCGTGGGCGGCGGTGCCGTTGATCCAGGCAGCCTCCGGCCCGGCGGCGGTCTCGCCCGAGAAATAGAGACTGGCGGGACCGGGCGCCGGGGCGAGGCCCTGGCGCAGCAGCTGCGGCGCCGGGTCATGGGCGCCGGCGATCATCGTCGCGATCGTGTCGATAAAGCCGGTGCGGGCGATCTCGACCGCGTCCGGCGGCAGTTTTTCAAAGGTAAGGCCGGCGGCGAAGCGGCCGAGTTCCTGGGTCAACGGCATGATCGTCCTTCCTCTCCTGCGCGCGGCGGGCCGGGGCCGGACTATGCCGCAAATCGCCCGCCGCTTCCATCCGCCCCCGGCATTCGCGGCAAAGCCTTGTCACCCGGTCGATCTTGCGCGATGAAGGCCGCATGGGACTTGCGACCGCGAGCGGCCAATCACCAAACCCGGCGCCAACCCCGTTGCGCGCCCTGGTGACGCGGCCGCACGCCGCGTCGGCCGGGCTCGCCGAGGCGCTGGAGGCGCGCGGCATCGAGGCGATCGTCGAGCCGTTGTTCGAGATCCATTATCGTGCCGCGCCGCCGCCCGATCTCGCTGGTGTGCAGGCTATTCTGTGCACCAGCGGCAACGGCGTGCGGGCGTTGGCGAGGTTGAGCGACGAGCGCCGGCTGCCGCTGTTTGCGGTCGGCGACGCGACGGCCGCGCAAGCCCGCGCCGCGGGTTTCGCCGCGGTCGAGAATGCTGGCGGCGCGGTCGGCGATCTGGTCCGCCTGGTGTGCCGGCTGTTATGCCCCGCGGCCGGGCATCTGCTGCATGTCGCGGGTAGCGCGGTGGCCGGCGATCTGGCCGGCGAGCTGCGCGAGGCAGGCTTCACCGTTGAGCGCGCCGTACTCTATGAGGCGCGTCCGGCCGCGGCATTCAGCGCCGCCTCGGCCGCCGCGCTTGCTGCCGGCAGCCTCGATTTCGTGCTGTTTTTTTCGCCGCGCACCGCCGCGACCTTTGTCCGCCTCGCCGCGCAAGCCGGGCTCGCGGCGGCGACGGGTTGCCTCACCGCGGTGTCGATCAGCGCCGCTGCCGACGCGGCGCTGGCGGATCTGCGCTTTCGCGAGCGGCATATCGCGTTGCGGCCGGACCAGCCGGGCCTGCTGGCGTCGCTCGACCGGCTGATCGCCGAACGGCGGCCTGGATGAGCGAACCGCGCGAGAACCCCGAACCGGTTGGCGAGGCGGTGGCGAGCGAACCGGAAGCTGCCAAGCCGGCAGTGCCGTACCGCGCGCTCGCGCTGGGGCTGGCCGGCGCTCTGGTGCTGGTCGTCGCACTGGTCGCGAGCGCGCCTTCCTGGGTGCCGGCATTGCCCTGGGGCGGCGGCGCACCGGCCGACAATGGGGCGCTGGCGGCGCGCCTCGACCGGCTGGCGGCGGCGCAGCGACAGCTCGACCGGCGGATCGGCGCCTTGGAGGCCCGGCCAGCCACGCCGGGCGACGCGGCCGACCTGCGCGCGCAGCTGACCAAACTTTCCAGCGCGGTCGCCGATCAGGCGACGCGGCTCGCGGCGATCGACAAGGCGGCCAGCGCGCAGGCTGCTGCCGCGGGCGAGCTGACCGGCCGGCTCGATGCGATCGCCAAGGCGGCGAGCGCCCAGGCCGCCAAGGACACCAGCGACACCGCCCTCGTGCTGGTGCTGCTGCAGATCCGCGATGCGGTGGCCGCGGGGCGGCCGTTCACGGCGGAATACGACGCGTTGTCCGATCTGGCGCATTCCCGCGCCGATGTCGCGGCCGCCGCCGCGCCGCTGGCCGCGCCGGCGACAACCGGGGTGGCGAGCCGGGCGGTGCTGGCCGAGACATTGCGGGCCCTCGCCGGCACGATCGCAGCGGCGCAGAAGCCGCCGGTCGCGGCCGGCTGGGCCGCCGCGACGCTGGCGCGGCTGCGCGGGCTCGTCAGGATCCGCCGCATCGACGCCGCCGCGCCGGCGGGCACTCCCGATGCCGTGGTGACGGCCGCCGAACGGGCACTGGCCGGCGGCGATCTCGCGGCGGCGGTCGAGGCGCTCGACAAGCTGACCGGCGCCCCGCAAGCGGCCGCGCGACCCTGGCTGCGCCTGGCGCAGCAGCGCCTCGCGGTCGAGGCCGCGCTGCATCGCATCGAGACCTTGGTGTCGGCGCGGCTCGGCGCCGCCGCGCTGCCACCCGCGAGTTCCGGACCGGCGCGTTGATGCGCGCGATCCTGGCGCTGGTTGTGGTGGCGGCGGCGGTCGCCGGCGCCGCGTTCGTCGCCGGGCACCCGGGGCAGGTCGAGATCGTCTGGCAGGGCTGGCAGATCGAGACGTCGGTCGCGGTGCTGGCCGGTGCGGTGGCGCTGGTCGTGGTGATCGTGGCGACGCTGGCGGTGGGCGTCGCGGCCTTGCGCCGCCTGCCGCGCAATTTCCGGCGCCGCCGCCTGGCACGCCGGCGGCGGGCCGGCGAGGCGGCACTGACCCGCGGCATTGTCGCGCTGGCGGCGGGCCAGGCGGGCGAAGCGCGGCGGGCCGCCCAGCGCGCCGCTGCATTGCTCGACGGCGGGCCGATCGCCTGGCTGCTCGCGGCCGAAGCGGCGCAGCGGCAGGGCGATGCAGCAGCTGCGCGGGACGCTTACACGCGGCTGCTGGAACGGCCGGACAGCGAGTTTCTCGGGCTGCGCGGCCTGATCGGCCAGGCCTTGCGCGACGGCGACGACGCCACCGCGCGGCAGCTTGCCGAGCGCGCCCGCGGGCTGCGCCCCGATGCAACGTGGCTGGTCGACAGCCTGCTGCTGCTCGAGGCGCGCGCCGGCGACTGGGCAGCAGCGCGCGACACCCTCGCCGGGGTCGGGCGGGGCGGGGCGCTGTCGGCCGAACGCGCCCGCCATCACCGCGGCATCGTGCTTTACGAGCTGAGCCGTGCGGCCGAGCGCCGCGGCGAGATGCGGCCGGCCGCCGGGCTCGCCGGCAAGGCGCAGGCGCTGGCCTCCGACCTCGCCGTCCCCGCCTGCCATCACGCCCGACTGCTGCTCGAGCTGGGGCGGCGGCGCGCGGCGGCCAAGGCGATCGAACGCGCCTGGCGCCACGCGCCGCACCCCGACCTCGCCGGCCTCTATCTCGACCTCGACGCCGAGGCGGGGCCGCTCGCCCGCGCCGCCGCCGCGCAGCGCCTCGCCGCGCACAACCCCGCTTCCTCCGAAAGCCGTCTGGTGGTTGCCGAGGCGGCGCTGGCGGCGCAGCTGTGGGGTGAAGCGCGCCGCCACCTTGGCCTCGCCTTGGCGGCGGCGCCGCCCCCCGGGCCGGCCCGCCGGCTGTGCCTGTTGATGGCCCGGCTCGAGGAGAACGAAGCCGGCGGCGCGGTGGCGGCGCGCGCCTGGCGCGACCGCGCCCTCGGCGCGCCGCCCGACCCCGCCTATGTGTGCCGCCGCTGCGACGGCGACAGCGGCGAATGGGCGCCGCTTTGCCCGCATTGCGGCGGGTTCGACACGCTGGCGTGGCAAGTCCCGCGGCGCGGGCATGGCCTGGCCATCGCGGCGTCGGCCGCGGCTGTCGCGTTGCCGATGCTGCCGGCGTCTGAGGTGCCAGGGGCGATGCCGGGGGAGATGCCAGGGGAGATGCCAGGGGAGGCCGGCGCCGGGCGGGCCGCGCCGAGCGGCTTGGCGGCAGCCGCGCAATCGGATAAGTAAGCCGCGGCGGATCGCAGCCGGTGTCGCCCCGATAGCTCAGCGGTAGAGCAACCGCTTCGTAAGCGGTAGGTCGTCTGTTCAAATCAGACTCGGGGCACCAGCGGAATCAATGTAGTAGGGGAAGAGCGCGGGTCCGAATAACTCGCCGGGCAGTAAATGGGGTAGCAGCGGGCCGGTGTCTGCTGCTGCTGGGTTTGAGCTGGATCTCAGACAGTGCCTCAATCTCCGCGGCGAGCGGGCGGCCCTTCCATACCTTCCGCTATCACGCCAGCGTGACGGCGGGAGCTGGCGCGAGGTAATTCCCGCGCTGGCCAGCGACGGCCGGTAATCGCCGTCGATCTCCGCTGCGCCGGCCGCTCGGAGAAACCGCCGGGCGCCTTCGTCCTCTCCGATGTCGCCGATGACCTGGAATGATTGGCGCACAAATCGTCAGCCTTCGTCGTTCACTCCCTCTCCGCCCCCGGGGGCGGAGAGGGTTGATGCCAGAGCGCTTGCCGACACCCACCTCACCCTCCCACGCCTGGAGGCGTGGGTCCCTCCCTCTCCCTCCCCCCTGAAGGGCCTGGAGGGCGGAGAGGGGAAATGTGGATCGCGCCAAGCAATTCTGCTTAGTCGATGGTCGTTGAAGCGGTAGCTTGCCTCGGCGATGAAACCGCCGGTGGCCCGCCGCGAATTTTGGCCGCGCGTCGCAACGAAGGAAACCAATCATGCCGGACACACACGGCTTGGCGGACCGCCCCAGCGAGCGCCCGGGCCAGGGTCAGCTCGCGGTCTATGACGCGATCGTCGTCGGCGCCGGGATTTCCGGCATGTATATGCTCTACCGCCTGCGCGAACTGGGCATGACCGCGCGGGTCTTCGAGGCCGGCACGAACGTCGGCGGCACCTGGTACTGGAACCGCTACCCCGGCGCGCGTTTCGATTCCGAAAGCTGGACCTATGGCTACTCCTTTTCCAAGGAGCTGATGCGGGAATGGGACTGGAAGGAGCACTTCTCCCCCCAGCCCGACACGCTGGAATACCTGAATTACGTCGCCGACAAGTTCGACCTGCGCCGCGACATCGAGTTCCGCAGCACGGTCGCGGCGGCGCATTGGGACGAGGCGGCGAACCAGTGGAACGTGACGCTGGAAAGCGGCCAGCAGGCAAAATCGCGGTTCCTCTTCACCGCCATTGGCATCCTCTCGGCCTATACGCTGCCGGCCATTCCGGGCCGAGACAGCTTCAGGGGGCCTGCCTATCACCCCGCGCGGTGGCCGCACACGCCGGTGGACTTCAGCGAGAAGCGCGTCGGCATCATCGGCACCGGTGCGACCGCCATCCAGGCGATCCCGGAGATCGCCAAGCAGGCGAAGCACCTTACCGTTTTCCAGCGCCGCCCCAACTGGGCGGCGCCCTTGCACAATTCCAAGATAAGCAAGGCGGAGATGGCGGAAATCAAATCCCGTTACGAGGAAATTTACGCGCACTGCGCGACGACGCCGAGCTGGTTCATTCATCAGGCTGACCCGCGAAAAACCCTGGACGTGATGCCCGAGGAGCGCGAAGCGTTCTGGGAGAAGCTTTACGGCGAGCCCGGCTTTGGCATCTGGATGGGCAATTTCCGCGACATCCTGACCAACGAGGAAGCCAATGCCGCCATCAGCGCCTACATCGCGAAAAAGATTCGCCAGCGCGTGAAAGATCCGAACGTGGCGGACAAGCTGATCCCCAAAGATCACGGCTTCGGCACCCGCCGGGTGCCCCTGGAAAGCGGCTATTTCGAAGCGTACAACCGGGACAACGTGACGCTGATCGATACAATTGCGGATGAGCCGATCGAGTGCATCACGCCGCTGGGCATCAAAACCACGCGACGGGAACACGAATTCGACGTCCTGATCTACGCCACGGGCTTTGATGGCGTAACCGGCGCCTTCGACCGTATCGATATCCGCGGCGAGCACGGCCGCCGGCTTAAAGATTCCTGGCTCGACACCCCGCGCACCTATCTCGGCATGCTCGCGGAAGGCTTCCCCAACATGCTGATGGTGCTCGGCCCGCACACCGCGCGCGGCAATATTCCGCAGGCCATCTCGCACAGCGTCGAATTCCAGGCGGGCCTCTTGCGGTTCATGCAACAGCACAACTACACGCGTGTGGAGACCCGGCCGGAAAACGTGGACGCGTGGACGCGGATCGTGATCGAGGCGGGCGAAGCCTTGCTGTCGTTCAAGGTCGATTCCTGGCAGAACGGCGTCAATCGCAACGTCGCCGGCCGGACCGTGCGCCGCGTTCTCGGCTACAACGGCAACGGCGCGCATTTCCGCCGGACAACCGACGAGGTCGCCACAGGCGGTTACCAGGAATTCGCGTTCCGTTAAGGCTCAACTCGCTGCTAATAGTCGATTAATACCAAGTCCTGCTGATTTGAACCGATGTGGCCCATCGCGCAGGCCGATTGACATGATGGTCCAGGGCTGGTCGACGAGTTTGTTCCAGGCACGGCAGCAGTGGTCGAGGATGTCGCGGTAGGAGCGGAAGACGCGCTTGGAGAGCCAGTTGCCACGAATGTACTGCCAGATGTTTTCGACCGGGTTGAGTTCGGGCGATTTGGGCGGCAGCGGCATCAGGGCGATGTTGTCGGGGATCGGGAGCTTGTCGGAGAGGTGCCGAACCGCAGGCGATGGGAAAGCTTCGCGAACTCGGCCTTTTCGGACAGATACATCGGGTCGCTCCTAGCGTTGTGAGACGGGTCGCCCCGCGCTCAGGCGGACATGTGGTCTAGGAGGGTGGACCCGGTCCTTCGCCCGGACGGGCGGGTCCGGGCGGCGAGGTTGGGTTGATGCCGGACAGGCATTACTCGTAGCGCAGCGCGTCGATCGGGTCGAGGCGGGCCGCCTTGCGCGCCGGGTAATAGCCGAAGAAGATCCCGACGGCGGCGGAAAAGGCGAAGCCGCCGAGAATCGCGGTCGGCGAAATCGGTGTCGGCCAGCCGGCGACGACGGAGATTGTCTCAGACACGGCAATGCCAAAGACGATGCCGGCGACGCCACCAATCAGGCTGAGAAATACGGCTTCCGCCAGAAATTGCAGCAGCACATGCAGCCGGCGCGCGCCGATCGCCATGCGCAGGCCGATCTCGTGGGTTCGCTCGGTCACCGAAACCAGGAGGATGTTCATGATGCCGATGCCGCCGACGAGCAGCGAGATCGAGGCCACCGAGGCAAGCAGCAGCGCCATGACCTGGCTGCTGCCTTCGCGGGCACTGGCAATCTGGCTGAGGTTGCGCACGGAGAAGTCGTTGACATCGCCCGGCCTTATGTGGTGCCGGCGCACCAATATCGCGGTGACCTGCTGGATCGCGGCGGCGACCTGTTCTTCGCCTTCGGCCTGGACATAGATCTGGTTGACGAAGCCGGTCATGCGGGGCTGAATGCCGTAGGGGTTGGGCTGCGGCGTAAAGATCGCGCTCGTCGTCGTCGGTTGCGTCGGCGCCGCCACGCCGAGCACCTTCGCTTCGGCAGTGCGGAACGGCACCATGACAAGATCGTCCTGATCCTGGCCAAATCCCGATTGGCCCTTGGCCACGAGCACGCCGATGACCCGCAGCGGCACGCCCTTGACCAGGATGACGGCGCCAAGCGGATTGTCCGAGGGCGCGAAAAGCTGGCGGTAGACGGTCTGGCCGATCACCACGACGAGAGCAGCGCTGCCCTCGTCTTCGGCGGTGATGAAACGGCCGGCGGCGATCTGCCAATTGGTGATCGGCGGGTAGTTGGCGGTTACTCCCTGGATGTTGGTCATCCAGTTGTGGTCGGCATACTGGGTCTGGCCCATCTGCCGGATCAGGTAGGCGACTTCTCCGACCGCCGGGGCGTCGCGCCGGATCGACTGAGCATCGCTGACGGTCAAGGTCGATGCGCTGCCGGCGCCGCCGCGGGCGCCCATGCTCGTCACCGCTCCCGGCAAGACGACAACCAGGTTGGTGCCGAGGCTCTCGATCTGCTTCTTCACCGCCTCGTTGGCGCCCTGGCCGACGGCCACCATTGCGATCAGCGCGGCGACGCCGACAAAGACGCCGAGCATCGTCAAGACCGAGCGCATCTTGTTGCGCAGCAGCGCCTGCACCGCCGCGGCCAGGATCATCCGACCAAAGGCCCAGGAAAGCGGCGCCCCGGTCTTCATTGCTGAAGGAGCATGCGGGCGGAAGATCGACAGATCCGTCGCCGCCGGCGGCGACGTCCCGCCGATGCTCGACGTCCGGCGCTCGTCGGTGAGGATGCGGCCATCGCGCATCGTCACCGTGCGATCGGCATAGGCGGCAATGTCCGCCTCGTGCGTCACCAGGACGATCGTCACTCCCTCGTCACGATTGAGCTGCTTCAGTGTCTCCATGATCTCGTGCGAGGTGCGGGTGTCGAGATTGCCGGTCGGTTCGTCGGCGAGGAGCAGGCTCGGCGAATTGATCAGGGCGCGGGCAATCGCGACGCGCTGCTGCTGGCCGCCGGAAAGCTGGCCGGGCGTGTTTTCGGCGCGATCGGCGAGCCCGAGCCGATCCAGAGCCTCATAGGCGCGGGCAAACCGCCCCTTGCGCCCGGACTTTCCCTCATCCGAATAGAGCAGCGGCAAGGCGACATTTTCCACCGCGCTGGTGCGCGACAGCAGATTGAAGCTCTGGAAGACAAAGCCGAGCCGTTCGCTGCGGATCCGGGCGAGGTCGGGCTCCGGGAGGCTTGCGACATCGATGCCGTCAAGCAGATAGCGGCCGGTCGATGGGCGATCGAGGCAGCCGAGGATCGCCATCAGCGTCGATTTGCCGGAGCCGGAGGAACCCATGATGGCGACGAACTCGCCACGCTCGATCGTCAGGCTGACCCCGCCGAGCGCGTGAACATCGATGTCGCCAACGTGATAGGTCCGCGTGACGTCTTCGATCGCGATGACCGCGTCGGGCATTTTGCGGTCCCGTCACGCTATAGTCGCGGCACCGAGACCGCCGCCCGACTGACCCCGCCGGCGCTGCCGCTCTGTTCCGACAGGATGACCTGATCGCCGGGCTTCAGGTCGCCGCCGACGATTTCGGTAAAGCTGTCGTCGTCGAGCCCGAGCGTCACGGCGATGCGTTGGGGCTTGCCGCCGGCCAACACCCACACCTGTCCCTGCCGAGCCTGCGTGCCAGGAGCCGCCTTCGGCGCCGGCGCCGCCGCAGTCTGCATCGGCGCCCTGGCGGCCGCAGCGGCAGGCACGTAGCGAAGCGCCTGATCGGGCACTCGAATGACATCATCGCGCTTATCGGTGACAATCTTGGTCGTGGCCGTCATCCCCGGCTTGAGCAGCAGGTCGGGATTGGCGACGCCGACGACGACATCATAGGTGACGACGTTCTGGATGGTTTGCGGCGCCTGCCGCACCTGCACGACGCTGCCCGCGAACGACCGCCCGGAATAGGCATCGACAGTGAAGGTCGCGGGATTGCTTTCCCTGATGCCGCCGATGTCGCTCTCGCTGACGTTGGTGTCGACTTGCATCTTGGTGAGATCGCTGGCGATCAGGAACAATGTTGGCGTCTGGAGGCTCGCCGCGACCGTCTGACCCTGCGTCACGTTGCGCGACACCACGGTGCCGTCCACCGGCGATGTGATATTGGTGTAGCCGAGGTTGACCTGCGCGGTCGCCAGCTCGGCCTCGCGCTGCTGGATCGTCGCCTCGTCGATCATGACCTGCGCCTGCACCTGATGATAGACGCTCTTCGACTGGTCGGCGGCGTCCTGGGCGATCGATTTTTGCTGGGCCAGCAAGGCGGTGCGCCCGGAATTCACCTTGACGTACTCGAGGTTTGCCTTGTCCTTCTCGAGCTGTGCCTTGGCGACCGCCAGGATCGCCTTGTCCTGATCGACGATGGTTTGATAGGGACGAGGGTCGATCTTGGCGCAGATCTGGCCTTTTTTCACCTCGGTGTTGTAGTCGCAATAGAGCTCCTGAATGACGCCGGACACGTAAGTGCCGACGATGATCGTCAGGACCGGGTTGATGGTGCCCGTCGCGGTGACCGCTCGCATGACGGCGCCGCGGGCTACCGGCGTCGTTGTGTAGTGCACCTTCCCGCTGCGACCGGCGGTCCACCAGGCAGCGCCGGCGGCGGCCAGGAGCACGATCAGGACGCCAGCGGCCAGATATGGCCGGCGGCCGCCGAAATATCCCACCGGCCGAACAATCTTCGCAGGCTCGGCCGCCACCCCGTTGCTCATTCACCGGCCCCTAGGGACAGGCGCAACGTTGGCGCAACGCGAGCCGGTGCGAATTGATCGGGATCAAGGGCAGCGTGTGTTGCCAATATCGCCGCCGGCCTCGCGGATCCGAAACCTGTCGATCTTCCAATCCAAACAACCAACGCACTTCGGCCCATCGCAACCTTAAAAGGACCATCAAGGTGCTTGGCCTCACTGTGCCGCAATCTCTCCTCGCCCACCTCAATGAGGCGATCGAGCAAGATATGGCGGTAGGCCGGGCATGCTGAACCGATGTGGCCAATCGCGCAGGCCGATTGACATGATGGTCCAGGGCGCCCGGTAATTTGCCGCCCGCTAACCGTCGTTGGCGCTGTGGGCTGTCGGATCGTGCGTGATCCTCCGCGAAACCCTGTCGGTGGTACGCGCATCCCGCGAAACCCAAGCGAGCGTGACCCCGAACACAAGGAACGCTGCAATGATCAGCGACAACACCGCGATTTCACCTAAGGTCATGACGATGTTCCATCTTTGACGATGGCGACGCGCAACGTCGGCAGTTAATCGTCAGATGGCCGGCAATTCCTTGATTTGGATCAATCGCCCGAGGGCATTGCAGCGGCTGGTCGGCGGCGAGGCGCAGCGTTGATCGCGAGCACCGCCGCGCCCATCCCGACCGGCCCTGGTCGCAGCGGGACGCCGCGCAATTATGGTGCGATCACCTCACGCCTCGGCGAGGCAAAACGCGCTATCGGCGCCGGTTTTTCTGCGACGCATCAGGGGCCGCGGGTCAGCGACCCCCCCAATGCTGGATGACGTCCAAGACCTTCAAAAAAGCCGGCCCACCGATAATCAAAAACAAGGTCGGCAGGATGAAGCAGATCATCGGGATGGTGAGCAGCACCGGCATCCGGTTGGCCTGTTCCTCGAGCCGGATCAAGGCGTCGTTGCGCAGTTCGGCGGCGGCAACGCGCAGCGCCTGGGCCAGCGGCGTGCC
The DNA here is from genome assembly GCA_035534855.1 of Allostellaceae bacterium. Taxonomy (GTDB): domain Bacteria; phylum Pseudomonadota; class Alphaproteobacteria; order ATCC43930; family CGMCC-115725; genus DATARH01. Next base: position 7,843 of record DATLRD010000125.1, on the reverse strand, counting down.
GTACCTCAAGGTCTGCGACAACGTGGTGACGATCGAATTGACGCTCGGCATGTCGGCCCGCTCGGCCAACCGGCGAAGCGCATCGTCGCGGTTCGGCAGCATCCTCAGATCCGCGCTGGTAATTGCCAGCTCTTCGGCAACCGCAGGTTGTGACGGCTGCAGCTCGATGACGATCCGGTTCATCGCGTCCTCGAGCGACAGCCCGGCCTCGACCGCGATGACGAGCAGCTCGATCGCGTCCGGCAAGCCGCGGGAAAGAGCCCGCTTGCGGTTCCGCGCACTGCGATCGGCGAGATGGTGGGGCAACCACCAGCCGAGCATGACGCCCAGGAAGCCAATCCCGACGAGGGTTGGTATCGCGTGCCACAGATAACGATTTGAAAGAAAGACCAGCGTGGGCGCGAACACGAGGGCCAGCACGACGCGCAGCGCAACAAACAGCCGCGGCGCATAGGTGGTCGGGATATGGAGGTGTTCGAGCCAGCGGGCGAATTGCAGTTCATCGCCGTGCAGGCCCGTGACGCCCACCAGACTGGGCCCCTCGGAAGGTCGGATCCGCTCGCCCGGCTGGGCGCCGCCGCGCCGATCGGACGCGAGGAGGTCGACGCGGCCGCGCAACTGTTCGCGCATCGTCGAGATGTTGTAGGCAACCAGACACACGCCGCCAAACGCGAGCGTGATCGCGGCGAGTCCAACCGCCAGCGCGGTGGAGAGATTCAACATATTGGCCTCCTGCAACCCTCAAGTCGCCAAGGCGTTGCGGATCATCGAGCGCATCGTGAAGAAGGCAGCCAGCAGCAGGAAAGCCGCCATGCCGAGAATGACGTTGCCGCGCCAATCGTTGAACAGCGGGTCGAGATAGGCTGGCGCCACCAGCAGCAGCGCGCCGGTCACCAGAAACGGTATGGCGCCCAGGATCATCGCCGACATGCGCACCTCCGCGCTTGCCGCATGGGCCTTCAGCAGCACTGCCCGGCGCCGCCGGATGATCGTGCTCAGCGTTTCCAGCGTTGCCGCCAAGTTGCCGCCGGTCATCTGCTGAAGCGCAACCGCCACGGCGAAAAACCGGAAATCGGCGTTGCCGATAGCGGTTGCGACCCGCGTCAGCGCCTCATCGAACGGCACGCCGATCGCGGCCTGGTCGGCGACCCGGCTGAACAGAGTGCTGAGCGGCGGATTGGCCTCCTGCCCCACGGCCCGAACCGCGGCGCCGACCGGCATGCCCGCCCGCACGATTCGCACCACCATATCCACCGCATCCGGCAGCAGCGCGCTGAACTGACGGTCGGCGCCGCGTTGCTCGCGGACGAGGACAATCCGTGGCGCGAGAAAAAACGCCGCCAACGCGGACAGCGAGGCGACATAGGCCGCCATATGGGCGGAATATCGAACCACCACCCACACGACTATGGCCGCGCCAGCCCCGATTCCCAGCAGCAGAACGGGACGGAAAGACACGCCCCACGTACGCCGCATGCGAAACGCGAACATCGCCTGCACCGCGGCAAGCGTCCGCTGTTGCAGGGACGGGGCGGCCTCGGGATCGATGGTGCGTTGCGTCGGCGCGCCCTTCGCCAGATCGACGCGGCCCGTGAGGGTGCGCTCGCCGGTGCGGCCGGCGAACACAAACCCGAGCATTGCGATACCGCCGGCAAGAAGGAGCAGGACAGCAAAAGAAGGGATCATGTCACGCCTCCGTCGCGGGGCCGCTGATCGTCTGCATGAATTCCTTTTCCAGCCCGTAATATTCCAGCCGCTTCAGAAAGCGCGGCTCGGTCCCGGTTCCGACAAACATCCCGGTCAAACCGCCGTCCTGACTTTCGCCCGCGTAGTGAAATGTGAACAGGGTGGCGAGCGTGATGAGGTCTTCTTCCATGCCGACGACTTCGCACAACTCGGTGACGCGGCGGGTACCGTCGCGCATGCGCTCGATCTGCACGATGAGGTCGAGGGCGCTGACGATTTGGCCGCGAATCGCGCGGCTCGGCAGATTGGTGTTGGCCATCATCACCATGTTCTCGACCCGCGCCAGCGCGTCGCGCGCGGAGTTGGCGTGGATCGTCGACATCGAACCGTTATGGCCGGTGTTCATCGCCTGCAGCATGTCAAAGGCCTCGGGGCCGCGCACCTCGCCGACGATGATCCGATCGGGGCGCATGCGCAGGGCGTTGCGCACGAGGTCGCGCTGCGTAATCTCGCCCCTGCCCTCGACATTCGGCGGCCGTGTTTCGAGCGGTACGACGTGCGGCTGCTGGAGTTGCAGCTCGGCGGTGTCCTCGATCGTGACGACCCGTTCGCCGGGATCGATCGGGCTCGACATGGCATTGAGCAGGGTTGTCTTGCCCGAGCCGGTGCCGCCGGAAATCAGGATGTTGAGCCGACAATGGGCGGCGATTTCCATCGCCCGGGCAAGCTCGGGCGACAGGCTTTTGAACTGGATCATCCGGGTGAAGTCGAGAAAGGTGCGGGTGAATTTGCGGATCGAGATGCTTGGTCCGCGCAGCGAGAGCGGTGGGATGACGACATTGACCCGGCTGCCGTCGGCCAGGCGCGCATCAAGCATCGGGCTCGATTCATCGACGCGCCGGCCGACCGACGAGGCGATCCGCTGGGCGACGTACAGAACATGAAGGTCGTTGCGGAATTCCAGGTCGGTCAGGATCAGCTTGCCGCGCCGCTCGACATAGATCTGGTTTGGGCCATTCACCAGGATGTCGGACACCGTCTCGTCGCGCAGCAGGTTTTCGAGCGGACCCAGCCCGATCATGTCGTCGACCATCGCCGCCGCGAAGGCCTTCTGTTCCTGCTGGTTCATCAGCAGGCGGCGTTCGTTGGCGACCTCGGCAACCAGCCGTTCGACGCGCCCCGTCAGCTCCGGCCGGGCGAGGCGCACCGCCATCGCCGGCTCGATCTGCGCCAGGACGAGATCGTAAATGGCGTCGCTCGGCTTGGCCTGAGGGCGCACCGGTGCCCCACCGACCATCGACGGCCGGACCGGCAACAGAGCGGGAATCCCGTTGACGGTGGCGCCCGTCTCGTCGCGAGGCGTGGTGCGCAGGGCCATTTAGCCAAAGATCCTTTTCCAGAGGGGTCGTTCCACTTCGGCGGCGGCGCCCGACAGCCGCACGGACAACGCCGCCATCCCGTCGCGAATGGCGCTGCGCTCCTGCACGGATTTCGTCCCCAGAACTGCGGCGCCAAGCACCTTGCGATCCCAGCGGATCGAGACGTCAGGCGGCGGGATGACCCGCAGCATCTCCTCGTCCGGCAACGCGCCCTCGGTGCTTTTCTTGTTGTGCACATGCAGCACCGTGCGTTCCGGGGTGTTGGGGCCGAGAAACTCCAGCCAGCGCCCGACTTCACGGGTCGCGGCAAGGCTGCCGTCGCTGACCAGCAGTACGGTGGCGGGCATATGCAGCATGGCGGGAAGCGACAGCGCGGCTTCGGCCGGCAGATCAACCAGCACATAGCGATAATGCGTCAGCAGCTTTTGCAGCAGCATCTGCACGGCGTCCTCGTTGAGCGTCAGCCGGTCGTCCAGCGGTTCGAGGCCGGCCAGCAGCCCGAGACGGCCGGCGACGGTGATGACGCCGCGCTCGAGAAACAATTCGTCGATCCGCTCGGGATCGTCGAGCGCCTCGCGCAGGGCGTGGCCCGGCTGGGCATGCAGCTGCAAGGCGGCGTCGCCCGAATGCAGGTCGAGATCGAGCAGCAACACGCCGCTCTGGCGGATCTCGGAGATGTACCAGGCGAGATTGGTGGCGATCGTCGTCGCGCCGACGCCGCCGCGCACGCCGATGACGATGACCAGCCGGCCGCTGCGGGTTTGCAGCTGGCTGCGCGTGCCGGTGCTGATCTCGGCAAGGGTGCGGCTGAGCACGCTGCCGATCAGCGGCTTGTAGAAATACTCGGCGACCCCCACCGATCTGAGGTCGCGGTACAGCACGATGTCGTTGCGCTCGCCGACCACGATGACTTCCGTTCCCGGGTCGCAGACCTCGGCGAGCCGGCTGATCCGCGGCAACGGCTCGCTGATCCCGCTGATGTCGAGGATCAGAAAGCGCGGCGAGCCGCGGCGGCTCAGCTCGTCGACGGCGGCGTCGACGCTGCCGCGCATCACCTGTCCGTCGACAAAACCGACATCGGCAAACGAGCGGCGCACGACGCCTTCGGAATCGGCATCGAGCAGATAGGCCAACGCGATCGGCAGCGGCTGGCTGGCAGGTGCGGCGCTTTGCGGCATCTCGGGCTCCTGGTTAGGCGGCGCGCTTGGTCGGCGTCAGGGCAAGCGCGCTCGACTTGCCCGGCACAGCGGCGCCCGCGGCCGGTTCGGCGGTCCCCGCGCCGGGAGCCGCACTCCCCGGCTGGCAGGGAACGGTGCTGCCGATCTGCTCCGAGTAGCAGCGCCGCTCGGATTTGGTGCCGCGAAAGATGTCGATCGCGACCGGCGCGTTCGACATCGGGCTCGCCATCGCGCCCGAGGCGCCCGAGGCGGCCGCCGCCGACCGGCTCGCCTCGGCGGGGTTTGTCCCCCCTTCGGCGACGTAGCGCAGGGCGCGCGACACGTCGGTGGCCCAGGTCGGCGGCGGCAACGCGCCTTTCGTGTCGGCCTGGTCGCCCAGACCCCGCAAGGTCAGCTGCAGCGCGCCGAGCCGCTGCGCGACGGTCAAATCTTCGGCCTGCCCGGTCGTCACTTCGAGGGTCACGGTCCGGGGCACCGGCCGGTTCTGCTGGGCGGTGACGTGCTGGTTGGGCGCGGCCGGCTGCTGCAGGTGGGTCCGGTCGGTGGCGATGACGCGCAGGTTGCGCAGGATGGTTTCGCCGACCTCGCGCAGCGCCAGATTGTTGTGCGATTCGCTGGTGAAGTTCTGCGTCAGGATGACGTCGACATGATCGCCGGGCTGGATCAGCCCCGCGCCCAGCTGCGGCTCGCTGAAACTGAGCGCCAGCGCGCGCATGCCGGGCGCCAGCACGGCCGGCAGAAACCGCGCGTCGGTCGGCTGGATGATCGCATCCTGGGTGATCGCATCGCCCTCCTTGAAGGCTCGGCTGGTCGCCGCGCCGAGCACGTTGACCGCGGGTTCCTTGCCTTGAATGATGGCGCCGGGCGGGGCTTCGCGGGCCGGCACCTGGGACCATTTGGTGTCATCGCCGCGCAAGAGCGTCGCGACCGGCAGGGCGCGCGTCGCGACCAGCACGGTCACCGGCTGGACGGCTTGCTGCGTCGTCGCCACCAGTTGCCGCGGCGTGCGCAGCGACACGATCGAAAGCCCGATGCCCGCGACCAACGCCAGCAGGCCAAGCGCCAGCAAGACATGTCTAAGTTGCATGGATCATCGCCCCGAATGTTGCCGCCCGCCGAGGTCGGCGGACTCCCCGCCCCGGCTATTTATACCTGGATTATCATTATCATGTAAGCGGCACGCATGCCTTGTCGCGCTCATGTGGGATAGCATGCGGACGCGGTCAGCGGCCCGGAATAGGCCGCGAACAGCGGAAAGAGATAGGTGAAGTGCACCCCGGTCCCGCTGGTTTGTACCCGCACCCCGGCCAGCCCGTTGCAGATCGTGGTTGAGCTAGTAACCGTGAAGTTGGAGGCCGACACCGGCAACGCGTAGGCTTCGCGAGCGGCGTAGCCCGCCACGCTCACCGTGCCGTTGGACGCCTTGCAGAGGGTCGGGCTGATCGCGCCGCAGCGGGCGGCGGCCTGCACGGCATAATTGAGCGTCGTATGCCACCAAATCACCCGGCTGAAATCGATCAGGCCGAACGCGATCAGCAACAGCACCGGGAGAACAAACGCGAATTCGAGCGCGGCGACGCCGCGCTCGCCGAATCGCCGCGAAAAAAGCGGATGGCGGATGGGGGGCTTCATTGCAGCCGCCGATACGCGGTGCCGGTCAGCGTGCAGCAGCCGCCCAGCCACGGATAAGGCAAGATGGGGGTATAGTTCACCTCGGCGTTGACGAGGGCGTAGATGCCGGGGGTGGTGCCGCCCGTACACGTGCCGGTGCAAGTCCCCGTGGCCGAATTAAAGGTGCCGCCCGGCGTGAAGGTGCCACCGCTGGTGCATCCGCAGACCTCGGCGGGCACCGGGCAGGCGGAGATTTTCCCCGAAGGGGGCGGGCAGGAGGTGCTCGTTGGGAGGTTAGTGCCGCCGGTGACCGCGTTCTCGATGTTGGTCTGGTCAAACGTGTGGTACGAAGCATATTCGGCGCCGGCCGAGGCCGCCCCCTGCGCCTGCAGATACGAATAGTACCCCAATCCGAAGTCGATCAGCGCGACGATCAGTAGGATCAGGAACGGCGCCGCTAGGCCGAACTCGACCAGCGCGGTGCCGCGCGGGATCGCGCGCCACAGGGCGACCATGGTTGCGGCCGGTTGGAGCAATCGCGGCATCGCCCCTACCTACTCGACCAGGATCGCAGGTTGCTGGATCTGCTTATTGGTGAAGCCCGCGCAGTTGGCGCTCAGCGTCGAATCGCCGCTGAATGTTATGGTCGAGGCGACGATCTCGGAGCACTGGTTGCCCGTGGTAACGGGGGTGCCGTGATAAGTAAGGTCCTGATTCGCCATGACGATCACCCCGGTCAACTGTGAGGTGTTGTTGCCGCCGCCAAATGAACTGCTGCCGCTCGACGTCGAATAGAAGAGGAGGCCGCCATAGGTTGGGCTTTGCGCGGCCGTCTGTGCTGTGAGGGTCGCCGTGCCTCCGCCGAGGTTCACGGTGCCGGTGCCCGTCAGGAATATCGTGACGCCGGTCCCGGCCAGCACCGTGTTGGAGCCTGTCATGCTGATGGATCCGTTGATGACGTAAACGCCGGGGTTGAGGGTCACCGACTTCTGACCGGTGAGGCTGAACCCATTGTAGCAGTTCACGGTCGCGCCGACGGTGCCGATCGTAACGGTATTGCCACCAGGCACGTTTGAGTAGCTACCGCAGGTGGGCGGGGTGGTGTCGGCCCAGGGGTTGAGCGCCGCGGGGGCGTTGGGCACGCAGGACGCACTCGGCGTGCTGTTGCTGCATAGGGGCGGACTCCCCGAACCACACGTCGTTGACGTGGTGAACCCGCTGTTGCCGTTGTTGCCGATTGTCCCCCCGACATAGATGTCAGTGGCGCAGAACGTGCCGCTGGTGCCGTTCTTAATCGCGTTCGCGTTGACGGATACCGAGCAGTTGAGATAATTGACGGTCTTGCCTGAGTTTACTGTTAAACCGGTTACGCTGTGAGAACTGTTGTTGGGCTTTAGCGCTATCGAGCAGCTCGGGTTGCTGGGAGGGATGTGCGCCACCGCCCGCCCATGCAGCGTGAAATTCCCCGGGAACACGACATGCGCCAGCTGCAACGTAAACGGCGCCTCGATAAACGCTTCCACATAACCGCCGGTTAGGTAAGCGGCGTTGCTCTCGCGTCCGGCGCACGGCGCGCCGACATAAACCTGCGGGCTGGTCGATACGCAGGCGGTGGTCTGGCCGCTCGAATAGCCGGCTTTGGCGGCGAGCGCGAAGCCCTCGTAGGTGTAGGGCGACGGAGATCCTATCAGCTGCGCGTTCGCCGCCGACAGGGCGGCGCTGTCCGCCACCGCCTGCATATGGCGCTGGGTCTCGAGCGCCTGTACAACCTCGACGCCGAGTCCGGCGAAGCCGATCAGTAGCGCCGCCATCAGCGCGATCATGATCGCGGTGGCGCCGCGGCGGTCCGCTATCAGCTTGCGGCAAAGGTTGGTAACCATGGCGCGGTCAATCTTGCTGGTGGGGCGATTGGAGAGGATGCTGAGGGCGAAGCATTGCGATTTAGTTAAATCCGACTGGTTGGCGCCGCGCCGCGCCGGACGCGGCAGT
>DATLRD010000124.1:0-39129 GCA_035534855.1 Allostellaceae bacterium | reverse complement strand
TTCGATGATTGCGGCGAGCGTATGCGCGTTGTGGGTGGCGAATTGCGGATAGAACGCGGCGCCGGCCGCGAAGAGGCGCTTGGTACAGGCGAGGTAGGAGACGTCGGTCGCCGCCTTGCGGGTGTAGACCGGATAGGTGTCGAGCCCGCGCTCCTGCGCGCGCTTGATCTCGCTGTCCCAATAGGCGCCCTTGACGAGCCGCACCATCAGCCGTCGGCGGGCCCGCGCGGCGAGGTCGGCGAGCCAGTCGATCAGCGCCGGCGCGCGTTTCTGATAGGCCTGCACCGCAAGACCGAGCCCGTCCCATTCGGCCAGCTCCGGCGCGAGCGCCAGGGCCTCAAACAGGTCGAGCGACAATTCGAGGCGGTCGGCCTCTTCGGCGTCGATTGTAAAGCCGATGCCGGCGGTGCGCGCCGCGGCGGCGAGGTCGAGCAATACCGGCAGCATCTCGCGCCGCACCCGGCCGGCCTGCGCCGCCTCGTAGCGCGGGTGCAGCGCCGACAGCTTGACCGAGATGCCGGGCGCTTCTTCGACCGCGCGGCCCGCGGCGGCGGCGCCGATTGCGGTAATCGCGTTGCGGTAGGAAGCGCGGTAGCGGGCGGCGTCGGCGGCGGTGCACGCCGCCTCGCCGAGCATGTCGTAGGAATGGCGATAGCCGTGCCGCTCGGTCGGCACCGCGCGGGCCAGCGCCGCCTCGATCGTGCGCCCCATGACGAACTGGCCGCCGAGGATGCGCATCGCCGCGGTCACCGCCTGGCGCAGCACCGGCTCGCCGGCGCGCGCCGCGAAATGCCGCAACGCCTGGGCGAGGTCGCGTTCGCCGCCCGCATCAGCGCGCAGCAGCTGCCCGGTCAGCATCAGCGCCCAGGTCGAGGCGTTGACGAACAGCGAGGCGGAATGGCCGAGATGCCGCTCCCAATCGGCGCCGGCGAGCTTGTCGCGGATCAGCCGGTCGATCGTGTCGGAATCGGGGATGCGCAGCAGCGCCTCGGCCAGGCACATCAGCGCGATGCCCTCGGGTGAACTCAGCGCGTATTCATGCAGGAACGCGTCGAGCCCGCCCTTGCCGAGCCGCTCGCGGCGCACGGTCTCGACCAGCCGGCGCGCGGTCGCGGCGATGCGGGCGTTGGCTTCGGCCGGCTGCGTCGCGGCGGTGAGGATCGCGGCGATCGCCGCGTCTTCGCTCTGCCGGTGCGCTATGCCGATCGCCGCGCGCAGCGGCGTCTCCAGCGACGGCGGGTCGGCAAAGACAAAGTCCATCGGCTAAAGCTGGGATTGTAGGAACGGATCGGCAATCGAGATCAGCGAAAGTTGCGCGCGGGCACCACGATATCGCGCGAATCGTGTCCTGGCAGCCGCTCGGGCGCCGTCGTCGGCGGCGTGATGGGCGGCCGGTCGTTGCCGTCGCGGCCGCGCAGCGTCGCGAGGCGCGGGCTGAAATCGCGCAATTCCTCGGCGACGACGTGGATCACGCTTTCCTCGCGCTGCAGCCGGCCGCGGCAGTAAAGCAGCCGGGCGCCGAGCGCCGGGCGGCGGAAGCGCTCGAGGATGTCGGGCCACAAGATCAGATTGGCGATTCCCGTCTCGTCCTCGATCGTGATGAAGACGACGCCGTTGGCGCTGCCTGGGCGTTGGCGGATCAGCACCAGCCCGGCGAGCGCGACGCGGCGCTCGACCGGGAGGGTCGCCAGGTCGGCGGCGGCGACGAGGCCCTCGCCGGCGAGTTCGGCGCGCAGAAAGGCGAGCGGGTGGCGCTTCAGCGTCAGGCTGGTGCTGGCGTAATCCTCGACGACATGCTCGCCGAGCGGCATTTCGGGAAGGAGGGAAGCGGCGAGGGATTCGCTCTCGCTCCTCGCCCCGACCCTCTCCCCGTGGTCACGGGGAGAGGGAGGGACCCGCGCAGCGGGAGGGTGAGGGGCCGGCTCCGGTGTCTTCGTCGATGCGGCGAACAGTGGCAGCGGCGCGTCGCCGAGCGCCTTTAGCGCCCACAGTGCGCGGCGCCGGTCGAGGCCCCCGCGCTCTTTATTTAGCGAGCGCAGCGCATCGGCGGCGGCGAGGCGTTCGAGGGCGGCACGGCCGAGCCCGCTGCGCCGCCACAAATCCTCGGCATTGCGATACAAGGCGCCGCGGGCGGCGACGAGCCTCGCCGCATTCGCCTCGGCCAACCCCTTGATCTGGCGCAACCCGAGCCGCAGGGCATACTTTTTGTCATCCCGGCGAAGGCCGGGATGTCGGTGAAACGGAGGCTCACCCGCCGCCTCCAGCGTGCAGTCCCATTCGCTGAAATTGACGTCGACCGGGCGCACCTCGACCCCGTGCTCGCGCGCGTCGCGGACGATCTGCGCCGGGGCGTAGAACCCCATCGGCTGACTGTTCAAGAGGGCGCAGGCGAAGACATCGGGATAGGCGCATTTGAGCCAGGCCGAGACGTACACGAGCAGCGCAAAGCTCGCGGCGTGGCTTTCTGGAAAGCCGTAGGTGCCGAACCCCTCGATCTGGCTGAAGCAGCGGGTCGCGAACTCGGCGGTGTAGCCGTTCTTCAGCATGCCCTTGATGAACTTGTCGCGGAACAGGTGGATCTCGCCGTTGCGCTTGAAGGTCGCCATCGCCCGGCGCAGCCGGTCGGCCTCGTCGGGCGGAAACCCGGCGCCGACGATCGCGATCTTCATCGCCTGTTCCTGGAACAGCGGCACCCCCAGCGTCTTGCCGAGCACCTGGCGCAGCGCCTCCGACGGGTAGTCGACCGGCTCCTTGCCGCTACGCCGGCGCAGATAGGGGTGGACCATGTCGCCCTGGATCGGCCCCGGCCGCACGATCGCGACCTCGATCACCAGGTCGTAGAATTCGCGCGGCTTGAGGCGCGGCAGCATCGTCATCTGGGCACGGCTTTCGACCTGGAACACGCCCAGCGAATCGGCCCGGCTCAGCATGTCGTAGACCGGCTTCTGCTCGGGCGGCACCGTGGCGAGGTCGAAGCGCCGGCCGTAATGCTGGCCGATCAGCGCAAACCCCTTGCGGATGCAGGTCAGCATGCCGAGCGCCAGCACGTCGATCTTCAGAATGCCGAGCGCATCGAGGTCGTCCTTGTTCCACTCGATGAGTGTGCGGTCATCCATCGCCGCGTTCTCGATCGGCACCAGCTCAGATAACGGCCCACGGGTGATGACGAACCCGCCGACATGCTGCGACAGGTGGCGGGGAAACCCGATCAATGCGGCGGCGAGGTCGAGCGTCAGGCGGAGGTTGCGGTCGCCGGGGTCGAGGCCCGCTTCGTGCACCCGATGGTCGGGAATTGGCTCATTCGACCAGCCCCAGATGCCGCCGGCGAGCGCGGCGACCACATCGCCCGACAGGCCCATCACCTTGCCGATTTCGCGGATCGCGCTGCGCGAGCGGTAGCAGATCACGGTGGCGGCGAGCCCGGCGCGGTCGCGGCCGTATTTCTCGTAGATGTACTGGATCACCTCTTCGCGCCGCTCGTGCTCGAAATCGACGTCGATATCGGGCGGCTCGTTGCGCGCGGCGCTGATGAAGCGCTCGAACAGCACATCGATGCGCGCCGGGTCGACCGCGGTGATGCCGAGGCAATAGCACACCGCCGAATTGGCCGCCGAACCGCGCCCCTGGCACAGGATGCCGCGCTGTCGGGCAAACGCGACGATGTCGTGTACGGTCAGGAAATAGCGGGCGAACCCAAGCTGTTCGATCAGCGCCAGCTCGTGCGCGATCAGGGTGCGGATCTTGGCGGGGATGCGGGAAAGATCGCCACGTGTCCTTCGAGACGCGCTCTGCGAGCGCTCCTCAGGATTGATGCCGGCCACGCTTGTTTCCTCATCCTGAGGAGGCTGCGCAGCAGCCGTCTCGAACGCATCGCCATCGCTGCCGCCGAAACGGTCGGCCGCGCCGGCCCAGGTCAGCGCGGCGAGGTGCTGCTGCGCGGTGAGGCCCGGCGGCACCGGCTCCTCGGGGTATTCGTAGCGCAGCTCGTCGAGGCTGAAGCGGCAGCGCCCGGCGATTTCCAGCGTGCGGGCCAGCGCGTCCTCGTGGCCGCGGAACAGCCGCGTCATCTCGGCTGGCGGCTTCAGATGGCGCTCGGCATTGGCGGTGAGGCGAAACCCGGCCTCGCGGATCGTGCAGTGCTCGCGGATGCAGGTCACCACGTCCTGCAGCATGCGCCGCCCCGGCACGTGGTAGAGCACGTCGTTGGTGGCGACGAGCGGGATGCCGGAGGCGGTGGCGATGCGGGCAAGCCGGGCGAGGCGCCGCGCGTCGTCGCCGCGATACAGGTGCTGCGCCGCGAGATAGGCGCGCCCCTCGAAATCGGCGGCGAGGCAGGCGGCAAAGGCGGCGGCGTCGCCGTCTGTTCCCTGCGGCAGAGCGATGACGATCTGCCCCTCGCCGTGGGCGACGAGATCGGCGTAGCTGATGTGGCACTGGCCTTTCGGGGCGCGGCGCTTGCCGAGGGTCAACAGGCGGGTCAGCCGTCCATAGGCGGCGCGGTCCTCGGGAAAGGCCAAGAGGCCGGTGCCGTCGGTCAGGTCGAGGCGGCAGCCGACGACGAGGCGGATGCCGGTGCGTTTCGCGGCGTCGTGCGCGCGCACGACGCCGGCAAGGCTGTTGCGGTCGGTGATCGTAACCGCGCGGTGGCCGAGCGCTGCCGCCTGCGCCACCAGCTCGTCCGGGTGCGAGGCGCCGCGCAGGAACGAGAAATTGCTGGTGACCTGAAGCTCGGCGTAATTGGCTGCGGCGTTCGTCATTGCGCTTCTCTCTCCTCGTCATTCCCGCGAAAGCGGGAACCCAGAGGCCAAGGTCTCGCCGCCTGCTCCTGGGCCCCCGCCTTCGCGGGGGCGACGAATGAGGGACGGTTACGCAAACACGCCATGGAGGTACCAGCGCGGCGGCGGGTCATGGCCGGGCAGCCCGGCGCGGAACAGCCAGAAGCGCCGGCCTTCCGCGTCCTCGACCCGGTAATAGTCACGGATCGCCTCGGCGCGGACGATCGGGGCAGCGCCGGCGGCATCGGGCCGCCACCATTCCTCGGCGATCCGCTCGGGCCCGTCGGCCCGGGCGACGAGGTGCCGGCGGCGGCGCCACGCGAAACGGAACGGCGGGTCGTCGGGCAGCAGCCAGAACGCCTCGATCGGTTCCGGCGGGCGAAACAGGCGGACCGGGCGCGGCGGCTTAAATCCCTCGCCCGCATTGCGGGAGAGGGAGGGGCCCATCGCACCAGCGATGGGAGGGTGAGGGCGCTGCTTCTCGCCTATCCCCCTCACCCTGCCGTCTCCCCCCGCAGACGGGGGGAGAGGGAGAATTTTTTGGCTTTCGGCGATTGCCGCTGGCGCCGACGCGCGCTCGGGGAGGTGGCTTTCGCGGGCTTCGAGCCGGGCGAGGGCCTGGTGCCCGAGCTGTGCGCCGAGCCGGTCGATGAGCGGCGCGAGGGTGCGCAGGCCTGTGCCCTGGCTTTCCCCCACCAGCGGGGGAGCGAGGCCGAGATTGAGGACATCGGCCTGTTCCGCGCCCAGCGTCTCGACCGTATAGGCGGCGAGGATCATGTCTTCGACTCCAAGACCGGGGTCGATCGTGTCGAGCCGCGCCTGCAAAAGGTCGGCGAGATGGGCGGGGTCGCGGCTCGGCCGGGCGGTGCCGAGGCGTATGTGCTCGACCCGGCCGTCGACGCGGTGAAAGCCGAGATCGAGCCGGCGCGCGCCGACCCCCTCGCGCGCCAGCCAGCCGGTGAGGTCGCCGGCCAGCCGTTCGGTCGCGGCGGCGAGGTCGGCCGGGTCGGCGATCGGCTCGGCAAAGCTCAGCCGCACCCGCCGCGTTGGTGCTTCGCCGAGCGGCGACAGCGGTTCGGGCGCCGCGCCCGCGGCCTGGTCGAGCCGGCGCGCGACCTCGTCGCCAAAGCGGCGGGCCAGCGCGGCGCGCGGCATGGGGTAGAGATCGCCGATCCGCGTGAGCCCGACGCGGTGCAGCCCCGCGGCGGTCGCCGGGTCGAGACGCAGCGCCTCGACCGGCAGCGGCGCCAGTGCTTCGCGCAGCCGCTCCGGCGGCGGGATCGCCGGCTCTCCAGCGGCGGCGGCGAAGCGCGCCAGGGCCCAGGCGGCGCCGAGCGTGCCGGCGATGGCGATGCGGTGGCTGATGCCGTCGCCCGCTCCGTGGGGGCGCGCGAGCCGGCGCGACAGGTCGGCGGCCAGCACCGCCTCGCCGCCCCACAGATGGGCGCAGCCGGTGATTTCGATCGTGATGCCGGCGCCGCCGTTTTCCGCCGGAGGGTCGGGTGCGATCCACGGGCTGTAGCGCCCGCACCATTCGACCAGCCGCACCAGCGCCGCGCGGTCGGCATCGGGTTCGGCCGGCCGCGTCATGAGGCCCGGCACATAGGACAGCGCATCGGCGAGCGGCATCCCCGGCGCGAGACCGGCGGCGGCCGCGGCCGGGTCGACCGCGGCGAGCAGCAGCCGCCCGCCTGCCGCGGCGATCGTGGCAAAGGGCGTCGGTTCACCCGGCCCGGCGGAGGGGCGAGGGATATGTTTGGCGCGGCGCAGCCGGTCGATCGGCCAGTTCGGCAGAAATACACACATGACCCGTCGCATCCGCCGCCTCCACCTCCCACGATCCCGGCCGTCCGCCGCGGCAGCGCAGCAATTCGACTCGCCAGCGCGGCCGCCCGATCCCCGGCTCGCCGGCCCCCCGCTCATCGACGACCGCGGCCGCGGGCAGCGACGACACCCGCCAGCGCGTCACCGCCGCGCTCGGCCGGCCGCGCTCGGCCGCCGCCTCGGCGCCGCTGCGCCAGCGCCGCAGCAGCAGCGCGGTGACGCCGGAGCGCTCGGCGGCAAGCTGCAGCCGCCGGCTCGCCACCATCGGCAGCGCGCCGATCTCGCCGACCACGGCGGCGAGGCCGGCGCCGTGCCCGGTGCGCAGCCCCTCTTCGACCGCCCACAACAGGCGCTCGTCGCGCGATTCCGACACCAGCACCAGGCGCGCCGGATCGAGTCCGTTTGCCGCGAGCCCCGGCCCGTACAAATCGGGCCGTTTCAGGCACCACAGCACCGGGAAGCGGCCGAGCCGAGCGAGGATGCCGGCGGCAAACCCGGCCGCCGCGGCGCCGTCTTCCTCGTCGCCGCCTTGCCCCAGAATCTCGTGCACGGCGCCGAGCGCCAGCCCGCCTTGCGGCAATGCCCGGTCCAGCGCAGCGGCGCCGAACGGCAGGACCCCGTGCAGGCCCGCCGCCGGTCGCTCGATCCGGCGGATTTGGCTGCGCAACGCGGCCAGCGCGACCGCACCCGGCATCGCAAACACCTCAGTTTTATAGTTCTTGTTTTGTTCCCATCAACATGGATTGTCAACCCTGCTCGCTTTGCCGTTAAAATGCCGCATGACCAAGGCCGAACATCCTGCCCGCACGCCGGGAGAGGCCGATGCGGCGGAAATAACCGCCCGCATCCTGCTCGAAACCGAAGCCGTTCTGTTTCGGCCCGACGACCCGTTCACCTTCACCTCGGGCCGCCTGTCGCCGGTCTATATCGATTGCCGGCGGCTGATCTCGTTTCCGCGCGCGCGGCGGCGGCTGATGGACATGGGGGCCGAGCTGATCCAGCGCAAAATCGGCTTCGAGGCATTGGACGCGATCGCCGGCGGTGAAACCGCCGGCATCCCGTTTGCCGCGTGGATCGCCGACCGGCTGTCGCTGCCGATGCTCTATGTGCGCAAGCAGCCCAAGGGGTTCGGCCGCAACGCCCAGATCGAGGGCCGGCTCGGCGACGGGGCGCGGGTGCTCTTGGTCGAAGACCTCGCCAGCGAGGGCACCTCAAAGCTCAACTTCGTCCGTGCGATCCGCCAGGCCGGCGGCGAGATCGCACACACCTTCGTGATCTTCAACTACGGCATCTTCCCGCATATCGACACCAGCCTGCAGGCCGAGGGGATCACGCTGCACGCGCTTGCCAACTGGTGGGATGTCGCAGGGATGGCGGAACAGCTCGGCCGCTTCGAGGCCGGACAATACGACAAGATCAAGGCGTTCCTCGCCGACCCCGAAGCCTGGTCGGCCGAGCGTGCCAGGGCCCCGCGGGCGGGCTAGGTTCGGCG
This sequence comes from Allostellaceae bacterium, assembly GCA_035534855.1. Lineage (GTDB taxonomy): Bacteria > Pseudomonadota > Alphaproteobacteria > ATCC43930 > CGMCC-115725 > DATARH01. The sequence goes on along the minus strand of DATLRD010000124.1, from coordinate 31,038 downwards.
GGTCTATTCAGTGGGCACCGCCGTTTCGGCGTCGATCAGGCTCAATCTTTTCGCTGATCGCAGAACGGGAGCGCCTGCCACACGGTCTCGACCATGTTGCTTTGCCTGATACAATGCCGCATCCGCGGCCGGCAGCAGGTCCGCAACCTCATTGGATGTCTCCGGGATCGACGCCACGCCCAGGGAGGCCGTCACTGTCACCCCTCTGGCGCTGGTGAATTCCGAAATCCGCGTGCGAATCTGCTCTGCCTTGCCAGTCGCTGCGGCCAATGAGCAATCGGAAAGTAGGACCGCCAGTTCCTCTCCGCCATACCGGCAAACGACGTCCGAGCTGCGCAGGCACGAGAGGATGGCCGCGGCAACATCCCGCAGCGCTGCATCGCCGGCAGCATGGCCATGCTCATCGTTGAGGCGTTTGAAATGATCGAGGTCGATCATAATCGCCGAAATCGATGTCCGCCGCCTCTCGGCATCGAGGCACATTCGCTCCTGGATCTCTTCCAGGAAACGACGATTGTAAAGCCCGGTCAGCGGATCCCGCAGGGCTTGGCTCCGCAGTTGCTCGCGCAATGCGATGCTGGACAGCGCGAGCGACATCGCGTCGCCCATTGCATTGGCGATCGGTCGAATGTGGTTCAATCGCTCGGCCGCATCGGCACCTTCCGAGATCACGCAGAGAAGGCCGTACAGCTGGCCGCGCGCCGCCATCGGAACCTCGAGGACGATCTGATCCTGGACGACGTGAGCGCATCGCAGCGCTCCCTCTTCCGACAGGTTCAAATGCGGCTTTCCCCGCCTCAGCGCCCAGCACGAGGCAGGGGAAAGATGATCGGCCGCCGCCTCGGCGAGGTCCCCCCAGCGCATCGAGAGGTCGAGCCGGTCGCGCGAGTTGTTGAATACATACAACACCACGCTGAGCCGGGGCAGCAGGTTCGCTGCGGTGTTGCGCAGGACCTCATTGGTATCTTCCTGGCCTGCGGCGCTCTGCAGCATGTCGGCCATCGAAAAGAGCTGCTCGATCTGCTGCTTGGCCGCAAAACCCGTGGTGATCGCCCGCGTGATGCTGCGAAACGCATAAATCATCGCAATGATGACAAAAATCGCCCCCCCGACGTTCAGAATCTGAAGCAGCATCTGCTCCAGATTGCTCCAATAGGCGACCTCGGCTTCTTGTGCCCTGAGATGCCTGATAAAGCCAGCCGTCTGAGCCCGCAAGCGATCCATCGCTTCCTTGGCGGATGGAGACAGCAGCGACATTTCGGCCGAATTTCGCTGATTGTCTCCAGCTTGGCGGACTGCGCTGTCCCAGGCCTTCCGCAACGTGGTGATGTCGCCGGAAGCCGAGGGCGATCCGCCAGCGACGCCGGTGCTCGCGGAGACATACGAGTCGAGCTGAGCGAGAAGCGTCGGGCTTATCCTTCCGAGCCCCTCGGTGTCGGCCAGATAGTCTTCCAGGTATTCGAGGCGGCCGCTCATTACGTATCCGCGCACGCTGTCCTCGGCGTCGATGAGCGCCGCCCGGGCGATGCTCGCCTGCTCGATGTCGGATTGAATATTTGCCAATCTGGGCGCTTGCACGCGATCGAAGACGACATCGAGCCCCATGCTGATGCCCATCAAGGCGATCAGCCCGATGATCACCGCGGGCAGCATGCGCGTCCATCGCTGCCGCCGGCGGTTCCGCGATCCCGTCGTGGCGGCGGAATTATCGTCAGCCCAAGCCTCGACTGACATTAAAACAAGGCCTTTCGCATCTATCCGACCGAGCGCGCGCCGACATACCCGCCGTCAGCGCATAGTTAATTCCGCGTTTAGGCCGAGAAGATGAATAAAAGGTGTGTGCGGCCAATCCGACCGTTAGATTGAGACGGTCAATTATTCCGCGAACCGTAAACCGCTGGCGCCGCGAATCGGCAGAGGTGAACCGGTCCGCCAGGCTAGCGCCGGTGGGGTAGCCAGGTTGCGAGGCGACGCGCAGCCTCGGCGATGTCGTCGGTCGAGCCGGCGAAGCTGAACCGCACCCAGTCGTCGCCGTGGATCGGGTCGAAATCGGCGCCGGGGGTCGCCGCGACCCCGGTTTCGGCGAGCATCCGCCGGCAGAATTCGCCGCTGTCGCGGCTAAGCGGCGAGACGTCGACATAGAGGTAGAACGCGCCCTCGGCCGGCGCGTACCGGCCGAGCCCTGCCGCGGCGAACGTAGCGATCAGCCGGTCGCGGTTGGCGCGGTAGCGCGCGACATGGCCGTCGAGCTCGGCCCGGCAGTCGAACGCCGCGACCGCGGCGAGTTGCGACAGCGTCGGCGGCGAGATGTAGAAATTCTGCGCCAGGCATTCGACCGAGCGGGCGAGGTCGGGCGGCACCAGCATCCAGCCGAGCCGCCACCCGGTCATGCTGTAATATTTCGAGAACGAGTTGATGACGATCGCCCCGCTCGTTTGATCGACCGGGCCGAAGGCGCGCGCGCTCTGCGCTGCGGCCTCGTAGGTGATGCCGTGGTAGATCTCGTCGGAGACCAGGCGTATGCCGCGCCCGCGGCAATAGTCGCACAGCCGGCGCAATTCAGCTGGCGCGATCATCGTGCCGGTCGGGTTGGCCGGACTGGCGACGATCAGCCCGGCGAGATCGGGAAACCCGTCGAGCAGCTCGGGGTTGGGCTGGTAATGCGCGTTTTCCCCGGCCTCGATCAGCACGGTTTCGAGACCGAGCGCCGAGAGGATGTTGCGATAGGCGGGGTAGCCGGGCGCGGCCAGCGCGACCCGGTCGCCGGACTCGAACGCGGCGAGAAAGGCAAGCTGGAACGCCCCCGACGACCCGGTCGTGACAAACACCTCGGCCGGATCGACTGCGATTCCGTATTGCGCGCGGTAATGCGCGGCGATCGCTTCGCGCAGCGGCGGGATGCCCTCGGCGTCGGTATAGCCGATGCGCTCCTTGTCGAGCGCCGCCCGCGCCGCCTCCAGCACTGCCGCCGGCGCCGGGGTGCCGGGCTGGCCGACCTCGAGATGGATCACCTGTTCGCCGGCAGCCTCGCGCGCGTTGGCGGCGCGCAGCACGTCCATCGCGATAAACGGCGGCACGAGGCCGCGGCGGGAGGGGCGCAAGCTCATGGCCCATCTTGGCACGAGGCGGCAAACCGTTGCCATCGCCCTTGCGGTTTCGCTATGACGGCGCGCTGTGGTGCGCGCCAGCACCTTTGACCCGGGGAAAAACCAACGATGGCCCAGTTCCGCCTGATCGGCATGTCCGGCAGCCTGCGCGCCGGCTCGTTTTCCAATGCGATCCTGGCGACATTGCGCGAGCGCTTTGCCGACCGCGCCGATCTGGTGCTCTACGATCTCGAACCGATCGCGCTCTACAACCAGGATCTCGAAGGTGACAAGCGTCCGCCGGCGGTCAAGCAGATGCTGGCCGATATCGAGGCGGCGGACGGGCTCGTCTTCTGCGCGCCGGAATTCAACCACTCGATCCCGGGCGTGCTCAAAAACGCGATCGACTGGGCCTCACGCCCGTCCTTCGCCTCGGTGCTGGCGTACAAGCCGGTGGCGATCATGGCGACCTCGCGCGGTCCGCTCGGCGGTGCGCGGTGCCTCGAACACATGAAGGTCGCGCTCGATTCGTGCCTGTCGCGGGTCACGCTGGCGCGCGAGGTGATCATCACCGCGGCCGAATCGAAGATCAAAGCCGGCCGGCTGGTCGACGAGACCTCGCTCGGCTTCGCCTGCGGCGCGGTCGACGCGCTGCTTAGCGAGATCGCGCTGCGGAAAAGCGCGAAGCCCGGCTGAGGCATTTAACGGGTTTCGTCGCCTCCCGAAACAGCGGCGGGGCCGGGCACCGGACGACCGTGGCTCGGCTGCCCGTGGCCTCTCGTGGGCCTACCCGTGGGCCTAATCGAGGATCGAGGCGGGTTTCTCGTTGACGCAGCGCAACAGGCGCCAATAGCCGAACAGGTTGCTCGGGCGGATCTCGCGCACGGTCAATTTGCTGTCGGCCATGAACTTGTCGAAGTCGAAATCGGGGTGAAACCCGATATGCCGCGCAAGCCGCGCCAGGCGCCGTTCGAAAAAGCGCAGCGCCCAGTTCTCGCTCATGAAATGGTTGACCAGCACGATCGTGCCGCCCGGGATGCAGACGCGCCGCATTTCTTCGCAGAACCGTGCCGGGTCGGGCACCACCGGGGCGACGTAGAGCGCCAGCACCGCGTCGAACGAATTGTCGGGAAACTCCATGTGCTCGGCATCCATCACATGGAGCCCGTCGACATGCGCGAGCTTCTCCTCCTCGACCCGGCGCCGCGCCTTGGCCAGCATCTCTTCCGAGATGTCGATGCCGGTTACGTGCGAATCGCGCCGGAAATGCGGCAGCGACAGGCCGGTGCCGACGCCGACCTCCAGGATTCGCTGGCCCGGCCGGTCGTTGGCGATGCGCACAGCCTCCTTGCGGCCGGGATGAAATACCGGGCCAAAAACAATGTCGTAGGAGCCGGACACCCAACGATAGGTGCGTATCGTATCGCGCAAATCCATCGGCTTGTTCTCGGCGTCAATCGGCAAAACCGCTGCTGCAAGCCCGCGGCGCATCGCAAAGTGCCCCGTGGTGGCGCCGTTGTAAACCTTTCGGTGCGCGGCGCTTGTATGCTGTCAACGCAGGCAATCCGCGATCGGCTGCCTCAAATCAGTGCGATCTGGTCGGCTTCGAGGCCTTTTCTGCCGTCGACCACCTCCATCCGCACGCGCTGTCCGGGGTCGAGTGTGTCGACTCCGCTGCGGCGCAGGGCGGTGATGTGGACAAACACGTCCTTGCCGCCGCCGTCGGGGGTGATGAAGCCGTAGCCTTTTTCGGGCTCGAACCATTTGACCGCGCCTTCGAGCGTCGTCGACGGCCGCGGCTCGCGGCGGTCATAGCCGTTGCCGCGCGGCGGTGCGGCGGTGCTGGCGTCGATGGTGAGGATGTTGGTGACGAGCGGCCCCTTGGCGCCGGCGCTGACCTCGCAGGTGAGCGAGGCGCCTTCGCCGATATTGTCGAAGCCGGCGCGGCGCAGGATCGCCATCGGCAAAAAGGCGTCCTGCGTGCCGTCATCCGGCGTGACGAAACCAAAGCCCTTTGTCGGGTTGAACCATTTGACCTTGGCTTCGAGGACGCGGCCCGGCGGGGGGGCATCTTCGCGGAAGAAATCGGGGCGACGGTCGTACATGGGGCCCTCTGAACGCGAAATCGGGTGCGCAAGCGCTGAGGAACTGCACCATAGCGTAAAAGTGTCGCATGGTGCTAGTGCCGCGATCCAACCCAAGGCTGCAGGTTGGCGGTCGCGATCGCTGCGCCAAGTCAACACGATATGATGTGGTCTCGAAAACCTCTGGCCCGGCGCGTCAGGCAATTTCGCCTCGAGCGCGAACTCGCTTCCTGCTGCGAACCCGCCCCTCCGGTCGCAAAGCCGGAGAGGCGGGAGCCCCGTTGGCTCAGCGCGCCCAGGGTACCAGGCGCTGCTGCTGCACGCCCAGCCCCTCGACGCCGAGCCGCATCGTGTCGCCGGCCTTAAGGAATTTCGGCGGTTTGAAGCCCATTGCGACGCCCGACGGGGTGCCGGTCGGGATCACGTCGCCCGGGTTAAGGGTCATGAACTCGCTGCAATAGCTGACGATCTTCTCGATGCCGAAGATCAGGTCGGCGGTGTTGCTGTTCTGGCGCCGCTCACCGTTGACCTCGGTCCACACCTGCAGCTTGCCGGCGTCGCCGACCTCGTCGGCAGTGACCAGCCACGGGCCCATCGGGCAGAAGGTGTCGCAGCTTTTGCCTTTCGTCCACTGCCCGCCGCGCTCGATCTGGTATTCACGCTCGCTGACGTCGTTGACGATGCAATACCCGGCGATGTGCTTTTTCGCGTCCTGCTCGGAGACGTAGCGCGCGGTCGAGCCGATGACGATCGCCAGTTCGACCTCGTAATCGGTCTTTTGCGAGCCGCGCGGGATCATCACGTCGTCGTTGGGGCCGCTGATGCTGCTAATTGCCTTCAGGAAGAAGATCGGCTCGCTTGGGATCGGCATCCCGGCCTCCTGCGCGTGCAGGCGATAGTTGAGGCCGATCGCCAGCACCTTCGACACGCTGCCGACGCACGGACCGAGCCGCGGGTTGCCGCCGACCAGCGGCAGGCTCGCCGGGTCGATCGCCTTGAGTCGGTCGAGCGAGGCCGGCGACAGCACGGTGCCGTCAATGTCGTGGACGACCGCCGACAGGTCGCGGATATGCCCGTCCTTGTCGAGCATTCCGGGCTTTTCCTGGCCCGCCGGGCCATAGCGCAACAGCTTCATGGGGTTTCTCCTCGGGTGTTGGGGTCAGATCGTCCAGCCGCCGTCGATCACATGGGTCGTGCCGGTGGTGAATTGCGATTCGTCGGAGGCGAGATACACCGCCAGCGCGGCGATCTCCTCCGCCGTGCCGAGCCGGCCCAGCGGCTGGCGTTCGATAAACCCACGCCGCGCCGCCTCGACCCCGCCGGGCGCGCGCGCTGCCTGAACGGCGATTCGCTCGTCGAGCGACGGGGTCTGGATCGTGCCGGGGCAGATCGCGTTGCAGCGGATGCCGACGGCGATGAAATCGGCGGCGACCGATTTGGTCAGCCCGATTACCGCCGCCTTGGTCGCGCCATAGACGCAGCGGTTGGGCGCGCCTTTGATCGACGAGGCGGCCGACGACATGTTGATGACCGACCCGCCGGTGCCGCGCTCGACCATCTTGGGCAGAAACGCGCGGACCACCAGGTACATCGAGCGCACGTTGAGGCTGAACGAGAAATCCCATTCATCAGGCGACACGTCGAGGATTGTGCCGTGATGCACGAATCCGGCGCAGTTGAAGAGAATGTCGAGCGCCGGCAACTCGTCGGCGAGCGCGGCGATCGCACCCTCGTCGCGCACGTCGAGCGCGCGGGTCGCAATCAGCGCGTCGGCATATCCGGCAAGCTTTTCGGGGGCGATGTCGGTCGCCAGCACGCTCGCGCCCTCGGCAGCGAAGGCCAGCGCCGTCGCCCGCCCGATTCCTTGCCCCGCCGCCGTCACCAGCGCGCGTTTGCCGTGCAGCCGCCCTGCCATGCGTCGTCCTCCGTTGTGGCCGTCAAATTGCCACGCGCGGCAAGCCCCTGTAAATTCCCGCACCTCCGTTCGTAAGGTGCGCCATGCCGCCGCTGACAATCCGCCTCAACCCGGCCGACAATGTCGTTGTCGCCCGCGTCGACCTGTTGCCGGGCACCGACCTCGCCGGCGAGGGGCTGCACGCCGCCGGCCACGTGCCGGCCGGGCACAAGATCGCCACCGCGCCGATCGCCACCGGCGATCCGGTGCGCAAATACGGCCAGATCCTCGGCTTTGCGGTCGCGGCGATCGCGCCCGGCGAGCACGTTCACACCCACAACCTGGCAATGGGCGATTTCGCCCGCGATTACGCGTTCGGCGCCGATGCGCACCCGAACGAGCCGGTCGCCGCGCCGGCGACATTCGACGGCATCGTGCGCGCCGACGGCCGCGTCGCGACGCGCAACTATCTCGGAATCCTGACCACGGTCAACTGCTCGGCCAGCGCCGCGCGCTTTATCGCCGATCAGTTCAAGTCCGGTCTGCTGCGCGATTTTCCCAATATCGACGGGGTCGTCGCCCTCGGCCACGGCACCGGCTGCGGCATGGGCAGCGAAGGCGAGCCGATGGACCTTCTGCGCCGCACGATCGCCGGCTATGCCCGCCACCCGAATTTCGCCGGCGTGCTGGTGCTGGGGCTGGGCTGCGAAGCCAACCAGATCGGCGGGCTGATGCGCGCCGAGGGGCTCGAGGAAGGCGCGGGCCTGACGACGATGACGATCCAGGACACCGGCGGCACCACCAAGACCGTGCGCGAAGGGGTCGCGCGCCTCCAGGCGATGCTACCGGGGGCCAACGATGTGCGCCGCCAGCCCGTGCCGGCGAGCCATTTGACGCTGGCGCTGCAATGCGGCGGGTCCGACGGGTATTCCGGCATCACCGCCAACCCGGCGCTCGGCGCCTGCGTCGACCTCTTGGTGCGCCACGGCGGCACCGCGGTCCTCTCGGAAACCCCGGAAATCTACGGCGCCGAGCACCTGTTGACCCGCCGCGCGGCGAGCCGCGCGGTCGGCGAAAAGCTGGTCGAGCGCATCCGCTGGTGGGAGGACTACACCGCCAAGACCGGCGGCGAGATGAACAACAACCCGTCGCCCGGCAACAAGGCCGGCGGGCTGACGACGATCCTCGAAAAATCGCTGGGCGCGGTCGCCAAGGGCGGCAGCACCAACCTCGTCGACGTCTACCAATACGCCGAGCCGATCACCGCCAAGGGCTTTGTGTTCATGGACACGCCGGGCTACGACCCGGTATCGGCGACCGGCCAGGTGGCCGGCGGTGCCAATGTCATCTGCTTTACGACCGGGCGCGGCTCGGTGTTCGGCTGCAAGCCGGTGCCGTCGTTGAAGCTGGCTACCAACACGCCGCTCTACCGCCGCATGGAAGACGACATGGACATAAATTGCGGCCCGATCGCCGACGGCGAGGCTAGTGTTGCCGAGATGGGCGAACGCATCTTCCGCCTGGTGCTCGACACCGCCTCGGGCCAGAAGACCAAAAGCGAGCAACTCGGCTTCGGCGACGACGAATTCACGCCCTGGGTGCTGGGCGCGGTGATGTAGAAGCGACCCTGGCGCTGCGGTCAGAATTTGGTGATCAGCGGGCCAAGCTCGCAGGCGCCGCGGTAAAGCCCGCCGAAATTGCTGGCCTCGCTGATCGTGCCCTCGATCCGGTTGACCCGGTAATGCGCGAGATAGTCGGGGTATTGCACTTCGAAATCGATCGCCAGCGGTGTCAGCGCGGTGATCCGCCCGGGCAGCCCGGTGTCGGTCGCGATCGCCGGCCCGCGCCAGTCGATCACGAAATCGAGGCTGGGCCGGATCGCCGAAGGCTGCCCTTCGGCGAATTCGACGAATTTGCCGTGGCACGAGAGGAGCGCGGGCGCGGGCGCGTGCTGGCCTGCGCCCAACGACAACAGCGCAACCCCGATCGCCTGCAACGGTGCATAAATGTCCATGCCCGCATCAGAGCGCGGCATGGTTAATTTTTGGTTTGGCGGACACGGCCTTGTTGGCGGCGACATCCCTTTCGTCGTCATCCCCGGGCTTGTCCCGGGGATCTGGGGGATGGCCGGGACAAGCCCGGCCATGACGAGAAACAGATCGAGTCAGCCTCAGCCTGTTCGTGCTATCCGGCGAGCGCCTGCTGCATCGCCAGATCGTCTTCGATGAAAAAGCGGATCGCCTCGTCGATCCCGGCATCCGGCGCAAAGCCCAGCGCCTCGGCGCGCGGTGCCGACAGGGCCCGCGGCCAGCTGCCGACGATCCCCTGGATTGTCGCGTCGGGCTGCCAGCGCAGCCGGGCATGTGCCGCCGCGCCGCCGGCGCGGCGCAGCGCCTCGGCCATCTCGCCGACCGACACCGAATAGCCGGGCAGCTGCAAGACCCGGTTGTGGCCGAGCGCCGGGCCGGGCAGGTCGAGTGCGTGCGCCAGCGAGGCGACGACGCGGCGCGGCGAGGCGAGCGCCATCACCGTGTCGGGCGATACCGGGCACACCGCGTCCTTGCCGGTCAGCGGCTCGCGGATCATCGACGAGGCAAAAGTCGAGGCGGCGCGGTTCGGCAATCCCGGCCGCACCACCACGGTCGGCAGGCGCAGCGCGCGGCCGTCGACGAACCCCTTGCGGCTGTAGTCGTTGACCAGCAACTCGCCGATCGCCTTCTGCGTGCCATAGGAGCTTTGCGGGTTTAACGCCGTGTCGTCCCCGACCGCGGGCGGCAGCGCGCCGCCATACACCGCCAGCGAGCTGGCGAAGATCACCTTAGGCGCGGTTCCGAGCGCGCGGCACGCGTCGAGCACGGCGCGGGTGCCGTCGAGGTTGACGCGATAGCCGAGATCGGGATCGGCCTCGGCCTGGCCGCTGACGATCGCCGCGAGGTGAAACACCGCGTCGGTGCCGGGCGCGATCAGCGCGCGCACCGTGTCGCGGTCGGCGATATCGCCGGTAACGACGCGGACCCGCCGGTCATCGGGCAGCGGCAGCGCCGACGCCGCGTTGTCGAACAGCACCAGCTCGTCGGCCTTGCCCTGCGCCAGCAGCAGCAGCGCCAGCCGCCGCCCGAGAAACCCGCACCCGCCGGTGATCACGATGCGCATGGATCAGCCGATCCCGTAGCGTTTGGCCCAGCCGAGCCCGGCCAGCGTCTCGCCCTTGGGGCGGTATTCGCAGCCGATCCACCCGCCATAGCCGAGTTCGTCGAACAGGTCGAACAGATAGGGATAGTTGATCTCGCCGACATCGGGCTCGTGTCGGCCGGGGTTGCCGGCGATCTGCACATGCGGATAGCGGCCGGCGAGTGCCCGCACCTTGGTCGCGAGGTCGCCCTCCATGATCTGCACGTGATAGAGGTCGAGCTGGAGCCGCAGATTGTCGCGACCGACCGCGTCGATGATCCGGCACGCCTGGTCGGTGTAATTGAGAAAATAGCCGGGAATGTCGCGGGTGTTGATCGGCTCGATGATCGCAGTGATACCGTGCGGTTTCACCCGGTCGGCGGCCCAGCGCAGGTTTTCGAGATAGACCCGCTCGCCCTCGGCCTTGTCGCGCCCCTCGGGCCACAGCCCGGCCATCGTGTGCAGCGTCTTGCACCCGGCGGCCTTGGCATAGGTGATCGCGAGGTCGACGCCGTCGCGAAACTGCTGCTCGCGGCCAGGCAATGCCGCCAGCCCGCGCTCGCCGCCGGCCCAGTCGCCCGGCACGGTGTTGAACAGCGCCAATGTCAGCTTGTTGCGCTTCAGCCGCTCGGCCACCGCCTCAGGCGGGTGGTCATAGGGAAACAGGAACTCGACGCCCTTGAACCCGGCCTTCGCCGCCGCGTCGAAACGGTCGAGGAAGTTCGGGATTTCCTGAAACATCATGCTGAGGTTGGCGGCGAATTGCGGCATCGGCAGGCTCCTTCCGCGGCCTGCTACTGTTTCCCCTCCGCCCGGAGAAGACAAGCGGGTCGGGGAGGTCCGCCGCAAACAGCACCGGCGCGGCACCCGATCAGGCGCCGCGCCGGCTGTTAAAACATTCCAGCCTCAGCCGGAACGACCGCTCGGGCTATTTTGCCGCGTCGCGGAAGGCCGGCTGCTGTGCCGACCGCAGCACCGCGGCGGCTTCCTTTTCGACCCGCGTGCCCTTGAAGAAATCGGGGTTCTGCGTGCCCCACAATTTCACCGCGTTGGTAAAGGTGAAGTCGCGGAAATTGTCCTGCGTGATGTGGCCGTCTTCAACCAGCTCATAGGCTTCGGCCAGCGGGTCGCGCATGTCGATCACGTCGAAATGCCCGATATCCGAGCTGTAGATCGCGTTGAGCTTGGCGCCGAACGGGTTGCCCTTGCCAAAGGCGACCCCGTTCATCCGGTCGTCGGCCTCGCAGCCGAAATAATACGGCGTCGCGTAGAGATCGATCCAATCCTGCTTCTGGGTAATCTTGCACGCGGCGAAATCGTCGAGGTCGTCGACCCCGCCGGTCAGGTGCATCTCGGGGTCGGGCCAGCCGTCGCGCGCCTTCAGAGCCGCCGCATGCTCCTGGTAGCCGTACTTTTCGACCAGCTCCATCAGCAGCTTGCGGTCGAGCTTGTCGGGCCGCATGTTTTCCAGCGCCTTGGCGTTGCGCCGCTCCCAGTGCTCCATCAAATCGCCCCAGAGCTGCGCGCCCCAGCCGACGCCACCTTCGAGAAACGCGAAGCGCAGCTCGGGAAAGCGCCTTGTGACGCCGCCGAGGAAGATGCCCTTGGCGGCGGCGTGGCCGGCATCGGCGAAATGGCCGATATGGTTGTAGGTGAAGTTGGTCGGGCTGTTGCGCAGCGCCTGATTGCTGCCGCTCGAGTGGAAGGTCGGGGCGATCTTGACCTCGCGGCACTTCGCCCACACCGGATCGTAATCATAAAGGCTGTCGATGCCGAACACCTCGTACCCTACCGCGAGCCGGTTGGTGTCGGGGTCGTTGCCGGACACCGACGGCACTTTGCGCGGCAGGGCGCTGCCGAACATCCCGACCTTGGAGCCGAGCTGTTTGGTGACGAATTCCAATTCTTCGATCGCCTCGTCCGGCGTGTGCATCGGGATGATCGCGGCCGGCGTCATGCGGTCGGCGAGATCCTTGAAGTACCCGGCCGAGACGATGTTGTAGGCGCGGATCACCGCGCGTCGCGTCGCGTCGTCAACGATGCGCGGCAGGCGCAGCCCGGCGGTCGGGTAGACGATCGCGAAATCCGAGCCGATCTCGTCGAGCCGCTCGTACAAGAGATGCGGCATCATCGCGGTCGCGCGGTCATAGGTGTTGCCGGTCTGGCGGGTCCAGAAGCCGGGCATCGCCATCCCCCGGCGGCGGCGCTCCTTGGTGCCGAGTGCGAGCGCGTCACGGGTCGCGCCCATTGCCTTGAGGAAGCCGTCGGCGGCCAGGTCACCCCCCACTTTGCGCATCTGCTCGGCGAATACCGGGTCGTACTCGACCCAGTGGCCGTCTCCGTCGACGATCGGATGCTTAAGCGTGGCTTTGATTTCGGCTGGGCTGTGATGGGCGTGGCCGCTCATGGTTTTCCTCCGAAGGGTGGATTGGGCAAACTTTCCACGCGGTCGGCTCTTCGAGGGCGCTTCTTCGCGACGCCGCTGGCCGAGACACTGGATGCGAGCTTGCGCCGCCTAGCAGCCCCCAGCAATGCGTTTTGTGCAAAGCCGCCATTTAGAAACCGATGGCTGCACCGCCTCATTCGGCCGCCGTGGGCGCGGCGTCCCCCAGCCACTCGCGCGTGCAGTTGTTACGACCCGCGGCTGCGCCCGCCAGGGGGTTTGCCGGCGGTACGGCGAGGCAGCTAAGCTGCGGGAGAGCGGGCGGGGAGGCGGGCGATGCCGGTGCTGCTGGGAGCCATTGCCGACGATTTCACCGGCGCGACCGATCTGTGCAATACGCTGGTGCGGCGCGGCATGAAGACCGTGCAGCTGATCGACGTGCCGGCCGCCGGCGCGGCGGCGCCCGATGCCGAAGCGGTGGTGATCGCGCTCAAAAGCCGGACGATCCCGGCCGCCGACGCGGTGGCGATGAGCCTCCAGGGGCTCGGCTGGCTGCGCGCGGCCGGGGCGCGGCAGATCCTGTTCAAATACTGTTCGACGTTCGATTCGACCGCGCTCGGCAATATCGGCCCGGTCGGCGAGGCGCTGCTCGACGCACTCGGGGCGGATTTTACTCTCTATTGCCCGGCTTTCCCCGAAGCGGGGCGCACAATCTTCAAGGGCTATCTGTTTGTCGGCGACGTGCTGCTGTCGGAATCCGGGATGAAGGACCATCCGCTGACCCCGATGCGCGACCCCTCGCTGGTGCGCGTGCTGCAGGCGCAATGCCGCGGCAGGGTCGGGCTGGTGCAGCACGCGACCGTGGCGCGCGGGGCAGCGGCGATCGCCGAGGCGTTCGCCGAATTGTGCCGCGCTGGGGTGCGGCACGCGATCGTCGACGCGATCGCCGATCGCGACCTCGAGGCGATCGGCGAAGCCGCCGCCGACCTCCCGCTGATCACCGGCGGGTCGGGCATCGCACTGGGCCTGCCCGGCAATTTCCGCCGTCGCGGGCTGTTGGGCGATGCCGGCGCGGCCGCGTCGCTGCCGCGGGTCGGCGGCGCGGCGGCGGTGATCTCGGGCTCGTGCTCGACCGCGACGCAGGGCCAGGTCGCCCATATGCAGGCGCGCGCGCCGTGTTTCACAGTCGATCCGCTGGCGGCGGCGGCAGGCCGCCCGGTCGCGGCCGAGGCGCTCGCCTGGGCGCGGCCGCTGCTCGGGGCCGGCCCGGTTCTGGTGTCGGCGACCGCCGCGACGGATGCGGTCGCTGCGGTGCAGCAGCGGCTCGGCCGCGAGCGCGCCGGCGCACTGGTCGAAAAGGTCATGGCCGAGGTCGCAAAGGGCCTCGTCGATTGCGGGGTTCGGCGCCTCGTCGTCGCCGGCGGCGAGACCGCCGGTGCGGTGGTGCAGGCGCTCGGCGTCACCGGGCTGCGCATCGGCGGGCAGATCGACCCCGGCGTGCCGTGGACCGTCAGCCTGTCGTCCCACCCCGGCGATCCGCCGCTGGCGCTTGCCCTCAAATCCGGCAATTTCGGCGCGCCCGACTTTTTCCTGCGCGCGTTTGACGTACTCGACCGAGGAGCCAAATGACCCTCACCCGTCCGGCGCTTCGCGCCGTCAACCCTCTCCCGCACTGCGGGAGAGGGGCGGCGAGCGACCTCTATGAATCCCTCGCCCGCTTTGCGGGAGAGGGAGGGGCCCATCGCGAGAGCGATGGGAGGGTGAGGGTTTGCGCGGCGAGGAGGATGCGATGACCGACGCCAAGGCGCGCGACGAAATCTGCCGGATCGGCGCCTCGATCTTCGAGCGCGGGCTGACCGCCGGGTCGTCGGGAAATATCAGCATGCGGGTCGAGGGCGGCTGGCTGATGACGCCGACCAACGCCTCGCTCGGCCGGCTCGACCCGGCGCGGCTGTCGCTGCTCGGCGATGACGGCAGGCTCGTTTCCGGCGACGCGCCGACCAAGGAAAGCTTTCTGCACCGTGTGATGTATGAAGAGCGGCACGGTACCCGCGCGGTCGTCCACCTGCACTCGACCCATTCGGTCGCGGTGTCGTGCCTCACCGAACTGGACCCGCACGACGTGCTGCCGCCGATTACCGCGTATTACGTGATGCGCGTCGGGCGGCTGCCGCTCGTGCCCTATTTCAAGCCCGGAGACCTCGCTTTGGCCGAGGCCGTGCGCGGCTTTGCCGGCAGCCACCATGCGGTGCTGCTGGCCAATCACGGCCCGGTCGTCGCCGGGTCGAGCCTCGACGCCGCGGTCAATGCGATCGAGGAATTGGAGGAAACGGCCCGCCTCTACCTGATGCTGCGCGGTGCCAAGACACGATTTCTAACCCCGGCCCAGGTAAAGGAGCTAATGGCATGAAAGGGATGCGAAGCGCCTTGTTGGGGGTCGCTGCAGCGCTCCTGTTGTGGAGCGGAGGAACAGCGCGCGCCGCCGACAAGGAGCCGATCAAGATCGGCTTCAGCATGGAGTTGACCGGCCCACTCGCCGTGGTCGGCAAATCCGGGCTGCTGGCGTTCCAGATCTGGGCCGAAGACATCAACAAAAAGGGCGGGCTGCTCGGCCGCCCGGTCAAGCTTGTCTACTACGACGACCAGTCAAACCCGGCAAACGTGCCCGCCATTTATGAAAAGCTGATCAGCATCGACAAGGTCGACCTCTTGGTGTCGAGCTACGGCACCAACCTGGTGGTGCCGGCGATGCCGATCGCGATCCAGCACAACCGGCTGTTTTTCGGCATGTTTGCGCTCGCCGCCAACAAGCAGTTCCACTATCCGAAATACTTCTCGATGCTGCCCTTCGGGCCGGATCCGGAAAAAGCCTTCTCTCAGGGTTATTTCGACCTGGTGATGGCGCAGAACCCGAAGCCCAAGACGCTGGCGATCGTCGCCGCCGACGCGGAGTTCTCGCGCAACGCGGCCGATGGTGCGCGCGCCAACGCCAAGGCCGCCGGGCTCAAGATCGTCTATGACCGGACCTATCCGCCGCCCACCGTCGATTACACCCCGATCGTGCGCGCGGTGCAGGCGGCCAACCCCGACATCGTCTATGTCGCCTCATACCCGCCCGACACGGTCGGCCTGTTGCACGCAATCGGCGAGGTCGGGTTACCCGCCAAGATGATCGGCGGCGCGTTTGTCGGCCTGCCGGCTGCGGCGCTCAAGACCCAGCTCGGCCCGCTGATGAACGGCGTCGTCAATGTCGAGCTGTGGGAGCCGGTGAAGACGATGGAATTTCCCGGCGTCATGGACTTCATCAAACAATATCAGGCCAAGGCCTCCGTTGCCGGGGTCGACCCGCTCGGCTATTTCCTGCCGCCCTATGCCTATTCGGAGCTGCAGGTGCTGGGTGAGGCGATCGCCGCGACCAAGACGCTCGACGAGACCAAGCTCGCTCAGTACATGCACAGCCACACGTTCCATACGATCGAGGGCGACATCTCGTTCGGCGCCGACGGCGAATGGACCAAGGCCCGCCCGATCTGGGTGCAATACCACGACATCAAGGGCCACGACCTCGACCAGTTCCGCGACCCGAAGACCGTGACGATCCTCGCGCCGGCCGAGTACAAGACCGGTTCGATGATCTACCCCTACACCAAGGCACGGACTCAGTAGTCGCGCCGACCCACAAACCGGCGCGCCGGCGGGCAAGTCCCGCCGCGCTGCCGGCTGGGCTGCGCCGGTCTCGGGCGGTTCAGGCTACCGGGTCGGCCTTGCCGAAATGCGGATAGTCGGTGTCGTCGACAAAGGCGGCGTCACCGGCGGTGGTTACCGGCTCGGCGTAGTCGAGCGCGCCCTGGATGTTGTCGCCCCACACCTCGCGCGGCAACTCGTACAACACTTCGACGCCGTAGCCGTTGGGATCGCTGATGTAGAGGCTGTGGGTCATCCCGTGGTTGACCCGCCGGTGAAACGTGACGTTGTTCTTTTTCAGCCAGGCAAGCTGCCTGAGCCAGGATTCGCGGTCGGGCATCGTGATCGCGATGTGGTTGATCGCGACCGGCATGTCGAACATCTCCCAATTCTCCGGGGGCGGCGGCAGGTTGGGGTTTTCGACGAGCGCGATGTCGTGATGGTTCATCGACCCGTTGTGGTCACCGGAATAGAACCGCATCGGCCGCCGGCTCGACTTGCCGACCAGCTTAAAGCCGAGGATCTCGGTCCAGAACCGGTGCGATTCCTCCATGTTGCGGACATTGATCACCAGGTGGTTGATGCCGCCCGGGGTGACCGCCTTCTGCGGGGCCGTCGGAACGATCGGGGTGGTGCCATCCGCCATCGTCGCGCTCCAAGATGCTGAACAGAACAATCACCGAAAAATATAGGAGGTCGGCCGACGCTTTGCCAATCTTCGACGCGGATCAACGTCTCGGTCCCGGCGGGCACGGAAACGCCTCGGCAAAGGCGCGCGCGATCAGGGCCGTCGCGGTCGCATGCTGGCAGAAGCCGGCAAGCCATGACAACCGCCGCGTGGGCCGCTAGGCTCTGCTCACGAAAGCAAGGGGGCGCGACGAATGGCAGATTCATCCGGCGCGGAGACGGCATCGGGCCCGATGACCGGCGCACGCTATATCGCGAGCCTCAAGGACGGGCGCGAGGTGTGGATCGACGGCCGCCGCGTCGACGACGTCACGACGCACCCGGCGTTCAAGGACATGGTCGGCGAGCTGGCGCGCGTCTACGACCTGCAGAACAGCCCGCGCTACCGCGACGAGATGACCTGCGTCGACCCGGACAGCGGCAACCGCATCTCGGTAAGCTGGCTGTTGCCTCGCTCTGCCGAGGACCTCAAGAAAAAGCGCCGCAACAGCGAATTGTGGAACGAGCTGACATGGGGCCAGCTCGGCCGCAGCCCCGACATCCTCGCGCCCTACATCCTGTCGGCGCTGCACCTCAAGGACGAGTACAGCGCGGTCAAGCACGCGAAGTGCGATTTCGGCGAGAATTTGCAGAAATATTACGAATACTGCCGCGACCACGACCTGTTCCTGACCCATGCGCTGGGCGACCCGCAGGTCGACCGCAGCCAGCAGACCCAGAACGAGCGGCGCAAGGTCGCTGAGGACACCGAGGTCGTGCTGCATGTCGTCGAGGAGACGAGCGAGGGCGTTATCATCACCGGCGGCAAGCAGCTGTCGACCGCCGCGCCGCACAGCCACGAGGTTTACGTCGCGCTGTCGGCGACCTTCGCGCAGCGCAACGACCCCCGCTGCGTGCTCGCCTTCGCGATCCCCAACGATGCGCCAGGCCTCAAGATCCTGGCGCGCGAGCCGGTGTCGCGCTGGTTCGGCTCGTGGGGCCACCCGCTCAAGAATCTCGACGAACAGGATTGCATGCTGTTCTTCGACCGGGTGCTGGTGCCGTGGAACCGGCTCTTCATGCTCTACGACCCGACGCCGATGCTGAAGACGCTGGGCGCGGCCGGGCATCGCGTGCCGTTCAACTTTCTCGGCTGGGCGAATCTGTGCCGGGTCGAGGTGCGGATGCGCCTGATCACCGCGGTGGCGACGATGGTGGCCGAGGCGATCGGCGTCATCGAGTTTCGCGAGGTCGCCGCAAAGCTCGGCGAGATGGCAACCTATTGTGAGATCTGGCGCCATGCGATGGAGGGCATCGAGCACGAGGCCGGGCCGACCCCGAGCGGCCAGTGGACGCTGGGCCCGGGCCGCGCGATGCACATCTGGTTCGCCCAGGTCTCGGGCCGCATGATCGAGCTGCTGCGCGAGATCTGCGCCTCGGGCATCATCATGCAGCCGAGCGAAAACGATCTCGCCAGCCCCGATATCCGCCCCTATCTCGACAAATACATGCGCGGCAAGGGTGTCGATGTCGAATACAAGGCGCGGCTGTTCCGCCTGGCCCACGATCTCGCCGCCTCGTCGTTCGGATTGCGGCAGGACATCTACGAGTACTGGCATGGCGGCGACCCGGCCCGCAACCGCATCAATCTGCTGCGCACCTTCGACCAGGATGCGATGCGGGAGCGCATCAACGAGATGCTGTCGCGGCCGCTGCCACACGGCGAGATGCCGTAGTCGCCTAATGGCTGCCCGGGAATTGTGCAATCAGCGCTTACTGAGCGCGGAAATACGCCCCGACCGCCAGTTGAATCAAGGCGCTACGCATATGGTGCCGATCGTATGCAGACAGGCATTCACGGCGCGCTTAAAATTCGTCATTATCTTCATTGCGGGCAATCGGCACCCGTTCTGACCATCTTGGGAAGTCACCTTGGAAACGGATAGAGGTTATCGGCAACGGCGCCGGCGCGGCTTCGACGATGACGATCACGATCAGCCGCGCGATTTCGGCGCAGCCCCACGCTACAGCGCAGCACCGCGGTTTCAGGAGCCCCCCTCCGGGCCACCGATCCAGGCCGTGGTAAAATGGTTCAACCCCGACAAAGGATTCGGCTTCGTCGAATTGTCCGACGGAACCGGCGATGCCTTTCTTCACGCCAGCGTCCTCGGCCGCGGCGGTATAACCGCGGTGCAGCCGGGTGAAACGCTGGAGATCCGGGTGGCGCCGGGGCAGCGGGGCCCGCAGGTTACCGAGGTCATCAGCGTCGACAGCAGCACGGCGACCCCGGCTGCTCGTCCGCGCCCGTCGTTTCGTTCGGACGTCGGCGGCGGCGGTGGCGGCGCACCGCAGAATTTCGGCGCCAGCGTGCAGGAAACCGGCACCGTCAAGTGGTTCAACGCGATGAAGGGGTTCGGCTTTATTGTGCGCGACGGCGGCGGCAAGGATGTGTTCATCCATGCCTCTGCGTTGCAGCGGGCCGGGATCACCAGCCTCAACGAAGGCCAGCGCGTCGTCGTCGACATCGCCGAGGGACGCAAGGGGCCGGAGGCGGTGGGAATCCGACTGGGCTGACGAAGCGGGTACAGGGTTGCGCGCTCGGCCGGGGCCCCGGCCGGGCAGTCGCGCGTCTCGGTTTTTAACACGAGCCGGTTTTACGACGAAACCGGCGCTAAAGCGAAATCAGCCCGCAGCCTTTTTCGCCGCCGCGGTCGCGACGCGGACCTTGAGCCGGCGGATTTCCGGCGAGAGGTCCCGAGCCGAGGCCGAGCTCAGGAACGCGTCGAGCCCGCCGTGGTGCTCGATCGTGCGCAGGGCGGCCGCGCTCAGCCGCATCCGCACCGACCCAAGCGTGTCCGACAGCACCGACGCGGTCTGTAGATTGGGCAGAAACCGCCGCTTGGTCTTGATGTTAGAGTGGCTGACATTGTGGCCGACCTGAACACCTTTGCCGGTCACGGGGCATTTGCGGGCCATCGGCCACCTCGGTTTTGCGCTCGCTTGAAGAGCGCGCGTTGTAAGCGAACGGGAAAAGCGGGTCAAGAGCGGTGGCGCTTTTCCGTCCGCCCGAGCCTGTGCCAAGATCACCGCAAACCCCGGGAGGAAGCGCGATGCCCTCGATGAAGGAAAAATTCGCCAGGGGCGAACTGGTGCTGTGCATGAATTTGCGGCTGGCCCGCACCGTCGACATCGCGATGGTCGCGAAGGCGGGCGGGTACGACGCGCTCTATGTCGACATGCAGCACGCGCCCTATTCGATCGAGACCACCTCGACGATCTGTGCCGCGGCGATCGGCATCGGCATCACCCCGCTGGTGCGGGTGCCGGCGCACGACAACGGGCAGTGGATGGCGCGCGTGCTCGATGGCGGCGCGCAAGGCGTCATCGTGCCCGATGTCGGCACAGGCGCGCAGGCCGAGGCGGTGGTCAAGGCGTGCCGGTTTCCGCCGCTCGGCGCGCGGTCGGTGATGGGGCTGGGGCCGGCGCTCGGCTACCAGGCGGTGCCGCTCAGCGAGTTGAACCCGCGCCTCAACGCCGAGACCGCGGTTATCGTGATGCTGGAGACCGCCGAGGGGATCGAAAACGCCGAGGCGATCGCCGCGGTCGACGGGATCGACTGCCTGCTGATCGGCTCGGGCGATCTCACCACCGATTACGGCATCCCCGGCCAGGTCGACCACCCGAAACTGCGCGCCGCCTATGAGCGGGTCGCCGCGGCCTGCCGGAAGCACGGCCGCATCCTCGGCGTCGGCGGCATCCGCCACAACGTCGCGCTGCAAGGCGAGCTGGTAAGGCTCGGTGCCCGCTTCGTCATCGCCGGCACCGACACGAACTACGTCCTTGCCGGCGCCAAGGCCGATACCGGCGCGCTGAGGCAGATACCGCTCAATTGACACCGACTTTCCGCACCGCATGCCACACGGTTTCCGGAGTCAGCGGCATGTCGACATGGTTGACGCCGAGCGCGTTTGGCACGGCGCTGACGACCCCCGGCTCGTTAGACGGGTTGACGACGCGGTTGAACGACACCGCCAGCGAGGGAAAATCCGCGGTGCGCGGCATCGCGTAATCCATGAACGAGGCGGCGATAAACTGGCCGCTTTCGGGGTCGTAGGCGGTGTGCTCCAGGACCGCCTGACCGAGCCCCTGGCCGACCCCGCCATGCACCTGCCCGGCGACCAGCAGCGGGTTGACCAGCACGCCGCTATCGTCGACCGCGGTGTATTTGACCACCTCGAGATGCCCGGTATCGGGGTCGATTTCGGCCTCGGCGGCGTGTGCGCCGGTTGGCTTCGATGTCGATGTCGCCGCCGTCCACGGGGCCCGTCCGCCCTGCTTTGCCCAGCATAACGCCTGGCCGACGAAAGCCGCTAGCGGCGGCCGGCGGTGATCGGGACGGCGGCCGAGCCTCCGCCGAGGGCGGACACCGCGGCAGGGTTTTCGCCCGCCACCGCGGGCGCGACAGACTGACGGCTCACGGCGAGCCCGGCGTAGCAGATGAAAGCGAGGATCGCGAGGCCGATCGCGAAGACCGCGAGAATCGGGTTTATATCGCCGGCGGCACGCTCAATGCGTTGGGCCAGCGACACCGTCCCGGCTTCCGGCCTCGACCGCCGCCGCGGACCTTTCGGGGGGGGTGACTGCTGTGTCACGTTGTGCAACCGATCGACATGCATATCGTCAACGCCGCCGGTGGCACGAACGATCCCGAGGAGCGATCGCGGGCACGGAGAGAGACGAGGCCGCCGGCGCGCTGCGCCGCCCGGTCTGCCGGTCAGGCGAGAACCTCTTCCGCCGCCGGCACGGTCTTGACCTCGTGCGCCTGCAATATCGGCAGCACTTCCTTGGCGAAGCGCTCGATCTGGGCCATGAACAGCTCGTGCGGCAGCGCGCCGCGGTTCATCGCCAGCTGCACCTGGTTGGCGCCCGCGCTGTCGGCGGCGTCGATGATGCGCTGGGCGACCTCGTCGGCGGTGCCGAGCGGCATGTGCGCGGCCTGCTCTTCGAGGTCGCGCATCGTCAGGTTGCGGAATTCCGAGCGCAAATTGGCCGCAGCGCGCAGGTTTTCCGGCCGCACGTAATCGGTCGAGGCCATCGTCGAATAGCCTTCCTCGCGCTGGCGCTCGGTCTCGGTGAAGTTGCCGTGGCTGAACAGGGTCTGGTTGAAATAGAGGATGTGCGGGCCGTATTCCTTGAGCGCCCGGGCCTTCGAATCGGCGACATAGGCGGTGATGCCGAGCGACAAATGGTCGGGCGTGATGCGGTGCCCGGCAGCGGCGAGGCATTTGGCGTAATGACGGATGATGTCGTCACGCAATCCGCGGGCGCGGCCGAGGCCCGGCGTGATCGGCAGATCGTGCTTGCCGGCGAACTCGATCGATTCCTTGCTGCCGATGACCGGCACCCAGATCGGCGGGTGCGGCCGCTGCACCGGGCGCGGCCACAGCGCCACATCGTGATACGACCAGAACTTGCCCTGGTATGAGAACACGTCATCGGTCCAGGCGCGGGTGATGATCTCGTAGGCTTCCTCGAACCGCGCCCGCGACTCGTTGAGCGGCACGTTGTGCACCTGGTATTCACGCGGGATGCCGCGCGCAAAGCCTGAGATCAGCCGCCCCTTCGACAGGCAGTCGATCATCGCCAATTCCTCGGCGAGGCGCAGCGGTTCGTGCAGCGGCAGCAGGTTGCCGTAGATCAGCAATTTCAGTTTTTTGGTGCGCTGTGCCGCCGATGCGGCCATCAGGTTGGGGCTGTTCATCAGCCCATAGGGCGAGCAGTGGTGCTCGTTAAAGCCGACCCCGTCATAGCCGCATTTGTCGAGCAGCTCCCACGCGTCGAGATGCTCCTCGTAGGTGCGCACCGCGGTGTCGGCGTCGAAATGCTCTTTCGACAGCGGGTAGGGCAGCTCGGCGCCGCCGTTTTTCAGATGGTCGAGGTTGGCGTCGTAAGCCAGCAGATCAAAGACGAAGACCTTCATGACGGCACCTGCATTGCGGCGGCGGGAAAAGATTAGGCCGGCGGCGGCCGGCATGCGAGCGGAAACCCGCCGGCCGGCACCGCCGCGGCCCTACTCCGCCGCCTCGCCCTACTCCGCCGCCTCGACGGTGCTCAGCCCCTCGAAACGGCTGCCGCGGAACCGCAGGGCGGCGGTCGCCGCCGCGGCGATCACCGCGAACAGGCAGGCGGATAGAAAGATCTGCGGCGGCGGCACGTGGTGCGCCAGCAGGTAGCCGCCGAGGACCGGGGCGGCGATGCCGCCGAGCCGGCCGATCCCGAGCGCCCAGCCGATCCCGCAGGTCCGCATCCGCGCCGGGTAGAGCGTCCCGGCGGTGGCGTTGGCCCCGGTCTGGCTGCCGATGATGGTCATCCCGGCCAGGAACGTCACCACCAGCAGCGCCGCGTAGGGCAGCGCGACCAGCGCGATCAGCGTGATGAAAACGGCGCCGACCAGATAGTGCAGCGCCAGCGGCCCCTCGGGCCCGGACCGGTCGATCAGATGGCCGAGATACAGCACCGCAAAGATCCCGCCGCAATCCTTTAGGCTCGATGCGAACACCGATTGCGCCGGGGTCAGGCCCATCAGGTTGAACACCGTCGGCATCCAGTAGGCGAACAGGAACAGGTTCATCAGG
Source organism: Allostellaceae bacterium (assembly GCA_035534855.1). Lineage (GTDB taxonomy): Bacteria > Pseudomonadota > Alphaproteobacteria > ATCC43930 > CGMCC-115725 > DATARH01. Next base: position 7,435 of record DATLRD010000124.1, on the reverse strand, counting down.
CTGCAGAAAAAGATGATCCACAGCAGCACGGTCTGCAGCGCATAGCCCTTGCCGAACAGCATCGCGATCGGATTGCTGACCGCGACATCGACATGATTCGCGGCGGTGCCGGAGGCGATGCCGAGCCGCCGGAGCAGACCCGCCTGCCGCGGCGAGAGATCGCCGCGCGCGGCCAGCAGGCGGGGCGATTCCGGCAGCCAGATCGCCAGCGCCACCAGCAGGATCAGCGGAAACCCGCCACCGATGACAAAGATCACCGGCCATCCGAAATGCGGCAGCAGGGCGGCTACCGCCTGGCCGCCGACAAAGCCGCCCAATGGCGCCCCGGTAAAACTGATCATGATCATCAGCGCGCGCCGCCGCTGCGGCGTATAATCGCCGGTCAGCGCAGTCGCCCCGGAGAACCCGCCGGCGATCCCGACCCCGGTGAAAAACCGCAGTACGCTCAGCATTATCATTGAGCCGGCGATCGCCGAGAGCAGCGAGGCGACGCCGAAAATCGCCAGGCTGATCAGCAAGAGCGGCCGCCGGCCGAGGCGGTCACCGATCGGCCCGGCGGCGAGGGCACCGACCAGGATGCCGATGCTTGACCACAAAAACGCCTCGGTGAAAGCTTGCGGCGGCAGCTTCCAGGCGTGGATCAGCGACGGCACCGCCCACGCAACCGAATTGATGTCGTATCCGTCGCAGATCTGCACCAGCGTGCACATCACCAGCACGCCGATCTGCAATCCGCCGATGCGTTGATTTTCCAGCGCCGACTCGGTCGGCGACAGCGCTCCCAGAGCCACCGGTTCCTCCCCGAACTTTTTGTTCATCGCCGCCGGCTGTTTGCCGGTCTGTTGCCCCACAGCTTGCATTTCCGGGCCGGCTGCGCAAGCCTCAGGATAGCCCCCTGGCCTTAGCGGAGAGACCCGCCCGTGACCACCCGACCGCCGGCCGAAATCGGCATGCCGCTCGACGACGTCGACACCCCCGCGCTGATCGTCGATCTCGATGCGTTCGAGCGCAATCTGCACCGCCTCGCCGACCGTATCGCCGGCAGTGGCGTACGGTTGCGGGCCCATGCCAAGACCCATAAATGCCCGGTCATCGCGCTGAAGCAGATCGAGCTGGGCGCGGTCGGCGTGTGCTGCCAGAAGGTCAGCGAGGCCGAGGCGATGGTCTATGGCGGGGTCAGGGACGTGCTGGTGACCAATGAGATTGTCGGCCGCCAGAAATTGCGCCGGCTGATGAGCCTCACCCCGATGGCCCGCATCGGGGTGTGCGCCGACGATCCGGCGCAGCTCGTCGCGTTCGAGGCCGCCGCGGCCGAGGCCGGCACCACGCTCAGGGTCTATGTCGAGATCAACATGGGCGGCAACCGGTGCGGCGTCGAACCCGGCCAGCCGGCGCTCGAGCTGGCGCGGCGGATCGGTGACCTGCCGCACCTGACCTTCGGCGGATTGCAGGCCTATCACGGCTCGGCCCAGCATTTGCGCGGCTGGGAGGAACGGCAGCAGGCGATCGCGGGCGCCGCCGACAAGGCCGCCGCGACCCGCGACCTGCTGCTCGCCAACGGCATTGCCTGCGACCAGATCACCGGCGCCGGTACCGGCACCTTCGAGTTCGAGGCCGGCAGCGGCGTCTATACCGAGCTGCAATGCGGCTCGTACGTGTTCATGGACGCCGATTACGGGCGCAACCTCGACCGCGACGGCGCCCCGACCCGCGCCTTCGAGCCGAGCCTGTTCGTGTGGGCGACGGTGATGAGCCGGCCGGCCGCCGAGCGCGCGATCGTCGATGCCGGGTTGAAGGCGCTGGCCTTCGATTCCGGCCCGCCGACGGTGTGGGACGAGCCCGCCGCAGTGTACGAGCGCGCCTCCGACGAGCACGGTCGGCTCGGCATCTCGGCGGCGACCAACCGGCTCAACCTCGGCGACAAGGTGCGCCTCGTGCCCGGCCACTGCGACCCGACGGTCAACCTTTACGACTGGTATGTCGGAATCCGCGGCGACCGGGTCGAGACGATCTGGCCGATCACCGCGCGTGGGGCGGTGTATTAACGCAAATAATACGTGAGATAAATGTTTAATAACTCGATATATCATCGATTGATTGTTGAATAGCCCTGCCGGCCGGACTATCTGTCTGCCGCAGACAGGCAGGATTTCGGCATGAGCGACACGCACTCCCACGGCCCGATCGACTGGAAGGAACACGGGGTCAAGGTGATTCCCGGCGACCAGCTCGACACCAACACGGCGCAGACCCCCGGCATGAACCGCGCCGCGGCGATCAATTTCGCGCGCGTCGGGGCGCAGAAAATCTGGGCGGGCACCGTACACATCCATGCCAACGCCAAAACCGGCGCGCACCACCACGGCGCGCTGGAAAGCGTGATCTACGTGCTGAAGGGCAGGGCCCGGATGCGCTGGGGCGAGCACCTCGAATACGTCGCCGAGGCCGGGCCGGGCGATTTTATCTTCGTGCCGCCTTATGTGCCACACCAGGAGATCAACGCGTCGAGCGACGAGAGGCTCGAATGCGTGCTGGTGCGCAGCGACAATGAGGCCGTCGTCGTCAACCTCGATATCGAGCCGGTCGAACGGCCCGAGAACGTCCTCTGGGTCGACCCGATCCATAAACGCGAGTGACAAGGGAATGCCGGACCCGACGACGGTAACCCTGGCGACGGCGACGCCGGGCGGCGGCTTCCCCCTTTATGGCGGGGTGGTCGCCGAGGTGGTCGCTGCGACCGATCCGTCGCTCGCGGTCGAATGCCGCAACACCAAGGGCTCGACCGAAAACGTGCCGCTGCTCGAGGCCGGTTCGGTCGATCTCGGGCTGGTGACGGGCGAGGTGGCGATAGAGCCGTTGGCCCGGAACTCGGGGCTGAGCATCGCGGCGGCGATGTATTCGACCGCCGGCATGTTCGTCGTGCGCGGCGACAGCCCGGCGCGGCGGATCGCCGACCTCACGGGCAAGCCGGTCGCGTTCGGGGCAAGCGGCTCGGGACTGGTGATCCTGGCGCGCTACGTGCTCGACGGAATCGGCTTCGACATCGAGCGCGACTTCACGGCGATCTATCTCGACCGCGCCGGCGACGGGCCCGACATGGTGCTCGATGGGCGGGCAGCGGCGCTGTGGGGCGGCGGCATCGGTTGGCCCGGCTTTACCCGGGTCACCGAGGCCGGCGGCCGCTTTATCGCGCCCGACGCCGGCGAGGCCGCGCGCATCCGCGCCAAGCATTCGTTTCTCAAGCCGCTCACGGTGCCGGCCGGCGCCTATCCGGGGCAGGACGCAGCGATCGACTCGGTCGGCTCGTGGTCGTTCATCCTGGCGCGGCCGGGCCTGCCCGACGACACTGGCTACCGTGTCGCCCGGGCGCTCCACCACGGCGCCGCCCAGCTCGCCGAAAAGCTCGACCAGGCAAAGGAGACGATCGCGGCGAATACCGCCGCCGCGGCGCCCGACCCGTCGCTGATCCATCCCGGCGTCGCGCGCTTTCTGCATGAAATCGGGGTGCTCGGATAGGCTGCGGAGGCGCTACCGCAGGCTGTCGTACAGGATCAGCGCCAGCCCGGCGCCGACCAGCATCGCCGCACGAAACGATGGCCGCATTTCCCGACCTGCGATGCCTGACCCCTGGACCGGACTCATGCTAGCATCGTGCCGGCCGCGCTGTCAGCGGCACGGGCAAGACCAGCGGGGAAAGAGCGATGCGCGGAGTGGTATTCACCGGCGAGCGCCAAGTCGAAATCATGGAATTCCCCGATCCGACGCCCGGGCCGGGCGAGGTCGTGATCGAGATGAAGGCCTCGGGCATGTGCGGCAGCGACTTGCACCAGTACCGCCGGCCGAAAAGCGGCGGCGCGACCGGCGGCCTCGCCGCGCCCAGCGCCCCGACTATCGGCGGCCACGAGCCGTGCGGCATCGTCGCCGCAATCGGCGCCGGGGTGACCGAGAAAGAGGCGAAAATCGGCCAGCGCGTCATGGTGCACCACTACAAGGGCTGCACCGTGTGCGGCCATTGCCGCTCGGGCTGGTCGCAGCTCTGCCAGGAAGAGCCGGTGCTGGTCTATGGCAACAACGCCCATGGCGGCCATGCCAAATACCTCAAGGTGCCGGCGTTCACGGTGGTGCCGCTGCCCGACGAGTTGTCGTTTTCCACGGGCGCGGCGATTTCGTGCGGCACCGGCACCGCCTATGGCGCGCTGCGCCGCATCCGCGTATCCGGCAACGACACGATCGCGATCTTCGGCCAGGGCCCGGTCGGGCTGTCGGCGACGCAGCTCGCCCACGCGATGGGGGCGCGGGTCATCGCGCTCGACGTCAGTGAAGACCGGCTCGAACGGGCCAAGGAATTCGGCGCCGACGAGGTCGTCAACCCGCGTTCCAACGACCCGGTCGGCGCAATCAAGGATTTGACCCACGGCTACGGCGCCGAGTTCACGCTCGACACGTCGAGCCAGCAGGAGGGCCGCATCGCGGCGGTGCGCGCGACCAAGGTGTGGGGCACCACCTGCTTTGTCGGCGAGCGCAACCAGGTGACGATCGACGTCAGCCCCGACATGCTGCGCAAGCAATTGACGATCGTCGCCTCGTGGACCTTTTCGTCGATCGGCCAGGCGGAATGCGCGCAGTTCGTCGTCGATCGCAAGATCGACGTCGACAAGCTGTTCACCCACCGCTGGCCGCTCGATCAGGCCGACGCCGCCTACAAGCTGTTCGACACGCAGACCACCGGCAAGGGCGTGTTTCTGATGTAGAGCGGCACCCGCGAGACGGATTGCTTCCTGAGTTGGCTATGCATACTTTGTGCATATGACGCCACGCGAGGTGATCCGCGCGATCGAGGCGGACGGCTGGCGTGAGGTTCGGTCGAGAGGGGCTCACCGGCAATTCCGGCACCCGACCAAGCCCGGCCTCGTCACGGTTTCGGTGCACGGAAATCGTGACCTCAAAGTGCGGGAACTCGCGTCGATCGAGCGACAAAGCGGGGTCAAATTACGGAGATGAGGATTGGACACGCGCTTCTACCGCGCTCTGATCGTGCAGGACGAAGGCGACAGGTCGCAGGATGGCTACGGGGTGGTGTTCCCGGATCTGCCGGGCTGCACCACCTCCGGCGACACTGTCGAGCAGGCCTACCAGCATGCGTTCGACGCGCTCGCGCTGCACGTTGAGGGGATGATCGAAGAGGGCATCCCCCTTCCCGATCCGTCACCATTCAATGCGCCCTTGCCGCATTGGCTAGAGGCGGAGCCGGGGCGAGTCGAGCGGACGGTCCTAGTCCCGGTGAAGATGCCGGGACGGGCTGCCCGAGTCAGCATTACAATGGACAAGGCTCTGTTGGACCGGCTGGATACCCTGGCCGCCTCTCGCGGCGACACGCGTTCGGGCTATATCGCAGAGGCGGTCAGAGAGCGGATCGAACGAGAGCGTCTTTCTCGCGGCAGATCGAACGAGTTGGGCCGCGACGGCACGACAGGGAGGCAATCATGAACGACGTGATGACTGTGATCGGCTCGCCGACCGTGACGACCCCCGGAATGCCGGGGATCGACAAGCTGACCGCGCTCGCCTCGCGCTATGTGACGGTCGATGATTTGCCGTGGAAGCCGACGCCGTGCGCCGGGATCGAGATGAAGGTGCTGGTCGAGGACAGCGCGACCGGGCTCTTGACCGCGCTGTTCCGCTGGCAGCCGGGCGCCGAACTGACGCTGCACGAGCATGTCGAGGTCGAGCAGACCTTTGTCCTCGAAGGCAGCCTTGTCGACGAGGAAGGCGAGGTCACCGCCGGCAATTACGTCTGGCGGCCCAAGGGCAACCGCCATACCGCGCGCTCGCCACATGGTGCACTGGTGCTGTCGATTTTCCTCAAGCCAAACATCTTCCTCGGCGGGACGAACGAAGGGGTGCAGTTGCGCTAGCGTTTATATCGTCGTCCCCGCGAAGGCGGGGACACCCAGGGGCGGGTGACAAAGCGGTTGCTCTGGGTTCCTGCTTTCGCGGGGATCACGAGAGGAGGGATTGACAGTGCCCAAGAACAAAATCTTCGCCAGCTTTGCCGATGCGGTCGCCGACATTCCCGACAACGTGACGATCGGGTTTGGCGGGTTCGCGGTCGTCGGCATGCCGATCAACCTCTACGAAGCGCTGGCAAAGCAGGGTGCCACGGGCCTCACTTGCGTCTCCAACGGCACGCGCGGCGGCAGCACCATGGCCGAGGATGCGCCGACGATGGAGTGGCTGATCCGCAACGACCAGGTGACGAAGGTTGTATGCGCCTTCACCGCGCCGACCCGCGCCTCGCAGCGGCTGGTGTTCACCGAGTACTACGAAAGCGGGCGGATCGACGCCGAGCTGGTGCCGCAGGGCACGCTGGCCGAGCGGCTGCGCGCCGCCGGCTGCGGCATCCCGGCGTTCTATACCCCGGCCGCGGTCGGTACCGAATTGGCCGAAGGGCGCGAAACCCGCGTGTTCAACGGCCGCGAATACCTGCTCGAAGAGGCCTTGCCGCTCGATTACGCCTTCATCCGCGCGTGGAAGGCCGACGAGGCCGGCAACCTTCTCTATCGGCGCTCGCAGCGCAACTTCAACCCGCTGATGGCGATGGCTGCCAAGGTGACGATCGTCGAGGTCGAAGAGCCGATCCTGCCGCGCGGCGCGATCGACCCCGACGATGTGCACACGCCCGGCATCTTCGTCCACCGCCTGGTCACGATTCCGCCGCCGCCCGAAGGGTGGTGGCCGATGCGGCCGGCCGAGATCGCCGCGCGGGCAAAGCAGATGGGAGCGGTACGATGAGCGAGGCAAGGGGCGGCGGCGAGGCCAAGGGTATTTCCCGCCAGCAGATGTGCGACCGGCTGGCGATGGAGTTTCAGGACGGCTGGGTGGTTAATCTCGGCATCGGCATCCCGACGCTGTGCTCGAACGCCGATTTCGGCGACCGCGAGATCATCTTTCATTCGGAAAACGGCGTCGTCGGCTATGGGAAGCTGACCCCGACCGGACAGGAGGACCTGCATCTCGTCAACGCCGGCGGCCAGCATGTGACGCTCAACCCCGGCGCGGCGATCGTGCACCACGCCGATGCGTTCGGCATGATCCGCGGCGGACGCATCGACGTGACCGTGCTCGGCGCCTACGAGGTCGCCGAAAACGGCGATTTCGCCAACTGGAAGATGGCCGGGCAGAAGGGCGGCGGCATCGGCGGCGCGATGGACCTTGCGGCCTGCGCCCGGCATGTTTTTGTCGCAATGGAGCAGACCACGCGCCGCGGCGCGCCGCGGCTGGTCGAGCGCTGTGCGATCCCGGTGACCGCGAAGGGCGTCGTCAACCTCGTGATCACCAATTACGGGCTGTTCGAGATCACCCCTTCCGGCATGGCTCTCAAGGAGATCGCCCCCGGCGTTTCGATCGACGAGGTCACGGCAACGACCGGGTGCAA
>DATLRD010000123.1:0-10985 GCA_035534855.1 Allostellaceae bacterium | reverse complement strand
TCTTCGCTTTTCCAGAACGGCGCGTCGGTTTTCAGCCAGTCTATGAGGAAATGGCAGGCGGCGAGGGCGGCTTCGCGGTGCGGTGAGGCGGTGGCGACCAGCACGATGCGGTCGCCGGGCTCGAGCCTTCCGTAGCGGTGGATGATCAGGCAGGCGTCGAGCGGCCAGCGGCGGTGCGCCTCTTTCTCGATCTCGGCGAGCTTCCTTTCGGTCATGCCGGGATAGTGCTCGAGGGTCAGTGCCGAGACCTGGTCGGGGCCGCCCTGGAGATTGAAATCGCGCACCAGCCCGACAAAGCTGGCGAGCCCGCCGATGCGGTGGTTGCCGGCAGAAAGGCGGTCGAGTTCGGCGCCGATGTCGAAATCCTCGCGCTGCACCCGGATCATCGCGTCATCCTCCGGTCACCGGCGGAAACAGCGCGACCTCGTCGCCCTGGCGCACCGGATGTTCGCGACCGACATAATCCTGGTTGACCGCGACCTTGACCACCGACAGGTCAGCGAGCGCCTCGGCATAGCGCCCGCCGCGCGATTGCAGATGGGCCAGCAGCCCGGCGACGTCGCGCACCTGCGGCGGCAGGTCCAGCTCCTCTTCGCCGCGGCCGATCCGCGCGCGCAGCCAGGCGAAATACAGCAGCCTCACCCGATCACCTCCGAAAACGGCAGGAAGTCGATGATCGCGCCGGGCGCCAGCTGGGTTGCCTCCTCGCCGACGATCGCGAAACCGTCGGAATTGACCACCGACGACAGGATGCCGGCGCCGTCTTTCGGGTATTTGTGTGCGATCAGCGCGTCGCCGTCGCGGCGCAATGTCGCGCGCACGTATTCGCGCCGCCCCGCGCGTTTCTTGTAGGCGAAACCGGCCTGCACCGGGAAGGTGAGCGGCGGCGGCTCGACCGCGCCTGACAGCCTCAGGATCAAGGGTCGGGCCAAGATCGCGAAGGTCAGCGCGGCGGCGACCGGGTTTCCCGGCAGGCCGACCAGCGGCACGCCGCCAACCTGGCCGAGCGCGACCGGGCGGCCGGGCTTGATCGCCAACCGCCAGAAATGCAGCCGCCCGAGCCGTTCGATCGCGGTGCGGACATGGTCTTCTTCGCCGGTCGAGACCCCGCCCGAGGTCACGATCAAATCGTGCGAGCGGCTTGCCGCATCCAGCGTGTCGGCGAGTGCCTCCGCGCGGTCCGGCCGGATGCCGAGGTCGCTGACCGCGCAGCCGAGCCGCGCGAGCATCGCGGCGAGCATGATGCGGTTGGCGTCGTAGATCGCGCCCACCGGCAATTCGCCGCCGGGTTCACGCACCTCGTCGCCGGTCGAGAGCAGCGCGACGCGCAGCGGGGCGAACACCGGCAGCCGGTCGTGGCCGAGCGCGGCGGCGAGGCCGAGATCGGCCGGCCGCAACCGGCGCCCAGCGGAGAGCGCGACGGCGCCCGTGGCGATGTCTTCGCCGGCATGGCGGCGGTTTGCGCCCTGCTTCAGCCCGGGCGCGAGCCGCACGCTATCGCCCTCGACCCGGCAGTCCTCCTGCATCATCACGGTGTCGGCGCCCTCGGGCATCGGCGCGCCGGTGAAGATGCGGATTGCCTCGCCGCGGCGCAGCGCGCGGCCGAGCGGGTGCCCGGCCGCCGCCCGCCCGCCGATCGGCAATACCGTGTCGGCGCCGGGCGACAGATCGGCATGCGCCACCGCGTAGCCGTCGACGGCGCTGTTGGCATGCGGCGGCACGTTGATGCCGGCGACGAGGTCGCGCGCCAGCACCCGGCCGGCGGCGGCAGCGAGCGGCACGGTCTGCGCGCCGGCGACCGCCGCCACGCGCTCGCCGATCAGCGCGAGCGCCGCGTCGACGCTCAGCAATTCGCCGCCAAAGGCAAAGCAATCGTCGCTGAGCTGCGCCATCAGCCGAGTCCGGTATGGCCGACGATGAAGCGGGCGACGGCGCCGGGATCGTCCAGCGGCAGCAGCGGCAGCGGCGCGTCGAGCGGCGCGTCGCAGGCGATCGCGACGATGTGCGGGTCGTCCGGATACAGGACCGGCTTGCCGAGCGCCGGTCGATGCACCTCAAGCTTGGGGTGTGGGTGGAACTTGAACCCTTCGATCAGCAGCAGATCGACCGGGGCCATGCGCCCGACCAGCCCGTCGAGCGTCGGCTCGGGCGCGTCGCGCAATTCGCGCATCAGCGCCCAGCGCCGCGACGAGGCGACCATGACCTCGCTGGCGCCGGCCTGGCGGTGGCGCCACGAATCCTTGCCCGGCTGGTCGATGTCAAAGGCGTGATGGGCATGCTTGATCGTCGACACCGAAAGGCCCCGCGCCACCAATTCCGGGATCACCGCGGTCAGCAGCGTCGTCTTGCCGCTGCCGCTCCACCCGGCGAGACCGAAAATGCGCATCGCCGCTTGTCCCTCCGCCTCACTTAGGCGGCGCGGGCGCCGGCTGCAAGCGGTTGCCAGCTCACGCGATGCGCTGGCTGTTGCGGGGGGTGGGGGTCGGGCGCGTCATATGCGACAGGCCTGCCCGCAGGTAGTCATAGCCGGTCACCAGCGTCAGCAGGGCGGCCACCCACAGCAGCGTTTCGCCGATTGTCACGATCGGCAGCGCCTTCGGCCCGGCATTGCCGACGATCAGCACGCCGATCGCGATCATCTGAATCACCGTCTTCCATTTGGCGAGCCGTGACACCGGCACCCCGACGCTGAGCCCGGCGAGGTATTCGCGCAGACCCGACACCAGGATTTCGCGGCACAGGATCACCAGCGCCGGCAGCACCGCCTCGGTCGACAGGCGCCCCATCGCGGTCAGCATCAAGAGGGTCGCGGAAACCAGGAGCTTGTCGGCGATCGGGTCGAGAAAGCGGCCGATCTCGGACTGCTGTTCCCAGCGCCGCGCCATGAGGCCGTCGAGCCAGTCGGTTACCGCGGCCGCGGAAAACAGCGCGCACCCCAACCAGCGCCCGTAACCGCCGGTGATGTAGAACGTCGCGACGACCAAGGGGATCGCGAGAATCCGCGACAGCGTCAGCAGGTTGGGCAAGGTGGTCAGCGCCACGCGGACCTCCAGAACATCGCGGTTATCTTAGCCGTCGGCATGAAAATGGTCATGAACCTTTTTTGCGACAGCCGTGCTGATGCCCGGCACCCGCTCGATCTCGGCGAGTCCGGCGCGGGCGACCGCGCGGGCGGAGCCGAAATGATGCAGCAGCGCCTGCTTGCGGCGCGCGCCGACGCCGAGGATTTCGTCGAGCGGCGAGATGCCGAGCGCCTTGGCCCGCCGCGCCCGGTGCGTGCCGATCGCAAAGCGGTGCGCCTCGTCGCGCAGCCGCTGCAGGAAATAGAGTACCGGGTCGCGCGGTTCGAGCGACAAGGGCGGCCGGCCCGGCAGGAAAAACCGCTCGCGGCCGGCGTTGCGGTCGGGGCCCTTGGCGATCCCGGCGATCGCCACGTCGTCGATGCCGAGCTCGGCCAGCACTCCGCATGCCGCGCTCAGCTGGCCCTGGCCGCCGTCGATCAGCACGAGGTCGGGCCACGTGCCGCGGTCGCGCTCGGGGTCTTCCTTGAGCGCACGGCCAAAGCGACGGCGCAGCACCTCGCGCATCATCTCGAAATCGTCGCCGTCCACGACGCTGCGAATCGTGAATTTGCGATAGGCATTTTTCATCAGCCCGTCGGGGCCGGCGACGATCATCGCACCCACCGCATTGGTACCCTGGATGTGGCTGTTGTCGTAGACTTCAACGCGATCCAGCGGCCCGTCGATCCCGAGCGCTGCGGCGACGCCGTCGAGCAGTTGCCGCTGCGAGGCGCTTTCGGCGAGCCGGCGGCCGAGCGCCTCGCGCGACGCGGCGACGATACGGTCGACCAGCCGCCGCTTGTCGCCGCGCTGCGGCACGGCAAGCGCGACGCGCGGTCCGCCCAGTGAAAGCGCCTCGGCGACCAGCTCCTGCTCTATGAGCTTGTGGCTTAACAGGATCAGCGGCGGCCTTGGCCGGTTGTCGTAGAACTGGCCGACAAACGCGGTCAGCACGTCCTCGATTCCGAGCTGGCGGTCGTGGCTCGGGAAATAGGCGCGATTGCCCCAGTTCTGCCCGCCGCGGAAAAAGAACACCTGCACGCAGGTCTGGCCGCCCGCCTGATGGGCTGCGATCACATCGGCGTCGACGATGCCGGCGACGTGGATATCCTGGTGGCCCTGCACCAGGGAAAGCGCGCGGATGCGGTCGCGGGTCAGCGCCGCGGCCTCGAAATCGAGCGCCTCGGCCGACGCTTCCATCTCGGTGGCGAGACGCTGCTGCACATCCTGGCTGCGCCCCGACAGGAACGACCGCGCCTCGTCGAGCAGCTTGGCGTAGTCCTCGCCGCTGATGCGGCCGACGCACGGCGCACTGCACCGCTTGATCTGATAGAGCAGGCAGGGGCGGGTGCGGTTGGCGAACACGCTGTCGCTGCACGAGCGCAGCAGAAACGCCTTTTGCAGCGTGATCAGCGTGCGGTTGACCGCACCGGCAGAGGCGAACGGGCCGAAATACGACCCGCCCTTGTCGCGCGCGCCGCGAAACTTGGTCAGCTGCGGAAACTCGCAATCGGCGGTCAGGTGGATGAACGGAAACGATTTGTCATCGCGCAACAGCACGTTGAAACGCGGCATCAGCCGCTTGATCATGTTGCATTCGAGCAGCAGCGCCTCGGCCTCGGTCGCGGTGACGACGATTTCCAGCGATACCGTCTCGGCAACCATCCGGCGTATTCGGTTTGATAATCCCGCGGGATGCGTGTAGTTTTGCACCCGTGATTTGAGGTTGCGCGCCTTGCCGACATAAAGCGCGTCGCCCTTGCGATCAAGCATGCGATAGACGCCGGGCCCGGCCGGCACGTTGCGCAGCGCCGTGCGCAGCACCGCGACGCCGGCGGCGATACCGCCACCCGCCGGAAACTGCGGCTCGGCGGCGTCTGGCGCCGGGGCGTCCGGCACGGGATCGGCGAGGCCGTCCGGGCCGCGGCGCGGATCGAGCGCCGCCCGGCGCGCGCGGCGCCCGCCAGGCTGCGTTACCACCGGTATTTCATGACCCGTGCGCATATCCACCGAACCTGGGGATAACTCTGTCGAAAACCTCGTGCTCCAGCCCGGCACAATCAATCAATCTGCGCGCTTGCGCGGCATGCCTAAAATTTAGGCATAGATTTAATTGATTGAACTTTCTTAATTTTTCAGCGCTTACCCGAAACTGCTGAGCGCGCCCTGATGAATGGGACAGGTAAATGAATTGTAGCAAAACGGTCACACGCGCTGTGAACAACTTACGGGGCGAAGCCGATAGCCGAAGGCAGCTCGGGGCATTTTGCAGCTCCTGGCAAGCGCCCGCCGTTACTCAGGCGTAACTATCTGACGAGGCTGCGCCCACCCCAGGTGCTGCCCGCCGTCGAGCGCGATCATCTGGCCGGTAAGCGCCGGCGCCGACAGGATAAAGCGCACGGCGGCGGCGATCTCCGCCGGGCTGGTGCCGCGCGCCAGCGGCACCGAGCGGCATTGCTCAAGGAATTGCGCCTCGCTTTGCCGCGCGCTCGGGACGGTCGGCCCCGGACCGATCGCGTTCACCCGAATGCGCGGCGCGAGGGCGAGTGCCATCGTTTGCGTCAGGGTCCATAGCCCGGCCTTTGCCACCGTGTAGGAGACGAAATACGGCGTCAGGCTCCAGACCCGCTGATCCAGCAGGTTGACGACGATTCCTCCGGCGTCGCCCGGCAGCGCCGCGGCAAACCGTTGCATCAGCACGAACGGCGCGCGGAGATTGATCGCGAGATGGCGCTCCCAGCTCGCGCGGGTCGCGCTCGCCACCGTGTCGTTGTCGAACACCGCGGCGTTGTTGACCAGCACGCCGATCGGGCCGAGCGCGTCCGTCGCCCGGGCGATCAGCCCGCCGGTTGCTGTCTCGTCGGCGAGATCGGCGGCGAGAGCCACCGCCTTGCCGCCGGCCGCGGCGATCGCGGCGGCGAGCGTCTCTGCCGCGTCGTGCGAGTGGCGATGGTGGATCGCGACCGCGTAGCCGGCTTCGGCCAGCGCCAGCGCCAGCGCCCGGCCGATGCGGCGGGCACCGCCGGTCACCAGTGCCGCGCGCGGCACCGGGGGTGCAGCGAGGGCGCCGGTCAGCGTGCCGCCGGCTCCGTTGTCAGCGCCATCGTTGTTACCGCCGCCTTTGTTAGCGGTGGGCACGGCGTTCCTTTCGTGCCCGCATCTTGGCGCGGGTCATCTCGCGCGCCGAGACGCCGGCGCGCCCGCCGGTCGAGCGGCCGTGGGTGCCGCCGGCATCGGCCTGCAGCCCGATCTCGGCCTGTTCGAGGCGCCGGATCTCGTCGCGCAGCCGTGCCGCCTCCTCGAATTCGAGATCGCCGGCGGCGGCCCGCATGCGCTTTTCGAGGTCGGCGAGAACCGCCTTCAGATCCTTGCCCTGGTAATGCAGCGCGTCGCTCTCGCCGAGCCCGACCGTCACGTGGTCGCGCTCGTAAACGCTGTCGAGGATGTCGGTGATGCCGTGGCGCACGCTTTCCGGGGTGATTCCGTTGGCCGCGTTGAACGCCTGCTGCCTCTCGCGGCGGCGGTTGGTCTCGTCGATCGCCGCCTTGAGGCTATCGGTCATGCGGTCGGCGTAAAGGATTGCGCGCCCGTCGATATGCCGCGCCGCCCGGCCGATCGTCTGAATGAGGGAGGTGCGCGAGCGGAGATAACCTTCCTTATCGGCGTCGAGCACTGCAACCAAAGCGCATTCTGGAATATCAAGCCCTTCGCGTAACAGATTAATGCCGATCAGGATGTCGAACACGCCGAGGCGCAGGTCGCGGATGATCTCGATGCGCTCGATCGTATCGACATCGGAATGCATGTAGCGCACGCGCAGCCCGGCCTCGTGCAGGTATTCGGTCAGCGCCTCGGCCATCCGCTTGGTCAGCGTCGTCACCAATACGCGCTGGCCTTTGGCCGCGGCGTCGCGGCACTCGGCCATCAGATCGTCGACCTGGTTCTCGATCGGGCGGATGATCGTCGGCGGGTCGACGAGCCCGGTGGGCCGCACGATCTGTTCGACAAAGACGCCGCCGGCATGCTCCATCTCCCAGCGCCCCGGCGTCGCCGAGACAAACACGGTCTGGCCGCGCAGCGTGTTCCATTCCTCGAATTTGAGCGGCCGGTTGTCGGTGCACGACGGCAGGCGGAAGCCGAATTCGGAAAGCGTCGATTTGCGCGTCCAGTCGCCGCCGAACATGCCGCCGAGCTGCGGTACCGTGACGTGGCTCTCGTCGACGATGACCAGCGCATCGCGCGACATGTATTCGAAAAACGTCGGCGGCGGCTCGCCCGGCGCGCGGCCGGTCAGATAGCGCGAATAGTTCTCGATGCCGGCGCAGCTGCCGGTCGCCTCGATCATTTCGAGGTCGTAGGTCGTGCGCTGTTCGAGGCGCTGCGCCTCCACCAGCTTGCCGTCGCGGTGGAGTTCGTCGAGCCGGGTTTTCAACTCGCGGCGGATCTGCTCGATCGCCTGCAACAGGGTCGGGCGCGGCGTCACATAATGGCTGTTGGCGTAGACCTTGATCGAGTTCAGCGTCGCGGTTTTCTCGCCGGTCAGCGGATCGATCTCGTGTATCGCTTCGACCTCGTTGCCGAACAGCGAGACGCGCCAGGCACGATCCTCGTAATGCGCCGGGAACAGTTCGATCGTGTCGCCGCGCACGCGGAAATTGCCGCGGTAGAAATTGTGATCGTTGCGGCGGTACTGCAGTTCGACGAAATGCGACAAGAGGCGGTTGCGGTCGATGCGGTCGCCTTTGGTGACTGTCTCGGTCATCTGTGAATAGGTTTCGGCCGAGCCGATGCCGTAGATGCACGACACCGAGGCGACGACGATCACGTCGCGGCGTTCGAGGATCGCCCGCGTCGCCGAGTGGCGCATGCGGTCGATCTGCTCATTGAGCGACGATTCCTTTTCGACATAGGTGTCGGTGCGCGGAACATAGGCTTCCGGCTGATAGTAATCGTAGTACGAGACAAAATATTCGACCGCGTTTTCCGGAAAGAAGCTCTTCATCTCGCCATAGAGCTGCGCGGCCAGGGTCTTGTTTGGCGCCAGCACGATCGCCGGTCGCCCGGTGCGGGCGATGACGTGCGCCATCGTGAAGGTCTTGCCCGAACCGGTGACCCCAAGCAGCACCTGGTCGCGCTCGCCGCGCGCCAGCCCCTCGCACAATTCGTCGATCGCCTGCGGCTGGTCGCCAGCGGGCTGAAACTCGGAATACAGGCGGAAATCCCGGCCGATGTCGCTGGTCGGTCGCTCGGCGGCGAAAAGCGGCTGAAGCATGGGCTAAAGATAGGGAAGCCGCCGCGCGAGTGCCAGCGTCGCGCGCGGCGCACCCCTCCGACGCGGTCGCGCCGGAGGGTCTGCTGCGCTTTCGGCTACGGCATCAGCACCTTGTTGACGACCATGATGGTCCCGTTGCTCTGGAACACGTCGGGAATCGTCACCGCGGCCGTGCCGCCCTTGGCGTCGGTGATCATCAGCGTGCCGTTTTTCTGCCACACGATCAGCGACTCGCCTTCGACGGTCTTCAGCGACACCTTGCCGCCCGGCGCGGCTTGCAGGTCGTGCATCAGCACAGCCTTGTCGTAACGGCCGGAAACGACATGGTAGGTCAGGATCTTGACCAGCGTCGCCTTGTTTGCGGGCTTAAGCAGATTGTCGACCGTGCCGGGCGGCAGGGCGGCAAACGCCTCGTTGGTCGGGGCGAAGACGGTGAACGGGCCCGGCCCTTCGAGCGTCTGCACCAGCCCGGCGGCCTTGACCGCGGCGACCAGCGTCGTGTGGTCCTTCGAGTTGACCGCGTTCTGGATGATGTTTTTGCTGGCGAACATCGGTGCGCCGCCGACCATCGGGTCGGCCGCCATCGCCGCGCCGCTCAGGCCAAGCGTCAACACGGCCGCGGCCGCCAGTAGCGTTTTCGTATGCCTCATCTGAGTGCCCCTCTTGCTGTCTCGCTGCGGGACGCGGGCAAACGACAAACACCGCCGCCCGCATCCCATACCCAGCATACGGAAAACGGCGCGGTTCAGATGCGCGCCTAGGTAAAAAATTCAGCGTACCGGGATCAGCACCTTGCCCTGATACAAAACCGGGCCGGTCGGCTTTCCCGTCGGCGAGCCGCCCGGCGGTTCGCGGCTGACCGCCAATGTTGCGCCCGACGGCGGCAAGGCGGCGGCGGCGATCAACAGCGGGTGGCCGCGCTTCGGCGCCAGCAGCCCGAGCGCCCGTGGCGGGCCGCCGGCGACGGCCCACAACTGAAAGGCGTGCCCCGTGCTGTCGGCGAGCGGGCCCAGTGCGGCGATACTGACCTCGCCGCGCCTCGGCCCGGTCAAGGCGATCCATTCCGGGGTGCCGCTGTGGTCGGAGAGGATGGCGACGACAAGCGGCACCGGCGGCGCCGGAGCCAAGGCGACGTAAACCGCGAGCGCGGCGCCGGCGGCGACCGCGAACCCGGTTGCCGCGCGCCAGAACCTGAGCGAGGCGAGCCAGCCGGCCGCCGCCGGCGGTGCGACGGACCCGGCAATCCGCTGCTCGACCGCGCGCCAGACGCGCACCGGCGGGGCCGCCGGGAGCGTGGTGTCATCGAGCGGCGCGAATCGCGTTTCCCAATCCGCGACCAGGTCGGCCAGGGCCCGGTCGGCGGCGGTCAGCCGCTCGAAACGTCGCCGAGCCCGGCTCGGCATCGTGCCGATGACGTATTCCGCGGCCAGGCGCCGGCGCAATTCCGGATCGTCGTATCTCATGGGTCGAGACACCGCTGCAGCCGGTCGAGGCTGCGCCGGATCCAGCTCTTTACGGTGCCGACCGGCACGGTCAGCCGCGCCGCAAGCTCTTCGCGGGTCAGCCCGTAGAGATAGGCCAGCAAAACGGCTTGCCGCGGGCGCGGCTCGAGTTCGTCGAGGCAGCGCTGTAAGGCGCGCAATTCGGCGCCGGAGTCGGACCGGTCGCGCGCCGTCAGGGCGTTTGCCGCGGCCTCGTCGGCGCGGTGGCCGTCCGGCCGGCTTTGTTGGTGGCGCAGCTGGTCGATCGCGCAGCGGCGCACGATCGTGACCAGCCAGGCCAGAACCGCGCCCTGCGCCGGATCATAATCGCCGGCCCGCCGCCAGACGGCGACAAAGCTCTCTTGCAAGACTTCCTCCGCGATCTCCCGTCGAACGCTGATTCGTAGCGCGACGCCAAAGAGTTTCGCCGAGGTTTGCGCATAGAGCGCGGCAAAGGCGGCGCGGTCGCCAAGGGCGGTGCGCCGGACCATGTCTTGCAGATGTGCCGCCTGATCGGGCACGTTGCCTTCCTGTGACAAAGGGGCGCTTCTGATAGAAGCAATCCGGCGCCTGTGCCAGTCTGGCTTACTGTACCACCCTGCCTTACTGTAACCGCCCAGCCGGACGCGAAAAGATAGTGTCTTGACGATGGATCCCAATTGGCTTCGCTGGGGTCGGGCGCTGCAGGCGCTGGCGCAGACCGGCCTCGCCTATACGAAAGACCCGTTCGACCGCGACCGCTTTGCCGCGGTCCGCAGCATCGCCGCAGAGATCATGGCGACGCCGCTGGGCCTCGATCCGGCGGCGGTCGAAGCGATCTTCGCCGCCGAATCGGGATATGCGACACCGAAAATCGGGGTGCGCGCCGCGGCGTTCCGCGACGACGGCGCGATCCTGATGGTGCGCGAGATGACCGATGGGCGCTGGGCGCTGCCGGGCGGCTGGGCCGACGTCAACCAATCGCCGCGCGAATCGGTGGTGCGCGAGGTGCGCGAGGAGACCGGGTTTGAGGTCACCCCGAGCAAGCTCGCCGCGGTATTTGATCGCGCCGAAACCCCGCACCCGCCGAGCTGGCCGTTTCACATCTGGCGCCTGTTTTTCGTCTGCGACATCGTCGGCGGCGCGCTCCAGACCAGCTATGAGACGACCGAGGTGCGGTTTTTCTCCGAG
>DATLRD010000122.1:0-8314 GCA_035534855.1 Allostellaceae bacterium | reverse complement strand
GTGACGCACGCGCTGGTCCGCGCCCATCCGGCGACCGGCGACCGCTCGCTCTATCTCGATTCGACGACGACGGTCGGCATCGACTACATGGACACCGCCTCGGGCCTCGCGCTGCTCGACGAGGTTTATGAGAGCGCCACCCGCGATGCGTTTGTCTATGCCCACCAGTGGCAGGTCGGTGACCTCGTGGTGTGGGACAACGGCTTTACGATGCACCGGCGCACGCCGTTTGACGCCGGCGCGCGGCGGCTGATGAAGCGGATGACGATGGTGCTCGATCCGTACCGCCACGTCCTGCCCGACGGGAGGCTGGCGAAATCCGAGGAGGGGATGCCGATCTAACCGGCTATTTCGCGCCGTCTGGCATCACGATTTTCATGACCGGAACGGTCGGTTTCTCGGTCGGGCCGAACGGGCCCGGCACCTTGCGGTGTATCGGCTTCAAGCTTTTCAGATACGCGGCGACCGCATAGGCGTCGGCTTTGGTCAATTTGGCAAAAGAGCGCCACGGCATGATCGGCGCCAGGATGCGGCCGTCTGGGCGCACCCCAGTCTGCAGCGCGGTGACAATCTGGTCGGCGGTCCAGTTGCCGAGGCCGGTTTCCTTGTCGGGCGTCAGGTTGGGGCCGACAAACACACCCAGCTTGGGAATCTCGAACCCGACATCCGAGCCGGCGAGATACATCGCCATGTCGGGCTTGCCGAGGAAATACCCCTTGGTGTGGCAGTCGAAGCAGCCGCCGATCTGCACCAGGTATTTGCCGCGCTCGACCTGCTTGTCGGCGGCGTTTGCAATGCCGGCGGCAGCGGTGAGCAGCAGGATTGCGGCGCAGGCGCCGAGTGGCCGGTAACGCATCGTCGTCCCTCCCAAGATTTGGAATTGCCGGGCTTATTTGTCTTGCCACTCGGGGTGGCGCTTGCCGAGAAACGCGTCGATCCCCTCGCCGGCGTCGTGGCCCAGCATGTTGCGGGTCATCACCTCGGCGGTAAAGCGATAGGCCTCGGCGAGGTCGAGCTCGACCTGGCGATAGAACGCTTCCTTGCCGATCGCGACGGTAAAGGCCGATTTGGCGGCGATCTGATTGGCCAGCGCCATGGTCGCCGCGCGCAGCTCGTCGGTCGGCACGACGCGGTTGACGAGCCCGATCTCGCGCGCGCGTTCGGCGCCGATCATATCGCCGGTCAGCAGCATCTCCATCGCCGCCTTGCGCCCGACATTGCGCGACAGCGCCACCATCGGGGTCGAGCAGAACAGGCCGATATTGACCCCCGGCGTGGCAAAACGCGCATCGTCGCCGGCGACCGCGAGGTCGCAGCTGGCGACCAGCTGGCAGCCTGCCGCGGTGGCGATGCCGTGCACTTCGGCGATCACCGGCTTGGGCAGGCGCACGAGCTTGATCATCAGCTCGCTGCACCGGGCAAAGATCGCGTGCAGCGCCTCTCGGCGTCGGTCGGATTGGCCCTCACTGCGCAATTCCCGCAGATCGTGCCCGGCGCAGAAGCCGGGGCCGTTGGCGGCGATCACGACGATGCGGGTCTCGCGATCGGCGGCGGCCGTGTCGAGCGCCTCGATCAGCGCCCCCATCATCGGCATCGACAGCGCATTGCGCGCCGCCGGCCGGTTCATTGTCAGACGCAGGATGCTGCCGTCCCGGTCCGCCAGAAGAAGCGGCTCTTCCGCTTGCCGTGCCGCCTCGACCGCCATCGCATCCTCCGTTGTCGTGCTCCGGGCTTTTTAGCACACCGGCCGCCGAGGGTGCAGCGCCCAAAGGCGCGGTCCCCGGACCATCTTTGGTAAGATAATACCTTGCAATGAACCATATTGTTTTACAATGCGGTTCCGCCTTGACCGTGCCGGCATGATCGCCTAGATCAACGGTCCGCCGCGATCCTCCGGACACGCCATGATGAAGACATTCTCCGCCAAACCATCGGATATCGACAAGAAATGGCTGCTGATCGATGCCGACGGGCTGGTGCTCGGGCGGCTCGCCTCGCTGATCGCGATGCGCCTGCGCGGCAAGCACAAGGCGATCTACACGCCGCACATGGATTGCGGCGACCACGTCGTCGTGGTCAATGCCGAGAAGGTGCAGCTGACCGGCAACAAGCGGGCGGCCGACATCTTCTACTGGCACACCGGCTACCCCGGCGGGATCAAGGGGCGCAGCAAGGGTGCAATCCTGGCCGGGAAACACCCCGAGCGGGTGGTTGAAAAGGCGGTCGAGCGGATGGTGCCGCGCGGGCCGCTCGGGCGCAAGGTGATGAAAAACCTGCGGGTCTATGCCGGGCCCGAGCATCCGCATGCGGGGCAGAACCCGCAAACGCTCGATGTCGCGGCGATGAACCGCAAGAATGTGAGGGCATAGCAATGGCCGACAACGAAGGCCGGGGCAGGGGCCCGGGCGAAGGGCCGGCACGGCCCGGCGGGCCGCGCGGCGGCGGGCAGACGTTTCAGGGCCTCGGCAGCCTGCGCCAGGCGATGGCGACCGCGACGCGCACGACCCCGTCGGCGCCGACGCCGGTTGTGCTGGCGCCGACCGATGTCGAGCCCAAGCGCGACGCGTTGGGCCGCTCCTATGCCACCGGCAAGCGCAAGAACGCGATTGCCCGGGTGTGGATCAAGCCCGGCAACGGCAAGATCGAAGTCAACGGCAAGGACAGCCCGGTGTATTTCGCGCGCCCGGTGCTGCGCATGCTGATCAGCCAGCCGTTTGTCGTCTCCGACCGGCTCGGCCAGTTCGACGTGTGGTGCACGGTGACCGGCGGCGGGCTTTCCGGCCAGGCGGGCGCGGTGCGCCACGGCATCAGCCGCGCGCTCGTATTCTACGAGCCGGGGCTGCGCCCGACCCTCAAGCACGGCGGCTTCCTCACACGCGACAGCCGCGTCGTCGAGCGCAAGAAATACGGCAAGGCCAAGGCCCGCCGCAGCTTCCAGTTCTCCAAGCGGTAGCGCGAATACTTCGACGCAAAGATCGCTGCGGCGGCGCTGGAGGCGCGGCGAAGCCGCAATGATTACAATGAGGCGGTGAGATGATGAGGGCGACCGCGCGCTTTCATCTCATCGCCTCACCGCCTCATTGTGAATTTTTAACTGTGAAGTTTTCGCTGCGCGCCGAGGGCTCGACCGCCTTCGCGTTCTTCGCGTGCCCATGGCGTCCTTTGCGTTAACTGGGTAAACCTTTCCCAGCAACAGGGAGGGGCGCCATGCGTTTCGCGATCGCGATACCGACCGATGCCGATAGCTGGCGGGTCGTGCGCCGGGCCGAGGAACTGGGCTTTCACCGCGCGTGGTTTTACGACACGCAGATGCTGTCGGCCGATCCGTTCGTCGCGATGGCCGCGGCGGCGATGAAGACGACACACATCCGCCTCGCGACCGGCGTGCTGATCCCGTCGAACCGGCTCGCCGCGGTCGCCGCCAACGCCTTTGCCTCGCTCAACAAACTGGCGCCGGGGCGGATCGATTTCGGCATCGGCACCGGGTTTACCGGGCGGCGCGCGATGGGGCTGGGTGCGGTGCGGCTCGCCGATATGGAGGAATACATCCGCGTCGCCCAGGCGCTGTTGCGCGACGAAACGGTCGAGGCGGCAATCGAGGGCAAGCGCCGCCTCATTCGCCTGTTGAACTCCGATCTCGGCCTCGTCAACACGCGCGATCCCGTGCCGCTCTACATTGCCGCGACGGGGCCCAAGGCGCGGGCGCTGACTGCGAAACTCGGCGCCGGCTGGATCAACACCGCCGGCGACACCGTGGGCGGCATCGCCGGGCTGCGCGAGATGGAGCGGCTGTGGCGTGAGGCCGGCCGCGCGGTCGAGGCGCTCGACTCCGTCGTGCTGACCGGCGGTGCCGTACTCGAACCCGGCGAGCCTGCGGATTCGCCGCGCGCCGTCGCCCAGGCCGGACCGCGCGCGGCAATGCTGCTGCACCGCGCCGCCGATGCCGCGCTGATGGGGATGCCGGCGCTGCACGCGGTGTCGCCGGCGCTCGCTGAAACCGTCGCCGGCTATGTCGAGACTGCCCGCCACTTTGCGCCGCAGGGCGCGCAATACCTCGAAAACCATCGCGGGCATCTGATGTTCGTCAAGCCCGCGGAACGCCCTTACATCACCGCCGACCTGATCCGTGCGACGACGATCACCGCCACCGAGCCGGAGATCAAACAGACGATCGCCGCCCTCGCCGAGGCGGGATACCGCGAGATCGCGCTCCAGATCGTGCCCGGCCAGGAGCACGCAATCGAGGATTGGGGGAGGGTCAGGCGCGCGTTTGCGTAAGAAATGGACTAAGTGTTAGCCTGCGAAAGTTGTGTTGTCGGTAAAATGAGTGCTGGAGGCGGTTTCGGGCCTTTGGCGCCTGCCACAGTGATCCCGTTGAGAAGATCGGTGGCCTCAGTCGAGCCGACGTCGGGGCTCATCACGATAAAAGTTCAAGCAGCCACCTTTGCCTTGGCCATGCGCTGGCTAACGTAAAGAACTTCGATACCAATAACCCCCCCCTTGTCGTCGAAGTCGAGCATGACGCCTGGCGCCACTTCTGCGGTCTCCGCGGACTTGACACCCTCAGGACCAAACCACACGAACAGCGCGTCCGCTTCGGGGTCGTAACTGGTGCGCATCATGGTTTGGCATCCCTATCGAAGGGGACGGTGACAATCAAAATGTCGTTTCCCTGGGGACGATGCACAACCCTGAGCAATCGACCGGCAGCCTCATCGATCGCTTTGAACGAGCGATGAAGTGTTGGGTCGTTTGGGTCGGGATGCGTGAAGTCCGGCATCGCAACCGTGCGCTCTATCCAATCCAGGACGAGGCTGCGTTTATCAATCGCTTCCTGTGCGTGCTTGGTAAGAACTATCATGTCGTCTGGTAAGAAAAAGGGCGACCGGAGCCGCCCTTTGTTTTTAGTAGAGCGCCCTGAACTCAGGTCGAATAATCGGAGAACTGCACCGTGCCGGCCCGGGCGCGATAGTCGGTCCTGACGTTGACCAGCGCGACCATCCCCTCGTCGACCTTCTTCTGCGCGCGCTCCAATGCGGGGCGGATGTCTTCCGGGTTCTCGACATATTCGCCGTAACAGCCGAGGCCCTCGGCCATCTTGTCGTAGCGCGTGTAGCCGAGATCGCGGCCCGGCTTGTTCTTTTGCGGGTCGGCAGTCCAGCCGCCGTTGAGGCTGATCACGACCAGGATCGGGAGATGGTGCCGCACCGCGGTGTCGAGCTCCATCGCGTTGAGGCCGAACGAGCCGTCGCCGTGGCAGCAGATCACCTGCTTGTCGGGGCAGGCGGCCTTGGCGCCGACCGCGAACGGCAATCCCACGCCCATCGTGCCGAACGGACCGGAATTGAGCCGGTGGCCTGGCTCAAAGGTCGGGATCGTCTGCCGCCCGAAATTCAGCGTTTCCTGGCCGTCGACCACGAGGATCGCGTCGCGCTTCATGAAGTTCTTCACTTCCTCAAGCAGGCGGATCGGGTGGATGTCTCCGTCGGTCGGGTAGTTGGCGCCGGGCCCGCTGCGCTTGGCCGCCTCGCCGTCGGCGAGCGTCTTGCGCCAGCCGGTGAACTTGTCGGCGGTCGAGGCGGGCAGGGCGTCAAGCAGCTGCTGCAGCACACTCTTGCAGTCGCCGACGATCGGGATGTCGACATTGCGCGCCGACATGCCGAGCTCCTCAGGGTCGATCTCGATGCGCGCGATCTTGGCGTTGGCGCCAAAGCGCGGCGGTGCGGCGTGGCCGATGATGTAGTTCATCCTGGTGCCGAGCACGATGATCAGGTCGGCGTCGCGGAACGCCGTCGAGCGCATCGTCAGGTAGGAATACGGGTGGTCGTCGGGCACCACGCCGCGGCCTTGCGGCGTCGTGTAGAACGGGATGCCGGCCTTTTCGACAAACTGCCGCATCTCGTCCCACGCCTGCGACCAGATCACCCCGCCGCCCGAGCAGATGATCGGCTGCTTGGCGGCGTTGATCGCGTCGACCAGCGCGTGGATCGCCTTGGGTTCGGCATAGGGCCGGGCGTTGACGATCGGCCGCCCGGCATAGCTCCAATCGACCTGTTCCTCGTCGATCTTGGCGTAGAGCAGATCACCCGGCCAATCGAGGTAGCACGGGCCGGGCTTGCCGTTCATCGCCTTTTGGAAGGCGAAATTGATCTGTTGCGGGATGCGCTTCAAATTGTGGATGCGGTCGGCATATTTGACGCAGCCGCGCATGATCGCCATCTGGTCGATTTCCTGAAAGACCTGACGGCCGAACTGGCTGATCGGGCTGGCGCCGCCAAAGCCGATCACCGGGCAGCAATCGATCAGCGCATTGGCGAGCCCCGTCGACAGGTTGATCGCCGCGGGGCCCGAGGCCGCCATGCAGATCCCCGGCTTCTGGGTCAGCCGGCTATAGGCCTGTGCCGCAAATGCCGCCGCCTGCTCGTGGCGGACGTCGATCATGCGGATGCCTTCCTTGATCATGGAGCTTTCGGCCAGCAGCATCGGCCCGCCCATGATGTAGAACGCATCCTTGACTCCTTCGAGCCTGAGGCTGCGCGCCAGGATTTCCGAACCGGTCAGTTCCGCCATTGGGGGGTCTCCTCCTCTCCGATTGTCATTGCGAGGCGCCATTGGCGCTGCGGCAACCCCGTTCCGGTTGGCTCATCCGCGGGAGATTGCTTCGGCCCCGCGGAACGAGCCCGCGGGTTCCTCACAATGACGGGGTCTCAACGCCAATAAAACAGGCGCCTAAAAAGAAGCGGCCCGCATGATGCGGGCCGCTGGGTGATTGTCGGGTCTCAGGCGTTGCCGATGACCTTTTCGGCTTTGAGCGCCTGGATTTCGCCGCTCGACATCTTAAGCCACGAGGTGAACACCTCGTCGGTGTGCTGGCCGAGCTTGGGTGACGGCTTCAATTCAGGGGGCTTGCCGTCGAAACGCACCGGCCAGGCCTCGCACTTCCAGTCACCGTCGGGGTGGTGCATCACCTGCATGATGCCGCGCTTCTCGAACGAGGGGTCGTTCTGCAGTTCGAGCGTGTCGTGCACCGCGCCGGCCGGCACCCCGGCGGCGCCGATGATCTTCATCGCCTCTTCCTTGGTGTGGTGCTTGGTCCACTCGGCGATGATCTCGTTGATAAAGCCCTCGTGCTTGTTGCGCTCTTCATTGGTCGCAAAGCGCGGATCGCCGATCAGCTCCTCGCGGCCGATCACCTTGAGCAATCGGTCCCAGTGATCGGGGTTGGCGCGGCTGCAGAAGATGTAGACGTAATCGTTGTAGCCGAACGGCTTGCACGGATAGATGCCGCACGGCGCGGGCGCGCCCGAGGTCGATTGCGCGCCCATGCGCGGCGCCGCGTTCTCGTTGCCGCCCTGCGCCATCACCGCGAACGAGGTGCGGATGTAGTGCATCACCGAATCCTGCATCGCCAGCTGCAGGCGGCGGCCCTTGCCGGTCGCTTTCTTTTCGTACAGCGCGCCGAGCACGGAAATCGCCATCAGCATGCCGGTGCCGGTGTCGCCGATGGTGCAGCCGGGCTTAACCGGCGGCTGGCCGGGCTCTCCGGTGACGCTCATCGTGCCGCCGGCGGCCTGGGCGATCATGTCGAAGGCGAGCGATTTCTCGTACGGGCTGCCTTCGCCGAATCCCTTGACCTGGCAATAGATGATGCCGGGGTTGATCTCCTTGAGCACGTCATAGCCGAGGCCGAGGCGCTCGATCGTGCCGGGCGCGAGGTTTTCGGCAAAGACGTCGGCGGTCTTGACCAGTTCCTTGACGAGCGCCACGCCCTTCGCCGACTTGAGGTCGACCGTCGCCGATTTCTTGTTGGCGTTAAGGATCTTGAAATAGAACGAATCAGCGGCCTTCGCGCTGGTGCTGGCGATGCGCCGGCCGGGGTCGCCGCTTTTCGGGTTCTCGATTTTGACGACTTCGGCGCCGAGCCAGGCCAACGCCTCGGTGCAGGTCGGCCCCGCCTCGAACTGGGTCAGATCGACTACCCGGACGCCTGCCAGGCACTGCAATGGCGCAAAGTTTCCGCTCATCGTTTCCTGCTCCTTCGTCGCGCATGCGGCAAAATTGTTGCAGCGACGATAGCGCAGAAGCGGTCGATTCGGAAATCGTTGAATCCCGCGAAAACCGATTTGATGCCATCCGCAATTGCGATAGCCCGGTTCGTCGGATCAGTTGTGACTGACTTTGATGACCTCGTGGCCGTCGGGACATTTCTTTATGTCGGTGGGACCGCTGACAATTTCGCCCTTGCGGATTCCCGAATCGCCATAATCGGGCAGCCTGCACGCGGCCGCGAGGCTCGAGAACCAATCGCAATAGA
>DATLRD010000121.1:0-28906 GCA_035534855.1 Allostellaceae bacterium | reverse complement strand
GTTGAACGAGCCGCCGAGAACCCCGATCCGCCGCCGGCGATGAGCCGCTTCGCCGGTCAGGGCCGCACCTGGCCGTTGCCGCGGACGAGGTCTGTGTAGGTCGTCAGCTCGGCGGCGCCGACCGGTCCGCGCGGCGGCAGGCGCTGGGTCGAGATGCCAATCTCGGCGCCCATGCCGAATTCGCCCCCATCGGCGAACTGGGTCGAGGCGTTGACCAGCACGATCGCGCTGTCGACCTCACGCAGGAACCGCTCGGCCACCGCTACGTCTTCGGTGACGATCGCGTCGGTATGGTGCGAGCCGTAGCGCTCGATATGGTCGATAGCCCCGGCGACGCCGTCGACGACACGCACGGCGATGACCGCGTCGAGATATTCGGTGCGCCAGTCAGCCTCGGTCGCCGGCCGCGCGCCAGGGTCGAGCACGACGGTCTCCGGGTCGCCGCGCACCTCGCACCCCGCGGCGTGCAGATCGGCGAGGATCGGCGGCAGCAGCGCCGTGGCGGCGCGGTCGACCAGCAGCGTCTCGGTGGCGCCGCACACCGAGACGCGGCGCATCTTGGCGTTGAGCACGATCGCGCGCGCCTTTGCCGGGTCGGCCGCGCCGTCGACATAGGTGTGACACAGCCCTTCGAGATGCGCGATCACCGGGATGCGGCTTTCGCGCTGGACCCGCTCGATCAATGAGGCGCCGCCCCGAGGGACGATGACGTCGATGATACCGGTCATCCCCAGCATGATCCCGACCGCCTCGCGGTCGCGCGTCGGCACCAGTTGGATCGCCGCTGCGGGCAGGCCGGCGGCGCGGAGCCCGTCGCCGAGCGCCGCAACCAGCGTGCGCGACGAGTGAAAGCTCTCCGAGCCACCGCGCAGGATCGCCGCGTTGCCCGATTTGAGCGCGAGGCCACCGGCGTCGGCGGTCACGTTGGGCCGGCTCTCGTAGATGATCCCGATGACCCCGAGCGGCACGCTGACGCGGGAAATCCTGAGGCCGTTCGGCCGCGTCCACTCCGCCAGCACCCGGCCAACTGGCTCAGGCAGCGCGGCGATCTCTTCGAGTCCGATGGCGATCGCGGCAATGCGCTTGGGGTCGAGCGCCAAGCGGTCGACCAGGGCGGCGCCGATTCCCGCCGCCTTCGCCGCGTCGACATCCAGGGCGTTAGCCGCGAGGATATCAGCCTCGCGGTCGCGCACCGCGGCCGCCGCAGCACGTAGCGCCGCGGCCTTCTCCTCCGACGAGGCGAGCGCCAGGGCGCTAGCCGCGTCGCGCGACTGCCGGCCGATCTCGGCCATCGTCGCCGCGAGGTCGTCGGCGCGGGAATTGCGGAGCAGGGGTTCGGCCGTGCTCATCGGGCCTCGGTCAGCACCAAATCGTCGCGGTGAATGATCACGTCGCGGCCACGGTATCCGAGGATCGCCGAGATTTCACCACTCTTGTGCCCGGCGATGCGGCGGATATCGGCGCTGGCATAGGCCGACAGGCCGCGACCCGCCTCTGCCCCCTCGCGGGTGCGGATGGTCACGCAATCGCCGCGCTCGAAGGCGCCGTCGACGCCGACGATGCCCGCCGGCAGCAGGCTCTTGCCGCGCCGCAGCGCGGTCGCCGCGCCATCGTCGACGACGATCGTGCCGGCCGGCTTGATCGCGCTGGCGATCCACGCCTTGCGGGCCGAGCGCGGCTCGCCTCCGGGCAGGAACAGCGTCGCCTTGGCCCCGGCCTCAATCGCCGCCAGCGGGCCGCGGGTTGCGCCGGCATGCCCCTTGGCGATCAGCATGCGGCAGCCGGCGTTCATCACGATTCGCGCTGCCGCCAGCTTGGTCACCATCCCGCCCGAGCTGTAGCCGAGCGGCGCCGGTCCGGCCATCGCCTCGATCTCCGGGTTGATCTCATCGACGAAAGGGATGTGAGAGGCTTGCGGATCCTTTCTTGGATCGTTGCTGTAAAGCCCGTCGATATCCGACAGCAATACCAGCATGTCAGCGCTGATCATCTGGGCGACCCGCGCGGCCAGTCGGTCGTTGTCGCCGAAGCGGATTTCGGCAGTGGCGATCGTGTCGTTCTCGTTGACGACGGGCACCGCGCCGAGCGCCAGAAGCTGCTCGAACGTGGCCCGGGCATTGAGATGGCGGCGCCGTTCCTCGGTGTCGTCAAGGGTCAGCAGGATCTGGGCGACGGTGATGCCGTCGGCGGCCAGCGCCTCCTGATAGGCGTGGGCGAGGCGGACCTGGCCAGTCGCGGCAGCGGCCTGCTTTTCCTCGAGCCGCAAGGCGCGGCCGGACAGGCCGAGATGGGTCCGGCCGATCGCGATCGCGCCGGACGAGACGATGACGATGTCTTGCCCCCGGGTGCGGCAGCGCACCACGTCTTCGATCAGCGTGTCGAGCCAGGAGTGGCGGATTGTGCCGTCGCCGGCGACGATCAGCGCCGAGCCGATCTTCACGACGAGCCGCCGCGCACCGATCAGGGCCGCGGCGGCGGTGGGCCGCGCCGCATCTATCATGCGTCGACGAGCGCCGACGCGGCGTCGGCTCGAGCCGTCGCGATCGCCGCCTGCGCGGCGTCGAGCAGCGGCGTGAGCCCGGCCCCGGAGACGCCGGAAATCGCCAGAACCGGAGTGCCCTTGTGCACCGCCCGGGACAGGGCGCGGGTCTTGCGCGTCACGGTGTCGGGGTCGAGCGCGTCGATCTTGTTGAGCGCGACAATCTCCGGCTTTTCGGCAAGCCCGTGGCCGTAGGCGGCGAGCTCGGCGCGGATCGCGCGATAGGCGCCGGCGACATCGTCGGCAGTGCCGTCAATCAGGTGCAAGGTCACCGCGCAGCGCTCGACATGGCCGAGAAAGCGGGTGCCGAGGCCGGCGCCGTCGCTGGCGCCCTCGATCAGCCCGGGCAGGTCGGCGAGCACGAATTCGCTGTCATGCACCGGCACGACCCCGAGTTGCGGGTGCAGGGTCGTAAACGGGTAGTCGGCGATTTTCGGCCGGGCATGCGAAAGGCGGGCGAGCAGGGTCGACTTGCCGGCATTGGGCAAGCCGACCAATCCGGCATCGGCGATCAGCTTGAGGCGCAGCCACACCCATGTCTCGGGCCCTGGCCAGCCGGGGGCGAAGCGGCGCGGCGCCCGGTTGGTCGAGGTCTTGTAATGCGCGTTGCCGAACCCGCCATCGCCGCCCGGCAGCAGCACGATGCGCTGCCCGGCGCGGGTCATATCGGCGAGCACGGTTTCCTTGTCGTCATCGAGGATTTCGGTGCCGACCGGCACCCGCAGCACGAGGTCCTCGCCATCGGCGCCGGTCCTCTGGCGGCCCGCCCCGCCGCGGCCGTTCTGCGCCCGGAAATGCTGGCGGTAGCGGTAATCGATCAGCGTGTTGAGGTTGGCTTCGGCGACCACGACGATATCGCCGCCCCGGCCGCCATTGCCGCCGTCAGGCCCGCCGAACTCGATGAACTTCTCGCGGCGAAAGCTCACACAGCCGCGCCCGCCGTCGCCGCTCTTCAGGTAGATTTTGCACTGGTCGAGAAACTTCATGGCGCGGCAATCCGCACACCTAAAGACAACGAAAAAGGGGAGCGGCCCGGCCGCTCCCCTCCAATCCTCCCGGCGAGGGAAACGGCTATTCGGCAGCTTCCGCCGGCTGCGGCACCACCGACACGAAAGTTCGCCCGCCGAGGCCCCTGTGGAACTGCACCGCGCCGCCCTCGACCGCGAACAGCGTGTGGTCGCGGCCGATGCCGACCCGGCTGCCGGGGTGAAACTTGGTCCCGCGCTGGCGCACGATGATGTGCCCCGGAACGACGATCTCGCCGCCGAACTTCTTGACGCCGAGCCGCCGGCCACGACTGTCGCGACCGTTGCGCGACGAGCCGCCAGCCTTTTTGTGTGCCATCTCGAACCCTCCTCGACCGTCAGCCGCCGACCCGGATTTCGGTGATCCGCAGCACGGTCTGATGCTGGCGATGGCCTGCCTTACGGCGGTAATTGTGCCGCCGCTTTTTCTTGAACACGATGATCTTGTCAGCCCGGCGCTGCTCGACCAGCGTCGCGCTGACCGCCGCGCCGGCGACCAGCGGGGTTCCGGCGGTGATGTCGGCTCCGTCGCCGAGCATCAGCACCTCGCCCAGCTCCACGGTCGCACCCGGCTCGCCGGGCAGCTTCTCGACCGTGATCAGATCGTCCTGCGCGACCTTGTACTGCTTTCCGCCGGTGCGGATTACTGCGAACATCAGGCGAGCCGATCAGAGTTTGCTGCGTCAGCCGATCAACACCCGGAGGCTCCGGGGCGCGGTGACGCTTCCGCTATCCAGGCGGGCAGCCCCGTCTGGCCGCGCGCAATATAGTTAGGCGTCCAACGCTGTCAATTGCCATGCGCGCCGAGCGGGCGTGGGTGGCCCGCCTTTGACGCGCCGGCAGGCGGTCTCTAAACTCGAAAGCGGAGTCGACCGGAACCCTTAGGGCCGCGCCGGTTGGGCTGGAGGACGTTTGGCAGGCAATGGATACCGTTAGCAATCGGGCGACTGAAGACGAGGCGCTGCTGTTTCACTCTCAGGGCCGGCCCGGCAAGCTGTCGATCGCCCCGCATAAGCCGCTGGTGACGCAGCGCGATCTGTCGCTCGCATATTCCCCGGGTGTGGCCTTTCCGTGCCTCCGCATCGCGCGCGACCCGGCGGCCGCCTTCGACTATACGTCGAAGGGCAATTTCGTCGCGGTGATCTCAAACGGCACTGCGGTGCTAGGCCTCGGCGACCTCGGTGCGCTGGCGGCCAAGCCGGTCATGGAAGGCAAGGCGGCGCTGTTCAAGCGCTTTGCCGACATCGATTCGATCGATCTTGAGATCGATACCAAGGACGTCGACGAGTTTGTCAACTGCGTGCGCTTCCTGCATCCGTCCTTTGGTGGCATCAACCTCGAAGACATCCGCGCCCCGGAATGCTTCGTGATCGAGGAGCGGCTGCGCGAGTTGCTCGACATCCCGGTCTTCCATGACGACCAGCACGGCACCGCGATCATCGCCACGGCAGGGCTGATCAACGCGCTGCACCTGACCGGCCGCGAATTGCGCGACATCAAGATGGTGGTTAACGGCGCCGGCGCTGCGTCGATCGCTTGCGTCGAGCTGCTCAAAACGATGGGGCTGCCGGGCGCGAACGTGGTGATGTGCGACACCCGGGGGGTCATCTATCGCGGCCGCACCGACGGCATGAACCAGTGGAAATCGGCGCATGCCGTCGACACCTCGGCCCGGACGCTGACCGAGGCGATGGAAGGGGCGGACGTATTTTTCGGCCTGTCGGCCAAAGGGGCAGTCGATCAGGCGATGGTGCGCGTGATGGCGGCGAAGCCGATCATCTTCGCGATGGCCAACCCCGACCCGGAAATCACCCCTGAGGAGGTGCGGGCGGTCCGTGCCGACGCGATCATTGCCACCGGGCGCTCCGACTATCCCAACCAGGTCAACAACGTCCTCGGGTTTCCGTACATCTTTCGCGGTGCGCTCGACGTGCGCGCTTCGCAGATCAACGATGCGATGAAGATCGCCGCCGCCGAGGCGCTGGCGCGGCTGGCCCGCGAGGATGTGCCCGACGAGGTCGCTGCCGCCTATGCCGGCGAGCGCTTGTCGTATGGCCCCGAATACATCATCCCGGCGCCATTCGATCCCCGGCTGATCAGCGCAGTGCCGGCGGCGGTGGCGCGGGCGGCGATGGATTCCGGGGTCGCGCGCAAGCCGATTCCCGACATGTCGGCCTATGAGCGCATGCTGCGCGGCCGGCTCGACCCGACTGCGGCGGGGCTTGAACTGATCTTCGAGCATGTCCGAGCCAATCCGCGGCGCGTCGTGTTTGCCGAGGGCGAGGAAGAAAAGACGATCCGCGCCGCGCTGTTGTTTGCGGGCAGCGGTTACGGCACGCCGGTGCTGGTCGGGCGCGAGGAGCGGATCCGCACGACGATGGCCGCGATGAGCCTCAGCGCCTCGGCGCCGCTCGAAATCCACAACGCCCGCTTGTCGCAGCACAACAAGCGCTACACCGACCTGATCTATGAGCGACAGCAGCGCCGCGGCATGCTGTACCGCGATTGTCAGCGCCTGGTGAACCTCGACCGCAATGTGTTTGCCGCGTGCATGGTGGCCTGCGGCGACGCCGATGCGATGGTCACCGGGATCACCCGTAACTCGTTCGACGTGCTCGACCAGGTGGCGTACGCGATCGAGGTCGATGACGGCGCGGTCAAGTGCGGGCTGACCATCCTGCTGGCGCGTGAGCGCACAGTGCTGCTCGCCGACACGCTGGTGCACGAAAGCCCGAGCCCGGCGCAGCTCGCCGGCATCGCGACGCAGGCCGCGGCGAAGGCGCGACAGCTGGGGCTCGAACCGCGCGTCGCGCTGCTGTCCTACTCGAATTTCGGCAACCCGTCGGGCGCGCGGGGGCAGCGTGTGCGCGAGGCGGTGGAACTGCTGGATCGCAGCAGCGCCCCGTTTGAATACGATGGCGAAATGAGCGCCGATGTCGCGCTCGACGACCGGCTGATGCGCCAGCTCTACCCGTTTTGCCGCTTGTCGGGCCCGGCCAACATCCTGGTGATGCCCGACCTCGACAGCGCCAATATCAGCGCCAAACTGCTGCCGCGCCTCGGCGGCGGCACCGTGGTGGGGCCGCTCCTGCTCGGGTTGTCGCACTCGGTGCAGGTCGCGAATATCGGCGCAACCGTATCGGACCTGGTCAACCTTGCCGCGCTGGCGGCCCACGATTCGATCCGCTGAGCCGGGTCTCCCGGCGGCGGCAACAGCGGCTGCCGGCCGATGAGGGGCCATGTCGTCCGCCGCAGCGCGTTGCTCGTTCTCGCCGTCATGCTGCCGGCGGTTGCGGTGTTCGGCTTCCTGTATGCCGCCGGCCGGCTCGACCCTGACTGGGCGCTGGCGGCGGGCACCGCGACCGCGGCGGTAACGGCGCTGATCGTCGGACCGGCGGCGCTGGCGCTGGCGGTGTCGCGCGACGCGATTGAGGCGCTGAGCACCGACCCGGCGATCGACGCGCGCACCCTGGCGTCGCGGTCGCCGAAGCATCTGACGCCGGATGCGGCGGGGTTGCGGTCGGCGCTGGGCCGGGCGTGGCGCGCGGCGGCACAGCGCGGTGACGAGGCGCTGGGGCGTCTTGCCGCGGCCGAGGCGGTGATCGCCGGCATCCCTGACCCGCTGCTCCTGCTCGATGCGCAGCGGCGGATCGTCCGCGCCAATGCGGCGTCGGTCGACCTGCTCGGCAGCGTGCCGGCGGGCTACGACCTCGCCACCTCGCTACGCAACCCGGCGGTGCTGTCGGCCGCCGATGCAGTGCTGCATGGCGAGGCCGAGCGGGTCGTCGAGTTTTCGATCGCGGTGCCGGTCGAGCGCTGGCTGAGCGCCCGCTTTGCCCGGATCGACGGGCCGCCGCTCGACGGCGCCGTGGCGGTGCTGACGCTGCACGACATCACCGCCCTGAAGCGGGCCGAGCAGATGCGCGCCGATTTCATCGCCAATGCCGGCCACGAGCTGAAGACGCCGCTTGCCACGCTGATCGGGTTTATCGAGACCCTGCGCGGACCGGCGCGCGACGACCCGGCGGCGCGCGAGCGCTTTCTCGGGATCATGAACGAGCAGGCCGAACGCATGGCGCGGCTGGTAAACGACCTGTTGTCGCTGTCGCGGATCGAACTTAACGAGCATATCGCGCCGACAGACCGGGTGGCGCTGGTGCCGCTGGTTGAGCACATTGCCGACACGCTGGAACTGCGCGCGGCGGATCGCGGCATGCAGCTGGTGCCGTCGCTGCCGGCCGACCTGCCCGAGGTGCTGGGCGACGCCGACGAGCTCGCCCAGGTATTTCAGAACCTGCTCGACAACGCGATCAAATACGGCCGTCCGGACAGCGAAATCCGCGTCGTTGCCGAACTCGCGGGCGGCGAGCGCCCGAACGCGCCACGGCTGGTCCGGGTCGCGGTCATCGACCGTGGCGACGGCATCCCGAGCGAGCACCTGCCCCGGCTGACCGAGCGGTTCTATCGCGTCGACACCGCCCGCTCGCGCGAGCTGGGCGGCACCGGGCTGGGCCTTGCCGTGGTCAAACACATCCTCAACCGGCATCGCGGGCGGCTCGAGATCGATAGCCGCCTCGGCGTCGGATCGACATTCGCGGTCTATCTGCGCTGCGCGCCCCCGGCGATCGCCGACAGCGGCACTACGTCGCGCGGCCGGCAACCGGCCGTTTGAGCGCATGTCATCAAACTGACATCGAACTGTAATCCCATAGACGCGTGCTCCCGCTACTTACCCCGTGCGGCCGGTGATCGCGCGACAGCGAAGAACCGAAGCCGATAATCCAAACGGCGGTCGTGGTTGGTGCGCATCGGCGCACCGGCCTTCCGCAAGTAACAGGAGGATGCTTTGATCGATAAAGGGGGCCGTCAGGGGACGGCGAGCCGGCGGCGGCTGGTGGCAGGGATCGGGGTTAGCGCGTTCATGCTGAGCGGGCTTGCCCTCTTCGGGACACCGGCATTCGCGGCCACGCAGATCGTCGGTGCCGGGTCGACTTTCGATTATCCGTTCTTTTCCAAGGCGTTCTATTACTACACGCAAAAGCATCCTGATGTGACCGTGAACTATCAGTCTATCGGTAGCGGCGGCGGCATCCAGCAATTCACTGCCAAAACGGTCGATTTCGGTGCCAGTGACGTGCCGATGAATGCGAAAGAACTGGAGCGCACCAAGGCCGCGGTCCTGCAAATCCCGATCACCCTCGGTGGCGCTGGCGTTGCCTACAATCTGCCGGGCATCGCGAAGGGCATGCGGCTTACCCGCGAGTTGGTCGCCGATATCTATCTCGGCAAGATCGCCAAGTGGAACGACCCCGCCATCGCCAAGCTGAACCCGGGGATGAAGCTGCCCGACATGGCGATCACCGTGGTGCATCGCTCGGACGGATCCGGGACGACGTACATTTTCACCGATTTCCTAAGCAACGTGTCGCCCGAGTGGAAATCCAAGGTCGGCACCGGCAAGAGCGTGCAGTGGCCGGCGCCAAGCAGCATCGGCGGCAAAGGCAACGAGGGCGTCGCCGGTCTCGTCAAGCAGACGCCGGGCGCCATCGGCTATGTAGAACTGGCCTATCTGCTCGAAAACAGCATTCCTTATGCCGAGTTGCAGAATAAGGCCGGAAAGTTCGTCTTTCCGTCGATCGATACGGTGGCCGCCGCAGCCGCCACCAAGCCGGAGGTTTCCTCGACGAACTTTTCGATCGTCGATTCGGCGTGCGCCCAGTGCTATCCGATCAGCGGATATTCCTGGGTCATGCTCTATAAGAAGCCGCACGACGCGGCGCGCGGCAAGCTGCTCAAGCAGATCATGACGTGGCTGGCCACCGACGCCCAGCCGATCGCCAAGACGGTCGATTACGTTCCGCTGCCCGCGAATGTGCAGAAGCAGGCGCTGCAGGCTCTCGGCGAAATGGAGTAGCACAGCCGGCAGCGTGGGGCGGGACCTGGTGGTGACGTGCGGGAGGATTGGTTGACCGAACAGACTATTGCTTCCCCCGTCGCGCCGCCGCCGGGCGCCCGCCCCTCCTCGCTTCTCCGGGGCGAGCGGATCACGTCGAAAATCTTCGTGGCCGCTCTGCAAAGCTCGTGCGGGCTGTTCCTTTTGATCGTCGCCGGCCTGGCTGCTGAGCTGGTGTGGGGCGCGCGGCTCTCGCTGAAAACGTTCGGGATCGGATTTCTGTGGAGCAGTCATTGGAATCCGGTTACCGAGCAATTCGGTGCCGCGCCATTCATCTACGGCACCGTCGTAACCTCGCTTATCGCGCTTGTGCTCGCGGCAATCGTCGGGATCCTGGCGGCGATCTATCTTGCCGAATTTGCGCCGCGCTGGGTGGGAACCTATCTCGGATTGCTGATTGAACTTCTAGCCGCGGTGCCGAGCATCGTCTACGGGTTGTGGGGGCTGTTTGTCCTGGCTCCGATCGTCGCCAACTGGATCGGCCCGGCGCTGCAGAAAACCCTGGGGTTTCTGCCGTTTTTTAAGGGCCCGATCTATGGCGTCAATGTGCTCACCGCCTCGCTGATTCTGACCTTGATGATCGTCCCGACGATCACCGCGATCACCCGCGATCTGATCGCCGCCGTCCCGATGCGCAACCGCGAGGCGGCGCTGGCGCTCGGTGCCACGCCGTGGGAGACGGCCGCGAAGGTCGTATTGCCAGCGGTCCGCCGCGGCATTATCGGCGCGTGCTTGCTGGCCTTCGGTCGCGCGCTCGGCGAGACCATTGCGACGACCATGGTGATCGGCAACCGCCCGGTCATCAGTGCGTCGCTGTTTGCCCCCGGCTATACCGTCGCCAGCGTCATCGCCAACGAGTTCACCGAGGCGACATCGGACCTTTATCTCAGCGCATTGATCGAGCTTGGCCTGATCCTGCTGGTCGTCAGCCTGATCGTCATCGGCATCGGCCGGCTGATGGTTCGGCTTTTCGTTCGCTGAGCAGCGGCGAGACACCCGTGAGCGCACTGCCGATTGCCCAACAGCGCAAGCTAACCAGCGTATTGTGGACTGTCATTTGCGGCGTTTTCGCCACCGGCGTTGCGATCGTGCTGCTGCTGATCATGGGCTACATCATCCGCGAGGGGTACAGCGCGATTTCGCTATCGTTCCTGACGCGCCTGCCGCGGCCGACCGGCATAAGCGGCGGCGGCGTCGCCAACGGTATCGTCGGGACGCTGATCATCGTCGGGATCGCCGCCCTGATGGCGTTTCCGGTCGGGGTTCTCGTCGGCACATATCTCGCGGTTTACAGCCACAAGCGGGTGGCCCAATTGCTCAGCTTCGTCGCCGACGCTCTGGCCGGCGTGCCGAGCATCGCGGTCGGCATTTACGCCTATACGCTGCTGGTGGAGCCGTTTCGGCATTTCTCTGCGTTCTCCGCCTCGTTCGCATTTGCCGTACTGATGGTGCCGCTGGTCATCCGGGCCACCGAGGGGGCGATCGCACTGGTACCGCGCGAATTGCGCGAGGCGGCCACCGCCCTTGGCGCCCCGGAATCGAGGGTGGTGTTGAAAATCCTGCTAGTTGCTGCGCGGCCCGGCATCATCACCGGGCTGCTGCTGTCGCTGGCGCGCGTCACCGGCGAGACGGCGCCGCTGCTGTTCACCGCGTTCGGCAGCCAGTATTGGGAGTTGAGCCCGGGGCAGCCGATGGCCGAGTTGTCGCTGCAAATCTTTACCTATGCGATTTCCCCCTATGCCGATTGGCATGCCCAGGCCTGGGGCGGGGCGCTGCTCCTGATCGTCGCGGTGTTCGTGCTCAGCGTGCTGGCGCGGCTGTCTATCCTGTTGGGGCGGGATGGACGCGGCGACGGGGGCACCGTTTGAATTCCCGGCTCTGCGCGCGGCCACAGGGGGCATTCGCCAAGCGGAGCAATGCCGAATCATGGACATGTAACGTATGCCGGGTATGAAATTGTCGCTAAACAGGGTTGCCGAGCCGATCGGCGGGTCGCCTGCGCAATCCAGGCCGCTGCAGTCGCCCGGTGCCGCTGCCGATATTCCGGTCAAGGCGGAAATCCGCAATGTCGGGTTTCACTACGGCAAGTTTCAGGCATTGAAGAACATCAGCCTGCCGCTGCGCGACCGGCGGGTGACGGCGTTTATCGGGCCGTCGGGATGCGGCAAGTCCACGCTGCTGCGCGTCCTCAACCGCATTTACGAACTCTATCCCGGGCAGACTGCCAGCGGAGAGGTGTTTGTCGACGGTGAAAACATCCTGGCGCCTGGTCTCGATCTCAATATCGTCCGGGCGAAGATCGGGATGGTGTTTCAAAAGCCGACGCCGTTTCCGATGTCGATCTATGACAATGTGGCCTTCGGCATCCGGCTCTACGAGAAGTTGCCGAAATCCGAGCTTGCCGGCCGGGTGGAGTCGGCGTTGCGCCGCGCTGCGCTGTGGGCCGAGGTCAAGGACAAGCTGTACCAAAGCGGGCTCAGCCTCTCGGGTGGTCAGCAGCAGCGGCTGTGCATCGCCCGGGCGATTGCGGTGCGGCCCGAGGTGCTGCTGCTCGACGAGCCGGCCTCGGCGCTCGATCCGATCTCGACTCAGCGCATCGAGGAACTGATCGCCGAGCTGAAGCCCGACTATTGCATCGCCATCGTCACCCACAACATGCAGCAGGCGGCGCGTTGCTCCGACTACACGGCATTCATGTATCTCGGCGAACTTGTCGAATTTGACGAGACTGAGCGGATGTTCACGCATCCCCGGGAGAAGCGCACCGAGGATTACATCACTGGTCGCTTCGGCTGACGGGAGTTACGCAGATG
The DNA here is from genome assembly GCA_035534855.1 of Allostellaceae bacterium. Taxonomy (GTDB): domain Bacteria; phylum Pseudomonadota; class Alphaproteobacteria; order ATCC43930; family CGMCC-115725; genus DATARH01. The sequence goes on along the minus strand of DATLRD010000121.1, from coordinate 16,576 downwards.
GCTGCCGAACATATCGTCAAGAGCTACGACGAGGAGCTGACTCGGCTCAACAACATGATCGTCGAGATGGGCGGGCTCGCCGAAAGCCAGCTCGCCGCGGCGGTCGACGCGGTCAACCGCCGCGACAGCGCGCTGGCGTCGCGAGTGGTCGAGGGCGACGCCGAAGTCGACGCGCTCGAACGCGAACTCGACAATCTGGCGATCCGGTTGCTGGCGCTGCGCCAGCCGATGGCCATCGACCTGCGCCAGATATTTGTCGCGCTGAAGATCGGCAGCGACCTCGAACGCATCTGCGACTATGCGGCGAACGTCGCCAAACGGTCGATCGCCCTGGCGCAAACCCCGCCGATCCAGCCGGTCCATGCGTTGCCGCGCATGGCGCATCTGGCGCTCGCCCTGGTCAAGGACGTGATCGACGCCTATGTCGCGCGCGACGCCGACAAGGCGCTCGAAGTATGGCGGCGCGACGAAGAGCTGGACGAGATGTACGCCAGCCTGTTCCGAGAGTTCCTGACCTATATGATGGAAGATCCCCGCAATATTGGCGCCTATACCCATCTGATGTTCATGGCAAAAAACATCGAGCGGATCGGGGATCACGCAACCAATATCGCCGAGAACCTCTATTACTTGGTGCATGGAACGCCGCTGACCGAGGCGCGGCCCAAAGGCGACAAATCGAGCCTCGAAATCGTCGCCCCCGACTCGGCGGGACACGGATGAAACCGCTTGTCCTGATCGTCGAGGACGAGGCGCCCCTCGTCACCCTGCTGCGCTACAACCTCGAGCGCGAAGGGTTCGCGGTGTGCGAGGCCGCGGACGGCGAAGAAGCGATGTTGTCAATCGCCGAGCGCAAGCCCGATGCGGTGCTGCTCGACTGGATGCTGCCGGTCGTCTCGGGCATCGAGGTGTGCCGGCGCATCCGCCGCGCCGCGGCGACCCGGGTGCTGCCGATCATCATGCTGACCGCGCGCACCGACGAGGCGGATCGGGTGCGCGGGCTCAACAGCGGCGCCGACGATTACATCGTCAAGCCGTTCAGCCCCGGCGAGCTGGTGGCCCGGTTGCGTGCGGTCATCCGCCGGGCGCAACCGAACATGGCCGAGGACATGCTGCGCTATGCCGACCTAGCGATGGATCTGGTGGCGCACCGGGTGTCGCGCGGCGACCAGCCGATCCATCTCGGCCCGACCGAATTCCGGCTGCTGCGCCATTTCCTGCAGCATCCGGGGCGGGTCTTCTCGCGCGAGCAATTGCTCGACCGGGTGTGGGGCGAGGACGCCGAACTGGAAATGCGGACCGTCGACGTTCACATCCGCCGGTTGCGCAAGGCGCTCAACATCGGCAGCGGCGGGGATCTGCTGCGCACAGTGCGTTCGGTCGGCTACGCGCTCGACCGTTCTCGCTGAGGGCGCTTGTCGGGGATACTTTAACGTTGTTTACGTCATCTTAAGTATGGGGCCCAACACTACGGCTGATTAAACATTTAGGGCCGGCGAGCCGTGGCCGCGAAGCGAACACTCTTATGAAATTGTCCGCGAGCGTCGCGCGCCGTTTCCATTCGAGCGCGCGCCTCACCCTCGTCGGCGTGGTTGTGGTCGGCGGCATCATGCTTGCCGCCGGGTTTTCGATCTGGAACCGCCGCGAAGATGCGCTGGCGCGCTCGCGCCGCGAGACGACCAATCTCAGCATCGTGCTGGCCGCACAAAGCGGCCGGGCGCTGCAGGCGGTCGATCTGGTGCTGCAGGAGATGCAGGGGCTGGTGCGCGGCGACGGTATCGCCACGCCCGACCAGTTCCGCGACTTGCTCGGCACCGAGAAGGTGCACCGCTTCATCGCCGACCGGTTGCGCAGCCTGCCGCAGGCCGACGCGGTTTCGCTGATCGACGACCGCGGCATGATCGTCAACTTTTCGCAGACCTGGCCGATCCCGCGGATCGATACGTCCGACCGCGATTTTTATGCGCATTTCCGAGATCACAACGATCCCGACCTGTTCATCGGCAAACCGGTCGTCAACAAGGTGACTGGGGGCCGCGTCATCACGTTGACGCGGCGCATCACGGCACCCGGCGGCGCCTTCCTCGGGATTGTGCTGGGGGTCGTCGAGACCGGATATTTCGAGCAGTTCTACAAGACCATTGCGACCTTGCCGGGCGAGTCGGTGGCGCTGTTTCGCAGCGATAGCACGATCCTGGCACGCTATCCGCACCGCGACACCGACATTGGCCGACGACTGCCGCCCGGAACCGAATGGTTCCAGGTGGCCGAGCACGGCGGGACCTTCCGTTCGCCGGGCCATCTCGACGGGGTGCCGCGGATCGTCGCGGTTCATCCGGTCGGCAGCCTGCCGCTGGTCACTTCCGTCGCGATTACCGAACAGGCGGTGCTCGCAGACTGGCGCCGCCAGTCGACCTGGCTGGTCCTTGGCGCTCTCGCCGCGGCGGTCGGGTTTGTCCTGCTGTTTCGTGCGGTGGCCGCGCAATCCGGCCGGCTCGAACGGCAGGCGGAGGATCTGAGACAGGCGGCTGGAGCACTGCGCCGCAGCGAGGCGCGGTTCCGCGATTTTGCGGTGACCTCGTCAGACTGGCTGTGGGAAACCGATACCGAGCACCGCTTTACCTATCTCTCCGACAACATTCGAAATTTCGGCCAGAACCCGGAAACCCGCCTCGGCCGCACCCGGATGGAACTTGCCGCCGATATCACCGGCGAAGAGGCCAAGTGGGAGCAGCACCGCGCCGTGCTCGACCGGCACGAGCCGTTTCGCGACTTTGTCTATAGGCGCCGGGTGGGAGACGATCCGGAGGGCTATATCTGTGTCAGCGGCAAGCCGATCTTCGATGGCGACGGAAGGTTTCTCGGCTATCGCGGCACCGTGCGCGACATCACCCGTGAAGTGCTGTCCGAGCGCAGCCTGCGCGAGGCAAAATCGGTGGCGGAGTCCGCCAACCTGGCAAAGTCGCAATTTCTGGCGAACATGAGCCATGAGCTGCGCACGCCGCTCAACGCGATCCTTGGCTTTTCGGAAATGCTACAGCACGGGTTGGCTGGCCCGCTGCCGGCACAGGCGCTGGAATATTCCGGCCTGATCAACGAGAGCGGCCGGCACCTGCTTAACGTGATCAACGAAATCCTCGATCTCGCCCGGGTTGATGCCGGCAAGCTGGAGCTGCGTGAAGAACAGGGCGTCGATCCGCAACAGCTAATCGATTCATGCGTGCGGCTAGTCAGTTCCCGCTCCACCTCCGATCTGCCGACCCTGACGGTCGAAATCGAAAGCGATGTTCCGATGCTGACCGTCGATCCGACGCGGCTGATGCAGGTTCTGCTGAACTTGCTGTCGAACGCGGTCAAATTTACCAGCACGGACGGCACGGTGACGGTGGCGCTGCATCGGTGCGAGGGCGGCGGCGTCAAGTTTGAGGTGCGCGATACGGGCCTGGGCATGACCGCGGCCGAGGTCGAGATCGCCCTGGAGCCGTTCGGCCAGATCGATTCAAGCCACGCCCGGCACCACGAAGGAACCGGGCTTGGCTTGCCGCTGGCGCGCCGGCTAGCGGAGTTGCACGGCGGCACGCTGACCGTACGCAGCGAAAAAGGGGGAGGCACGGTGGTCGCCGTCGTCCTGCCGGCGAGCCGCGTCGAAGCCGCCCGGCCAAAGCCTCCCGCCGGAGCAACTCAGCAGATGAGCGCGGTCGAATGAATTGCCGCGGCGCCTTCGCGGGCGCCTTGCGATGATCTGTACCCTGTCCCCCGCCTTTGGCTCGCCGCCGCATCGCCATCTTATATCTCGTATAATATGAATGTTGAATTTTGATTCGCGTTTTAAGTGTATTTTTCGTACAATCTATTCGGAGCAGAAGGTGACCACAGGAGGGCGGGGTGACCACATGCGGCGCCAGTCAACCTGGAGGCCGGGCCATTGTTGATCTCGCGGCGCATGCCGGCGGCCGGATGGCGTATTCCGGTGGAGGCGATGGCGACGGCCTGTACCGCACGATCTTCGATACCGCCGTCGATGCGATCGCGGTCGTCGATGAAGCCGAGACGATCCGCGCGTTCAATCGCGCGGCGGAGGAGATTTTCGGCTACCGCGCGGACGAGGTGATCGGTCGTCGGGTCGACCTGCTGCTGCCCGACGGGCTCCGCGCGGCGCGGGATCTCTATCTCGCGTCGGGACCCCGCAAGATCACCGATATTGGCCGCGAGGTCTCGGCCCGGCGCAAGGACCGCTCGGTCTTTCCGCTCGATCTGTCGGCCGCCGAGTGGGACGACGGCGGCAACCGCTTCGTCACGGCGACGATGCGCGACGCGACCTTGCGAAAGCAGGGCGAGGAAGAATTGCGCGCGGTCACCGACCGGCTGTCCGCGGTGCTGGAAAGCACGACCGACAGCGTCATCCTGATCGACCGCCAGTGGCGGCTTTCGTTTCTTAACCGACGGGCGCGCGGCTGCTTTGGGCCGGCCGATGGGGGCATGGTCGGCGCCCGGTTCTGGGATCTCTGGCCGGGCGACGAGGGCGATCCGGCGCGTGCCGCGCTGATCGCCGCGTTCGAGGGCCAGCGCGCCTGTGTCTTGGAGGATTTTGTCGCGGCGCGCGAAGCCTGGTTCGAAATCCACGCTTTTCCCTGGGATGGCGGGCTGGCGCTGTTTTTGCGCGACGTCACCGAGCGCAAGGCGGCCGAGCGCGAGCGCCAGGCGGTGGCATTCAACTTGCGGCAAACCTCCAAGATGGAGGCGCTGGGGCGGCTGTCCGGCGGAATATCGCACGATTTCAATAATTTGCTGATGGTGATGGGTCATATGGTCGAGATCGCCGGCGACACGCTGCCGGAAGGAGCCGAAGCCCGCGAGCCGCTGACGCAGGTCGGCCGCGCGGTAGAGCGGGCGACCGAGCTGGTCCGCCAGATTCTTGCGTTCAGCCGGCGCGACGAGCCGCGACGCGAGCGGGTCTGCCTGTCGCAAATCGTCGGCGAGGCGCTGGCCCTGGTCGCCGTCGCCATTCCATCGACGATTTCGCTGCGTCGCCGCATCGCCGCCCCGGGCGACGTGCTCGGCGACCCGACACAGCTGCACCAGGTGGTGATGAACCTGGCGATGAATGCGGCCGACGCGATCGGCGATCGCGCGGGGCACATCGATGTCGGCGTCGACGAGGCGGTGATCGATGTGGCGCAGCACCTGTCGCTGCCGCCCGGCGCCTACGTCCGGCTGACGGTTCGCGACAACGGCATCGGCATGTCGGCCGATATCCTCGAGCGCGCGTTCGAGCCGTTTTTCACGACCAAATCGGTCGGCGAGGGCACCGGGCTCGGGCTGGCGGTCGTCCATGGCATCATTACCGGGCACGGCGGTGCGGTGCTGATCGACAGCACGCCCGGCGCCGGAACCGTTCTCAGCGTCTATCTGCCGCGATCGGCCGGCGCCGATCCCGGGCCATCGCCGATGCCGGGGTAGAAGTCCCGGCGGTATCCGCGCCGTCCGCGGCCGGTGTCGAACATTTCCCTTTGCACAGATGGTCCGCCCCCGATGGCCGAGATTCTGGTGATCGACGACGAGGAACTGGTGCGGATCGCGATCAGCGCGGTGCTGACCCGTGCCGGTCACCGCGTGGTGCTCGCCGGCGATGGCGAGGACGCATTGCGGGTGTACGGCGGCGGGCGCTTCGATCTGGTCATCACCGACATCGTGATGCCGCGCATGGAGGGCATCGAGACGGTGCGGGCGCTGCGCCGTGCCGGGCGCGCGGTCAAGATTCTGGCGATCTCGGGCGGGGCGCGCACCGGCTCCACCTTTTATTTGACCGCGGCCAAGGCGTTGGGGGCCGACGGTGGGCTGATCAAGCCGTTTTCCCCCGCCGAGTTGCGGGCGGCGGTCGCCCGCGTGCTGTCAGCCGACCAGGAGCGAGATCGGAAGCACCACGGCGGCGGCCTTGAGCGGCCAGATCCAGCCCTCGGCATAAACGAGCACAACCAATGCCGCGGCGCAGAGGACCAGCGCCGCATCATGCGGCCGTATCTCAAAACGGTGCCTCATGCACCCGTGTTACCACGAAACCCCGCCGACCTACAGGCCGGCGATAGCGCCGCTTTGCCGCGGATCGGCCTCGGCCAAAACCGCCGCGAACAGCGCACGGTCGATATTGCCGCCGCTCTGGACCACGGCGACGCGCCGGCCGCGCAGCCGATCGCGCTCCTGCAGCGCGGCGGCCAGGGCGGCGGCACCGGCGCCCTCTGCGAGGTTGTGCGTATCGGTGAACAAGATGCGCATTGCGTCACGGATCGCATCGTCGTCGACCGTGACGATGCGGGAGGCGCCGCGGCGAATGATGTCGAGCGCCGCCGCATTGGGGACGCGGCAGGCGAGCCCGTCGGCGATCGTGTCGGCGGTGTTGGTGCTGACCGGGTCGCCGGCCGCGAATGACAGCGCATAGGTGGGGGCTTCGGCGGCGACGACGCCGACGATCTCGGTGGTGAGGCCGAGCGCGTCGCGCGCGGCGATCATCCCGCAGATGCCGCTGCCGAGCCCGATCGGCACATAGACCGTAGCGAGGCCGTCGACCGCGCGCAGCAGCTCCAGCGAATAGCTGGCGACCCCGCGCACCAGCAGCGGGTCGAACGACGGGACGAGGCGCAGCCCGTCGCGTTCGGCGAGCCCGATCGCATGCTCATAGGCGGCCTGGAAATCGTGCCCGGCCTCGACCAGTGTCGCGCCGAGCGCGACCATCGCCGCGTTCTTTTCGACGCTGTTGCCGTGCGGCACGACGATCGTGGCGGCAAGGCCGAGGAGGGCCGCGGCAAACGCGACGCTCTGGCCGTGATTGCCACGGGTCGCGGTGACGATGCCCTTGACCTCGGGCCGCGCCCGCCGCAGCGCATCGAGATAGACCAGGCCGCCGCGCAGCTTGAACGCGCCGATCGGCGTGTGGTTTTCGTGTTTGACCCAGATCTCGGTGCCAACCCGGCGGCACAAGAGCGGCCAGCAGTATTGCGGGGTCGGCGGCACCACCGTGCGGACGAACGCCGCCGCCTCGTCGAGCGCTTCGAGCGCGGTGCCCATTGCCGGATCGCTTCGCCGCTAGATCGGGTCGCCGCTGACGAACTGCTTCGAGCTCTCGTTGTAGCTGCCCCAGCGGACGGTATAGCCCTGGCCGGCCTGCACGGTGGCGTCGAGCGCCTCCTGCCGCGTGCCGTAGGCCCCGAAGCAGGTCCAGTCTGGCGATTCGCCCTTGATCACGCCCCAACCTTGCACCCACCCAGGGTACCGCGGATCGGTTTGCAGCATCGCTCGCATTCCTGTGATGTGAACCGGGCCTGTGATGTGAACCGGGCCTGTGATGTGAACTGGGCCTGTGATGGGAACTGGGCCTGAAGCGGGCCTGTGATGTGAACCGGGCCTGTGTTGATCAGGCCCGATCCTGAGGGTGCGGACGCCCGCTGTAAAGGGCGCGGAAGGCCGCGCGCCGGCGGCGGAAGCGGCGGTCAGATATTCTCGAAATTGTTGCCGCTGATGAAATCCTGCTGCGTTTCCTCGTAGCTGCCCCAGCGTACCTCGTAGCCGCGCCCGGCCTTTTGGGCCGCCGCCTCGGCTTCTTCACGGGTGTCGTAGATGCCGATGATGCGCGGGTGCCAGCCGCGCTCCTTGTAGACCGCCCAGCCGCGCACCCAGCCGCGACTGTCGCCTGATGCATTGCGCATTTCGTAATCCCTCGTTGTTGCGGGCGCTCCGTGCGCCCCGGCAACCAGCATTAACAAAGCCGGACCCTCTAGGGTTCCGGGCGCCGACGCGGCAGCATGCCGCCGCCGGCAACACGTCGGCAGAACCAAGAGCGGGTAGATCACCGCTGGCCGGAACCGTCGTTCGGGAAGCGGGCGTCCATCCATTCGCGCATGCTCTGGCGCGGCGCGGGTTTGGCAGCGGCCTTGGCGGCGGCCTCGGCCCGGCGCTTCTGCCATGCCTCCTCGTTGCGCGCGTCGATGACCCGGATGAAGGTGTCGGCGACGCGCGCCATGTCGAACGCCTCGGCCGGCGTCAGTGTGCCCTCGGAAACCGCAGCCGCGACCGCGGCCAGCGCGGCGGCGAGGTCTGTCGCGCTGTCGATCGCCGGCAGCGCAAACGCCACCGCGCGGTCCCGGCGCGGCCCGACGATGCGGTCGAGGCACAGCCGCAACGCCGCGACATCGCCGCCGAGCGCCAATTCGACCGCCTTGCGGCTGAGCGCCTCGGCCTCGCCGTCGAGCAGCAACTGGGCGGCGAGCGTCGCGCGGTTTTGCGAGCCGCGCTGCCGCCCGGCCGGATTGCCCGATTGCCCTTTTGCGAACCCGCGCCCGCGCGGCTTGCCGGGTTCGCGTTTTGCTGCTTTTGCTGATGTCTGCAGGGAATCTACAGCAAAATCCATCGTATCGTCCTTTCCCGAACCGCGTCCGCAAGACGTCTGTTGCGGAAACAATACGATACGATTATGGCAATTTTACGTGAAACTGCCGAGCCGAGGTCACGCCGCGGCTGGGGTTACCTCGGTGGCGATGCGGGGGGCGAGTTCGGCCTCTGCGGTTGCGAGGTCGTAAGCGACCTGCAGGCGCAGCCATATTGCCGCCGAGCCGCCTAAATAGCGCGCGAGGCGCAGCGCGGTGTCGGGGGTGATGCCGCGCCGCCCGCGAATGATCTGGCTGATCCGCGACGCCGGCAGGCGCAAGGCCAGCGAGAGAGCGTGCGCCGACAGCCCGCGCGCGTTTAGCTCGTCCTTCAGGTATTCGCCCGGGTGGGGAACGCCGCCGGCAAGCGGATTGGTGCGGGAAATCGGCATTGCAGTCGGCTCCTTCAGTGATAATCGACGATTTCGACGTTCCAGGCGTGGCCGTTGTGGAAATCAAAGGTGATCCGCCAAGGGCCGCCGGCCGAGATCGCCCATTGGTCGCGAGGCTCTACCCGCAGCCGATGCAAACCGACCGATTTCAATGGGAATTATCCCTTTGACATAGTAGGCATAACATGATGTAATCGGCTCACGATTTGGAGCCGACCATGCCGCAGCACTACAGTACCGCTGAAATCCTCAATATCGAGACCATCGCGGACCTGGCCGGTAAAACGGTCGATCTGATTTTCCATCAGATCGATGGTTCAAGCCTAACCATCCACTTACCCAAGCGCGGAATTTTCGACGTGCGGGCGGCGATTGACGACCTTCTCCGCCAAGCGCCGGAGATATATGGCTGGAAATCCAGCCTCCCGCACTAAGCGACCTACTGACAGAGATGCGCGCCATGAGCGACCTTTCCCGTCCCGAATTTCACGATGCCGAGAAGGCCCGCGAGTGGCTGGAAACCGAGCTTTGGCCCGACGGCCCGGTTTGCCCGCGTTGCGGCACCGTCGATCAGGCAACGCTCATGAAGGGCAAGACGACGCGCCCCGGCCTCTACCAGTGCAACGCTTGCCGCGAACCCTTTACTGTCACGGTCGGCACTCTGTACGAGCGCTCCCATGTGCCCCTCAACAAGTGGCTGGCCGCAACGCATCTGCTGATGGCGTCCAAGAAAGGCATGTCGGCTTTGCAAATCGGTCGGCTCCTGGGCCTCAGCAAAAAGACCGCTTGGTTCCTGTGCCATCGCATCCGCGAAAGCCTGCGCGAAACCACACTCGACACGCCGCTCGGCGGCCAGAACAAGGTGGTTGAAGCCGACGAAACCTATATCGGCGGCAAAGAGACCAACAAACACAAGTCCAAGCGCCAGAAGGGCATGCAGGGCGGCAAGGGCAAAGAGCCAGTCGTTGCCTTAGTCGAACGCGATGGCCGCGTCCGCTCGCAGCACATGCCGGAAGTGACCGCGAAGAACCTGCGCCTCGCGCTGGTCACTCAGGTTGACCGCAAGTCGTACCTGATGACCGATGAGCATGGCGGCTACGTCGCGGTCGGCCGCGAGTTCTCCGGTCACGGCACCGTCAACCACGGCATCGAGGAATATGTCCGTACCGGCGGCTTCCACCATACGAACACGGTTGAAGGCTATTTCTCGATCCTGAAGCGCGGCATCGTCGGCACCTACCACCACGTCTCCCAAGAGCACCTAAAGCGCGATCTCGCCGAGTTTGACTATCGCTACAACGAGCGCTCGGCTCTTGGCGTCAGCGACCGCGAGCGTATGACCAAATCGGTGCAGGGCATCGTCGGTAAGCGCCTGACCTATCGGCGGACTGGTGGCAGGGCGAACGTCTAAGCCGAAGATGACGCGCGCGGCCTTCCGCGCTTTGCTGGCCGCGATCCGCCGCTCGGTTGAGTAGCTGCCGCCCGGTGTTTTGGGCCACTCTTGGCGGCTGCGTGAACAGCCTGCCGGAACCGATCCCAGCCATCGGGGCGCAACTCGATTGTGGTCGGTTCCGGCGGCGCTTTTTTGGTCGTCGTCAATGTATTGGCCCCAAATATGTCCCGAACGCGCGGTCGGCTTCCTGTGCGATACGGTGAACAGCAACGCCTTCTTCGCCGTAAAAATCTGGGGCCGCGCCTAAACGGTTACGAGCTCGCTGACGCATCTTCCTGGTGGTCAGCCTTGAATTTTCCCTGTCCATAAGAGCAACGACGGAACATGACACATGGGCCTCATGGTTCGCGGCCATCTGCATCAAAATCGCCTCGTAAATACGCTGATCCGATACCGCGACGAACACGGCGACAGGGTTTTTGCCCACCGCCGTTAGAAGAAGGTCCGGCTCGAATTCGGCCAAGGCCGCGTCGACCGGCTCGTCTTCCTTAATCTCAAACGATGCACCCAGATCGGCCTTGATGCGCGATATGGCATCCTCTCGGAAACTAGCGCTCACCATTTCCGGGCTGGTGGATGAAAGGCTCGCAACTCGCATCAGGAGAGCCACGAACCGCATTGCGGCGGCGGGGATCTCCGTCTCAGAGAGAAGTCCTGTGCGAAGCTCGCTGCTCGCCTCATCGAACTCAATGCGCCCCTGAGCCAAGAGCGACTGAAACACCTTAGCGCGGGCTCCCTTGAAGATGTTTACGCCTGTTGCGACCAGCGTCGGAACAAGCGCCCCATCATCCTCGATGCGGTAAAGCCCTGTGCTTTTATCAGAAACCAAATAGAAGCCGATTCGGTCGCCAGAGGCATCTTCAAACCCCGTGGACACGGCAAGGCCAGCCGGAACCTTGGATACTGTAATCCCGTCACAAAATGCTCGGCAAAGGGCTTCTTCGACGTTCATAGCCCCAGCGACCCTGCTTCCGCTCCGGCCCGGGCGCGGAAAAATTTCAGCGCCCGATTCCACGCCTCGGTCTCAGACAGTACCTCATTTGGGCGCCGATGGTGAGCTTTCCAGTGCGGGATTGACGCTTGATTAACGGGCTCGATCAACCCGACTTCTATCCCCGTTTCAGCGCACTGCAAATGGCAATGGAGCCCCGCATGGCCGTGGGATTCGAGGCGACCAATCATCGCCCAATCTCGACCGAACCTCGCAGCAAGCCACGCTTTGAAGTTTGGCTTGTCGGTACGCAGTTGGACTAACAGCCTGTAATCCATGAGGTCAGAAGCGAGCGTAGCCGCCCGCCAGCGCCAAGCCGGCCCGATGATGGCACTATCCTTGAAAAGCGGGAAATGTCGCTTCGGAATCGGCCCATTAGCCCACCGTGTAAGCGATTCAGTGCGCTTCTTGTCGCGAATGAATGTCCGCGCGTTCATCGGCCTTATCGTATGCGACTCCCGCTTGTGCTGGACAAGCCGAATCGCAATCGATGGGGATTACTATGTCAAAGGGATAGTTCCCATTTCAATCCGGTCAGATCGTCGAGGCGTTCGGCTTGGTCGAGCAGCCTTAGCCGCCGCCTGGCCAGAGCTTCGCCGATCCCAGAGAACCGGCCGTGGCCCTCCTCGGCGAAGCGATGGGTGGCGCGGTTGGCCCACGACTGGATTACACGGCCATATATTCCGGCCTGCGTTAAACGTCTAGCGTTATACAGGGGGACTCGCATTGCCGCTGTTGCTCCGGCGGGAACAGCCGATAAGGTGCGGGACGATGACGATCCTCACCACCGCGCTCGACCGGCGCTCCGATCTGTTCCGCGCCAACGATGCGGCGATGCGGGCGCTGGTCGCCGATCTGCGCGACAAGGCGGCGGCGATCGCCGAGGGCGGCGACGCGGCCTCGCGTGAGCGGCATGTGCGGCGCGGAAAACTGCTGGCGCGCGAGCGGGTGCGGCTGCTGCTCGACCCCGGCTCGCCGTTTCTCGAACTGTCGCAATTCGCCGCCTATGGAATGTATGACGGCGCGGTGCCGGCGGCCGGGATCGTCACCGGGATCGGCCGCGTCATGGGACAGGAATGCGTCGTCGTCGCCAACGACGCGACGGTCAAGGGCGGCACCTATTTCCCGCTGACCGTCAAAAAGCACCTGCGGGCGCAGGAGATCGCGCGCGAGAACCGGCTGCCGTGCCTCTATCTGGTCGATTCCGGCGGGGCCTATCTGCCGGCTCAGGACGAGGTGTTTCCCGACCGCGACCATTTCGGCCGCATCTTTTATAATCAGGCGCAACTCTCGGCGGCGGGCGTGCCGCAGATCGCGCTGGTGATGGGGTCGTGCACCGCGGGCGGCGCCTATGTGCCGGCGATGAGCGACGAAAGCGTGATCGTCAAGGGAGAGGGCACGATCTTTCTCGGCGGTCCGCCGCTGGTCAAGGCGGCGACCGGTGAAGTGGTTTCGGCCGAAGACCTTGGCGGCGCCGACGTGCACAGCCGCGTCTCCGGCGTCACCGACCACTACGCACTCGACGACCGACACGCGCTCGGCATCGCCCGCCGCATCGTCGCCAACCTCAATCGCGTCAAGGGGGTAACGCTCGATGTTGCGGCGCCGCGCGAGCCGCTGTTTGCCGCCGAGGAACTGTACGGGGCGATCCCGTCGGATACGCGCCGGCCGTATGACGTGCGCGAAATCATCGCCCGATTGGTCGACGGCAGCGAGTTCGACGAGTTCAAGGCGCTGTATGGCCAGACGCTGGTCTGCGGGTTTGCCCGGCTGTGGGGCTATCCGGTCGGTATTCTGGCAAACAACGGGATTCTGTTTTCCGAGAGCGCGCTGAAGGGCACGCATTTTATCGAATTGTGCGCCCAGCGCGGCACCCCGCTGATCTTCCTGCAGAACATCACCGGGTTCATGGTCGGGCGGAAGTATGAGAGTGGCGGCATCGCCAAGGACGGTGCCAAGATGGTGACCGCAGTGGCGACCGCCGCGGTGCCGAAATTCACCGTGATCATCGGCGGCAGCTTTGGCGCCGGCAATTACGGCATGTGCGGCCGCGCCTACGGCCCGCGGTTTTTGTGGATGTGGCCCAACGCGCGCATTTCGGTGATGGGCGGCGAGCAGGCGGCCTCCGTATTGGCGACGGTGCGGCGCGACGGCATGGCGGCGCGCGGCGGTGACGCGTGGTCGGAGGCTGAGGAGGAGGCATTCAAGGCGCCGATCCGCGGCCAGTACGAAACCCAGGGCCACCCCTATTACGCCAGCGCGCGCCTGTGGGACGACGGCATCATCGACCCGGCCGAGACGCGGGATGTGCTGGGCCTGTCGATCTCTGCCGCGCTCAACGCGCCGGTGGAGAAGACGCGGTTCGGCCTGTTCCGGATGTAGGGCGATGACGGGCGGGCGGCGGTGCGGCGGAGACGGCGAAATTTTGCACAGTGCGACGGTGAGGCGGTGAGATGCAGAGCGACGGCAACCGCACTGCCTCAGTGCCTCACTGTGAATTCAGCGGCGCTGCGCGCCCAGAACGCATTCATCCGTGGCTCCGTGGTGAATTCTCTTGTTCGCTAAGATCCTGATCGCCAATCGCGGCGAGATCGCCTGCCGGGTGATCCGCACCGCACGCCGCATGGGGGTGGCGACGGTCGCGGTGTATTCGGCGGCCGACGCCGGCGCGCTGCACGTCGCGCTGGCCGACGAGGCGCGGCCGATCGGCCCGGCCCCGGCGCGCGACAGCTATTTGAAGATCGAGGCGATCATCGCCGCCGCGCGCGACACCGGTTCGCAAGCGGTGCATCCCGGCTATGGCTTTCTCAGCGAGAACGCCGAGTTTGCCGAGGCTTGCGCGGCGGCGGGGCTGGTGTTCATCGGCCCGCCGCCGGGCGCGATCCGGGCGATGGGGTCGAAGGCCGCGGCGAAGGCGCTGATGGAGGCGGCCGGGGTGCCGGTCGTGCCGGGCTATCACGGCGCCGAGCAGGACCCGGCGCGCCTGCTCGAAGAGGCCGGGCGCATCGGCTTTCCGGTGATGATCAAGGCCTCGGCGGGCGGCGGCGGGCGCGGCATGCGCGAGGTCGCGGCGGCGGCCGACTTTCCGCGTGCGCTCGACGCTGCGCGGCGCGAGGCGACAGGCGCGTTCGGCGATGACCGGGTGCTGCTGGAGCGGCTGTTGACGGCGCCGCGCCACATCGAGGTGCAGGTATTCGCCGATACGCACGGCAACATTGTGCACCTCTACGAGCGCGACTGCTCGATCCAGCGCCGCCACCAGAAGGTCATCGAAGAGGCGCCGGCGCCCGGCATCGCGCCCGAGCGGCGGCAGGCGATGGGGCGCGCGGCGGTGGCGGCGGCCGGCGCGGTTGGCTATGTCGGCGCCGGCACGGTCGAGTTCATCGTCGAATCGGGGGCAGAGTCCGGGGCGGATGCGTTCTATTTCATGGAGATGAACACGCGGCTCCAGGTCGAGCACCCGGTGACCGAGGCGGTGACCGGACTCGACCTCGTCGAATGGCAGCTCCGAGTCGCCGCCGGCGAGAAACTGCCGCTGGGGCAGGCCGAAATTCCGCTCAACGGCCATGCGATCGAGGCGCGGCTTTACGCCGAAAACCCGGCGCGCGGCTTTCTGCCGGCGACCGGTACGTTCCGCGGGCTGCGCCTGCCGGCCCCGGAGGCGGCGCGGGTCGATACCGGGGTGCGCCAGGGCGATGCGGTGACGCCGTTCTACGATCCGCTGATCGCCAAAATCATCGCCTGGGGCGAGGACCGTGAGGCGGCGCGGCGGCGCCTCTTGCGCGCGCTCGCCGACAGCGCGGTCTATGGCCTCGCAACCAATCTCGGCTTTCTCGCCCGCATCGCCGGCGAGGCCGAGTTTGCCGCCGGCGCGGTCGATACCGGGTATATCGAGCGGCGGCGCGCGGTGCTGATCCCGCCGCCGGCGCCGGTGCCGCCCGAGGTGCTGGCCGCGGCCGTGCTGCAGCGCCTGCTGCCGGCCGAACCCGCTACCGGCGATCCGTGGGCGCGGCAGGACGGCTGGCGGCTCAACCTCGCGAACGCGCCGCGCGATTTCCGCTTCACCTGCGGCGACGCGGTGGTCGAGGCGAGCGCGGCGGCCGAGGGCGATTCCTGGCGGTTGAGGCTCGGCGGGCGCGGCGCCCGCGCCACGGCGGAGCGGGGTCAATCGGGGCGGTTTACCGTATCGCTCGATGGTGTGCCGGCACGACTCGTCCTGTTCGAGCATGCCGGCGAAGTCGCGGTGTTCGTTGCCGGCGACGCGTGGCGGCTTGCCGAACGCGACCCGCTCGCCCCGCCCGAGGCGGCGCAGCTCGCTGCCGGGCGGCTTACCGCGCCGATGCCGGGGCGGGTCGTGCAGCTTTTCGTCGCCGCCGGTGATGCGGTGCGTCGTGGCCAGCCGCTGCTCGTCATCGAGGCGATGAAGATGGAGCACACGATCGCCGCGCCACATGACGGCACGGTCGACCGGGTGCCGTTTGCCGTCGGCGACCCGGTCGAGGAAGGGGTCGAGGTGATCGCGCTGGCCGCCCCCGGTGAGGGGCGCAGCGATGCCGGATGACGCCGGCCTCGGCCGGGCCGGGAAGCTGCACCTCGTCAAGATGGCGGTCGGGGTCGCCGATCTCGACGATCTGCGCCGTATCCGCGCCGAGCGCCTGGCGCAGCGCGGGTGGAGCGCGGTCTATACCCGCAACCGGCCGCGGCGCGAGGATGCGGTGCTCGACGGCGGCTCGATCTATTGGGTGATCCGCGGCCAGATCCGGGTGCGCCAGCGGGTGATCGGGTTTCATGCCGAGCGCGACGACAACGGCCGTGCCTATTGCCTGATCGAGGTCGATCCCGAGCTGGTGCCGACGCTGCTGCGCCCGTTCCGCCCGTTTCAGGGCTGGCGCTACCTGCCGCCGGCCGATGCCCCGCCCGACGCGCGCGGCCCCGGCGACCTCGCCGGCGAGCCGCCGCCCGAGGCGATGCTGCGCGAGCTGCGCGAACTCGGCCTGATCTAGACCAGAACCGCGCGTGCGCGGCGGCATGGATCAAAATTTGCGCAACCTGCCCTGGACAGGGCAGGGTTCCGTCATTATGTTGTGCGTCCGCCCGATGTCCCGGGCGAGGTTCCGAGCCGGAACGATTGGTTCTCCCGCCCACACAATGGCGGCAGGCCCGATTGTCGGCGCGGGATTCAGGTCGTTGATTGACATTGTATGGAATAGGAAGGGATGCGCGGGCGGCGGCGTGAGGAACGCTGTTTGACCCGCGTAGGATAGGAGAGGCGCGTGCGGCGTATTTTGGTGCGGAGGGGCGAGAGCTTTTTCGGGTTGGGATG
>DATLRD010000120.1:0-8041 GCA_035534855.1 Allostellaceae bacterium | reverse complement strand
TGGGAATTGTGTTCTGGTATTGGATGTGGGGCGTTCTCGGCGTCATCCTGGCGATGCCAATGTTGGCCATCACCAAAATCATCTGCGATCGCATCCAACCTCTCAACGCATTCGGCCATTTCATCGAGGGATAACGCGCCGTTTGTCAAACCCCTCCTGTCTCAACAAGACGGCTACGCGAATGGCCGCGGCCTTGCCGGTCGCGACAGCGGCAGTCGAGACTCGGTCAGGCGTATTCCGGCGCGCCTTGCCAGAGGCGCCCGCCGCGAGAAGCTCTCCTGCTGCGCCGGCACCACTCCGACGAGAGCATCAAATCCAAGCCCCATTCGGCAAAACCTGAAAACCGGACAATAGCGTGAAGGGCCTTCTCCGATGGAGGGATAAATAAATAGTCAACTTCGTCCGGATGCCCCCGGCTGGCCTTACCGCGACGACGAGCTGTTGAAACTACAAGCACGGTTCCGGCGGTGAATTCGGCCTATCGCGACGCTGCGCCGGATTATGGATTATGGTCGGGTTCGCATCGAAGGGTCGAAGGGAGTTGGACCGGATGCAGCAAAGCCGGGGAAACGAAGCGAAGGCTCCATGGCATATACCGGCGCGCGGTTGGGCGGATATCCTCAGCCGGGCATGGAAGGGTACGAGCAAGAGGAATTTGTCGCTGGTCGCGGGTGGGGTGACCTATTACCTGCTGCTGGCGCTGTTCCCCGCTTTGGCTGCGCTGGTTTCGGTCTACGGTCTGGTCGCGAACCCAGCGGATGTGACGAATAGCGTCCAGTCGCTGTCGGGCATGCTTCCGCCATCGACCGTGGCGCTGATCAGCGGCGGTTTGCAGCAACTCGTCTCGGCGTCCAGCAAGAGCCTTGGTCTTGGCGCGGTCATCGGCATCGCGATCGCGCTCTGGAGCGGAGTGCGCGGGATGACCGGCATCATGACGGCGCTCAACATCGCCTACGGTCAGCCGGAGGGGCGGGGATTCATCAGGTTCAACACGACTGCCCTACTGCTGACCGTCGTGGTTACAATCGGGGGATTGATCGCCCTGGCGCTCGTTGCCGGCCTGCCCGTGGTGCTCAGCAGTGCAGGCGGGCGCAGTCCGGGGCGCTGGATCGGCTTAATCGTCGAATGGCCGCTTCTCATCGTGTTCGCCATGGTAATGGTGGGGTTGATCTATCGGTACGGGCCTGACCGCCGGTCGCCAAAATGGAAATGGGCTTCTCCCGGCGTGATCGTGGCTACAATTCTGTGGATTTTGGGATCGGTCCTCTTCACCATCTATGTCTATCACTTCGGCAGCTACAACAAGACCTATGGCTCGTTGAGCACACCACTGATTCTGCTGACCTGGATGTGGCTGTCGGTGTTTGTCGTGCTGTTCGGAGCCGAGATCAACGGCGAGGCGGAGCGGCAGACACAATAGGATAGCGGCCGGATGCCTCCTTGCCATCGGGCAGAGGAGGTAAGAGGGCTCGGAAATGGTGACCCGCGGGCCATTGTCGACGATGAATATCTCGTAAAGCCTATCGCCGCGCCGCCAACTGTACCCCGGCGAGAATCCACCGCTGATCGGCTTAGACGCCCTCGATCTCCTCACGCCGCATCTCCAGCGTCAGCCACTGGTCTTCGGCGGCGGTCAGTTCGTCATGCGCCGCGGCGAGCGCCGCGGTTTTGGCGGCGACTCGATCTGGGTCGCGGGCATAGAGCCCGGGGTCGGCCAATTCGCCGTTCAACGCCTCTACCCGCGACTGCAGAGACGCGATGCGCGCCGGCAGCGTTTCCAGAGCGCGCTGCTCGCTGTAGCTCATCCGGCGAGAGCGCGATGGCGCCGGTGTCGCGGGCCGCACCGCGGGTCGCGGCGAGCGGTCGCTGGCCGTCGGCAGGGCGGCAGCAGACGCCGGACGCTGCGCCAGCATATCGCTGTAGCCGCCGGCATATTCGACCCAGCGGCCTTTGCCTTCACTCGCGATGACCGATGTCACGACGCGGTCGAGGAAGTCGCGGTCGTGGCTGACCAGCAGCACCGTGCCGGGATACTCGGCCAGCCGCTCCTGCAGAAGGTCGAGCGTCTCCATATCGAGGTCGTTGGTCGGCTCGTCGAGAACGAGAAGGTTGGACGGCCGCGCGAAGGCGCGCGCCAGGATCAGCCGGGCGCGCTCGCCGCCCGAGAGCGTGCCGACCGGCGTCCGCGCCTGCTCCGGCCGAAACAGGAAATCCTTCATGTAGCCCACGACGTGGCGGCTCTGACCGGCGACACTGACGGTGTCGCCGGTGCCGCCGGTCAGCGACGACGCAAGGGTCTGCGCCGGGTCGAGCGTCTCGCGCCGCTGATCGAGCACCACAGCGGCGAGGTTGGTGCCGAGCTTCACCTCGCCGCTGTCGGGCGGTAATGCCCCAGTCAGCATGTTGAGCAGGGTCGTCTTGCCGGCGCCGTTCGGACCGATGATGCCGACCCGGTCGCCGCGCATGATCCGTGTCGAAAATGCACGCACGATCGCGCGGCCACCATAGGATTTCGAGACGCCCGCCGCTTCCGCCACCAGCCTCCCGGACAGATCGGCCTGCGCCGCCTCGAGCCGCACCGAGCCGGTGGACCGCCAATGCTCTTTCCGCTGTCGCCGCAGCGCGTGCAGTTCGGCCAGCCGGCGCTGGTTGCGCGTGCGCCGCGCCGTGACCCCGTAGCGCAGCCAATCCTCTTCCATCGCGATCTTGCGGCCGAGCTTGTGCTGCTCATGGTCTTCTTGATCGAGGATCGCGTCGCGCCAGGCCTCAAAGGCGGCAAATCCTTCGTCCAGGGTGCGCGTGACGCCGCGGTCGAGCCAGACCGTCGTTCGCGAGAGCTGTTCCAGCAGCCGTCGGTCATGGCTGATCAGCACCATCCCGGCGCGCATCGCGGTCAGTTCGCGCTCCAGCCACTCGATGCCCGGAAGATCGAGATGGTTGGTCGGCTCGTCGACCAGCAGGATGTCGGGAAGCGGCGCCAGCGCACGGGCGAGCGCGGCGCGGCGCGCCTCACCGCCGGACAGCGCGGCAGGGTCTTCGGTTCCGGTCAGACCAAGCGCCTTCAGCAGATAGGCTGCCCGGTGCTGATCGGTTGCCTCAATCCCGAACCCCGCTTCGACATAGGCGAGGGTCGTGCCGAACCCGTTCAGATCCGGTTCTTGCGGCAGGTAGCTGATCCGGGTGCCGGGCTGGACAAAGCGTTCGCCGGCGTCGGGCTCGACGAGCCCAGCCGCAATCCGCAGTAGCGTCGACTTGCCCGAGCCGTTTCGCCCGACAAGGCATATCCGGTCGCCGGCAGCGACGGTCAGCGCCGCTCCGGACAACAGCGGAGCCGCCGAGAACGTCAGGTCGACGTCCCGCAGCAGGAGCAAGGGCGATGGCATCGTCCGATAGACTAGCCCCTCTGGGGGGTGAGGGAGAATGCTCAAAAGATGCAATCGGTCTGCCGAAGTGTTCCTCCTCAGTCGCCGAGGCTGACCGTAGCGACCGCCGCAGGGCGCGGTCCGACATCCTCTACCGCGAGGGGGGTCAACGTCCCGTGCTCGCTATCGACGCGATAGGAAGCCAATCGGCTGGAGGCGGTACCCGCGGCAAACAGGAATTTGCCCTCGGGGTCGAGGCAGAACGCGCCCGGGCACCGAATGCTGGCTGCCGCCGCGCGGATCGGGCCGTGGCAGGAATTGGAATATACGCGGCGCTTCGCCTGTTGCGCTCGTCGGGCGCTGGGCGGCCGCGCCTGGTGCCCAATTAAGTCAATAAGATAAAAGCCACTGGCAGCCCCCCGTTTCGTACAGCAAATATGCGGCATGGATGGGCCCGGATGTGGCCGGTAGAGCGTCGCGTCGCCTGCATCCAGCCCTCGTCGCTGTCCGTTCCGACAATCTGGACTTGGCCGATGATATCTAGGACGATCCTAAAGGGGGTTCGCTTCGCACTCGCGCAGCAGAGCGGCGGATGGATGGGCGATGGACTTGCTCGGGCACGACGTGGCCGGCCGCCCGTATCTGACGATAGGTGCGGCTGATTTGACCTGCGCGCAAAGCAGGCCTGGCCAGGATCGGGTCGCGCTGCTGCGGCGCGGTACGATCGAGTACCATGCCGAGTGGCGCGAGAACCTCGCGGGGTCACGGCTGTTCTGGGGGCCTTATGTCGCGTTGGCCGCGGGGGTCTACCTGCTTGCGTTCAGCGGCGGTGTCGAGGGCGAGTTGACGCTCGATTTCGCCCATCGTGGCGGCAATGTTCTGCTGAAGAGGGTCGGATTGACCGATTTCGCCGCGCCTGTCTGCCTCGTGCTGACCGAGCCGGCCGCCGATTTCGAAATGCAGGCGGTAAAGACCCGCGAGCTGCGAGCCCTGAAGCTCGAGGCGATCGCATTTCATCGGGTTTATACTCCGGCCGCCGTACTTGCTGGATAATTCCGTCCCGATGACCGACGCGGATAACAAGGACACCGTCAGCCTGCTTCGCCGCCGCATCGATCAAACCGAGATCGACCTCTATGGCGAGATCCTGGCCGGGGTCGACTACCGGCCGGCATTTCACCTGGTGATGCGGATCGACGGCGGCGACGCGGCGATTGCGCGGTGCCGCACGACGTTGGCCTCGCTCGCCAGCCAGGCCTATGCCGAATGGACCCTGCACCTGGTCACGCGCTACCGCGACGCCGATTTCGGCGAACTGGTCGCGCGCCTGCGCGACGGTTCCGACAATGTGCGCGACCTGCGCCAGCTCGTGTCGCGATGGCTCGATGACAAGGGCGATTTCGCCCCCCGGCTGCTCACGGGGTTCGAAGAGCTGGCCGACCGGGTCCGGCCGATGCCGCGAGGCGGCGACGACAGCCTCGCCAGCCTGGCCGCCACCGGTCCCGGCCCGTCGCGGCCCGGGCTGATCGCGATCCTGCGCGCCGGCGACGAGCTGGGCTGCGATGCCCTGGCCGAGCTCGCCGTTGCCGCGGGGCTTAACCGCGATGCCGAGTTCCTGTACGGCGACGAGGAGCGGTTGAATTGCGGCAGCGGCGCCGTCGCGGCGTTCTGCAAGCCGCAATGGTCACCCGAACTGCTGCTGTCGACCAATTACATCGGGCGGCTGTGGTGCGCGACGAGCGGGCTGATCGCGCGCACCGGCGCAACGGTAACCGAGCTGTTGCGCCGCGGTGAATACGATCTGGTTTTGCGCTGTACCGAGGCCGCACGCGCGATCCAGCACGTGCCTGCCGTGATGTGCCGGCGCGGCACCGACCCGCTCGACAGCCCGGCGCTCGAACGGCAGGCGCTGGCGCGTGCTCTCGATCGCCGCGCCATCGACGGCGAAATCCTGCCGGGCAATGTGCCGGGGACCTACCGCGTCAAGCGGCGCGCAGTGGCTGGTCGGCGGGTTTCGGTGATCATCCCGACACGGGGCGCCCGGGGACTGTTCAAGGTTTGCCTCGACACGCTGCGCCGCATCACCGGCTACGACGATGTGGAAATCATCGCCGTCGACGACATTCCTGAGGGTGAGGCAGCGGCGAAGGCCTGGCTGCGCGGCCACGCCGACAAGGTCATCGCCGGCGAGGCCCCATTCAACTGGTCGCGCTACAACAACCGCGCCGCCAGGGAGGCAACCGGCGAATTTCTGCTGTTTCTCAACGACGATGTGGAAATCATCGAGCCGGATTGGCTTGCCGCGATGCTGGAGCACGCGGCGCGGCCCGAAATCGGGGCGGTCGGCCCGCTGCTGCTGTATCCCGACGACACGGTGCAGCATGCCGGGATGTTTCTGGCGGAGACCGGCAATGCCCGCCATGCCTTTCGCGGCCAGCGGCGAGAGGCGCCCGGCTATTTCGGGCTGGCTCACACCCAACGCGAGGTCACCGCGGTGACCGGCGCCTGCCTGCTGACCCGCCGCGACCTGTTCTGGGAGCTCGGCGGGTTCGACGAGGCGCACACGATCGTGAACAACGATCTCGATTACTGCCTCAAAATCCGCGAGCGCGGGCTCCTGTGCATCTTTACGCCCTACGCCGCGCTGATCCATCACGAGCGCGCCAGCCGCGGCTCCGCCGACGAGCAGTTCGACCGCGCCGTCTTCGAGCAACGCTGGGGCGGGGCGTTTTCTCACGGTGACCCCTATCACCATCCGGCCCTGTCGCGCGAAACCGACGATATCGCGGTGACCCGCGAGCCGGTCGAGATCGTCTGCACCGGCCGGCCGCTGTTCGACCGCGGCACGATCCGCCGCATCCTCGTGCTCAAGCTCGACCACCTTGGCGACTGCGTCGGCGGCGTGCCGGCGATCCGGCGCCTGAAGCGGCATTTCCCCGAGGCGACGATCCACGTGATGTCGGGGCCGTGGGCAAAGCAGCTCTGGGCGATGGTGCCGGAGATCGACGCGACGCTCGAACTCACGTTCTTTCGATCGGAGTCGAGCGAGCCGCACATCCGCCTTCAACCAAAGGAACTGGAAACGCTGCGGCAGGCGCTCGCGCCCTATCGGTTCGACCTGGCAATCGATTTGCGCCGGCATGGCGAGACGCGCCATCTGCTGCGCTGTGCCGAGGCCCGTTACACTGCGGGGTTTGACATCGAATCCCGGTTTCCGTGGCTCGATGTCGCGCTCGACTGGAGCGGCGATCCGCGCGGCATCCGCAAGCGACAGTATTTCGGTGACATGCTGTGCGATCTCGTCGATGCCGTCGCCGCCGCCGGAGAGCGCGAGCGCGCGGTGTTTCGACCCGTCGCCGCTGCAGTGCCGCCATCCGTCGACCCAGAGCTGGTGGCAATGTTTGCGCGCCCGGTGGTATGCATTCATCCGGCGGTCGGGGTCGAGATGCGGCGCTGGCCCGCTTCCCATTTCGCCGAGCTGGCCGACCTGTTGATCGAGCATGACGATGTCAACGTCGTGCTGGTCGGCGGCGCCGGCGACGCGGCGATCGCTGCCGCGGTGCTCGACAAGGTTCGCAACCGCGATCGGGTCGGGGTGGCTGTCGGCAAGATTCCGCTGGTCGCGCTGCCGGCGTTCCTGACCGCGTGTGCCCTGTTTATCGGCAACAACAGCGGGCCGAAGCACATCGCCGCCGGGCTGGGAGTGCCCACCGTCGGCGTCCACGCCGCCAATGTCGATCCGCGGGAATGGGGGCCGCTCGGCCCGGTCGCGGTTTCGGTATGGCGGCACGTCGAATGCGCGCCCTGCCATTTGACCAGCATCGCCGATTGTGAGCGCGGTCTCGCATGCCTGACCGGATTGCGGCCCATCGATGTCTACCCGGCCTGCAAGCGGCTGCTGGCGATTGGCCGCGGTCGGGCTGTGTACCGACCGGCGCCGCGGGTTGCCGCCGTTGGCTGACTCACCGCGGGTGGGCTCGAACCTCGATACCAGGGAAACCGCCCTGCTCGAAGCATTGTGGCGCGGCGACGAGCTCGCCGCTACGCTGGCGACCGTCGAGGCCGAGCTTGCCGCCTTGCGAGCGAGGCTCGCCCGTGCCGAAGAGACGATCGCGGAGCTGACCGAGATCGGCGATGCCGCGCAGGCTGCGATCGACCAACTGCGCGCCCGAACCGTGACGGCCGAGACCGAGGCCGTCCTCTATCGCTCGCAGCGCGAGGCGCTGGCGGCCGAACTCTTTGCCAAGGCCCCGCAACTTCGGGCCGGACCCGACGCGAACCCCGCACGGCGCGGCGCCGGCGGCCGGCACGGGTGGTATCGCCGGGTTGCCGCGTGGCTGCGCGCCGTGCCGCCGCGCATAAAACGTCGCCGTTGAGCGGCCCCTGCCTCGGCCCTGGTCATGCGATGCCCGAGGATCGATCGATCACTTTTCTCGATGCCAAATTAGCGTTACGAATGCGCCGGCAACGGCGCGCAGAAACGGCCGATTGGGGGCTGGCGGTGAATGGGGCTGGCGGTGAATGGGGCTGGCAGTGAATGACGTGGCGGTGAGCGCCGAAGGATCGCCGGGCAGAATGCCTCGGGCGTCCGGGCCCGGAGCAGCCGTGCCGGGTCGGCCGATCGTCGTGGTTCTCGGCATGCACCGCAGCGGGACATCGCTGTGCTCGCACATCCTCAG
>DATLRD010000119.1:0-15029 GCA_035534855.1 Allostellaceae bacterium | reverse complement strand
GCGGCGCGCGCATCACATGTACAACGATTTCATGGACGAATTGGAATTCGCCGCCGAGTGCGGGTTCGACGCGATCTGCGTCAACGAGCACCATTCCAACGGCTATGGGCTGATGCCGTCGCCGAACCTGATCGCCTCGTCCCTGGCGCGGCGGACGACCGATACGGCGCTGTGCGTGCTGGGTAATTCGCTGGCGCTTTACAATCCACCCACGCGGGTTGCCGAAGAATTCGCGATGATCGATGTGATCTCGGGCGGGCGGCTGATCGCCGGCTTTCCGGTCGGGTCGCCGATGGACACGTGCTACGCCTATGGCCAGAACCCGTCGATGCTGCGCGAGCGCTATCTCGAGGCGCACGATCTGGTGGTCAAGGCGTGGACCGCGCCCGACACCTTTGCCTTCAACGGCCGCTACAACCAGCAGCGCTACGTCAACATCTGGCCGCGCCCGGTCCAGCGGCCGCATCCGCCGATCTGGATCCCCGGCGGCGGGTCGGTCGAGACCTGGCAGTGGTGCGCCGAGATGGACTACGTCTATTGCTATCTCTCGTATTACGGCTACAAGGCCGGGCAGGCGACGATGACCGGATTCTGGGACGAGATGGCCAAGCTCGGCAAAGACCGCAACCCGTACCGCGCCGGGTTCCTGCAGTTCGTCGGCGTCGCCGAGACGCGGCGGCAGGCGATGGAGCTTTATGCCGAACCGGCCGAATATTTCTATGGCCGCTGCCTGCATATCGACCCGCGCTTTGCCGGGCCGCCGGGCTATGCGACCGAAGAAACCCAGCGGCGCGGCATCAAGGGCATGGTCTCGCAGGCCGCCGACGCCAGCCGCGACACGGCGCGCTACGAAACCAAATTTCAGACGCTGGCGCGCGAAATGGATGCGATCGTCGACAAGGGCTATGTGATCATCGGCTCGCCGGATGAAGTCGTGGAACAGCTCACGGAAGTTGCCACCAACCTCAATGTCGGCCACCTGATGATGCTGCTGCAGTTCGGCAACATGAACAAGGAGTTGGCCAAGTACAACACGCGGCTGTTTGCCGAAAAGGTGCTGCCGCGGCTGAGCCATGTCCATTCGCAATGGGAAGACCACTGGTGGCCGCAACCGATGCAGCGCGCCGAGCGGGCGGCGCCGGCCTCGTTCCAACCTGGGACGATGGCAGCGGCAGAATGACCAAACCAAAAACCTCTCCAAAAACCTCTCCAAAAACCTCTACGGTCGAGGTCAACGGGTTTTCGAGCCGGGTGTGGACCGCCGGGTCGGGGCCCAAGCTCGGCTTTCTCGCCGGGTTTGGCGGATTGCCCAAATGGGTGCCGTTTCTCGACGCGCTCGCGGAAAAGCGCACCGTGGTTGTGCCGTCACTGCCCGGGTTTCCCGGCGGCGAGCGCGGCCACACGGTGCTCGACAGCCATCTCGACTGGGTGCTCGCGGTGCGCGAGATCCTGCACAAGGCGGGTCTCGACGGCGCCGATCTCGCCGGCAGTTCGGTCGGCGCGGCGCTCGCCGCCGAAATGGCGGCGATCTGGCCGCAATCGGTGCGGCGGCTGGCTCTCGTCGCGCCGTTCGGCCTGTTCGACGAGGCCGATCCGCCGACCGACCCGTGGGCGCAGCGCCCGCCCGAGGTGCCGGCGCTGTTTTGCGCCGACCCGAAAAACTGGGAGGCGCTCAAGGCACCGCCCGAAGGGCACAACGACCCGGAATGGCCGATCGAGCAGGTGCGGGCGAGCGAGGCGGCGGCGCGCATCTTCTGGCCGCTCGGCAACACCAGGCTCGAAAAGCGGCTGCCGCTGATCGAGGCGCCGACCCTGCTGATCTGGGGCGGCGAGGACAAGGTGATGCCGCGCAGCTATGCCGAGCGCTTTGCCCAGGCGATCAAGGGCCGCAGCGAAATCCGCGTCATCGCCGGCGCCGGTCACCTCGCCGAGCTCGACAAGCCCGATGAGACCGCGGCGGCGATCTTGGGCTGGATGAATTAAAAAAGCTCCCGCCAAGGGTGAGCAATGTCGCTGGTCGGTTACTGGCGTCGCGGGATTCCAGCGTCGACGACGCAAAGCGCGGTAGACCCGTCGACTTTTTGGGGAACGCGAAAACGCTGGTGGCGGGGCCATCTGTCGCGGTCGGAGTACGCTTGGGCCGTCGCCTTCTGCGTCCCTTATCTGACTGTGTTCCTGGCCCTGATCGTCTATCCGGTCGGCTTCGCTCTGTGGATGGGCAGCGCGCCCCGGCTTTACAGCGAGCTGTTCGCCGACCCCTATTACCGCGAAACTCTCGTCAATACCGCGCTCTTTGTCGGGGTCACGGTCAATCTGAAGATGGTCCTGGCGTTGTTCCTGTCGGGCTATTTCATGCGCGGGGGGTGGTGGGTCAGAGTCTTGATGGCTGTCTTCATGCTCCCCTGGGCGGTTCCGGCGCTGCCGGCCTTTATGTCGATCCACTGGATGCTCAATCGGGACTGGGGGCTGGTCAACAACCTGATCTGGGATATATCAGGCCACCACGGGCCGGATTGGTTGGGCGAACGGTGGATTGCGCTCGGCGTGGTGATCGCCTCGGATGTCTGGAAATCGCTGCCGTTCTGGACCCTGATCCTGTTGGCGGGACGGATTGCGATCCCCCCCGACCTCCGGGAGGCGGCGGAAGTAGACGGCGCCAGCGGCTTTCGCATGTTTGTTCACGTGACCTTGCCGCTGATCGCCAATCTTTATCTGATCAGCACGCTGCTCGCGACGATCTTCGCGTTCGGCGATTTCAATACTGTCTATTTCGTCAGCGGCGGAGGGCCAGCGCACTCGACCGACGTGCTGGCGACGCTGAGCCTTCTCTACACCATGTCTCTTTTCAAGCCGCGGCTCGGCGTAGCGGCGGTGCTCTCGGCGATGCCATTGATGATACCGCTGGTCTTCATGCTGATGCGCAAGCTCCAGACCTCCGAGACGCAACTCTGAGGCTGGGCATCTTCTGACGCCTATTCGGTCTGAGGCCGGACCAGCGCGCATTTTGACTGGCTCAGCGGCTGAAATGCCTGGGCCGCCGGCACGGTCGCGACCAGCTTTTCGACGTCCCACGCGGAATGGGATTCGGCCGGGGTCTTGACCCGGAACAGATACATGTCGTGGACCATCAACCCGTCGGCCCGGATGTGGCCGTCATGGACAAAGAAATCGTTGATCGGCGCGGCACGCATCGCCTTGATGACCGGATCGGTCGCGTCGGTGCCGGTGCGGGCGATCGCTTGCAGATAGTGGGTGATCGAGGAATACAGGCTCGCCTGGAACGAATTGGGCATCTTGCCGGCGCGGGCGAAAAACCGCTTCGACCAGGCCCGGGTCGCGTCGTTCATGTCCCAGTAGAAAGCGTCGGCCAGTACCATCCCCTGCGCGATCGGCAGACCAAGCGCCTTGATCGCGTTGGCGTGCAGGGTGAGCCCGGCGATGATCTGCCCGCCGGGCAGCATGTGCATCTTGGCGGCGGTGCGGATCGTGTCGAGCGTGTCGCTGCCGGCATTGGCGAGCGCGATGACCTGGGCGTGCGATTCCCGCGCCTGGTCGAGATACGAGATGAAATCGGGCGCGTTGAGCCGGTGCCGGGCATGGCCGAGCACGGTACCGCCCGACTCGGCGACCACCGCGGCGGTGTTGCGCTCGAGGTCATAGCCGAAATCGTTGTCGACGGTGATGAAGAACCAGCTCTTGCCGCCCATTTTGACGATCGCCGGGGCGATCGTGTGGGCGATCGCGTCGGTGTCCATCGTGTAGTGGATTGCGGTCGGGCTGCAGGCTTCGTTGGTGAGGCGTACCGCGAGCGGCGCGCTCAGCGAGACGATCTTGTCGCGGGTACTGCCGATCGCCTGCACGATCAGCGCCTCCGATGATCCGGACACGTCCATCACCGCATCGACATTCCCCGGGCCGAACCAGTTGCGCGCGAGTTCGGCCGCCCGGTCGGAGCTGTTCTTGGGATCGGCGACGACGAGCTGGATCGGCGCGCCGAGCACCTTGCCGCCGAAATCGTCGATCGCCATCTGCGCCGCGGCGACGCTGGCTTTGCCGGTGTTGTCGGCATAGGGGCCGCTCATGTCGAGCAGCAGGCCGATCCTGACGAACCCGTCGGAGATGCGCGCGGCGGTGGGGGCGGCGGCCGCACCCTGCGAGCGGGCCGGCGTGGCGGCGATGCCAAGGGCCGAAAGTACGAGAAAGGCTGCGAGCGCAGCGGCGGAACGGCGGGTCATGTGGAACGGTAAGCCTCGTCGAAGATGGCGGTGTGGATAACGCGGTCGCCCCTTACATAGCCGCGATACATGCCGGGGCTGCTGAACGGCAGGGCGATCGCGCCGTCGTGGCCGACCGCGACGAGCCCGCCCGAGCCACCGGCGGCGGCGATCGCGGCGATCACCTCGGCCGCCGCCCGGTCGAGCCGCTGCCCGGCATGAACCACGCGGGCGGCGACCTCGTGGGCGGCGGCAAAGCGGATGAAGAACTCACCGTGGCCGGTGGCAGAGACGGCGCAGGCGGCGTTGTCGGCATAGGTGCCGGCGCCGATCACCGGGCTGTCGCCGATGCGGCCCGGCGCCTTGCCGGTCATGCCGCCGGTCGAGGTCGCGGCGGCGAGGTTGCCGTGGCGATCACGGGCGACCGCGCCGACCGTGCCATGGCGGCGCGATTCGTCGGCCGCGCCGATGCCGCGCCGCAACTCCTCAAAGGCGCGCCAGCGCGCCGCGGTGGCGAAATACTCGGGCGCAGCGAATTCCAGACCCTGCGCGCGGCAGAATTCCATCGCGCCGTCGCCGGCGAGGAAGACATGCGGCGAGGACTCCATCACCGCGCGCGCCGCCAGCACCGGGTTCTTTGGGCCGCAAATCCCGGCGACGGCACCGGCGCGGCGGTCGCGCCCGTCCATCACCGCCGCATCCATCTCGTGCGTGCCGGCGGCGGTGTACACCGCGCCGCGCCCGGCGTTGAACAGCGGGTCGTCTTCGAGCGCGGCGACCGAGGCGGTCACCGCGTCGAGCGCGCTCCCGCTGGCGGAGAGCACGTCGCACCCGGCGGCGAGCGCCCGGCGCAAGCCCGCGTGGATTTCGCGCTCCCGGCCCGGGCGCATCGCCTCGGGCGAGGGCGTGCCGGCGCCGCCATGCACGGCAAGGACGAATTCGGCGTCGGCGACCATCGCGCGGGTGCGTTCCCTTCCCCGAGTGGTTTGTAGGCAAGCAAGCTTAGCGCGCCGGGATGTTGGCGCGCACATGAACTTAGCGTGACAGCCTCGCGCACGGTATGCTGCCGCAAACGACCGGGAAGAGCGCCTCGTGCCCAGCGTGATGCGGCAGCAGCAGGAAAATGACGCCGCGATGCGGCTGGGTGCGTCGGTATTGGCGACGAGTCGCGCGGCGCATGTCGTGCAGCTGGTGCTGATCGGGCTCGGCATCTCGGTGGTGCCGCTCGACAGCTCGGTCAATATCGCTTTCCCCGATATCACCGGCAGCTTCGGCCTGCCGATCTCGATGATCCAATGGGTGATCATCGCCTATGTGCTGACCCATGCCGGGCTGATGCTGGCCTTCGGCCGAATCGGCGACATCTGGAGCCATCGCGGCGTGTTTCGCGCCGGGCTGCTGTGGAGCGGGGTCGCGTTTCTGTTGTGCGCGGCGGCGCCGAGCTTTGGCTGGCTGCTCGCCGCCCGGGTGCTGCAGGGTATCGGCGCCGGCCTCGTGCTGAGCTGCGCGCCGGTGCTGGTGACGGGGCTTTACCCCGAATCGCGGCGCAGCCACGCGATCGGCGTCTTCACGCTCGTCTATTCGCTGGGCGCGGCATTCGGACCGCTGATCGGCGGGGTCATCGTCGCGCGCTGGGGCTGGCCCGCGGTGTTCTGGTTCCGCGCGCCGATCGCGTTTGTTGCACTGGCTTTATGGCGCGGCTCACCGGCAACGGCGGGGCGCGGTACCGGCGAACGGTTTGACGGGGCGGGCGCGGCCCTGCTGGCTGCGGGGTTGATCAGCCTGCTGTTTGCGGTCAACGCGCTGCCGCTGCTCGGCGCCGGCAATTATCGCGCGGTGCCGGCGGCTGCGGTGGCGATCGCCAGCATCGCGGCCTTTATCTGGTGGGAAGGGCGGGCGCCGCGGCCGGTGGTCCAGATCGCCCTGTTCCGCGATCGCGGGTTCGCGCTAATAAACCTGTCTAATGTTTTGATTTATATGACGAATTTCTCGATCATGCTGCTCGTGCCCTATTACTTCTCGCGGATTACGACGCTGCCGCTACCGGTGGCCGGGGCGGTGCTGGCGATGGGGTCGGTGGGCATGGTTGCCGCCTCGACCCCGGCCGGATGGCTGGTCGCACGCGTTGGGGCCGGGCGCGTGGCGCCGGCCGGGGCCCTGCTGGTGGCCGCCGGGCTCGGCTGGGTCGGGCTTTGGGGCACCGGCACCGGCGCCGGTACCATGGTCGCCGCCCAGCTTTTGCAGGGGATCGGCGTCGGGCTGTTCCAGGTCGCATCGATGGAGATCGTCATGGGGTCGATGCCGCCGGAACAGCGCGGTGTTGCCGGCAGCCTGGTGATGCTGACGCGGGTGATTGGCGTGGTCACCGCGGCCTCGGTGCTGACCATCGGGTTTCATGCGGCGCAGCGCGGCGCCACGTCCGGCGGCGCCGTGGCGTCCGACGCCTTTCTCGCCGGGTTCCACATGGTGTTTCGCATGGTCGCGGGGATCGCCGCGGCGACCGGGCTTATCGTCGCGTGGTCGGCCCGACGCCCGGCGTCATAGGCGGGCAGTCGGGCTCAGCCGGCGCGAGGCTGCGCCGCACCGCGGCAAGCAGCACGGCGGTCGAAAACGGTTTCTCGATCGTGGCCTCGGCGCCGAGCAGTTCGGCGATGCACAGGATGTCGCCGGCGACGAACCCGCCGCCGCCGCTGACCGCGAGGACGCGGGCGCCGGGCGATGCGGCGCGGATGTCGAGGATCGTCGCCACGCCTTCCTGGTGCGGCATCACCATGTCGACGATGACGAGGTCGGGGCCGATTTCGCGATAGAGCCGGCCGCCCTCGATCTCGTCATGCGCGGTGGTGACCGCATAGCCGGCGCGGCCGAGGGCGCGGCGCATCGCGTTGCGCGCCTCGGGGTCTCGCCATGGGCTGTGACCCGGCCAGTATGGTTAACGACTTGTGGACGCTTCGTTAAATACGGGTATTGAGTGGTGCATATACCTCGTTTTGTATGCAGGAGGAGCGGATGACCAGGGCTTATCTCGCGGTGCGCGCCGAGGTGCCGGAGGCCGAGCGGGCGCGCTTCGACTATTGGTACGACACGGACCATCTGCCGTGGGCGAAGCGGGTGTTCGGCGCGCTGCGGGCGTGGCGCTGCTGGAGCCGCAGCGACCCGACGGTGCATGTCGCGTTCTACGAATTCGCCACGCTCGACGATGCCGAGGCGGCCGTCGCGCCCGACCGTATCGCGCCGCTGGTCGCCGATTTTGACCGGGAGTGGGGCACAAGCGTCACCCGGCGCCGCGCAATACTGGACGTGGTGCAGGAGATCGGGTGATCTTGCCGCAGGAAAAACGGGGGAGCGGGCGATGCGGCTGAGCGACGCGGTGAATATCGAAGACCTGCACCGGATGGCGAAGCGGCGCCTGCCGAAGATCGCGTTCGACTTCATAGAGGGCGGGGTCGAGGACGAGCGGGGGCTGGAAACCAATCGCGCGGCGTTTCTGAAGCACCGGCTGCTGCCGCGCTATCTCGTCGACGTGTCGAAGCGCGACCAGTCGCAGACGATTTTCGGCCAGAAGTTCAGCAGCCCGTTCGGCATCTCGCCGACCGGCACGGCCGGGCTGTTCCGCCGCGGCGCCGACCTGATGCTGGCGCAGACGGCGCGCGAGGCCAACATCCCCTATATCATGTCGGGCGCCAGCAACGCCTCGATCGAGGAGGCGGCAAAGGTCGCGCCCGATCACACCTGGTATCAGCTCTACGCTGCGCGCGACGGCCAGATCTCGGAGGATCTGGTGCGGCGCGCCGCCGATGCCGGCCTCAAGGCGCTGGTGCTGACCGTCGATGTGCCGGTGCGGCCGCGGCGCGAGCGCAACCTGCGCAACGGCTTTGCCAAGATTCGCGGCACCTGGCTCAAGGCGGCGTTGAGCCTCAAGCCGACGATCCTCGCCGAGGCGATGACCCATCCCGGCTGGGTGCTCGAATACATCCGCCACGGTGGCACCCCCAACCTCGACAACTGGGTGCCCTATGCCAAGGACGGCGCCGGAATCGACGAGGTCGTCGATCTGGTCAACACCAACACCCCGGCCCACGCGCAGACCTGGCGCGAACTGGAAACCTATCGCCGGCTGTTTCCCCGCACCCTCGTGGTCAAGGGGCTGCTCAACCCTGCCGACGCGATCCGCGCCGCCGATATCGGCTGCGAAGGGATCATCGTATCGAACCACGGCGCACGCCAGCTCGACCAGGCGCCGGGATCGCTCGACGTGTTGCCGGCGATGAAGGAAGCGGTCGGCCAGCGGATGACGATCATGCTCGACAGCGGCGTGCGGCGCGGCGCCGACATCCTGATCGCGCTGTGCCTCGGCGCGCAGTTCGTGACCTTCGGCCGGCCGACGCTCTACGGCGCGGTCGCCGGCGGGCTCGACGGGGTCAGGAAAGCGGTCGACATCTTCCGCAGCGAGATCGACCTGGTGATGGGCCAGATCGGGTGTCCGAGCCTCGACCAGCTGGGCCCGGATTTCCTGTGGCAGGACGACTGGCGCCGCAACGCCTGAGGCGTCACGGCGCCGCCTGCGGCCGGGTCCGCCGGGTCCGCCGGATTAGCCGGAGCCGACCATGCCGGCGCGGGTCAGGTGCGGCGCATCGAGCCCGACCCCGACCAGGTTGCCGAACAAGTCGCCGATGCGGCGGTGGTCGGCCGCGGGCAGCGGCGGCTTTAAGAGCGAGTCGATGTTGGTGCGCAGGTGTTCTGGGCTGCCGGTGCCGAACAGCACGACATCGACGCCCGGTTCGTGCCGCACGTAGCGATAGGCGGCGTCGACGATGCTCGTCGCACCGCCGGGGTGAACCAGGAAGCCGAGCGGGTCGTCGGCGAGTTCGGGCGGAACCTGGCCGTCTTCGGCCAGTTCCTTGAGCGTCGCGGCGAGCCGCCCGGGCTGGGAAAAGATGTTGCGTACCGCGAACATCAACAGCGTGCCGATGGCGTGCGTGCGGGTCAGCGGAAAGACGCGGTGGCGCGCGTTCTGATGCATCATCGAAAACCCGACCATGACGACGTCCCACACATCGTCCTGCGCGGCACGGTGCAGGGTTTCGTGCTGCAAATCGTTGGGCGCGGTTTCGGTGATGCCGAGAAAGCGGAATTTGCCCTTGTCGCGCTCGCGCAGCAGCACCGGGGCCAGCATCTCGCGCGCGTGGTCGTAATGCGCCGGGGCGATGCCGTGCAGCTGGTAGACATCGATGCAGTCGATGTTGAGCTCGCGCAGCGAATTGTCGAGCGCGGCGACGATCCCGGCCGGATCGGCGCGGCCGCTCGACCAGCGGAACGGCGCCTTGGTGCAGACGACGACACGGTCGCGCGGCACCGCCTTGATCGCCTTGCCGAGCGCGTTTTCGGTGCCGTAGGCCGCGGCGGTGTCGAACAGGTTGACGCCGAGGTCGATCGCCTGGCGGATGATTGCGACCGCATGCTCGTCGGACGCGCCGGTGCCGAGCCCGAGCCGGCTGAACCCGCCGCAGCCGAGCCCGGCGACGCTGACCTTGAGCCCGGTGCGGCCGAGTGTGGTGTAGTCCATGGCGACGACCCTTCCGGCGCTGCCGATTCACGATATCGTAGCCAATTCCGCGAACTGTGGCGCCAGCGGCGCGTGGCAATCCACGGGGCGAAAAGCTATATTGCGATTATGAGCACGTATACTCTCGCGCAAGCGGAAATTCGCCTATCGGAGCTGATCGACCGCGCAATGAACGGCGAGGGGGTGGTTATCACCCGCGACGACCGGTCGAGCGTCGAGCTGAAAGCGTTGAAGCCGGAACCCAGACGCCCGACGCCGCGGCCGATGACGGAAGCGGACATCGAATGGCTCAAGGCCAGGCGGGCGGGTCTTCCGATGCCGAAAACCGACGCCGCGACACTGGTGCGCCAGATGCGGGAAGAAGGAGAGGCGTGAGCTCGTATCTGGATGCGAGCGTTATCGTTGCGCTCCTCACCGTCGACCCGCTCAATGCCCGCGTAGAGCGATTTTTCCGGACCGTGCAAGACGATCTGGTCGTCAGCGATCTGGCTGGTGCCGAATTTGCCTCGGCGATCGCCAGGCGGGTTCGGATGCGGGAATTGGCGCTCGAAATCGGGCGCGGCGATCTGGCCGAGTTCGATCGATGGTGCGCCCGGTCGGCCCTCTGGGTCACCGTCGAACCGGCCGACATGGCGGCGGCGACCGGGTTTCTCCGCCGCCTCGATCTGACTCTGCTGTCGCCCGACGCGATTCACATCGCGCTCGCGCGCCGCCTCGGTGCGAGGCTCGTCACCCTCGACCGTCGCACGGCCGCCGCGGCCGGCGCCCTCGGCGTGGTGGCCGCCGAGCCCTGACCCGCGCATAAAGCGTTTCCGCCCGTAACGCGAATCGACGATCCTGCGACGATAAGGCGCCGCGGCCGGGGAGCGCAGCCATGAAGCTCGACGATGTCGTCAATATCGAAGATGGGCCGCCCGACGCTGTACGGCGCGGCGGCAGGCGGGCTGCCCGGGGTCAAGAGAGCGGTCGACATCTTCGTCAATGAGATCGACCTGGTGATGGGCCAGACCGGCTGCCCGAGCCTCAGTGAACTCGGCCCCGACTTCCTGTGGCAGGACGATTGGCAGCGCAACCGCTGAAACACAAGCATACCCAAACGGAGCGAACCTGATGGCGCTGCTTATCGTCAATCTCGATCGGCAGATCGGCAACGCCCAGCTATGGCGCGAAGCATTCGCCCGGCACCTGCCCAATCTGGAGATCCGCATCTGGCCGGAGGTCAACGACCCGACCGAGGTCGAGTATCTCGCCTTCATCCGGCCGGATTTCGGCATGTTGCCGCCATTGCCGAAGCTGAAGGCGATGTTCAGCCGCTCGGCCGGGGTCGAGGCCTTTATCCACCACCCGAAACTGCCCAACGTGCCGCTCGGCAAGATCGAGCCGTCGGGCGGCGACCCGATGATGACCGAATACGTCGTGATGCACGTCTTGCGGTTTCACCGCGACATGCCGGGCTACCAGGCGGCGCAGGCTAACCGCGAGTGGCGCCGCACGCGGATCTGGCGGCCCGAAGAGCGCCGCATCGGCTTTCTCGGCTACGGGCTGATGGCGAAGGCGCCGGCGCTGGTGCTGAAATCGCTGGGGTTTCCGGTATCGGCCTGGGTCCGCGCGCCGCGCGAGCGCGAGGACGTGACGATATTTCATGGCCCCGACCAGCTCGAACCGTTTCTGAGCC
The DNA here is from genome assembly GCA_035534855.1 of Allostellaceae bacterium. GTDB lineage: Bacteria > Pseudomonadota > Alphaproteobacteria > ATCC43930 > CGMCC-115725 > DATARH01. Next base: position 3,574 of record DATLRD010000119.1, on the reverse strand, counting down.
AGACCGACATCGCGGTGTGCCTGCTGCCGCTGACCCGCGAGACCGAAGGCATCTTCTGCGCCCGCACCTTTGCGATGATGCCGCGCGGAGCGATGGTGATAAACATCGGCCGCGGCGGCCACGTTGATGAAGCCGATCTGATCGCGGCGCTCGATTCGGGGCAGCTTTCCTATGCCGCGCTCGACGCGCTGAAGCCCGAGCCGCTGCCGCCGGAAAGCCCGCTATGGCTGCACCCCAAGGTCACGGTGATGCCGCATGTGGCGCGGCGGCCGACAGTCAATCAGCTGGTGACCGAGATCGCGGCCAACATCCATAGCCTCGAACACGGCGGCGGCTTGCTGCAGGAAATCGACAAGACGCTGGAGTATTGAGGCTGCGGCCGGACGGCCCTCAGCGCTGGGCGGCCCTCAGCGGTGGGCGGCCCTCAGCGCTGGGCGGCCCTCAGCGCTGGGCGGCGACGCGCAGGCGAAAGGTGGGGTCCTTGTCGGTGCCGCCGGGCCGGCCACGCTTCCAGCCGAGCCCGCGGGCATAGCTGCCGAACAGACCGGCGGCCTCGATCTCGGCCTCGCTGACCGCGGTCGGTCCCTCGGCGTTCGGCGCGACGTACAGCGCGTCGGTCGGGCAATAGATCTCGCACAGAAAGCAGGTCTGGCAATCGGCCTGCCGGGCGATCACCGGCGGCGCCTCGGGCACCGGGTCGAACACGTTGGCCGGGCACGCCTTGACGCATTTGTCGCAGGCGATGCAGCGCCGCTCGGAGACGATTTCGATCACGGCGCCGCCACCCCGCTGCCAATCGCGCGCCGACTGACGGCGACCGCGTCGAGCCCGGCGGTCTCGATCGCGCAGGTGAACTCGTCGGCCCGCCCGGGGAGGTCGCGGCGGCGATGCATGCCGCGACTTTCGGCGCGGGCCAGCGCGCTCTCGCAGGCCCAGCGGCTGGTCGCGATCAGCGCCGCGGCCTCGCGTGCCCGCAGCGCCGCCGGCCCGGCGCCGCGACAATGCCGGCGCAGCGCGCTCCAGGCGGCGTCGAACCGATCGAGCGAGCGCCTCAGCCCCGGCGCGGTGCGGAAGAAATTGTGGTCAAGCGGCAGCATCTCCTCGCGCACCGCGGCGAGCGCCGCTGCCGGGTCGAGATCGTCGCGTTCCTCGGCGGTGGGGCGCAGCCCGGCTTCTCCAAGCGGTGCGAGGCTGGGTTCGGCACCGCTGCGCCGCACCGCAAACGCCGCGGCGGCCGCGCCGGCCCAATTGCCCGAGGCGATCGCCCACGACGAGTTCGGCCCGCCGCCGCCGGTGATCGCGCCGGTCAGCCGCTCGCGGCTGGCGGCGTCGCCGGCGGCGTAGAGGCCGGGCACGCCGGCCGAGCAATCGTCGCCGGCGAGGCGGATGCCGCCGACGCCGCGCACCGTGCCCTCGCAGCGCAGGGTCACCGGCCAGCGCTCGGTGAACGGGTCAACGCCGGTGCGGTCGAGCGGCAGAAAACAGTTCGGCTGACCCTGCCGCAGCCATTGCCGCACCTCGGGGCCGGCCTTGTCGTATTGCGCGTAGACCGGTCCGTCGAGCAGCGCCGCGGCGACGATGACATGGCGGTCGTGACCCTCGGTGGCGAGGCGGGTCCCGTCTTCGCGGGTGAAGCTCGCCCAGCGGAACGGCAGCCCCTTGTTGAGGGCGCTCGGCTTGGGCGTCAGCGCATATTGCCCCGAAAACTCCATGCCCGACATCACCGCCCCGGCCTCGGCCGCCATCAGGTAGCCGTCGCCGGTCAGCCCGGTCGCGCCGAGGATGCGCTCGCCAAAGGCGCAGCCGCCGGTGGCGAGCACGACCGCGCCGGCGCGAATCCGCCACGGCCGGTTGCGCTGCCGGTCGATGCCCTGGGCGCCGGCGATCCGCTCGCCATCACTCAGTAATTCCAGCGCCGGGTGGTGGTCGAGCACGGTGACCCCGGCGCGGCGCACCCGGCGCCGCATGAAGTGCATGTAGTCGGGGCCGCGCAGGTTGGCGAGATAAGGCTTGCCATCATCGTCGGTCGGGAACGGGTAGCCCAGCTCGGCGAGGCGATGCAGGTTGCGCCACGCCGCATCGAGCGTGCGGTCGGCGCATTCCGGGTCGGCGAGGCCGCCGGTCAGCGCCTGGCGGCGCTCGATTGCCTCGCGCCGCCGCTCGCCCGGCGGCACGAACCAGGTGCCGGTGTTCGACGGGGCGGTCGCGCCGCTGGTGCCCATATAGCCCTTGTCGACGAGTATCACCCGCGCGCCGGCCTCGCGCGCGGCAAAGGCCGCCCAAGCCGCGGCCGGGCCGCCGCCGATCACCAGCACATCGGCCGTCAGGCTGATCGCCTCCGATTGCTTCCGGCTGCGCGCCGCGCCCGAGTGCTGTGCCATGACTGTGCCGCCCACTGGGTTCCCCCGTACAACTATCCGGGAAAATCCCCCCCGGTGCACGACCTTGCGTACTGCACCGGGCGAAGGGCAGGGGTGCGCGCGGCAATTGTGCGTTGTCGCCGGGCACCGAAATGCGCATCCTTGCCTGGAAAATTCGCGGAATGTGCGCGGCGAGGGTGGAGAACCATGAGACTCAGCGACGCCATCAACATCGAAGACCTGCACCAGATGGCGAAACGGCGGCTGCCCAAGGTCGCCTTCGACTTTATCGAGGGCGGGCTCGAAGACGAACAAGGGCTGAACCGCAACACCGAGGCGTTTAAAAAGCACCGCCTGCTGCCGCGCTACCTGGTTGACGTGTCGAAGCGCGACCAGTCGCAGACGATTTTCGGCCAGAAGTTCAACAGCCCGTTCGGCATCTCGCCGACCGGCAGCGCCGGCCTCTTCCGCCGCGGCGCCGACATGATGCTGGCCGAAACGGCGCGCGAGGCGAATATCCCGTACATCCAGTCGGGCGCCAGCAACGAGACGATCGAGGATGCCGCCCGGGTCGCGCCGAAAAACTCGTGGTACCAGCTTTATGCCGCGCGCGACGGCAAGGTGTCTGACGATCTGATCAAGCGCACGCAGGATGCCGGGCTGTCGACGCTGGTGCTGACCGTCGATGTGCCGGTGCACTCCAAGCGCGAGCGCAACACCCGCAACGGCTACGCCAGCATCCGCGGCAACTGGCTGCGCGCGGCGCTGAGCCTCAAGCCGTCGCTGCTCGCCGAGGCGATGACCCATCCCGGCTGGATCGTCGAGTACATCAAGCACGGCGGCACGCCGCCGCTCGGCAACTGGCTGCCCTATCTGCCGGCCGACGCGACCGCGGAAGACACCGTCAAGTTCAACCGCTCGATGGTGCCGGCGCACGCCCAGACCTGGAAGGATCTCGAACACTACCGCAAGATGTTCAAGGGCAATCTGGTCGTCAAAGGCATCATGAACCCGGCCGACGCGGTCCGCTGCGTCGAGGTCGGCTGCGAAGGCATCATCGTGTCGAACCACGGGGCGCGCCAGCTCGACCAGGCGCCGGCCTCGCTCGACGTATTGCCGGCGGTCAAGCGCGCGGTCGGCGACAAGCTGACCGTGATGCTCGACAGCGGGGTGCGGCGCGGCGCCGACATCCTGATCGCGCTGAGCCTCGGCGC
>DATLRD010000118.1:0-32220 GCA_035534855.1 Allostellaceae bacterium | reverse complement strand
CCGAGATGGTGATGCCGGGCGACAACGTGACGATGGAGGTTGAGCTCTTGGTGCCGATCGCGATGGACGAAGGGCTGCGCTTCGCGATCCGCGAGGGCGGCCGCACCGTCGGCGCCGGCGTCGTCGCTAAAATCATCAAGTAGCTGTCATGTCGTTGTCAGAAATCGAAACGAGCGTTCGCCCGAAGGGATAGAAAGCGCTATGGAAGGCCAGAATATCCGCATTCGATTGCGGGCATACGACCATCGTGTGCTCGACCAATCGACCAGCGAGATTGTCAACACGGCGAAACGTACCGGAGCTCGCGTGCGCGGCCCAATTCCGTTGCCAACCCGGATCGAGAAGTACACGGTACTGCGCTCGCCGCATGTCGACAAGAAGTCGCGCGAGCAGTTCGAAATCCGCACCCACAAGCGGGTGCTCGACATCGTCGATCCGACGCCGCAGACCGTCGACGCGCTGATGAAGCTCGACCTCGCCGCCGGCGTTGACGTCGAGATCAAGCTCTAGGGAGCGGGGGATGCGGACCGGCCTGATCGCCAAGAAGCTGGGCATGACCCGGCTGTTCACCGACGACGGCACACATGTTCCGGTGACCGTGCTCAAGATCGACAATTGTCAGGTCGTTGCGCAGCGGACGATGGATAATGACGGCTATGTCGCGCTGCAGCTTGGCGTCGGTACCGCCAAGGTAAAGAACGTGACCAAGCCGCAGCGCGGGCATTTTGCCAAGGCCAAGGTCGAACCGAAGGCCAAGCTCGCTGAATTCCGCGTGTCGGAAGACGCGCTGGTCGAGGTCGGGGCCGAGATCACCGCGGCGCATTTTGTGCCTGGGCAGCGGGTCGACGTCGTCGGCACCAGTATCGGCAAGGGCTTTGCGGGCGGTATGAAGCGGCACAATTTCGGCGGTTTGCGCGCGACCCATGGCGTCTCGGTGTCGCATCGCAGCCTGGGTTCGACCGGGCAACGGCAATCGCCGGGCAAGACCTTTAAGAATAAGAAGATGGCAGGACATCTCGGGGCCGAGCGGGTGACCACGCATAATCTGGTAGTGGTCGCCGCCGATGCCGAGCGCGGTGTCTTGATGCTGCGCGGCTCGGTGCCCGGCAGCGAGGGTGGCTGGGTGCTGGTCAAGGACGCGGTGAAGCGCAAGGCGCCGGACGGATTGCCGTTCCCGGCGGCGCTACGCGGCGACGGTGCGGACTCGCCTGAACCCGCCGCCGAGGAGGCCGCGCCATGAAATTGTCGGTCCGCAATCTCGATAACCAGGAGGTCGGCGACATCGAACTGGCCGACGCGGTGTTTGGCTTGCCGGTGCGCCGCGACATCTTGGCCCGCGTCGTCTACTGGCAGCTTGCCAAGCGCCGCGCTGGCACGCACAAGGCCAAGGGCATCAGCGATATCAGCGGCACGACCAAGAAGCCGTACAAGCAGAAGGGGACCGGCCGCGCCCGCCAGGGCAGCCTGCGTTCGCCGCAGTTTCGCGGCGGCGCGGTGATCTTTGGCCCGGTGGTGCGCAGCCACGAATTCGATCTGCAAAAAAAGGTGCGCCGCCTCGGGCTCAAGACCGCACTGTCGGCCAAGCAGGCGGAGGGCAAGCTTATCGTCATCGATGCGGCCACGCTTGCCGAGGCCAAGACCAAGGCGCTGGCGTCGCGCCTCGCCGCGCTCGGCTGGGAGTCGGTGCTGATCATCGACGGCGAGGCGGTCGATGAGAGATTTGCCCGCGCCGCCCGCAACATTCCCAAGGTCGACGTGCTGCCGCAGCAGGGCGCCAACGTCTACGACATCCTGCGCCGCGACACGCTGGTGCTGACCCGCGCTGCGGCAGAAGCCCTAGAGGCCCGCCTCAAATGAGCCGCTTTCGCGTCATCCCCCTCACCGCGCCGCCGCTCACGCGCGAGCAGATGTATCGTGTGATCCGCGCGCCGGTGATCACCGAAAAGGCGACCCACGCCTCGGAGCACAACCAAGTGATTTTTCGCGTCGCGCTCGATGCGACCAAGCGCGATATCAAGACCGCGATCGAAGGGCTGTTCGACGTCAAGGTCGACGCGGTAAACACGCTCCGCGTCCAGGGCAAGACCAAGCGGGTGCGCGGCCGTGTCGGGCGCCGCTCGGATTACAAAAAAGCGATCGTCACGCTGGCCGAAGGCTCGCGCATCGACGTGACCACCGGCATCTGAGGCACAGGCGATGGCACTCAAGACATTCAACCCGACGACGCCGTCGCAGCGCGCCCTGGTCATTGTTGACCGCGGCGAATTGTGGAAGGGCAAGCCGGTCAAGGCGTTGACTGAAGGGCTACGGCAGAAGGGCGGGCGCAACAACACCGGGCGCATCACGCTGCGCTGGCGGGGTGGCGGCCATAAGCGGCGCTATCGGATGGTCGATTTCAAGCGCACCAAGGACGACGCGCCGGCGACCGTCGAACGGCTCGAATACGACCCGAACCGCACCGCCTTTATCGCGCTGATCAAATATCCGGACGGTGAGCTGTCGTACATCCTGGCGCCGCAGCGGCTGCGGGTCGGTGACACGGTCGTTTCGGGCGAGCGGGTCGACGTTAAGCCCGGCAACGCGATGCCGCTCCGCAACATGCCGCTCGGCACCATCGTCCACAATGTTGAGATGAAGGCGGGCAAGGGCGGCCAGATCGCCCGTTCGGCCGGCACCTACGTACAACTCGTCGGGCGTGACCAGGGTTATGCGCTGCTGCGCCTGACGTCGGGCGAACTGCGTATGGTGCGCGCCGAATGCCGCGCCTCGATCGGCGCCGTGTCCAACCCCGACCATCAGAACATCGTGATCGGCAAGGCCGGGCGCAACCGCTGGCTCGGCCGTCGGCCATCGGTACGCGGCGTGGCGATGAACCCGATCGATCATCCGCATGGCGGTGGCGAAGGGCGCACCTCGGGTGGGCGCCATCCGGTGACCCCGTGGGGCAAGCCGACCAAGGGCAAGAAGACGCGGCACAACAAGGCGACTGACCGGATGATCGTCCGGCGCCGCCAAGTCCGCTAGCGAGGGAGAGGGAGCGTGGCGCGCTCGGTATGGAAAGGCCCGTTCGTCGACGGCTATCTGCTGCAGAAGGCCGAGAAGTCGCGAGGTACGGGGCGGAACGAGGTGATTCGCACCTGGTCGCGGCGTTCGACGATCTTTCCGCAATTCGTCGGCCTGACCTTCGGCGTCTACAACGGGCACAAATTCATCCCGGTGCTGGTGACTGAGAACATGATCGGCCACAAATTCGGCGAGTTCGCTCCAACCCGGACCTTCTACGGGCACTCCGGCGACAAGCGGGCGAGGAGGGGATGAGATGAGCAAGCCTTCGGCCGAACGTCGCCTCGACGACAGCGAAGCCTCGGCGTTTTTGCGCGCGATCAAGATCAGCCCGCGCAAGCTCAACCTGGTCGCGCAGTCGATCCGCGGCAAGAGCGCCGCCGCTGCGGTCGCCGAGCTGACCTTCTCGCGGCGGCGCATCGCGGGCGACGTGAAGAAGGTGCTGCAGGCGGCGATCGCCAATGCCGAGAACAATCACCAGCTCGATGTCGATCGCCTCTTCGTCAAGGAGGCGACGGTCGGCCGGGCCTTTGTCATGAAGCGCTTTCACACCCGCGGCCGCGGTCGCTCGGCGCGGGTCGAAAAGCATTTCGCGCACCTGACTGTCATCGTCCGTGAACGCCCGGAGGAGACTGCGTAATGGGTCAAAAGGTCAATCCGATCGGGCTTCGCCTTGGCATCAACCGTACCTGGGATTCGCGCTGGTTTTCGCGCAAGGGATATGGTGGGCTGCTGCACGACGACCTGAAGCTGCGCAAGTTCCTGAACCAGCGACTGGCCCAGGCAGCGGTTGCCAAGATTCTGATCGAGCGCGCCGCCCGCAAGACGCGGATCACGCTCCACTCCGCCCGTCCGGGTGTGGTCATCGGCAAGAAGGGCGCCGATATCGACAAGCTACGCGGGGACCTAGGCAAGATCACCAGCAGCGAGGTCAGCCTCAACATCGTCGAGATCCGCAAGCCGGAGATCGACGCGAAGCTGATCGCCGACGGCATCGCCCAGCAGCTCGAGCGGCGCGTTGCGTTCCGCCGGGCGATGAAGCGCGCCGTACAGTCGGCGATGCGGTTCGGCGCCCAGGGCATCCGCATCAACTGCTCGGGCCGGCTCGGCGGCGCCGAGATCGCGCGCATGGAGTGGTACCGCGAAGGCCGCGTGCCGCTGCACACACTGCGCGCCGATATCGATTTCGGTTACGGCACGGCCAAAACCACCTACGGCATCTGCGGCGTCAAGGTTTGGGTGTTCAAGGGCGAGATCCTTGCCCACGATCCGATGGCGCAGGACAAGAAGCTGAACGAAAGCCAGCCGCCCGGCCACGAACGCGATCGCGATCGGGACCGCGGCCGGCGCGACGCGCTCTGAGGACATCATGCTCGCCCCGAAACGCTCCAAATATCGCAAGGCCCATAAGGGCCGGGTGCATGGCCTTGCCAAAGGCGGCACTAGCCTCAATTTCGGCGCCTATGGGATGAAATCGGTCGAGCCCGGCCGGATCACGGCGCGGCAGATCGAGGCGGCGCGCCGTGCGATCACTCGCCATATCCGCCGTGTCGGGCGGGTGTGGATCCGCGTGTTCCCGGATGTGCCGGTGTCGTCGAAGCCAGCCGAGGTGCGCATGGGCAGCGGCAAGGGCTCGCCCGAATTCTGGGTGTGCCGGGTCAAGCCAGGCCGCATCATGTTCGAGCTCGACGGGGTCGAGCCTCGGGTGGCGCGCGAGGCCTTCGATCTTGCGGCGGCGAAGCTGCCGGTGGCGACGCGGTTTGTCGTACGCGCCGGCGAGGAGGCGCTGTGATGAAGGGTTCGGACCTTCGCCCGCGCACCACCGACGAATTGACCGCCGAGCTCGACACGCTGGGTAAGGAAATCTTCAATCTGCGATTTCAGCGCGCGAGCGGGCAGCTCGAAAATACCGCCCGGGTGCGGGAGGCGCGCCGCGACATCGCGCGGATCAAGACCATTCTCGGCGAGCGGCGCCGCCAAGCGGCTCCCGAGACTTAGGCTGAGGCCAGGAAAACGCCATGCCAAAACGCGTGCTGCAAGGGATCGTGATCAGCGACGCCTGCGATAAGACCGTCATCGTGCGGGTCGATCGTCGCGTCATGCACCCGGTCTACAAGAAATACGTGACCCGCTCGAAGAAATATGCCGCGCATGACGAGGAAAACAAATTCCACGCCGGCGATGCGGTGCAGATCGAGGAGAGCCGTCCGCTGTCCAAGCGCAAGCATTGGATGGTGATGGGCGCGGCGACCGGGGTAGCACCCGCCGCCGTCCGCCGTCGCGCGCGTGCCGCCGAAGCCGAAGCTGGGGCGGGAGACGCCGCATGATCCAGATGCAGACCAATCTCGACGTCGCCGACAATTCCGGCGCGCGGCGGGTCCAGTGCATCAAGGTGCTCGGCGGCTCGAAGCGCAAGACCGCGACGGTCGGCGACGTAATCATCGTCTCGGTCAAGGAGGCTATTCCGCGCGGCCGGGTGAAGAAGGGCGATGTCCATCGCGCGGTCATCGTGCGCACCGCCAAGGAGATCCGGCGCGCCGACGGCAGCGCGATCCGCTTTGATCGCAACGCCGCGGTCTTGATCAGCCGGCAGGGCGAGCCGATCGGCACCCGCGTGTTCGGCCCGGTCACCCGCGAGCTGCGTGCCCGGAAATTTCTCAAGATCGCCTCGCTGGCGCCGGAAGTGCTGTAGCGGGGGATGGCAATGGCCAATAAGTTGAAGATCAAGAAGGGCGACAACGTCGTCGTTATCAGCGGCCGCGACAAGGGCCGCAGCGGTGAAGTCCTGCGCGTCTTTCCGGCCGATCGCCGGGTCATCGTGCAGGGGGTGCACATGGCGCGGCGGCACACCAAAGCGCGCATGGGCGACCCGGGCGGCATTGTGGACAAGGAGGCGACGATCCACGTCTCCAACATCGCCCATGTCGATCCGGAATCGGGCAAGCCGACGCGTATCGGCTACAAAGTCGTTGGTGGCAAAAAGGTTCGCTTCGCCCGCAAGTCGGGCGAGGTGATCGACAAGTGAGGACGTCGACATGACCCGCCTTTCCGAGCGCTACGAGGCCGATGTGCGGCCCTCGCTGATGACGGAATTCGGCTACGGCAACGCTATGGAGGTGCCGCGGCTCGAGAAGATCGTCGTCAACATGGGCGTCGGCGAAGCGGTACAGGACGCGAAGAAGATCGATGCCGCGGTGAGCGACCTGACCGCGATCACCGGGCAGCGTCCGGTGGTGATCCGCGCTCGGCAATCAATCGCGACGTTCAAGCTGCGGCAGAACATGCCGATCGGTGTCAAGGTGACGCTGCGCCGCGACCGTATGTACGAGTTTCTCGACCGGCTGATCACCGTGGCGCTGCCGCGGGTGCGCGATTTCCGCGGCCTGTCGGCGCGGAGCTTTGACGGACGCGGCAATTATGCGCTGGGCCTCAAAGAGCAGTTGGTCTTTCCCGAAGTCGACTACGACCAGGTCGATACGGTGCGCGGGATGGATATTGTCATCGTCACCACTGCCAAGACAGACGCCGAAGCCAAGGCTCTGCTCAAAGGCTTCGACCTGCCGTTTATGAATTGACCGCCTGCGGAGACTGGAATCCCATGGCAAAAAAGAGTTCGATCGAAAAGAACATGCGCCGCGCTAAGCTGGCCAAACAGATCGCGCCGCGTCGGGCGCGACTCAAAGCGCTGGCACGCGATCGCGAGGCCGATCCCGAAGACCGTTTCGAGGCGCAGCTCAAGCTGGCCAAGCTGCCGCGCAACAGCTCGGTGACCCGGGTCCGCAACCGCTGCGCGCTGACTGGGCGTCCGCGCGGCTACTACCGAAAATTCAGGTTGTCGCGCATCGCGGTGCGCGAATTGGCCTCCGCCGGGCAAATACCCGGCATGGTCAAGTCGAGCTGGTAGGGGATCAAGCGATGTCGATGAGCGATCCGCTCGGCGATATGCTGACTCGCATCCGTAACGGTCAGCGCGCGCGGCAAGCCGTCGTCGCCGCGCCGGCCTCGAAGATGCGGGCCAATGTGCTGGAGGTCTTGCGGCGGGAGGGGTATATCCGGGGCTTCACCCAAGAGCATGTGCGCCCCGGCATCTCGCAGCTTAAGATCGAGCTAAAATATGTCGACGGCGAGCCGGTGATCCGCGAGATCTCACGCGTGTCGAAACCGGGCCGCCGCATCTATTCCAAGCTGGCCGATTTGCCGCGCGTCTACAACGGCCTCGGCATCTCGATCCTGTCGACACCGCGCGGGGTCATGTCGGACAACGAAGCGCGCGTCGCCAAGGTGGGCGGCGAGGTGCTGTGCCGGGTATTCTGAGGAGCCGACGATGTCGCGCATTGGCAAGAACCCTGTACCGATCCCGGCCGGCGTCGCGGTCGAGATCTCGGGTCAGACGCTGACCGCCAAGGGCGCGCTCGGCACGCTGAGTCTGGCGGTCAGCAGCGAGGTCATGGCGACCATCGCCGACGGCCATGTGACGATCACGCCACAGAGCGAAACCAAGCGCGCCCGGGCGCTGTGGGGTACGACGCGCGCCCTCGTCAACAACATGGTGACCGGCGTTTCCGTCGGCTTTACCCGCAACCTCGAGATCAACGGCGTCGGCTATCGCGCAGCGGTGCAGGGCAGCATGCTCAACCTGCAGCTGGGCTACAGCCACGATGTCGGCTATCCGATCCCCAAGGACGTGCGGATCACCTGCGAGCGGCCCACAGCGATTACAATCAGCGGCGCCGATCGCCAGCGGGTCGGGCAAGTCGCTGCTGAAATCCGCAGCTATCGGCCGCCCGAGCCGTACAAGGGCAAGGGTGTCAAATACGGTGACGAGACGATCCGCCGCAAGGAAGGCAAGAAGAAGTAGCGCCATGTCGAACAAGGCAGACGAACTGTTTCGCCGCCGGCGCCAGCGCCAGCGCTTTAAGCTGCGTCAGGTTGCAAAAGGGCGATTGCGGCTGTCGGTGTTCCGCTCGTCGCGGCACATCTACGCACAGATCATCGACGATGCGGCCGGTAAGACGCTGGCCGCTGCCTCGACGCTCGAGGGCGACGTCAAGTCTGAGGTCAAGTCCGGCGCCGACCGGGCGGCAGCGACTGCGGTCGGCAAGCTGATCGCCGCGCGCGCCAAGGCGGCGGGCATTGACCGCGTTGTCTTTGACCGGGGCGCCTATGTTTTTCATGGTCGGGTCAAGGCCCTGGCCGATGCCGCCCGTGAGGGCGGCCTCGATTTCTGAGAGGGTTCGGCATGGCACGCACCACTCAATCACGCGGACCGGGCGGCGGTGGTCGCGGACCGGGCGGCGGCAATCGCGGACCGGGCGGCGGCAATCGCGGACCGGGCGGCGGTAATCGCGGCCCGGGCGGCGACCGGCGGCGGCGCGGTGAGGGCGAAAACCAGCCGCGCGAGCGCGAGGAAAGCGAATTTACCGAAAAGCTTGTCGGCATCAATCGGGTCGCCAAGGTGGTCAAGGGCGGTCGCCGGTTCGGTTTTGCCGCAATCGTCATCGTCGGCGATCGCAAGGGCCGGGTCGGCTACGGCTCGGGCAAGGCGCGCGAGGTGCCGGAAGCGATCCGTAAGGCGACCGAGGCGGCGCGCAAGAATATGATCCGCGTGCCGCTGCGCGAGGGCCGCACGCTGCATCACGACATCGCCAATACCTATGGCGCCGGCAAGGTCGTCGTGCGCGCCGCCAAGCCCGGCACCGGGATCATCGCCGGCGGCCCGATGCGGGCGATCTTCGAGGCGCTCGGCGTGCAGGACGTGGTCGCCAAGTCGATCGGCAGCTCGAACCCGCACAACATGATCAAGGCCACCTTTGCGGCGCTGACGCTGGTAACCAGCCCGCGTGCGGTCGCAGCGCGGCGCGGCAAGAAGGTCAACGAGATCCTCGGCCGGCGCGAGGCCGAGGCGCGGGAGATAGCGTGATGCCCGACGCCAAGAAGACGCTCACCGTCACCCAGACCGGCAGCCCGATTGGGCGGCGCGCCGACCAGGGGGCAACGCTCAAGGGCCTTGGGCTCAACAAGCGGCACCGGCAACGCACGCTTGAGGATACGCCGGCGGTGCGCGGCATGATCCGAAAGGTGCATCACCTCGTGCGGGTCGAGGGAGAATAGCGGCGGTCAAAACCCTTACCCATCCGTCGCCGGCGCGCCGGGTCCCCCTCTCCCGCATGCGGGAGAGGGCTATGAGCGCAGCGAAGCGGGAGAGGGGAGTAACGCGGGGCCCAGAGGATAGGCGATGAAGCTCAACGAGATCAAAGACAACGACGGTGCCCATTACCGGGCCAAGCGGCTCGGCCGCGGCATTGGCTCGGGCAAGGGCAAGACCTCGGGCCGCGGCGGCAAGGGCCAGACCGCGCGCTCCGGCGTCGCGCTCAACGGGTTCGAAGGCGGGCAGACGCCGCTGCACCGGCGGCTGCCCAAGCGCGGCTTCAACAACAAGATCTTTCAGAAGGACTACAAGGTGGTCAATCTCGGCCGCCTGCAGCAGGCGCTTGAAGCGGGCATGCTGAGCGCCGCGAACCTGGTCGATTCCAAGGGGCTGGTCGCCGCCGGGGTGCTGCGCCGGCCGGGCGACGGCATCCGCCTCTTGGCCAAGGGGACGCTGAAATCGGCGATCACGATCGAGGTGGCCGGGGCGTCGAAAGCGGCGATCGCGGCGGTAGAGGGAGCCGGCGGCAAGGTCATCGTCAGCGGCAAGCCGGCCGAGGCTGCTGCCGAGTAAACCGGGCGCGGCCTCGACGGTCATTGCGTCACGCCAACTTTCGCATCCGGGCGGCAGAGTCTATTCTATAAATTGGTAGCGCGGCCCGAAAGCGGTGTAGGGAACACACATATGGCGTCAGTCGCCGAGCAGCTCGCGAGCAGCATCAATTTCGGGGCGTTTTCCAAGGCGACCGAGCTGAAGAGCCGGATCTGGTTTACCCTCGGCGCGCTGGTCGTGTACCGCCTCGGCACCTATATCCCGATCCCCGGCATCGACCCGGCGATTCTGCACGAGATATTCAGCCGCAACGCTGGCGGCATCCTAGGCATGTTCGACATGTTCTCGGGAGGCGCGCTCGGGCGCATGACGATCTTTGCGTTGGCGATCATGCCGTACATCTCGGCCTCGATCATCATTCAGCTGTTAACCGCAGTGTCGCCGTCGCTCGAGGCGCTGAAAAAAGAGGGCGAAAGCGGGCGCAAGACGATTAACCAATATACCCGCTACGGCACCGTACTGCTGGCCACCGTGCAAGGCTATGGCATCGCCGTCGGAATCGAAGGAATGCGCGCCGGCGCCCAATCCGCAGTGATCGACCCCGGCCTATTTTTCCGGCTGGTAACGACGATCACCCTGGTCGGCGGCACCGTGTTTCTGATGTGGCTCGGCGAGCAGATCACCACCCGCGGGATCGGCAACGGCATCTCGCTGATAATCATGGCGGGCATCGTCGCCAACCTGCCGCATGCGCTGGCGTCGACCCTCGAACTGGGACGCACCGGGGCGATCTCGACGACGTTCATCATCGTGTTTCTGGTGATGTCGGTGGCCGTCGTCGCCTTTATCGTGTTTATGGAACGGGCGCAGCGGCGCATCCTCGTGCAATACCCCAAGCGACAGGTCGGCAACCGCATGTTCGGCGGCGAGGCCTCGCACTTGCCGCTGAAAATTAATACCTCGGGCGTCATCCCGCCGATCTTCGCCTCGTCGCTGCTGCTGCTGCCGGCGACGATCGCAACGTTTCAATCGGCCGACACCACCGGCAGCCTCGGGTGGCTCGGGACGATCACCTCGTATCTCGGGCACGGTCGACCGCTCTATATGGTCCTGTACATCAGCCTGATCATCTTTTTCTGCTTCTTTTACACGGCGATCGTGTTCAACCCAACCGAGACCGCCGACAATCTGCGCAAATACGGCGGGTTCATACCCGGAATCCGGCCGGGCAAGAACACCGCTGACCATCTCGACTACATCCTGACCCGGCTGACCGTGGTCGGCGCTGCTTATCTTGCCGCTGTTTGCATCCTGCCCGAGATATTGATCTCACAATATTCGGTGCCATTCTACTTCGGCGGCACCAGCCTTCTGATCGTCGTCAGCGTGACGATGGATACGGTTGCGCAGATCCATTCGCACCTTCTAGCTCATCAGTACGAAGGGCTGATCAAGAAGGCACGGCTGCGAGGACGCCGCTGATGAACCTGGTCCGATGAACCTGATACTTCTGGGGCCGCCCGGCGCCGGCAAGGGGACACAGGCCAAACGGCTCGAGCAGTCGCACGGCTTGGTTCAGCTCGCGACCGGCGACATGCTGCGCGCGGCCACCGCGAGCGGCAGCGAATTGGGACAGCGGGTCAAGACGATCATGGATTCGGGCGCGCTGGTGCCCGACGAGATCGTGATCCAGGCGCTCGAGGAGCGCATCGCCGCGCCGGAAGCGCGCAACGGGGTGATCTTCGATGGGTTTCCGCGCACGATCCCGCAGGCAGAGGCGCTTGACGCGATGCTGGCGCGGCATGGGTTCAAGCTAGACCATGTGGTCCTGATGCAGGTCGACGAGGCGGCGCTGATCGACCGGCTGGCCGGCCGATTTAGCTGCAAATCCTGCGGAGCCAGCTATCACGAGCGCTATCACCGGCCGAAGTTCGACGGGGTGTGCGACATCTGCGGCAGCCGTGATTTCCTGCACCGGCCCGACGACCGGCCCGAGGCGGTGGCGACGCGGTTCGAAGTGTATCGCCGCCAGACCGAACCGATCCTGCCCTATTACCGGGACCGCGGCACCCTGCGTACGATCGACGGTATGGGCGAGATCGACAACGTGACCCGCGCGATCGAGGCGATCCTGGCGGGGTAGATCCTCAGCCATCCTGGCGCAGCCTGGGATACATCGGTCAACGTTCTGGCGGCTGAGGGTTGTGTTCCGGCCGTCCGCTGGAACGACAATCATAGTTTCCCGAATTTGAGAGACGCACGCCTACCGGTCGAGCCAGACGGTCGCCATGTCCTGGCCGGCAAGGTGGCTCGGGCCGATTTTCCAGCCCTTGACATAGGAATGGTACGGCACGATCCGGTACCACCAGACGAGGAAGAACTGATTGGCCGCTTCGTCGAGGTTGTGCTTTTCGAACTGAAACATCAATTCGTGCTGCTTGGCCGGGTCGGGCTCGTGCAGCATCTTGTCGTAGATCGCGTCCGCCATTTTGTCGTCGTAGCCGCCGTAATTCTCGGACGAGGCACCCAACTCCTTCTGCACGTCGAGCAGCGGGTTGACGATACCGTGGCCGGGCGCCTCGACCGCGACGTCGAAATTGCCGGTGCGCAGCGCCTCGTACCACGGGCCGCTCGGCACGACCTTCTGGGTCACGTGCAGGCCGATCTTGCTCCACTGATCGATCAGCCAGATGCCGATATATTTGTACGGCTGGTCGACATTGCGGTTGAGCAGCGTAAAGCTGAGATTCTCGGCGCCAGCCTCTTTGAGCAGCTTCCTGGCCTCGGCGCGCGACTTGTCGATGTCAGGCCAATAGCCGGCGATCGTCTGCAGTTCGGCCTTGGTCGGGGCGAGCGGCGAGCCGGGGAAGGCGAAGGAGCCGACGGTCTTGACGATCGCGACCTTGGACAGCGCTTCGGCGCCGTGCCAGCGGTCGATCGCGAGCGATAATGCCCGGCGCACACGTGGATCGTCAAAGGGCTTTTTCTTGTGGTTCGGCGTGAACGACGAGCCGACGTTCCAGTCGCTGGTGGC
Organism: Allostellaceae bacterium; assembly: GCA_035534855.1. Taxonomy (GTDB): domain Bacteria; phylum Pseudomonadota; class Alphaproteobacteria; order ATCC43930; family CGMCC-115725; genus DATARH01. The sequence continues at coordinate 19,423 of DATLRD010000118.1, read as the reverse complement.
GACCACCAACTTGTCGCCGAGGGCGGCTTTCAATTCGTCGGCCGCCGAGGGCGGAAACCCACGAAACTCGATTGCGGCGCGGTCGGAGCGGATCGCGTCGACGCGCGTCGCCTGTTTGGGCGCAAAGATGCCCACAAACCCGTCGAGATAGGGCAGGCCCTTGATGAAGTAGTCTGGGTTGCGCACCCCCTTGATCGACTGGCCGGTCTCATAGCCGGCAAACTTGAACGGGCCGGAGCCCATGATATTCTTTTCGTACCAGTGCGGGCCTTTGCTCGGATCGTCGAGGATGCGCTTTTCGTAAATCCAGGCGAACGGGTCGGCGAGCGCCGGGATGAACGCGGCGGTCGCGAATTTGAGGTGGAATACGACCGTCGTCCGGTCGGTCGCCTCGACCTTGTCAACCATGAGAAAATAATTTTGCCGCGGGCTGATCACGCCTTTGGGCGGAAAGATGATCTCGTTCCAGCTCACCGCGACATCCGCCGCGGTCAGCGGCGAGCCGTCCTGGAACTTGACGCCGGTGCGGATCTTGAACGTGTAGGTCTTGCCGTCGTCGGTCGGCGTCGGCATCGCGGTGCACAGGTCGCAGATGAAATGCGTCGGGCTGTTCGGGTCGACCTTGATCAACAGGCTGTAAAACGGCGCCGCGGCGTGCACCGTCGCATAGGTGCTTTCACGGTGTCCGTCAAAGCTCGGCGGTGCGTCGGCGGCGATCATGTAGGTCAGGATGCCGCCGTGCTTCGGTGCCTCGGCGGCGGCGGGCAAGGTGATGGCTGCCACAAGCGCGGCGCCTCCCAACAAATGCAACGCGGCGCGCATCGGCGGTCTCCCCAAATTCCTGCCCGTTCCGGATCGTCACGAAAGCCCCGCAAGTTTGCCTCGCGTCGCCGATGCAAACCCGAGCCGTTTCTGCATGATCGCCCCGAGATTGCACCGCTTCGCGCGCCGTGGCGAGTGTTGCTAGGATGCGCCATCGCATAACCGGAGGCGAAACTCGGCCATGGCCTATGAAACCATTACGGTACGGCCGCTCGCCGGTGCGCTTGGCGCCGAGATCGGCGGTGTCGATTTGCGCGAGCCACTAGGTAGCCGCCAGCGCTCGGAAATCCATGACGCGTTCCTTGCTCATTGCGCGATCTATATCCGCGGACAACAGCTAGGCGGCGCCGATCTATTGCGCTTTGCCCGCTATTTCGCCGAGCCGGCCTATTACCCGTTTGTCGAGGGCCTGCCCGAGTTCCCGCAAATCTTCGAGCTGCGCAAGGAGCCGGACCAGAAGGAAAACGTCGGCGGCGCCTGGCACTCCGACACGACCTATCTCGACACGCCGCCGATCGGCACGATGCTCTATTGCCGCGAGGCGCCGGAATTCGGCGGCGACACGATGGTCGCCAACCAGTATCTCGCCTACGAGACGCTGTCGCCGGGAATGCGGGCGATGCTCGACAGGCTCACCGGCATCTACAGCGCGCGGATGAACGGCGGTCGCGGCAACCGCGAAGAGAACAAATACATGAAGATGCGGGATACCGATAAGGCCGAGCAGGTCGAGGCGGAACACCCGGTGGTGCGCACCCACCCCGAAACCGGGCGCAAAGCACTCTATGTCTCAAAGCGGCACACGGTCCGCTTCGAGGGGATGACCGAAGAGGAAAGCCGGCCGCTGATCGACTTCCTGCAGGGCCATTGCACCCGGCCCGAATTTACTGCCCGAATCCGCTGGGAAAGGGGCACGCTGACGATCTGGGACAACCGCTGCTGCCAGCACTTCGCGATCGACGACTATCACGGCCAGCGGCGGGTAATGTGGCGCCTGCCGGTCGGCGCCGAAGCGGTGATTTAGGGGCCTACCGGGCGGTTTTCGCTGCCTGGATCGTGCGCCACACCCGCTCGGGCGTGGCCGGCATTTCGATGTGGCGCACCCCGAGATCGGACAGCGCGTCGACGATCGCATTGACGACGACGGCCAGCGCCGGGGTGGTGCCGCCTTCGCCGCCCGACCGCACGCCGAGCCGGTTGGTCGGCGACGGCACCTCGCTAAGCGCGGTGTCGAATGGCGGAAAGATGTCGGCGCGCGGAATCGCGTAATCCATGAAGCTGGCGGCAAGAAGCTGCCCGGTCTGGCGGTCGTAATGGCTCGATTCGAGAAGGGCCTGGCCGACGCCCTGGGCGATGCCGCCGTGGGTCTGGCCGTGTACGATCATTGGGTTGACGGCGCGCCCGACATCGTCGACCGCGGCGTAGCGCACGATCGCGACCGCGCCGGTCTCGGGGTCGACTTCGACCTCACAGACTTGCGTGCCATACGGGAAACTGGCAACCGGCAGGGTCTGGTCGGAAACCGCGCCGAGCGGCCCGTGCAGCTCCGCCGGCAGTTCGCTGTGGGTGGCGGCGGCGCGGGCCACATCGAAAATGCCGATTTCGCGGTCGGTGCCGGCGACGCGGAAATTTCCGGCCGAAAATTCGATGTCGGCCTCGTTGGTTTCTAGTAGCAGCCCGGCGATCCTGCGGCCCTTGGCGATGATGTCATCGGTCGCCTGGCCGATCACCGTCGTCGCCAGCTTCATTGAGCGGCCGGAATGCGACCCACCCCCCGCGAAAACGCGGGCGGTGTCGTGCGCGATGTAGTCGATGCTCTCAAACGGCACGCCGAGCCACTCGGTGACGAGCTGTGCAAAGCTCGTCTCGTGGCCCTGGCCCGATGACATCGTACCCATCACCAGCTCGACCCGGCCATTGGGCTGGATCGTGATCTCGGTGCGCTCGCGCGGCGAGCCGCTGGTGATCTCGACATAGTTGGCGACGCCGAGCCCGCGCCGCTTGCCGCGCGCTTCGGAGGCGGCGCGCCGGGCGGCAAGTCCGGGCAGGTCGGCGAGACCCAGCGCCATGTCCATCGCCGCCTCGTAATGTCCGCTGTCATAGGTAAGGCCGAGCGGGTTCGCATAGGGCTGCGCCGCCGGCGGGACCAGGTTGCGGCGGCGCAACTCGACCGGGTCGATCCCCAACTCGTCTGCGGCGAGGTCGATCAGCCGCTCGACGACGAAAATCACCTCAGGACGCCCGGCGCTGCGGTAGGGGGTCGTTGGGATCGTGTTGGTGACCGCTCCGCGGCCGCGGAAATGGGCAGCCGGGATGCGGTAGACGTTGGACATTAGCCCCAGGCCCTTTTGCAGCGACACGAACGACGCCGCCTGGTTGCCAAGATTGCTGAGATTGCTGCCCCGCACCGCGAGGAAGTGCCCGTCGGGATCGAGCGCCAATGCTGCCTCGACCACGAGGTCGCGGCCCTGATAGTCGCTGAGCAAGGCTTCGCTGCGCTCGCAAGTCCATTTGATCGGCCGGGCGACCTTCTTCGCCGCCCAGGCGAGCAGCACGTATTCGGGATAGAAGAAATTGCGCGTGCCGAAATTGCCGCCCATGTCCTCGCACAAGACGCGCACCTGCTCGGGCGGCACGCCGAGCACCGTCGCGAGATCGAGGCGCAATTTCGAGACGCCGCGGCCGCTGCCCGAGTGCAGCGTGTAAAGCCCGGTTGCCCCATCGTATTCGGCGATGTTGGTGCGCGGCTCCATCGGCACGCCGGTGACGCGCTGGATCCGGGTGTCGAGCCGGGTGATGTGGGCGGCGCGCGCGAACGCCGCCGCGGTGGCGGCGGCATCGCCGGCCTCAATTTCGATGCACAGATTGTTCGGTGCCTCGGGCCACAGGCGCGGCGCCCCTGGCTTGATCGCCTCCGCCACGTCGACGACGGCCGGTAACACGTCGTACGACACGTCGACAAGCTCGGCGGCATCCTTGGCGGCGGCGATGGTTTCGGCGACGACGAGCGCGACCGGCTCGCCGACGACGCGCAGGATGTCGGCCGGCATCGGGTCGTGGCGCGTGGTGATCGGCTTGCCCGCGGACAGGCGCACCTCGAGGTCGGGCCGGTTCATCAGCCCGGCGCCGTGCGGGATCGGGCCGAGCCCGTCGGCGCGATAGTCGGCCCCGGTCAGCACCGCGAGCACGCTGGGCGCGGCGCGCGCCGCCGCCGTGTCGATCGCGGTGATGCGGGCGTGGGCGTGCGGCGAGCGCACCACCACGGCGTGTGCCATGCCGGGGAGCGTAAGATCGTCGACATAGCGGCCGCGCCCGGTGACGAGCCGCCGGTCTTCCTTGCGCCGTACCGGCTGGCCGATGCCGTATCCCGTGGCCACGGATGCACTCATTCGCCCGTCTCCCTGATGCCGGCGACGAAATTAGCCGGGTCCGCCCAGCGGTCGCCAGATTGTCGCCTCGGTGCCGCCGATCCGATAGAGTCGGCGGGAACGACACGCCACTTTAACGGTGGCTCGGGAGGAAGCGATGGACGGAATATTGCGGAACCGCTGGGGAGTTGTCGGTGCCAGCGTGCTCGGCCTGATCGTCGGCGCGGGCGCGATCAACGTGTTCTGCTTCGGGGTGTTTCTCAAGCCGGTCACCGCCGACCTCCATGTCGGGCGCGGGCTGCTGTCCTCGGCGCTGACGCTGCAATCGGCGATCAGTGCGCTGGCCTGCCCGGTGTTCGGCTGGATGATTGACCGCTGGGGCGTGCGCCGGGTCATGATGCCGGGGCTCGTGCTTTACGCGGCCAGCGTGGCGCTGTTCTCGTTGATGAGCGCGTCGCCATTCGCCGTCACCTACCTGATCTATGCTTTGGCCGGGCTGGCGTCGCCGGTTGGCGGGCCGATCCCATATTCGACCGTAACGGCGCAATGGTTCGACCGCCAGCGCGGGCTGGCGCTCGGCATCGGCATGGCCGGGGTCGGGCTCGGCGTCGCGCTGATGCCGCAGCTCGCGGCCTTCCTGATCGCGCGTATCGGCTGGCGCCACGCCTATCTCGGCATGTCGGTGGCTGTGGTCGTGCTGGCGTTTCTCCCGGTCGCGCTGTTCATCCGCGAGCCGCCGGGATTCACGGCGCGGCCGCGGCGCGGCGAATCGCGTGGCGCCGCGCTCGGCCTGCCGGGCACCGAAGTCGGCGATGCGTTTCGGTCGTGGCTGTTTTGGGGGCTGGGGCTTGCGTTTTTCCTCGACGTGATCGCGATTAACGGCACGCTGACGCATATCGTCCCGCTGCTGACCGACCGCGGCATCACCCGCGAGGTCGCGGTCACGGCGCTGTCTGGCACCGGGATCGCGCTGCTCGCCGGGCGCATCCTTTCTGGTTGGTTTCTCGACCGGTTCTGGGGCCCCTATGTTGCGATCGGATTCTTCACCGCGCCGATGATTGGCCTGACGTTGTTGATGAGCCATGCCGCCGGCGCCGCGCCATTTCTCGGCGCGATCTGCCTCGGGCTCGGCATTGGTGCCGAGATAGACCTGATGGCGTTCTTCGTCAGCCGCTATTTCGGGCTGCGCAATTACGCCAAGATCTACGGCACGATGTTCGGCCTGTTCGGGTTTGGCGTCGGCGTCGGGCCGGCGCTGAGCGGCGCGAGCTTTGACCGGTTTCATTCCTACACGCCGGTCTTTGGCGCCTATATCGTGATGCTGGCTGTGAGCTGCGTGATCTTTGCCCGGCTGGGCCCGTATTCTTATCCGGCCGGGCGGCATCGCGATACGCCGGCGCCGGCAGCGCAGACCGCCTGAACCATCATCGGAGGGACAGCAGGATGGTCTTCGCCTATTTCGGCGAGGGCTCGCCGCCTGTCTTTCCGCCCTATCCGATGCCGCTCGCCGACGGGCTGATCGAGACCCAGGTTCCGCCGGTGGTGCCGTGCAACTATCTGCAATGCTTCGAGAACAGCATGGACGAGGTGCATGTCGCCTTTGTCCACAAGATCGGCGGCTCGCATTCCGGCATCTACGACCTCCCGGAGATTGCCGCCGAAGAAACCGATTGGGGCATGATCCGCTACGGGCGGCGCGGCAACGAAGAGCGCATCAGCCTGCATTACATGCCCAATTGCACGCGGGTCATCGTGCCGCCGATGGCTGGGCTCGACGGCGCCGATGGGTGGCGCGAATTGTATCTCGCGTTCACCCCGATCGATGACGAGACCAATATGTGGTTCATCACCAACCTGGTCGGCGTGACCGGCGACCAGGTTGCACCGTATCAGGAGGCGCGGCGCAAATATCTCGAACGGCAGAAGGCGGCCGGCTCGGCCCTCGACCTGGCGCAGAAGGTGATGGACGGCGCGGTGCGCTTCGCCGATATCGACCACCCCGACCGCGTACGGGTGCAGGATTTCGCGGTGCAGGCCCGTCAGGGGCGCATCGCCGATCGCGGCAACGAGCGGCTCGGCCGCTCCGACACCGCGATCATCCTGTGGCGCCGGATCATGGAGCGCGAGTTCCACGCGATCGAAGAGGGGAGGCCGACCAAGAAATGGACCCCGGCGCCGCCCGAATTGGTGCCGACGCTGGGGTTCTGAGCGCGGCGCCTACATCAGCGTAGGGCGGTCGCCCTCGACCAGGATGCGCCACAGCACCCGGCTCTCGCGGCGGTCGTAATCGCCGTGGGCGCGGTGCATCGTGGCGCGGTCGTCGATGACAAGCACGTCGCCCTTGGCCCAGTGGTGCTCGTAGACGATCTCGGGCCGGATCATCCGGTCGAGCAGATCGCTCATATAGGCCTTGCTGGCCTCCGGCGTCATGCCCTGGATCAGCGCGACCTTCTGGATGTGGAAGAACACCGCCTTGGTGCCGTGCACCGGGTGGGTGCGCACCATCGGGTGGATGATCGGTGCCCCGTACTTCTCGTGGTCTTCCGGCCGGGTGTCGAGGCGCTGCTCGTCGAGCGTGTTGACCGAACGCATCGCGTCGAGCCGGCGCTGCTCGTCTTGCGGCAGTGCGGCATAGGCGGTGCGCATGTTGGCGACGCTGGTGGCGCCGCCGGCAGACGGGATCTCGACGCCGTAGAGGATCGTCGCCAGCGGCGGCCTTTCGTGGTTGGTGTGGTCGGTGTGCCAGCGTTCGGCCGGCTGCTGGCCCTTGCGGTGCCACACCATGCCAATGTTCTCGTATCCGTCCATGTGGTGCTGCGAATAGTGCTGGCGCATCACCGGCCCGAACACTCCCGCCGCGGCGAGGTACTGGTCAGGCGTCAGCACCTGGTCGTGGAAGACCAGCGCCAGGTGCTCGGCCAAGCCCCGCGACAGACGCTCGCCGGTTTCAGCGTCGATCGGCTGCGCCAGGTCGATGCCAGAAATCTCGGCGCCGATCCCCGACGAGAGCGGGGTGATCATCGACTGGGCCATGCTGTCCTTCCCGATGGGCTTGGTTGATCCTATCGCAGCGACCCCCGCGCCTGAAGCGGCGTTGGTGCATGGCTGAGATTGTTCCCCGGGGCGCAGTGCCCTAGGATCGCTTACCCCTGTGGGCGAGGACCGTGATGGTGGATGCCTCGATCTGGCCGGCGCTCGATTACAGCCGGGTGCCGTACCGGCTTTATCACGACCCCGAAATCTACGAGCGGGAGCAGCAGCGGATTTTCCGCGGCCCGACCTGGAGCCTGCTCGGCCTCGAGGTCGAGATTCCGAACCCCGGCGATTTCCGCACCACCTGCGTTGGCGAGACGCCGGTCATCGTCAACCGCGACGACAACGGCGAGATCCACGCGTTCGTCAACCGCTGTGCGCATCGCGGCGCGCTGGTAAGACGCGAGCTTTACGGCAATGCCAAAAGCCACAACTGCATCTATCACCAGTGGTGCTATGGCCTCGACGGCGGGCTGACCGCGATCCCGTTCCGCCGCGGCATCCGCGGCAAGGGCGGGATGGGGCCGGATTTCGACATGAAAGCGCACGGGCTCACCCGGCTCAAGGTCGGGACGGTCTACGGCGCGATCTTCGGCACCCTGGCCGACGACGCCGAGCCGCTCGAAGATTTTCTCGGGCCGCCGGTGCTGGCCCAGCTGCGCCGCTTCTTCGACAAGCAGATGAAAGTGCTCGGCTACAATCGCCAGCGCATCCGCGGCAACTGGAAGATTTACGCCGAGAACACGCGCGACAACTATCATGCCAGCCTGCTGCACGAATTCCTGCTGACTTTCGGGCTCGACCGGTCGACGCAGGTTGGCGGGGTCAAGATGGACGCGCGGCACCGCCACAGTTTTACCTGGGCCGAGGCCGGCAGCGACGACGATGAGACCGTGCGCCGAGCCTATGGCGGCGCCAATATCCGCAACGACTATCTGGCGCTGCAGGAGCCGGCGCTCGGCAAATTCCACCCGGAGCACGGCGACCGGCTGAACATCGCGATCAGTTCGGTATTTCCGTCGGCGGTGTTCGTCCAGATCAGCAATAGCATGGCGGTCCGGCAGATCCGCCCGCGCGGGCTCGACGAGGTCGAAATCTATCAGACGATGCTCGGCTATGCCGACGACACCCCGGAGATGACGCTGCACCGGCTGCGCCAGGCCAACCTCGTCGGGCCCGCCGGTCTTGTCTCGATGGAGGACGGTGAGGCGATCGAGATCGCGCACCGCGCCTCGCGGCCCGACCGTGACCGCGCGACGGTCATCGAACTCGGCGGCGGCGGCGCCATCACCGATCGCGACTACCGCGTGCACGACGTGCCGCTGCGCGGGTTCTGGTCGTATTACGCCGAGCTGCTGGGGATCGAGCCGGTCGACGGGGTGCGATGAGCGTCGACCAACTCGCCCTCTATGACCTTTATGCCGATTACGGGCGGCTGATCGATGCCGCCGACTGGCCGGCCTGGCTCGCGCTGTTTGCCCGGGCCTGCCGCTATCAGGTGATCCCGCGGGAGAATGTCGAGCAGGGGCTGCCGGCGGCGCTGATCTTCTGCGACAGCCGAGCGGTGCTCGAAGACCGCATCATGGCACTGCGCGAAGCCAACAAATACAACATCCACACCGATCGCCACCTGATTGGCCTGCCGCGCATCCTGGGCGAAGGCGGGGGCGAGATTTCCGCCGAGGCGCCGTTCGCGGTGTACCAGACCGACCAGGAGGGCGAGAGCCGGCTGTTCGCGGCCGGGCTCTATCGCGACCGCATCGTGCACGAGGCCGGCGCGCTCAGATTCAGCGATAAGCTGGTCGTGCTCGACACATTTGCCGTGCCCACTCTGCTCGCAACGCCGCTGTAGCATAAATGATCGAGGGCATCAGCGCGGTCACCCTCGCCACGCACGACATGGCCCGCGCGATCCGATTCTATCGCCTCATCGGGTTCACGATACTCTACGGCGGCGAAACCGCCGCTTTCACCAGCTTTCGCGCCGGGACGACGCAGTACCTCAACTTGATCGCCCGGCCGGCAGAGCGGCGGTGGCGCTGGTGGGGGCGGCTGATCTTTTACGACAGCGATGTCGACGGGCTCTACGCCCGGCTGGTCGCTGCCGGCCACAAGCCCGACACCGAGCCGCGCGAGGCCGAATGGGGCGAGCGCTTTTTTCACCTCACCGACCCCGATGGGCACGAGCTGAGCTTCGCATGGCCGCTGCGAAGATAGCGGCGGGTATGCGCGGGAAGCGTTTGCGAAGGCGGCTCCGGCCGTGCTCAATCTGTGCGTTCAGAAAATACCGGGAGAAACGCATGTTCGGCGCGCGGATTAGAGCAGTAGCGGCGGGATTGGCGGGGCTGTTGCTGGCGGCGACATCCGCCGCGGCGCAGGCGCCATCGGGACCGCCGATCAAGATCGGCTTTTCGATGGCGCTGACCGGAGGGCTCGCGCTCAATGGTACGATGGGCCTCGTCGCGATGAAGATGTGGGCCGAGGACACCAACAAGAAAGGCGGGCTGCTCGGCCGGCCGGTCGTGCTCGATTACTACGACGACCAGAGCAACCCAGCGAACGTGCCCGGCATCTATACAAAGCTGATCGACGTCGACAAATGCGACTTCGTGGTCTCGGGCTACGCGACCAACATCGCCGCCCCGGCGATGCCGATTGTCATCGCCCACAAGATGACGTTCATCAGCCTATTCGCGCTCGACGTCAATTCCGAGTTTCACTACCCGAACTATTTCTCAATGCTGCCAGTCGGCCCCGACCCGAGGCCGGCGATCACCGACGGGTTCTTTCAGATCGTCAAGGCCAACGAAAAGAAGCTGGGGTTGAAGACGATCGCCTTTCTCGCCGATGACGGCGAGGCGACGCTCAACACGATCGACGGCGCGCGCACCAACTGGAAGAAATATGTGCCCGATCTGAAAAAGGTCTACGACCGCACCTATCCGCCGACGACCAACGATTTCTCGCCGATCATCAGGGCGTTGCAGGCGGCTAACGCCGATGTCGTCGTCGTCGCGGCCTATCCGCCCGACAGCGTCGGCATCATCCGCAGCGTTCACGAGCTGGGGCTCAACACCAAGATCTTCGGTGGCGGGCTGACCGGGCCGCAGACCACCTCGGCCAAGATGACGCTCGGCCCGATGCTCAACGGCATCATCGATTTCGACTGGTGGCTGCCGGCGCCGAAGCTCCAGTTCCCCGGGGTCATGGACCTGCTCGCCCGCTATCAGAAACGCGCGGTGACCGAAAAGACCGACCCGCTCGGCTATTACCTGGTGCCCTGGGCCTATGCCGACCTGCAGGTTCTCGGCCAGGCGATCCAGGGAGCCAACAGCCTCGATCAGCAGAAGGTCGCGGACTATATCCGCTCGCATCACTTCGACACCGTCGTCGGCGACGTGGCGTTTGGCGCAAAGGGCGAGTGGGCGAAGTCGCGGGTGCTGACGGTTCAGTTCCGCGGCATTACCGGCGCCAGCCTCGACCAATTCCGCGACGGCAAGGGCGAGTTCGTCATCGGACCCGCGGAATACAAAGCTGCCGATCCGGTGCTGCCCTATTCGAGCTTCAAGCACTAGCTTTTCCGGCGCCGGTTAGCGTCCGACATAGCGGCGCTGACCAGTTCGCGGGTGGTGATACACGCTCACCATCTTGCCGGTTTCCGGGTCGATGAAGCGTTCGCCGGTGTCGATCCAATCGGGGCCCTGACGACCGTCGGTGATCGGCTTATCGCCGCGCCGCTCGCACAAGATGCCGAGCGTCGCGGCGAGGCCGAGAACCGCCAGCCATGTCACGATCGTCCACGGTAGCCCTACGGCGAGCGCAACGGCTGCCGCGGCGAGCAGCGCAATTCCGGCGCCGAGTGCCGCGCGGCGCAGCATGTGCCGTTACAGGTTGAGCGGCTCGATCGTCGCGGCAGTGCCATAGGCGACGATCTCGCTCATCGTCTGCCCGATCTCCGACGAATCGAACCGCATCATCACGACCGCATTGGCACCCATCGCGGTGGCGTTCTGCACCAGCCGGTCGACCGCGGCACGGCGCGCTTCTTCGAGCAGTTGGGTGTATTCGTGAATTTCGCCACCGACGATCGAGCGCAGACCGGCCATCAGGTTGCCGCCGATCCCCCGGCTGCGGACCGTAACGCCAAAGCATTGCCCCTTGAGTTCGACGACCCGATAGCCGGGAACGCTCTCGGTGGTGACGACGATCATCATCCGGCTCCGCATGGTTGGTTGCGCGCGATCATGTAGGGAGGGGTGGTAGATTATCCAATCGGTTCCATAGCCCCTCGAAAAATCGCGCCGAACGGCTCATAACGGCGGCGGCGCTGGCAGGTCGAGGTGGAAGCATGACAGCACCGCCGCAACGCCCCGGCTCGCGCCGGGAAATCCGTGCCACCTACGCCAATCTGCTGCGGCTGCGCGACTGGGCAATCCTGGTTCCGCTCGCCATCGTTGGCATCGGGCTCGGGGCCTGGGGCTTCGAGCTGTGCGGCCCCAACGACAAGTGCCATGTCGACAGCCTGCTTATCGCCATCGGGCGATCGGTCCTGATGCTGCGGGGATCGTTCCAGTATCAGGTCGGGCAGGCGCCGGCGCCGTTGATTATCGCGCAGTACATGCTGCCGCTGCTTGTGATTTTCGGCGGCATCAAGTTGCTGCTGCTCAACATCCGGCGCGACATGCGGGTGGTGCTGGCGAGCCGGCGGCGCAACCACGTGATCATCTGCGGCCTCGGTGATACCGGCCGCGAGGTCGCCGAGAACCTGCGCGCCAAGGGCACCGATGTCGTGGCCATCGTGCTCGACGCCGACGAGCCGCATGCGATTGCGTGCGAGCAGCTGAAAATTCCAATCCTCAAGGGCGATGCGGCCCAGTTCGGCATGTTGGGGCTGGCCGGGCTCAGGCATGCGCAGGGTGTCGTCGTCACCACCGGCTCCGACGCGGTCAACGTCGAGATCGCGCTGCGGGTCGAGGGCGAACTGGCGGCGGGCAGGGGCACGGGCAAGCGCCGTTTCTATGTGCTGCCCGAGGTCAGGAGCGCTTGGCTGATCGGATTGCTGCATACTTACCCAACCTCGACGCTCGGCTCCGAGCGGGTGGAGATTCGGCCGTTCGACCTCAACGCCAATGCCGCGCGGCTGCTCCTCGAACGCCCGACATTTCGCCGCGCGTTTCCGCCGCGCGCCGACGGCGCCACGCCGACCCGGCCACATCTGCTGATCGCCGGGCTGGGCGAGATGAGTACGCACGTCATCCTGCAGGCGGCGCAGTGCAACTACGCGCTGCCCGGCTGCCGCCTTGCGGTCACCGTGTTCGACCAGCAGGGCAAGGATGCCGCCGCGCCGCTGGCTGCGCGGTTTCCCGGCCTGATGAGCCTGGTCGACATCGATTTCGTGCAGACCGCCTTCGACGCAGACAATCCGGCCACCTGGCCCGAGGTGTGGCAGGACGTCGAGGCGATGCTGCGCGGCCGCGACGAAGCGCTCTCCACCGTGGCCGTCATCGTCTCGCTGGGGAAAGACAAGGATTCGCTGCACACGGCGCTGCAGCTGCGCGCGCGGCTCGACCGCCTCGGCGAGTTCGGTACCCCGGTGTTCGTGCGGCTGCAGCAGCAGCGTGCGCTCGGCCAATTCGCCGCCAGGCTTGATGGGGCCGACGCGCTGCTCGACCGCCTCATCCCGTTCGGCGATCTGGCAGAGCTGACCAGCCCGGTGCTGCTGATCGACCAGATCCAGGACCTGCTGGCCCGAGCGATCCATGAGACCTACCTGGCAAGCCGCCCTGCGAACGCGCGGCGCAGTGCGGCGGCGGTGCCGTGGTCGATGTTGCCCGAGCGGTTTAAGCAATCAAATCGCGCGGTCGCCGACCATCTGCCGGCCAAGCTCGGGCTGGTCGGCATGCGGCTGGTGCCTGGCGACGAGCCGCCCGCCGAGTTTACCGACGCCGAGGTCGAGACGATGGCGGCGGCGGAGCATGGACGGTGGATGATCGAACGCTTTACCGACGGCTGGACGCTGGGTCCGCTCGACGAGGTCGGGCGGGTGCATCCCGACCTGACGGCGTGGGACCAGCTTCTTCCGGAGATGCGTGAAGCCAACCGCCGCAACATTCGCGCGATCCCGGAAAACCTGCGGCGGGTGAACCTGACCGTGCGGCGCGAGCGGATCATCGTCGCGGTCGGTCGCGGGCTTGCCGACGCGGCGGCGAACCTCACCGCGCTACGGGCCGACGAGCTGGCGATCGTCGTGTTCGACCCCCTCGACGCCGGCTCGTGGCAGTTTGCGCTGGATGCGGCGGCAGGGTCGGCGCGGCTGTGGGTGTTGTGGCGCGAGGGCAGCCGCCTGCCGCCAAAGGCACCGTCACCGCCGACCGACGCGGTGCGCGACGCGATCGAGGCCGCGATCTCGGCCCGCGATCTGGCGGCGCTGGTGTCCGAGACCGCCGACCTGGCGCCATGCAGCGGCACAACCGACGAATAGCGCGGCGCCCGGGGCGAAACCGGGCTTACCCGCCGATCGCCTGCTCGACCGGGCGTTCGCGGTGGGCGCGCAGCCAATATTCGTTTTCCGCCAGCGCCGCCTTGCCGAGTGTCAGCACGATTTCGCGCTTGCGGGTGCGCTCGTCTGCCTGCGGCAGCGATTCGGCGTCGATCTCAGCAAACGCTTCGCGGGCATCCTCGAACAGCGCAAGCGCGTCTTCATAGCGGTGGGCTTCGGTCTCCCAGGCAAGCTTGTCGGACAGGAATCGGATGCTGCCGGCAACCGCGGACAGCAGCGCGACCGACAGCGCAACCAAATAGTCGAACAGCACGGGACTGCCCGGCGCGAGGAACGCCGTCGCCCAATGGTAGAGATGCCCGAGGCCAAAGCCGAGCGGCAGCGCGATCGCCGCCGCCCACAGCCGGTGGCGGACCACCGGCCCGGGGCGCCAGCGCCGCACCGCCTGCCGGACGCCGGCAATCAGCAGCAGCATCAGGGCGCCGGCGGCAGCGCTGAGCCAGAGATAGCGCCCGGGCGAACCCTCCAGCTCAGCCAGGCGATAGAGCAGCACCCACACCGCCAGCGTCTGGCCGCAGAAAAACGCCGCCCAGGCGCTGATTTGGATCCAGCCGACCTCTCGCTTCCGCTGCCCGGCGCGTGTGCGAAAATAGGCGGTCTGTTCGCCGACCCAGCTTGCCGCGTTGTCGCCGTCGACCCGGGCCCAATCCTCGTCGGGTTCGCGGGGGAGGCAGGCGAGCAAGACCCAATCGACGATGCCGCGCACGCCGCGGCGCGGCAGGGCGGCAAGGCCGCGGGCGCCGGGGAGAAAATGGCGGTCGACCCGGTGTGCGGGTTCGGCGATGCCGGCGCACCACCACACCCGCTGCACCCGCAGCGCCTCGTTGACCGCTCGGTAATCCTCGGCAAAGCGCTGCCAGCGGTGGTATTCGATAAGCTCGTGCAACAGCACTGCGAGCACGACCGCGGTAAGATAGGGGACAAGCCCCCAGACCGTGTCTCGCCAGAACTCGGTGGAGGCGGTGTAGAGACCGACCGCAAGACAGAACAGCCCGGCGAGCGCGATCGTGGCGCGGGTCAGCCGGTTTTTGTCGTGGCCCTGAATCGTGCTGATCGTGCGGCGGATCGCCGTCACCTCGGCGATCGGATTGGGAGGCTCGGCCGGCCAGACCGGCGGCGCCATGGCGCTCGTATCGGGGTTGCGCGCCGCCAGCACGTCGAAGGCGTGGGCGGAGCGCAGGCTGATCGCGAGCCGGCGCGAAAATGGCCGCTTGATTGTGCGCGCTTCATCCGGTGGCGGCAGCAGCGGCACAAAGCCATGGCGCTGACGGCGGCGGGCACCGTTGGGCATCGGCGCGTCGACGAGCCAAGCCGGGGCGCCGCGCCCGCCGTCGAGCGGGTCGGGAAGCGGCACCTCGCGGCTTGCCGCCATCACCTGCCGCGCATCGCGGTCGGGTTTCCCGGAAAGGCGGTAGGCAAGAACGCGGGCGGTGCCGCCGAGCAGGCCTGGAGCCTCTTCCTCTGGCTTCACGGCGATCAGCAGCGTGGCGGTTTCGGCAAGCCACAACCCCAGCTGTTCGTAATGCTGGTCGCGCAGCGGGTTCGGGTGGTCTGCCTGGCGGGCTAGCGCTTCCGCGGTTGCCGGCATGCCGGTGGCAGGGTCGGTCAGCACCGCCAACTCGCGCACCTTGACCTGGGGGTGGGCGAGAAAATCCTCGATTTGGCGGCGCGGCGACGGCGCATCGCCATGCCCCGGCTGATCGGGAAAATCCTCGAGATATACCGCGCGGGGCAGCGGCAGAACCGCGGCGATCAGCCATTGCGGGCGACCGAGAACCAGCTCGGCGGCGATCGTGTCGGCACCGGCCGCGAGCCCCGTAAGCAGCACCTTCGGCGCCGTCGTCAGGCGCTTGTCGAGCAGCGTGAAGGCCCGCACCAGCGCGCGCCGCACCGCCGCCTCCTGGTCCTTCAGGTTCCGCTTGCCGCTGATCGCGATCAGAACCGGAACGTTCTGCGTCACAAACCGCCCTTTCCGCACGGCGGCCGCGGCATGCGGCCGGCGGGGCGCCCCCGGCGCGAAAGGATGCCTGCGCCGCCGGCGTGGGGCCAGCGCGAAACGCCGGCAATCGGGGCGCGCAAATAATTTGATATTTTGAAAGATATCATTGACTCGGGCGTTGCCCGATTATATTTTGAGAAACATCAAAACAATGTACCGGATCGTGACATGGAGAAGCCCGCGGCCATCACTGCGCTCGGTGCGCTCGCGCAGGAGACCCGGCTGGATCTGTTCCGGCTGCTGGTGACGCAGGGGCCTGCCGGGCTGCCGGCGGGGGTCATTGCCGAGCGGCTGGGCGTGCTGCCGGCGTCGCTGACCTTTCATCTGCAACAGCTGGTGCATGCCGGGCTGATCACCCAGCGCCGGCTCGGGCGGAACGTGATCTATTCGGCCGAATACGGCGCGATGAACGCACTGCTCGCCTACCTCACCGAAAACTGCTGCGGCCAGGACACGGCCTGCGCCGTGCAATGCAACCCCGCCGGTACGTCGTGCGGCGCCACCAAGCTCGACAATTCGGCCGCCTGAACGGAGCGACCCTGATGGAAGACACCGAGATCAAGACGATGGTGCGTGACCGCTATGCGGCGATCGCGGCCGGGGGGGCTGCGGCGTGTTGCGCCCCCGCGGCGTCGGCCTGCTGCGGGTCGGCGCCGGCGGCACCGGTCGCCGACAAGGCCCGCGAGATGGGGTATTCGGAGGCCGAGCTGGCCGCGATTCCGGAGGGCGCCAATCTCGGCCTTGGTTGCGGCAACCCGCAGGCGATCGCGGCGCTGCGGCCGGGCGAGGTGGTGCTCGACCTCGGCAGCGGCGCCGGCTTCGACTGTTTCCTGGCGGCGCGCCAGGTCGGGCCGGACGGCCGGGTGATCGGCGTTGACATGACCCACGAGATGCTGGCCAAGGCGCGTGGCAACGCGGCGAAGATCGGCGCCGGCAATGTCGAGTTCCGCCTCGGCGAGCTTGAACACCTGCCGGTCGCCGACGGCATTGCCGATGTTGCGATCTCGAATTGCGTCATCAACCTGGTTCCGGACAAGGCGCAGGTGTTTCGCGAGGTGTTCCGCGCCCTCAAACCGGGGGGCCGGGTCGCGGTCTCCGATGTCGTGAGCACGGTGCCGCTGCCCGCCGACCTGCGGGCCGATGCCGGGCTGGTGTGCGGCTGCGTCGCGGGCGCCGCCACCACGGCGCAGATCGAGACCTGGCTGCGCGAGGCCGGGTTCACCGAGGTGCGGATCGCGGTCAAGCCGGAAAGCCGCGAGCTGATCGCGACCTGGGCGCCCGGGCGCGGGATCGAGAATTATGTCGCCTCGGCCAGCGTCGAGGCCCGCAAGCCGTGACCGGCCGCATCGGTTCTTCGCAGGAGGCATGATGAGTTCGGCCAGCGACACCCGGCCGCGCGCGGCGCGGCCGGCCTTGGGTACGTTCGAGCGCTATCTGACGCTGTGGGTCGCGCTGTGCATCGTTGCCGGCATCGCCGGCGGCCGGTTCGTGCCGGGGCCGTTCCGGACGCTCGGCCGGCTGACCGTGGCCGAGGTCAACATTCCGGTCGCGGTGCTGATCTGGCTGATGATCGTGCCGATGCTGCTGAGGGTCGATTTCGGCGCGGTACACCGGGTCGCCGAGCAATGGCGCGGCATCGCGGTGACGGTCGGCATCAACTGGCTGGTCAAGCCGTTCAGCATGGCGGCGCTCGGCTGGCTGTTCATCGGCTGGCTGTTTCGCCCCTGGCTGCCCGCCGGGCAGATCGACAGCTATATCGCCGGGCTGATCCTGCTCGCCGCGGCGCCGTGCACGGCGATGGTGTTCGTGTGGTCGAACCTGACCGACGGCGAGCCCAATTTCACGCTGACCCAGGTGGCGCTCAACGACACGATCATGGTGTTCGCCTTTGCCCCGATCGTCGGCCTGCTGCTCGGCCTGTCGTCGATCACCGTGCCGTGGCAGACCCTGTTTCTGTCGGTCGTGCTGTACATCGTCGTGCCGGTGATCGCCGCCCAGCTGTGGCGCCGGTCGCTGCTCGCCCGCGGCGGCGAGGCGGCGCTCGGCGCGGCGCTGCGCCGGCTCCAGCCGGTGTCGCTGCTCGCGCTCTTGGCGACGCTGGTGCTGCTGTTCGGCTTTCAGGGCGATCAGATCGTCCGCCAGCCGCTGGTGATCGCGCTCATCGCGGTGCCGATCGTGATCCAGGTGTATCTGAACGCCGGGCTTGCCTATCTGCTCAACCGGGCGCTCGGGGTGCCGCACAACGTCGCCTGCCCGTCGGCGCTGATCGGCGCGTCGAACTTTTTCGAGCTGGCCGTCGCCGCGGCGATCGCGCTGTTCGGGTTCCAGTCCGGCGCGGCGCTGGCGACCGTGGTCGGGGTGCTCGTCGAAGTGCCGGTGATGCTGTCGGTGGTGCACATCGTGCTTAGAACCCGGGGCTGGTATACGGCGCACGCGAACGGTTAGAGCCGGTATCTGTCTTCCGGTATCTGTCTTATTGAATCGTCATTCCCGCAAAAGCGGGAATCCAGGGCACCCGCTTTGTCGCCCGCCCCTGGGCCCCCGCTTTCGCGGGGGTGACGCCGAAAGACGCAACATTCGACGGAATCGACTCTAGCATCCCGGTCGCCGGCCGCTCGCGACCGTCATTTCCGCGGGGTCGTCGCGGGCGGGATCGAGCCCGGCCTCGATCATCGCCAAGTGGTAGGCGAGGGCGAGCTTGACCCGCGCCTCGAATGCGGCCTGCCGATCGTCTTCCCAGCAATGCGCCGCGTTGTACCGCGCCACGGCGGCCTTGCCGACCCGCGCCAGCCGGCGCTCAAGGCCGGGGCGCAAGGAGTTCCTCCACCTGGCGCAGACGCCGGTCGAACTCGCCGGCGGCAATCGCGCGGACCAGCGTGTCGACGATCTGCGACAGTTCGGCGGCCTGGGCGGTGGTGATCGCGCCGCTCGCCGCCGCCGCAGCGATCGCGCCCATCGCGCCGGCGAGGTCGGCGGTGCTGTTGATCGGCGGCAGGTCGATCGCGACCGGGCGCTCGCGGCGCGGCGCGAGCAGGCGCTCAAAGCACAGCCGCATCGCGGTCGGGTCGCCATCGAGCGCGCGCTCAACCACCTTGCGGGTCAACGCCGCCGCCTCGCCATCGAGCAGCGCCTCGGCGACCAGAGTCGCCGCCGCCCGCGCCCCGACCGGCCGGCCCGCCGGATTGCCCGACTGACCCTTGGCAAACCGCCGCCCCGGCCCCCGGGCTGGCTGTTTTAACAGGCGATTTACAGCCATGAACCACTCCCCTCTCGATTGCCGCGGCCTATTGTTAAAACCGCATCAATCGTTCAGGATATAATACGATTATGGCAATTTGATGGGGATTATATATTTAAGTCCTTGCGTTCCCGGCAACGCCTTCAACAAAGCTGTAAAGCTTTCGGGGCGCCGCAGGGTATGCCGCTCAACGTTCCCATCGTTAAGCCGGAAAGCGAACTCGCTCACGTACCGGTCCAGATGCTTTTGGCTGACATGATGATCCATAGACTCCGCGCTTCAAGAGCGCCCAGACGGCTTCGATGCTGTTGGTCGAGACGCCGACCCGCGCTCAGCCGCAGCGACAGCCGTATTCGATCGGATGAAATCGGTTTTTCCTCATCGTCATGGCCGGGCCTGACCCG
>DATLRD010000117.1:0-12418 GCA_035534855.1 Allostellaceae bacterium | reverse complement strand
CCTGGGTGTGCCGGCGATCGGTGCCTGAGCCTCTACTTGGCGGCGGCCGGCACCCGGCGGTCGGTGCGGCGCAGCTCGGGGCTGTCGTTGCGGCCTTGCAGGAACGCCTTGATGTTGCGCGCCGCCTGCCGGAGGCGCTGGCGGTTTTCGACAAGCGCGATGCGCACGAAGCCTTCGCCGTATTCGCCGAACGCGACGCCGGGTGACACAGCGACATTGGCGCGTTCGAGCAGCAGCTTGGAAAAGCCGAGGCTGCCGATCCCGCGGTATTGCGGCGGTACCGGTGCCCAGGCGAACATCGTCGCGCCGGGCGCCGGCAGGTCCCACCCCGCCTGGCGCAGCCCGTCGACCAGTACGTCGCGCCGCGCCTGATAGCGCTCGCGGATTTCGGCGATGCAGTCCTGCGGGCCGTTGAGCGCCGCGGTCGCCGCGACCTGGATCGGGGTGAACGCGCCGTAATCGAGATAAGATTTGACCCGCGACAGCGCCGCGATCAGCCGCTGGTTGCCGACCGCGAACCCGATGCGCCAGCCGGCCATCGAATAGGTCTTGCTGAGCGAGGTGAACTCGACCGCGATGTCGCGCGCCCCGGGGATTTCGAGGATCGAGGGCGGCGGCTTGCCGTCGAAATAGATCTCGGCATAAGCCAGGTCGCTGAGCACGAAAATGTTGTGATGGCGGCAGAAATCGATGACCTCGCCGTAGAAGTCGAGATCGACGGTCTGCGCCGTCGGGTTGGCCGGGAAATTGAGCACGATCGCCAGCGGCGCCGGGATCGAATGGCGCACCGCCTTCTTCAATTCGGCGAGGAAGTCGAATTCCGGCCCGATCGGCACGTGCCGCAGCGAGGCGCCGGCCATGATGAAGCCGAAGGCGTGAATCGGATAGCACGGGTTCGGCGCCAGCACCGTGTCACCCGGCGCGGTGATCGCCTGCGCCAGATTGGCGAGCCCCTCTTTTGAGCCAAGCGTGACGATGATCTCGCGCTCGGGGTCGAGCTCGACATTGAAGCGGCGTGCGTAATACCCGGCATAGGCGCGGCGCAGCCCGGCGATGCCGCGCGAGGTCGAATAGCCGTGCGTCTTCGGGTTTTGCACCGCCTCGATCAACTTGGCGACGATGTGCGGCGGGGTCGGCCCGTCGGGGTTGCCCATGCCGAGATCGATCACATCGCGCCCGGCGGCTCGCGCCTCGGCCTTCAGCGCGTTGACCTCGGCGAAGACGTAGGGCGGCAGGCGCTTGATGCGATAGAATTCTTCGGGCATGGCGAGACGAAACCTGGAAGATTAGGGCGTTGAGTGTACGGGCAATGCGCCCGATTTGCGAGTGCCGATGCTTTACAGCGCCGGGCCACCGGCCGATGCTGCGGCGAAACAGCCGAGGGAGCCGGCCGATGAGCGAAGTGAGGGCCCTGGTGCACGACGTGTTCGGCACCGTCGTCGACTGGCGCTCGGCGGTCACCGCCGACGGCGAAGAGTTGGCCCGGCGCAAAGGGATAACCGGAATCGACTGGGCGGAATTCGCCGATCAGTGGCGGGGCCTCTATGCGCCGTCGATGAACAGGGTGCGCACCGGCGAGCTGCCGTGGACCGATCTCGACGCGCTGCACCGCATGGCGCTCGACGCGCTGCTCGACAAGTTTGGCATTTCCGGACGGTTGTCGGAAGACGAGAAGGTGTGGCTCAACCTGACCTGGCACCGGCTCAAGCCGTGGCCCGATTCGGTCCCGGGTCTGACGCGCATCAAAAAGAAATTCATCATCGCCACGCTGTCGAACGGCACGGTGCGGCTGTTGACCGATATGGCCAAGCATTGCGGCCTGCCGTGGGATACGGTGCTCGGCTCCGATCTGGTGCGGCATTACAAGCCCGACGCAGAGATGTACCAGTCGGCGATCCATTTTCTCGGCAACGACGACCCCGGCTCGGTGATGATGGTCGCGGCGCATAACGGCGATCTGCTCAACGCCGCCAAATACGGGATGAAGACCGCCTTCATCAGCCGGCCCTACGAGCACGGGCCAAGCCAGACCCGCGACTTCAATGCCGAGCACGTTTTTACCCACACCGCGATCAGCTTCGAGGATCTGGCGGGTCAATTGGGCTGCTGAGGCTGGACCGCTTCCGTCTCGGCGGCAGGCGGGCGGGACCTCCGCGTTCCGTTTTACCGCGGCGGGTGGGCCTTGATGGCCTCCTCGACCGGCTCGCAGCCCCAGCCGGGCCGGTCGGGCACCGTCAGCATGCCGTTTTCGAACACCGGCTCGTGCGTGAATAGCTCTTTGTCCCAGGCGAGGCGGTCGACGTCGATCTCCATGATCCGCAGGTTCGGCACCGCGGCGGCGAAATTCAGGTTCATGAACGAGGCGAGGTGGCCGTAGAAATTGTGCGGCGCGATGTTGACCTCGAACGCCTCGGCCGCGGCGGCGATTTTCATCCCCTGCCACACCCCGTTCCACACCGCGTCGATGATCGCGACATCCATTGATTGCGCGCGGAAATAGGGCAGGAACTCGCGCACCCCCAACAGCGTCTCGCACGAGCTGATCGGGTGCGGGCTGTGGCTGCGGATATGGGCCAGCGCCTCGGCGTTGTAGCTGTCGATCTCGACCCAGAACATGTCGTAGGGCGCGATCGCCCTCAGGATTTTCAGATACCCCTCGGTCTTGGCGTTGAAGTTGAGGTCGAGCAGGATGTCCATGTCGGGGCCGGCGCCGTCGCGGAACGCTTCGAGATGGGCGCACAGGTTGCGCAGCACCCGCTTCTCGACATTGAGCTCGGGGTAGAACGGCCGCGCGAAGCCGGGGACCCACCCGGTCGCGGTGTTGCCCTCGTAAAGAAACGTATTGGTCTTGAGCGCGGAGAAGCCTTTTTCACGCGCCTCGGTGCCGAGCTTTTTGACCCCATCGAGATTGGTGATCGCCGGCGGATAGAATTCGGGCCGGGCGATCCGCCACGTGCCGCAGTGCGACCAGTAGACCCGCACCCGGTCGCGCATCTTGCCGCCGAGCAGCACGTGGCACGGCACGCCGAGCGCCTTGGCCTTGGCGTCGAGCAGCGCGTTCTCGATCGCGCCGAGCCCTTCTGCGACCACCCCGCCGGCCGCCGGCCGGTTCGCGGCGTAAAGCTCGGCATAGATGCGCTCGTGGTCAAACGCGCTCTGGCCGACGACGCGCGGCGTACAGCGCTCGATGACCGCGCTGACGCCGGGCGATCCGAACCCTTCGTCGAACTCGCTCCACCCGATGATGCCGTCGTCGGTCGTGACTTTGAGGAAATAATAGTTGCGCCACCCGGCATCGGCGCGCAGCACCTGGAGGGCAGTGACCTTCATCGAAATCTCCTTCGTCGCGGCCCGGTATAAGCCGTCACGGCCCGGCGGGGCCGGCCTTGAAATCGTTGATCAGGCTAGAACAATCGGAGTCGGGAGCGATCCGATCTTGATCGTTCAGTGGAAATGGCCGAACTGCCCTTTCGCGATCATCAGATGGTGAGGCTGGTGATGCGCGCCGCTGACCAGCAAGCCGATGAAACCGAGGCCACGGATGTGCCTTACTTCTTTCGGGTCGGTCGCGGTGACCGTGAGCAATTCGCCGTTCGGCAGTTCCGCGGCTGCTGTACGCCACCCGAGATGCCCGTTCATCGTCTGCGCCCAGGCGGGCAGCATTCGCTGAATCGCGACGAGCGTGCGACCGCCGCCGGTAACCGCGATTTCCAGCCCGCCGTCGATCACCTTTGGGGTGGCCTCGGCCTTCAGGGTCACCTCGTTCATGTCGATGAGATGCTGGCGCAGAGCTTCGAGATTGACCTTTGACCAATCGGTCTTTGGGTCGGCTTCGAGGATCTGCACGATCTCCTGGATGGCCCCGAACGCATCCTGGCCGGGAAGCGTCGGGACTGCCCTCGCTCCGGGCGTCATGCCGGGCATGTGATGCGGTGCAGCCGTGGTCTGGGCGAGCGCACCGCCCGACAAAACGGCGCTGAGGGCCAGTGCGATACCTGCCCTGTGAAGAATGGACACCATGAAAATGTTCTCCGCGTCAGCCGCCCGTCCTCGGGGCCGGCGGCGCGGATGTCGTCGCCGCCGGATCGCCGGGCACCCTGCAGATGAGCGGATGGTCCCCCGGCGTCAAGGCGGCGAACCGCCGGCTATGCGGCGGCGCGGATCGCCGCGGCCTTGACCTCGCTGGCGACATTCGGCTCGTACTGGCCGAAATTCTTCGCGAAGTCGCGGGTCAGCCCGCGCGCGGTCTCGTCGTACGCTTTTTTGTTGGCCCAGGTCGCGCGCGGGTCGAGCACCTCGGTTGGAATTTCCGGGGCGCTTTCCGGCACCAGAAAGCCGAAATTCGCGTCCTTGCGCATCGGCGCGCTGGCGAGCCGCCCGTCGAGCACCGCGCGCAGCAGGCCGCGGGTATGCTGGATCTCCATGCGCTGGCCGACGCCGTAGGCGCCGCCCGACCAGCCGGTGTTGACCAGCCAGCATTTCGCGCCGTAGCGCTGGATGCGGTCGCCGAGCATCTTGGCGTATTCGGTCGGCCGGCGCGGCATGAACGGCGCGCCGAAGCAGGTCGAAAACGTTGCCTGCGGCTCGCTGCTGAGTCCCACCTCGGTGCCGGCGACGCGCGCGGTATAGCCCGACAGGAAATGGTACATCGCCTGCTCGGCGTTGAGCTGGGCGATCGGCGGCATCACCCCGAACGCGTCGCAGGTCAGCATGATGACGTTGGTCGGGTGCGGCGCCAGCCCGGTCTCGGAGGCGTTGGGGATGTAGTCGAGCGGATAGCAGGCGCGGGTGTTTTCGGTGAGGCTGCCGTCGTCGACATTCGGCATCCGCGTCGCCGGGTCGAGCACGACGTTTTCCAAAACCGTGCCAAAGCGGGTGATCGTTGCATAGATCTCGGGCTCGGCCTTGGGCGACAGGTTGATGACCTTGGCGTAGCAGCCGCCCTCGAAATTGAAGATGCCCTTCGGGCTCCAGCCGTGCTCGTCATCGCCGATCAGCGTGCGCGAGACGTCGGCCGATAGCGTCGTTTTGCCGGTGCCGCTGAGCCCGAAAAAGATCGCGCTGTCGCCATTGGCCCCGACATTGGCCGAGCAGTGCATCGGCAACACATCTCGCGATGGCAGCACGAAATTGAGGTAGCCGAACACGCATTTCTTCACCTCGCCGGCATAGCGGGTGCCGCCGATCAGCACCAGGCGCTCGGCGAAATTGACGAAGATAAAGGTTTCCGAGCGGATGCCGTCGAGCTCGGGGATCGCGTGGAATTCCGGCGCGTGCAGGATCGTGAACGCTGGCTCGAAGCTTTCAAGCTCGTAGACCGGCGGTCGGATGAACATGTTGCGCGCGAACAGGCTGTGCCACGCGCTCGGAGTGATCACCCGTACCGGCAGCCGGTAATCCGGGTCGGCGCCGGCGTAGAGATCCTGCGCGAACAGCTCGCGGCCCTGCAGATAGGCCAGCACGCGCTGGTGCAGGCTGGCAAACTGGGCCGGGGAGATCGCCTGGTTGACGCTGCCCCAATCGACCGTGTCGTGGGTGCTCGCCTCGTCGACGATGTACTTGTCGCGCGGGCTGCGCCCGGTGTGCCTGCCGGTGTTGACGACGAACGCGCCGCCCAGCCCGACCTCGCCCTCGCCGCGGCGCACCGCGTGCTCGAACAGGAACGGCATCTGCAGGTTCCAGTGAGCCGGCCCGAGATGGCGCATCCCCTGCTGAGCAAGGTCGAAGCGCGGCTTACGATCAACCGCCTTATCCAAGGTTTCCTCCTTTGCGCCGGGATTACCGCAAGCCGGCGCATCCCCGCCTATCGCGTGCGCCGCACGATAATCTCGCCCTATGCCCTTGGGCAAGCGGGCCGAGCCGTCACCCGCGGGCTGGATGCGCAACGTCGTTGCCGGATTTTTTATTCGCGCGGGGCGGGTGGTGCCGCCCGAGCCTGATCGGCAAGCGCGATCAGCGCCGCACGTGCCGCGGCGGGGTCGTGCACCGGCGCCGGAAAATCGAGCCGCCCGCACTCGCCGCCGCGCCGCAGGTCGATCCCTTCCGGGTCGATGCCGGTCATCGCCCAGCCGGTGCCGGGGCGGCACAGCAGTCGTGCGGCATAAAGCGCCACCGCGTCGCCATGGTCGGCGTTCATGTGCGCGACGATCTCGGCTTCGGCAGCGGCCAGCGCGGCGGCATCGCCGGCGCTGCGCAGCGCCGCGCCGTCGATCCATTCGATCCGGCCGAACCCGGCCACGAGATGCCCGCGTTCGGCGGTGACACGGTACAGCCGGAAATCGCGGAACCCGGCATAGGCGGCGGCCGACGGGTGACGCGCGAGGAACCGGGCGCGCGCGGCAGCGTCGTCGATCGCCGCGGCCCGTCCCAGAAGGCTGAGCCGCGGGCCGGCAAGCGGATCGTCATGGCCGGCGGTATCCTCGAACAACAGCGAGACGCGCGGGTCGGCGGCGAGGTTGCGCGTGTGCTGCGCGAGGTCGGACAGCAGCAGCAGCGGATTCCCCGCGATGTCGCAGGCGGTCGCCACCAGCGAGGCGTAAGGACGCCCGTCGAGGCTGGTGGCGAGCGCGGCGTGGCTGCGGCCGCGGATCTGCCGCCGCGCGCCGGCAGAGGGATCAACCCGGCCATTGTCGCCTAGAATCATGCTGATATCGCGTGCCTTGCCGGGCTTGCGTCCCTTTGTCTGGGCCGGGAAGCGCCCATATTACGCAAATGAACCCCGTTTCGCGATGCGTCGTGGCGCGGGGCAGCTTGGGGGACCTTCTCGTGAGCAATACGATTGCCCTCGTCGATGACGACCGCAATATCCTGACCTCGGTATCGATGGCGCTCGAGGCGGAGGGCTTTTCGGTACGCTGCTATTCAGACGGCGCCGAGGCGCTGCGCGGGTTGGCGGCACACCCGGTCGATCTCGCCGTGCTCGACATCAAGATGCCGCGCCTGGACGGCATGGAACTGCTCGCCCAATTGCGCCGCAACAGCTCGATCCCGGTGATCTTTCTGACCTCGAAGGACGACGAGGTCGACGAGCTCCTGGGCCTGCGGATGGGCGCCGACGACTACATCAAGAAGCCGTTTTCACAGCGCCTGCTGATCGAGCGTATCCGTGCGCTGATCCGTCGCGAGGACTTGACCCGCGACCGCGAGGAAGGGCAGGGCGAGCCGGTCATCGTGCGTGGGCAGTTGATCCTCGACCCGGCCCGCCATTTGTGCACCTGGCGCGGCGACCACGTCGAGCTGACCGTGACCGAATTCCTGATCCTTAAATCGCTGGCGCAGCGCCCGGGCCACGTCAAGAACCGCGACCAGCTGATGGATGCCGCGTACGGCGAGCACATTTATGTCGATGATCGGACGATTGACAGCCACATCAAGCGGCTGCGCAAGAAGTTCAAAGCCATCGATGGGGAATTCGCCCAGATCGAAACCCTCTATGGCGTCGGTTACCGATACCGCGACCGCTGAACCGGGGGCGGCCGCTCCGCTCCAGGTTGATACGGCCGCGGTGCCGGCGTCGCCGCGCGAGTCGCTGACCGCGAGCGCGCCGGCTGTACCTGAGGCCACGCCGGAGCTGCGGCGCCGCCGCTCGCGGCGGTGGCCGATGTCGCCGCTGACGCGGCGGATCATCGCGGTCAATTTGCTGCCGCTCGCCCTGCTCGCGGTGGGCTTTCTCTATCTCGGCAAGTTTGAAGACAGCCTGATCGGCCAGCAGATCGAGGCGCTGACGACCCAGGGCCAGATCTTCTCGGCGGCGCTCGGCGAAGGCGCCGTGCTCGAATCGACCGACGAGGGCGAGGTGCTGCTGCCGGGGCTGGCGCACGAAATGATGCGCCGCCTGGTCGAACCCACACAGATCCGCGCCCGGCTTTATGGGCTAAACGGCACCCCGATCGTCGATACGCAGGTGTTGCCCGGCGGTGGCGACGAAATCCAGGTTTCCGAGCTGCCGCCGCTCGACAACAAGGGGCTTATCGTGCGGTTGACCCGGCGCGCCTACGACTGGCTCGTCGACCTGCTGCCGCGCCAGCGCCGCTATCCGCCGTATGCCGAAGCGGCGACCGGCAACGCCGAAGAGTATCCGCTGGTAGTGCGCGCCCTGCACGGCGATGGGGGCTCGTTGGTCAACAGCGACCCGTCGACCGGCGGGCTGGTGATCAGCGTCGCGGTGCCGGTGCAGCGCTACAAGGAAGTGCTCGGCGCGCTCCTCTTGTCGTCCAACAGCATCGAGATCGAACACGAGTTGCGCCTGGTGCGCCTCGAACTGCTGCGCATCTTCGCGGCGACCGTGGTGGTCACCGTCATGCTCTCGTTCTACCTCGCCGGGACGATCGCCCGGCCGATCCGCCGCCTCGCCGCCGCCGCCGAGCGCGCCCGCGGCCGCGGTGCGCGGGTCGAAATCCCCGATTTCACCGGGCGCGGCGACGAGGTCGGCGACCTGTCGGGCTCGCTGCGCGAGATGACCGACACGCTGTGGCAACGGATGAGCGCGATCGAGAGCTTTGCCGCCGATGTCGCGCACGAGATCAAGAACCCGCTGTCGTCGCTGCGCAGCGCGGTCGAGACCGTGACCCGCATCGAAGACCCGCAGAAGCAGCGCCGGCTGATGGCGATCATTCTCGACGACGTCGAGCGGCTCGACCGGCTGATCACCGACATCTCCGACGCCTCGCGGCTCGATGCCGAGCTGAGCCGGCTCGAAGTGTCGCCGACCGATCTGGCGGCGATGCTGCGCGCCCTCGCCGACATGCACGAGGCGACCGAGCACGACGGGTCGCCTCGCCTCATGCTCGAGCTGCCGACGGGCCGGGGCCGCGGGCTGATCGTCGCCGGCACCGAAAGCCGCCTGTCGCAGGTATTTCTCAACGTCATCAGCAATGCCGCTTCGTTCAGCCCTCCGGGTGGGGAAATCCGCGTGCGCGCGGTGCTCGACGGCCGCGCCGTGCTGGTCTCGGTGGAGGATGACGGGCCGGGAATCCCGGAAGACAAGCTGACCGCGATCTTCGACCGGTTCTACAGCGAGCGCCCGGTCGGCGAGAAATTCGGCACGCATTCGGGGCTCGGCCTGTCGATCTCGAAGCAGATCGTCGAGGCGCACCGCGGCAAGATCTGGGCGGAAAACCGACACGACGCGACCGGCAAGGTGTGCGGCGCGCGGTTTCTGATCCGCCTGCCGCTGGCGTGAGCGACCCGGTGGGCGAGCCGCTGCTGGTCCACGCCACTGCGGTCGCGATCGGCGGCCGGGCGGTGCTGCTGCGCGGCCCGTCGGGTGCCGGAAAATCCGATCTCGCCCTGCGATTGATTGACGCAGGCGCCGATCTGGTTGCCGACGACCAGTGCGAATTGCGCCGCGTCGGCGGGTGCGTGCTGGTGCGGGCGCCGGCGACCATTGCCGGGCTCATCGAGGTGCGCGGCATCGGCATCCTCAGTCTCGCGGCGCTCGCCGACCTGCCGCTCGCGCTGGTTGCCGACCTGGTGCCGGCCGGCGCGGTCGACCGCCTGCCAGAAGCCAGAACCGAGCCGATTCTTGGGATTGCGGTGCCGGTGGTGGCGATTGCGCCGTTCGAGGCGTCGGCCCCCGTCAAGCTGCGCGCGGCGCTCGGCGCGCTGCCGGCGCTGGCGAAGCGCGCGAATCGCGTCACCTGATGACGGAAATGCGCCGCTCTCGGCGCTGAAATTTTCGGCCGGGAATGTCACACCCAGCAACCCTCTAAGGGTCGCATTCGATCAAGCGTGGTGACGAACGCCTGCGACCGGCGTATATGACCGCCCTTTACCCCCTCATGCTCCCGCCGGGCCCCCCGACCGGTGCGAGCGATTAGTGGTCTCTGCTTGAGCGACCGCAGCGAACATCACACCGTGAAACCGCCCGCCTCCGCTGTCGTCATGCCAGCGATGCGCCTGCCGCGGCCGGAGCGCCGATGATCGGCATCGTGCTGGTTACCCACGGGCGGCTGGCGACCGAATTCGTCGCCGCCCTCGAGCACGTCGTCGGCGGGCAATCGCAGATCGCGGCGATCTGCATCGGCCCCGATGACGACATGGAGCAGCGCCGCCAGGACATTCTGCGTTCGATCGCCGAGGTCGACACCGGCGAGGGAACGGTCCTCTTGACCGACATGTTCGGCGGCACGCCGTCGAACCTGGCGATTTCGGTGATGGATCGCGGCAAGGTCGAGGTTATCGCCGGCGTCAACCTGCCGATGCTGATCAAGCTCGCCAGCCTGCGGCAGAATGAGGCGCTCGACCGCGCGGTGCTCGGCGCGCAGGATGCCGGCCGCAAATACATCAACGTCGCCTCCCAGCTGCTGGCCGAGGCGCGCAAATGACTGCGGATGGCCCACAAGCCGCTGCCGGCGGAGGCCCGGCAATCGTGCCGCAAGGCCGGCGCGCCGTGGAAATCTGCAATCAAAAGGGGCTGCACGCGCGCGCCGCGGCTCGCTTCGTCAAGACTGCAGCGCAATTTCAGTCCGAGATCTGGGTGCGCAAGAACGGCACCGCGGTCTCCGGCCGCTCGATCATGGGGCTGATGATGCTTGCCGCGGCTGCGGGGACCGTCATCGAGATCACCGCCAACGGCGCCGATGCCGAGGCCGCGGTTGACACGCTCGCGCGCCTGATCGAATGCAAGTTCGATGAGGATTGACGAGACCTCCGGCGGCATCGAGCGCGACGAACAGACTCTATCCGGAATCGGCATCTCTCCGGGCATTGCGATTGGCCCGGTTCATATCGGCGACCGCGCCGATGTGCCGGTCGGCGAATTCACCGTGTCCGACGG
The DNA here is from genome assembly GCA_035534855.1 of Allostellaceae bacterium. Lineage (GTDB taxonomy): Bacteria > Pseudomonadota > Alphaproteobacteria > ATCC43930 > CGMCC-115725 > DATARH01. Next base: position 1,641 of record DATLRD010000117.1, on the reverse strand, counting down.
CGGCGTCGAGGCCGAGCGCGCGCGCCTGGTCGAGGCGATCGCGCTGTCGCTCCGGCAGTTGCGCAACCTGAAGCAGCGCGCCGCCGCGCTGCCTGGCTCGGCGGCCGAAGAGATCAGCTATCTGCTCGACGCGCATATGGCGATGCTGACCAACTCGCGGCTGACCCGCGGCGCCGACCAGCGCATCGCCCGCACGCGGATCAACGCCGAGCGCGCTGTGCAGCTCGAGATCGAAGAGATCGGCAAGGGCTTTGCTGCGATGCGCGATCCGTATCTGGCGGCGCGCATCGACGACATCCGGGTGGTCGGCACCCGGGTGATCCGCAACCTGATCCGGCGCCCGTACACGGCCTACGCCAATCTCGACGACGGTGCGGTGGTACTGGCCGAGGAGGTGACGCCGGCCGACACGGCGCTGATGGACCCGCGGCGGCTCGGCGGCTTTGCCACGGTGTTCGGCGGCCCCGACAGCCACACCGCGATCATGGCGCGCGCGCTGGGCTTGCCGGCGGTGATGGGAATCCCCGATCTGCTCGAGCGCGCGATCAATAGCGCGAGCGTAATCGTCGACGGCGGCCGCGGTCTCGTCATCCTCGATCCGTCGGCGGCGACGATCGCAGCCTATCGGCTGGAAAACGAGGGCTATATCCGCGAGCGACGGGTGCTCGCCCGGCTGCGGCGGGTGCCGGCGGTGACCCGCGACGAGGTGGAAATTCGCCTCGAAGCCAATCTCGAGCTGCCGGTCGAGCTCAACCACGCGCTTGCCTGCGGCGCGACTGGGCTGGGCCTGGTGCGCACCGAGTTCATGTTTCTCAACCGCGGCGACCTGCCCGGCGAGGACGAGCAGTACGAGTTTTACGCCAGCCTGGTGCGCGGTATGAAGGGGCGGCCGGTCACGCTGCGCACGCTCGATGTCGGCGGCGACAAATTGCCCGAGGCGCTGGCCGAAACCACCGGGACCGAGGCAGCCAACCCGGCGCTCGGCCTGCGCGCGATCCGGCTGTCGCTCAAGGAACGCAGCCTGCTCGACATGCAGCTTGCGGCGATGCTGCGCGCCGCCGCCGACGGTCCGCTGCGTATCCTGCTGCCGATGATCTCGACGGTCGGCGAAATCCGCCAGGTACGCGAGGCGATGGAGCAGGTCGCCCGCCGTCTGCGCCGGCGCGGCGTGCGCCTGCCGCGCACCCTGCCGCCGCTCGGTGCGATGATCGAGGTGCCGGGCGCCGCGCTCGCCGCCGACGCGCTGGCCGGCGAGGCCGATTTCTTTGCCATCGGCACCAACGACCTGGTGCAGTACACGCTGGCGATCGACCGCAGCGACGAGCGGGTCGCGCATCTCTACAACCCGCTGCACCCCGGCGTGCTGCGGCTGATCCAATTCACGGTCGAGGCGGCGGTGCGCCGGCGCATCCCGATCAGCATTTGCGGCGAGATCGCCGGCGACCCGCGCTATGCCGCGCTGCTGCTCGGCCTTGGCCTCAGGGAATTGTCGATGAGCCCGCGCAGCATCCCGCGCGTCAAGCAGCGCATCCGCAGCCTCGACAGCGTCGCCGCAACGCGCCGCGCGCGGGCGATCATGGACCAGTCCGATTCGGGCCGCATCGCCGCGCTGCTCGACGATTTCAACGCGATCGCCGAGAC
>DATLRD010000116.1:0-4630 GCA_035534855.1 Allostellaceae bacterium | reverse complement strand
GTCTCGCGCACCTGGTCGAAGATGCGCATGCGGGTCGGGGTGGCCTCGGCCATTTCGATGATCGTGCCGGGATGGCCTTCGTTGAGGAAATAGATGAACGGGCCGCGCGCGCTTTCGCCTTCCTGGCCGATCTGCCAGCCGCTCGCGAGCGCCTTGTCGCGGATTTCGTGGAAGTTGACCGGCCAACTCGACCAGTGCTGCATTCCCTCGTGCCCGGCATTGAGGAAATCGTGGTAGAGGCTGGGCGTGGCGCAGCGCTGCTGGATCAGTTCGAGCTGTACGTCGCCGGAATTGGCCAGCGCGATCGACAGGTGCGGCAGGTCGTAGGCGCGGCCCTTGTAGCGGTAGGCGGTCAGCGGCAGCCGCTCGGCATAGAACCACGGGCCGACCCCGCACACCTCGGCCCAATGCCGCATCGCCTTGTCGATGTCGCGCACGACGATGCCGACCTGGCGCATCTCTCCGAATATCCGGCTCATGACGGTTCTCCTGAATTGCCGTTTTATGCGCTCATTCCCGCGCAAGCGGGAATCCAGGAGAAGCGACACGCGGCTGCCCTGGACCCCCGCCGGCGCGGGGGTAACGAAATGAGGTGGGCGGCTCGCAATGACCGCATGATGCCATCACCCCTCTACCCCGTGGCCGCGCTTGGGCACCAGCACGGTGCGCTCATAGGTCATGAACACGGTGCCGTCGGATTTTTTGCCGGTGGTGCGCACGGTGACGATGCCCTGGGTCGGGCGGGATGCGGATTCGCGCTTCGCGAGCACGGTCGATTCGGCATAGACCGTGTCGCCGACGAACACCGGCGCCGGCAATTTGATGTCGGTCCAGCCGAGATTGGCGATCGCCTGCTGGCTGATGTCGGCGACGCTCATCCCGGCGACGATCGACAATGTCAGGCAGGAATTGACCACCATCCGGCCGAATTCCGATTGCGCAGCATAGGCGGCATCGAAATGCAGCGGGTGCTGGTTCATCGTCAACAGCGTGAACCAGGTGTTGTCGGCCTCGCTGATCGTGCGGCCGGGGCGGTGCTCGTAGGTGTCGCCGACCGTGAAATCCTCGAAATACCGGCCGGCGCTGGCGCGCCAGCGCCCCGGCGCCACTTCCTTGGCAACAGCGACCATGAAATGATCCGCTCCGACACAGGTTCGAAGCGAGGTTAGCCGATGACCGCCGATGCCGGCCAGGAAGACATGATTCTCGACAGCGTCGAGCGGTTTCTCGCGCGCGATGTGAAGCCCTATGTGCACCACCTGGAGCACGACGACATCTATCCGGCCGAGATCGTCGAGGGGATGAAGGCGCTGGGCCTGTTCGGCGCGACGATCGGCGCCGAGCACGGCGGGCTCGGCCTGTCGGCCGGCACCTACGCCAAAATCTGCGAGCGGGTGGCGCGGGTGTGGATGTCGCTCGCCGGCATCTTCAACTCGCACCTGATCATGGCCGCGGCGGTCGAACGCTTTGGCACCGCGGGGCAGAAGGCCGAGTTTCTGCCGCGCTTTGCGACCGGCGAGTTGCGCGGCGGCCTGGCGCTGACCGAGCCCGATTGCGGCACCGACCTGCAGGCGATCCGCACGACGGCGCGGCGCGAAGGGAACGAAGCCTATGTCGTCAACGGCACCAAGACCTGGATTTCCAACGGTATCCACGGCCAGATTTTCGCGCTGCTGGTCAAGACCGACCCCAGCGCCCAGCCGCGCCAGCGCGGCATGAGCCTGTTCCTGGCCGAGAAGGGGCCGGGGTTTACGGTCGGCAAGAAGCTCGAAAAACTGGGCTACAAAGGGCTCGATTCGGCCGAACTGATGTTCAGCGACTACCGCATCCCGGCCGACCGGCTGATCGGCGGCGAGGAAGGCCGCGGGCTCAACCAGGCATTGGGCGGCCTCGAACTCGGGCGCATCAACGTCGCGGCGCGCGGCGTGGGGGTGGCGCAGGCGGCGCTCGACGAGGCGCTGTCGTACAGCCAGGTACGCAAGACCTTCGGCAAGCCGATCTGCGAGCATCAGGCGATCCAGTTGAAACTTGCCGACATGGCGACCCAGGTGCAGGCGGCGCGGTTGCTCGTGCAATACGCCGCCGACGCCTACGATGGGGGCCGCCGCTGCGACATGGAATGCGGCATGGCCAAACTCTTTGCCTCCGAGGCCGCGGTCACTTGCAGCATGGAGGCGATGCGCATCCATGGCGGCTATGGCTATTCGAAGGAATTCGCGGTCGAGCGCCTGTATCGCGACGCGCCGCTGTTGGTGATCGGCGAGGGCACCAGCGAAATCCAGCGCATCATCATCGCCCGCCAGCTGATCGAGCGGAACAAGGTGTGATGCTCCCCGTCCTTTCCGGCCTCAAGGTGATCGCGGTCGAGCAGTATGGCGCCGGGCCGTATGGCTCGATGCAGTTGGCCGATCTCGGCGCCGAGGTGTGGAAGATCGAAAACCCGGCCGACGACGGCGACATGTCGCGTCGCGTCGGCCCGTATTTTCAAGGACCTAACGACAGTCTCTTCTATCACAGCTTCAACCGTAACAAGAAAAGCCTCACGCTCGATCTGAAGCGGCCGGGCGCGAGGCGGGTACTGCACGCGCTGGCGTCCAAGGCCGACGGACTGATCGACAATCTGCGCGGCGACCTGCCCGAAAAGCTGGGGCTGACCTATCCAGCGTTGCGCGGCGCCAACAAGCGCATCGTCTGCGCCCATCTGTCGGCCTATGGGCGCAGCGGACCGCGCGCCGACTGGCCGGGCTACGACTATCTGATGCAGGCCGAGGCCGGGTACCTGGCGCTGACCGGCGAGCCGGACGGGCCGCCGGCGCGTATGGGGCTGTCGATCGTCGATCTGATGACCGGGCTCTATGCCGCCTATGCGCTGGTCTCGGGCGTGCTGGCGGCGCGGGCAAGCGGGGAGGGCCGCGACCTCGATGTCAGCCTGTTCGACACCGCGCTGCAAAACCTCGCCTATCTCGCCACCTGGTACCTCAACGCCGGGCATGTGCAGGGGCGAGAGAAGCGGGGCGCGCACCCCTCGCTGGTGCCGAGCCAGCTGTGCCGCACACGCGACGGCCACATCTTCATCATGTGCAACAAGGAGAAATTCTGGCCGATCCTGTGCGCCTGCCTGGGGCGCCCGGAATGGGCGGAGGACCCTCGGTTTCGCAGTTTCAAGGACCGGCTGGCGCACCGCGACCTCGTTACGGCGATGCTCGACGAGGCGCTGTCGGCGCGCACGAGCGCGGAATGGCTCGATGCCTTTGCCGGGCAGGTGCCGGCGGCACCGGTCAACGACGTGAAACAGGCGCTCGACAATCCGTTTGTCGCCGAGCGCGGCCGGCTCGGCGATTACGGCCCGGTGCGGATGGTCAAGGGGCCGGTTATCGAGGAAGCCGTGCCGCCGCTCGCGCCGGCCCCGGCGCTCGGCGCCGACACCGACGCGGTGCTCGCCGAATGCGGGTTTTCGCCGCCCGAAATCGCCGCGCTGCGGGCCGAGCGGGTGATCTGAGCGCGCCGGCACCCGATATAAACGCCGCATGAGCCGCATCACCCAACCCGAGCCGGCAGTCGTCCTGTTTTCCGGCGGCCAGGATTCGGCGACCTGCCTCGCCTGGGCGCTCGACCGGTTCAACGCAGTCGAGACGATCGGGTTCGATTACGGGCAGCGCCATCGCGTCGAGCTCGACTGCCGGACGCGGCTGATCGACCGGCTGCGCGCCGGGTTTCCGGCGTGGGGCGCGAAGCTCGGCGCCGACCATCTGCTCGATCTGCGGGTGCTCGGCACGGTCAGCGACACCGCGCTGACCGGCGAGCGGGTCATCGAATTCGCCGCGAGCGGGCTGCCCAACACGTTTGTACCCGGGCGCAACCTGTTGTTCTTCACGCTGGCGGCGGCGATCGGCTATCGCCGCGGCGTTCGGCACCTGGTCGGCGGGATGTGCGAGACCGACTATTCGGGCTATCCCGATTGCCGCGACGACTCGCTCAAATCATTGCAGGCGACGCTGTCGCTCGGCATGGACCACCGGTTCGTGATCCACACGCCGCTGATGTGGCGCGACAAGGCGGCGACGTGGGAGTTGGCGCAGGCGCTGGGCGGCGACGCGCTGGTCGAGGCGATCCGCAGCGAGAGCCATAGCTGCTATCTCGGCGAGCGCCGCACGCTGCACGAATGGGGTTACGGCTGCGGCACCTGCCCGGCCTGCGACTTGCGGGCGAAGGGGTGGGAGGGGTTCAAGACATAGACATGACCTACGCGGTCAAAGAACTCTTCTACACATTGCAGGGCGAGGGCGGGCAGACCGGGCGGCCGGCGGTGTTCTGCCGCTTTGCCGGGTGCAATTTGTGGTCCGGGCGCGAGGAAGACCGCGCCGCCGCGCAATGCACCTTCTGCGACACCGATTTCGTCGGCACCGGGCCGGATGGCGGGCGGTTCGGCGACGCCGCTTCGCTCGCCGGGCGGATCGCGGCGCTGTGGCCGGACGGGGCGGGCGGGCAGTTTGTCGTCGTCACCGGCGGCGAGCCGCTGTTGCAGCTCGACCCGCCCCTGATCGCGGCGCTTCACACGCGCGGCTTCGAGATCGCGGTCGAGACCAACGGCACGCTGCCGCCGCCGGCCGGCATCGACTGGCTGTGCGTC
>DATLRD010000115.1:0-66710 GCA_035534855.1 Allostellaceae bacterium | reverse complement strand
GCCTCGAAGCCTTCGAGCTGGCCGACGATCGCGGCGAGTGCGTCGGCGCCCTCCATCCGCGCGCCCGACGCCACGCGCTGCCACTCGAACAGAAAGCGCAGGAAATCGCGCGCCGCGACCGGCTCGATCTCGGCGCGCAGTCGCTTGACCGTGTAGCGGTGGATGCGCGCCAAGAGCCGCCGCTCGCACCATTCCTCGCTCGCAGCGCCGGCGGTGAAGCGGCCGCGCAGCGCAAACCCCTCGGCTTCGAGCGCGGCGAGCGGCGCGGCGATCCCATCCGGCGACAGGCCCAGCGGCGCGGCCAGCGCATCCGCCGACACCGGCCCCAGCCCTTCGAGCCGCCCGCGCAGGATTTCGACCAGCGCCGCATCCGCCGACCAGTCGCGCTCGGCATAGGCTGCGGGCGCGGCAATCGGCGGGTCGAGCGCCGTCCCGGGCCACAGCGCCCGGAACTGCGGCAGCCGTTCGGCGGCGATCCAAACAGCCACCGTCTCGTCATTCCCGCGCAAGCGGGAATCCAGGGCCACCTCGGCAGGGAGGCTGCCCTGGGCCCCCGCTTTCGCGGGGGCGACGGGGATTTTGATCCGCGCGGCGCGGCGGCTCGCCGCCAGTTCGCCGAGCCAGCCAGCCCAGCCCGGCGTGTTGCCGATTTCGCTCTCGCCGAGAAAGCCCATCCACACCAGCGAATCGTGCATCTCGTCGGCATTTTCCGGCGCCGGCCACGCCTCGTCGTGCACCCGGGCGATCGCCTCGGGGTCGAGCCGTCCGAGATCGGCCGCGTCTTCCGGCGCCAGCCAGCGCCGGCTCATCACCGCCTGGGTGCGGCGCTCTTCGAGCGGCGCATCGTCGAGATAGGCGTAGGGCCGCGCCGACAGCACTTCGAGCGCGAGCGGCGACGGCTCGGTGACGTCGCGCGCGACGACGCGGATCGCACCGCTTTCGATGCCGCGCAGCAGCCGCTCCAGCCCCTCGATGTCCATCGCCTCGTTGAGGCAATCGCCGATCGTCTGGCGCACCAGCAGGTGGTCGGGGATTTCGCGCCGCCCGGCGAGGTTTTCGGCGCAGGCGAGCTGGTCGGGAAAGATCGCCGCGACCAGATCCTCGGCGTCCATCCGCGCCAGTTGCGGCGGCACCTTCCTGCCGCCGCGAAAGCGCGGCAGCGCCAGCGACACGCCGGCGACCCAGCGCCAGCGGGTCATGAACATCGGCGCGTCGAGCAGCGCCTGCACCAGCACGTCGCGCACACTCGCCGAGTGCAGGTAGCGCGGTACCTCGTCGAGCGCAAAGCTGTGCACGGTGGTCAGCGACAGGCTGATATTGTCCTCGGTTGCCGCCGCCTGCAGCTCGAAATTGAAGCGGGCGCAAAACCGCTTGCGCAGCGCCAGGCCCCACGCGCGGTTGAGCCGGCTGCCATAGGGCGAGTGGATGACCAGCTGCATCCCGCCGACCGCGTCGAAAAACCGCTCAAACACCAGCGTGTCGAGGGTCGGCAGCAGGCCGAGCGCGGCATGCGCGGCGGCGAGGTAATCGACCAGTTGGCGCGCCGCCGCCTCGCCGATCCCGATCTCGTCGACAAGCCATGCGATCGAGCGCTCCACTCCCTCTCCGCCCCCAGGGGCGGAGAGGGTTGGGGTGAGGTGGGGGATTCCAGAGCGCTCGCCGATACCCACCTCACCCTCCCCATTGCTGCGCAATGGGTCCCCTCCCTCTCCCCCCTGAAGGGCGGAGAGGGCATTTGCGTCAAGTCGCGCGGCGACCTCCGCGCGCAGCCGCGACACCGATTCCGACAATTCGTTGCTGCGGCCGGGCGCCTCGCCGAGCCAGAACGGGATCGTCGGCGACATGCCTTCGGCGTCCTCGACCCGCACGATTCCGCGCTCGACGCGCTGGATGCGATAGGCGGTGTTGCCGAGCTGGAACACGTCGCCGGCCAGGCTCTCGACCGCAAAATCCTCGTTGACCGTGCCGATGATCTGGTTCTCGGGTTCGAGCAGCACCTGGTAGTCGGCGGTGTCGGGGATCGTGCCGCCCGAGGTCAGCGCGGTGATCCGCGCGCCGCGCCGGCCGCGCAGCATGTGGTTGACCGCGTCGTGGTGAATGAGCGCGCCGCGCCGCCCGCGCCGCGTGCTGAACCCCTCGGCGAGCATCGTTACCGCCGCGTCGAAATCGGCGCGCGGCAGGTCGCGGTAGGGCCAGGCGCGGCGGATCAGCGCGTAGAGCCCGTCTTCGCCCCATTCTTGCGCCGCGACCTCGGCGACGATCTGCTGCGCCAATACGTCGAGCGACAATTCGGGGATGCGCAGCGCATCGAGTTCGCCGCGCCGCACGCTGTCCAAGAGCGCGGCGCATTCAACGAGTTCGTCGCGCGACAGCGGAAACAGCCTTCCCTTCGGCGTGCCGTCGACCGCGTGGCCGGAGCGGCCGACGCGCTGCAGAAAAGCAGCGATCGTGCGCGGCGAGCCGAGCTGGCACACCAGATCGACCTCGCCGATATCGATGCCGAGCTCGAGCGAGGCGGTCGCCACCAGAACCTTCAACTCGCCGCGCTTCAGCCGCTGCTCGGCGTCGAGCCGGCGCTCCTTGGCGAGGCTGCCGTGATGCGCGGCGATGTGCGCGCCGCCGATGCGGTCCGACAGTTCGCGCGTCACCCGCTCGGCGAGGCGGCGGGTGTTGACGAAAACCAGCGTCGTGCGGTGCGCCGCAATCAGCGCCGCGAGCCGGTCGTAGACCTGGCCCCACACCTCCATCGACATCACCGCTTCGAGCGGCGAATCCGGCATTTCGAGCGCGAGATCGCGAGCCCGGCGGTGGCCGGTGTCGATGATCGTGCAATCGGGGACCGTGCAGCCGGGATCGGGCGGCCCGGCGCCGACCAGAAACCGCGCTACCGCCTCGATCGGCTTCTGCGTCGCCGACAGGCCGATGCGTAAGAGGCTCTCGCCGCACAGCACGGCGAGGCGTTCGAGCGACACGCTGAGATGCGTGCCGCGCTTGTTGGCAGCGAGCGCGTGGATCTCGTCGACGATTACCGCGCGCGTCGATTTGAGCATGTTGCGGCCGGATTCCGAGCCGAGCAGCAGGTAGAGCGATTCGGGCGTCGTCACGACGATGTGCGGCGGGTGCCTCACGGCGCGCTGGCGCTCGCCGGGCGGCGTGTCGCCGGTGCGCACCCAGGTGCGGATGGCGACCGGCGGCAGTCCGCGTGCCTGCAACTCCTCGGCGATGCCGGCGAGCGGCGCCGCGAGGTTTTTCTCGATGTCGTTCGACAGCGCCTTCAACGGCGAGACGTAGACAACCTGCGTCGCGTCAGGCAGCCCGCCCGGTTCGAGCCCCTGCCGCACCAGCCCGTCGATCGCGGCGAGAAACGCCGCCAGCGTCTTGCCCGACCCGGTCGGCGCGGCGATCAGCACGTGGCGGCCGGATTTGATCGCCGGCCACGCCGCCACCTGCGCCGCAGTCGGCGCCGGAAAGTTGCGCGCGAACCACGCGGCGACGGCGGGATGAAACAAGGTGTCGGGCGTCATCGCGAACGCAGTATGTCAGCTTTCGCCCGGCGCGATGCAAGCCGCCCGCGCGCCGCGCCTCAAGTATAGCGCGCGGCGAGCGGGGTCGGGCTGAGCGAGGCCGGGTCGAGGCGCTGCGCCAGCACCAGCAGCGTGCCGGTCAGCGACGCCAAATCCTTGCGGGCGGTTTCCGACGCGAGCTGCCCATCCTTGAAATCGCCGCCGGTCAGGTAGACGCAGGTCGGCGCGACCAAAGCGCCGAACCACGCCAGCACCAGCCGCATATGGCCGTCGACGGCGAGGTAATGGTGCGGCGAGCCGCCCATCGCGACGACCCCGACCGGCTTGGCCTGCAGCCCGTCGACCGGGACGATATCGAGCAGGTTTTTGAGCACGCCAGGGATGCTGGCGCGATAGACCGGCGCCGCGATCAGCACCGCCTGCGCCGCCCCGACCCGCGCAACCGCGTCGCGCGTCGCCGAATCGTAGGCGTCGAGCGGCCGACCGTCGCAGATTTCGGCCCGCGTCTCGGCCAGGTTCAGGATATCGACCGCGGCGCCGGCCGCCGTTGCCGCCTCGGCCGCAACCGCCATCGCCGCCGCCAGCCTGCCTGGCGGCGTCGCCGCGCCGACGATGATCAGCAGCTTGGTCGCGTCAGGCATTTCTCACCCCTCACTCCGCGGCGCCGGCAGCCTGGCGCGCCGGTGCTGGCACGCGGGCGAGGCCGAAATGGTCGCGCAGCGTCGTGCCCTCGTAATCGCCGCGGAACAGGCCGCGGCGCTGCAATTCCGGGACCACGAGATCGACGAACTCGGCGAAAGCGCCGGGAAAATAGGCCGGCAAGATGTTGAACCCGTCGGCCGCGCGCTCGACAAACCATTGTTCGAGCGTATCGGCGATCCGCCGCGGCGTGCCGCACAGCACCCAGTGGCCGCGCGCCGCCGCGGTCAGGTTGTAGAGGTCGCGCAGCGTCATGTTTTCGCGCTTTGCCATCTCATAGAGCACCCGATGGAAGGTGCGTCCGCCTTCGCTCGGCGGCGGCGGCGGCACCGGCCCGTCGAGATCGTGGCCGCTCACGTCATAGCCGATGCGGCTCGCGACCAGCGTTATCGCGTTGGTTGGGCTGATCCAGCTTTGCAGCTTGGCGAGCTTGGCCCGCGCCTCGGCGTCGGTCTCGCCGATGATCGGCATCATCCCGGGCAATATCGCCAGCTCGTCGGGCGAGCGGCCGAATTTCGCCATGCGGCCCTTGAGGTCGGCATAGGCGGCCTTGGCCGGCTCCAGCTCCTGCACCACCGAAAAGACGACATCGGCGGTGCGCGCCGCCAGGTCGAGCCCGCTCGGCGAGCCGCCGGCCTGGATGATCACCGGGTGCCCCTGCGGGGAGCGCGCCATGTTGACCGGGCCCTTGACCGTGAAGAACCGGCCCTTGTGGTCGAGCGGGTGCACCTTGTCGGCGTCGACGTAGCGGCCGCTCGCCTTGTCGGCGACGATCGCGCCGTCGTCCCAGCAATCCCACAGCCCGCGCACGACATCGACAAATTCCTCGGCGCGGGCATAGCGCAGCTCGTGCTCGAAATGCTCGTCACGGCTGTAGTTCTGGGCCGCCTTGGTGTTCGACGTGGTGACGACGTTCCACGCCGCTCGCCCGCCGGAGAGGTGGTCGATCGAGCCGAACACGCGGGCGACGTTGAACGGCTCGGAAAAGCTGGTCGAGACCGTGGCACCAAGCCCGATATGCGCGGTGCAGGCCGAAAGGGCGGTGATCAGCGTCGTCGGCTCGAACCGGCAGAGGAACGACGGGTGGTCGCCCGGGTCCATCACCATCGAATCGGAAATGAACAACAGGTCGAACTTGCCGCGCTCGGCGATGCGCGCGATCTCCTGCATCACCGGCAATTCCATGTGGCTGGTAAAGGCGCCGTCATAGCGCCAGCCCGCCGAATGGTTGCCGGTGCCGAGGACGAAGACGCCCATATGCATCTGACGCTTGGCCGAGATCATTCCTACCGCCTTCCCAAAGTTCGCGGTATCAAGACTGGCGCCGCCCCGGCGCCGGCCGAGACTTCTGCCGTGGGTACCGGCCTTCGCCGGCAAGACGCCCACATGCGATAATGTAACCAACTTCCGCTTCGGGATACACGGGAGCAGCACGATGGCGGCAGCACGGCAATTGCGTTTGGGCGCGTTTATGCGCCCGGTCGGCATCCATACGGCGTGGTGGCGCTATCCCGGCGCCGCGCCAGACGCAAACTTCAACCTCGACCACCTGATCCGCTTTGCGCAAAAGCTCGAGGCTGGGCGCTTCGACGCGTGGTTCATGGCCGACCACCTGGCGGTGCTCAACATGCCGATGGCGGCGCTGAAGCGCAGCGCGACGGTGACCTCGTTCGACCCGCTGACGCTGTTGCCGGCGCTGGCGATGAAGACCGAGCATATCGGCCTGATCGCCACCGCCTCGACGACATTCGAGCCGGCCTACATGATCGCGCGGCGTTTTGCTTCGCTCGACCATATCAGCGGCGGGCGGGCCGGGTGGAACCTGGTCACCACCTCGAACCCCGACGCGGCGCTCAATTTCGGGCTGACCGAGCACATGGAGCACGGCGAGCGCTATCGCCGCGCCCGCGAGTTTTACGAGGTCGTGACCGGGCTGTGGGACAGCTGGGCCGAAGACGCCTTTGTCCGCAATGTCGAAGAGGGCATCTATTTCGACCCCGACCGGATGCATGTGCTCGACCACGAGGGCGAGTTCCTGTCGGTGCGCGGACCGCTCAACATAGCCCGGCCGATACAGGGCTGGCCGGTCATCGTCCAGGCCGGCGCGTCGGATGCCGGTCGCCAGCTCGCCGCCGAGACCGCCGAGATGGTATTTGCCAGCGGCGGCCGCATCGAGGATGCGCGCGCCTATTATGCCGACGTCAAAGGACGGGCCAAGGCCGCCGGGCGCGACCCCGACCACATCAAGATCCTGCCCGGCTGCCTCGTCGTCACCGGCGAGACGGTGAAGGAGGCGCGTGAAAAGCGCGCGCTGCTCGACAGCCTTGTCCACCCCGACAGCGGCATCGCCTCGCTGTCGATCGCGCTCGGCCACGACGCCGCGACCTTTGACCTCGACGGGCCACTGCCCGACATCCCCGAGAGCAACGCCAGCAAATCGGGGCGGCAGCGGGTCATCGACCGCGCCCGGCGCGACAACCTGACCGTACGCCAACTGGCGCAGATCGCCGGGAGCTATGGCGGGCTGGCGATGGTCGGCACGCCGAAGACGATCGCCGACCAGATGGAGGAGTGGCTCTACAGCGACGCCTGCGACGGGTTCAACATCATGTTCCCGTGGGTGCCGGGCGGGCTCGACGAGTTTGTCGACCGGGTGGTGCCTGAGCTGCAGCGCCGCGGCCTCTTCCGCCGCGAATACGAGGGCGAGACGCTGCGCGAAAACCTCGGCCTGCCGCGGCCGAACAACCGGTTCTTTCCCCCGGCTACTTGAACAGCAGAGCGACCCCGCTCACCATTACAAGCCCGCCGATGAAGAAGCTGAACCGCCGCGGGTTGAGGATGTAGGCGAGGCGATCGCCGAGCCACGAGCCGATCGCGACGAGCGGCAACCCGAGCGCCAACAGGGGGAGGGTCGAGCCGGCGTAGAACCCGAAACTGGCGTATCCGACGATCCGCGCCGCGGCGCTCACCAGCATGACCGTGGTCATGGTCGCCCGGAACGCGTCGCGCTCCAGGCGCAAGATGTTGAAATAAATTACATAAATCGGGCCGACTCCGCCCCCGAACAAGGCGCCGAAAAAGCCGCCGAGAATGCCGGCACAGGCGGCCAGGGCACTGTGCCAGCGGGACGACAACGCCGGAGGCATGCCTCCGGTCGACAAAACATAAATGGAATAAATGATCAGGAAGAACGCGAGACCGCGCCGCAACGTGTGCTCGTCCAGTATCCTCAGAAAATAAAATCCCACGCAGATGCCGATGATTGTGTACAGCGAGATGATCGCAAATTGCCGCCACGCGATGTGGCGCCAGTCGCGGCTGACGTAGCGGATCGAGGTGACCACGGCGAGCGCGCTCGCCACCGGGACTGCGGTGGTCATCGGCAGGATGAAGGCGAGCATCGGCACCGCGACCAGCACCGCCCCGAACCCCGCGGCGCTGCGCACCGCGAACGCGCCGATCAGCACCAGCGCGTAGAACGCGAGGCCGAAGAAGGACAAAGAGAACATTCTGCAGAATTCCCGGCCCGCTAAGGGCGATGCTTCGTCACGGACCGCAGGAGTGGGACCGGCGAGCGCGACGCCGGGAACGGCAGAAGGGCGTGCGGCCTATTCCGCCGCGGCGGCGAATTGGCTCTGCGGCCAGTCGAGCCCGTAATGGTGGCGCAGCATCGTGCCCTCGTATTCGCTGCGGAACAGGCCTCGGCGTTGCAGGATCGGCACGACCTCGGCGGCGAACGCATCGAATTGCAGCGGCAGCAGCGGGGGCATCACGTTGAACCCGTCCGCCGCGCCGTCGTTGAACCAGTCCTCGATCAGCGCGGCAATCTGCTCGGGCGTGCCGGCGGTTACGTAATGCCCGCGCGCCCCGGCGAGGTAGCCGAGCAGCTGGCGCAGCGTCAGCTTGTCGCGCCGGACGAGGTTGATGATGACCTCGGTGCGGCTGCGCGCCGCCTGCACCGTCCCCGGATCGGGAAAATCCCCAGGCGACAGCGGCTTGTCGAGCGGCAAGTGCGAGAAATCGTGCCCGCCGAACCGGCCCGACAGGCGCTTGCGCCCGACCTCCGGGTCGGTCAGGTCGTTGGTCTCGCTCGCCAGGCGCTGCGCCTCGGCCTCGGTGCCGGCGATCATCGGGCTCAAGCCGGGCAGGATCAGCACCTGGCTCGGGTCGCGTCCCTCGGCCCGTGCCAGGTTTTTCAGATCGGCATGAAATTCCTGCGCGGTCGCCTTGGCCATATGGGCGGTGAACACCGCCTCGGCATGACGCGCCGCGAACCGGCGGCCGGTATCGGACGAGCCGGCCTGCACCAGCACCGGCCGCCCCTGCGGGCAGCGCGGCATGTTGAGCGGCCCGGCGACCTGATAGAAATCGCCGCGGTGGTTGATCGGGCGGATGCGGTCGGCGCGCGCGTAAATTCCGCCGGCGCGGTCGTCGACCACCGCGTCGGTCGCCCAGCTGTCCCACAGCGCCTCGACCACGGCCATGAATTCCTCGCCGCGGGCATAGCGGTCGTCATGGCTGACCTGCCCGGCGCTGCCGAAATTGCGCGCCGCGGTCGCCAGCCACGAGGTGACGATGTTCCACGCCGCACGGCCGTTGCTGATATGGTCGATCGAGGCGAACTGGCGGGCGAGGTTGAACGGTTCGCTATAGGTTGTCGACGCGGTCGCGATCAGCCCGATCCGGCTGGTCGACACCGCCAGCGCCGCGAGCACGGTGATCGGCTCGAGCCAGGTGCGCGCCGCCTGTGCCGCGTCTTCGCCAAGCGCCAGCTGATCGGCGAGAAAGATCGAATCGAATTTGGCCGCCTCGGCCCGCCGCGCCAGATCCTGATAGTAGCCGATGTCGGTCAGCGCGACCGGCGAGGTGCCGGGGTGACGCCACGACGCCTCGTGATGGCCGCGGCTGTGAATGAACAGATTGAGATGCAATTGCCGTTTCATCGTGTTGATCCTCGATCGCAGACCCATGGCCGCTCGCGCCCCGCCGCGCGCCCGGCAAAGCGTAGGCACCGACCGGCCGTTCCGGCAAGCGACACGCGACCGGCGCCGAGGTTATTGCGCTAGACTGCCCAAAACCGCACGGCCGCGCGACCGCGGCTGACCATCTAATGTACAATACCAAGGAGCGCCGATGACCGACGCGCTGGCCCCGATCGCCGAGCAGATTCGCCGCACCGGGTTTGCCTATATGCGCGCGCCGGAAATGCAGGCGCTGCTGGCGGCGGGCGGCCTGCGCGACTGGGAAAGCTTTGCCCGGACCTGGGACGACCTCGGCGTCGACATGTTCATGGCCGATGGCGGGCGCTATCGCCGCCGCCGCTTTGCCGCGTTTCGCGGCAGCGGGCACGGGATCGAGCGCAAGCCACACCAGCCGCACTATCAGAGCCGCGATTACAACCCGCTCAATGGCGGCATAGAGCGCTGGTTCGACCCGGTGACCGAGGCGGCCGCGCGCCACCCGGCGTTGCGCGCGATCCTGGGCGCCTGCCACGACCTGTTCACCCGGCTGACCCCGTCTGATGTGCGCCCGGCCTCGTGGCATATCGAGACCCACCAGTTCCGCATCGAGGCGCGCCAGGGCCAGTCCGGCAAGCCGACCCCAGAAGGGATGCACCGCGACGGCGTCGACTGGGTGCTCGTGCTGCTGGTCAACCGGGTCAACATCGCCAGCGGCGAAACCTCGATCCACGACCTCGCCAGGAACGAACTCGGCAGCTTCACGCTGACCGAACCGCTCGACGCCGCGTTCACCGACGACAACCGGGTGTATCACGGCGTGACCCCGGTCTCGCCGCTCGACCCGGCGCTGCCGGGCCACCGCGACGTGCTGGTCGTGACCTTTCGGCGCGAATGAGGGTGTGGTAATTCTACTGAAGGGAATGTTGGGGTTGTCGGCACCGCGATGACATCGCGCTACCAGATCTGCTGCGTTACCAGAAGCGAGTTCCTGAACCACCATCAGCGGCTGCGCCAGGTCGGCGGGGTCAACCGCGACGGTTCGTGGTGGAAGATCAGCGAAGCGGCGGCGATCGAAGGCATCGAGGAGGGCCGCTGGCAGTTTTTCGTCGCCGATGCCGGGCGTCGGTGGGACGTCGTCGTCGCCACCAGCAAATACGGCCGCAAATACATCAAGACCGAGGTTGACGGGCTGCAGCCCGAGAACCTGCTGCGCCTGCCCGAGTGCCGGTAGCGACCCGGCGATTCACCGGTCGAACCGCGGCCACTCGGCACCGCCGGGGTGGGTGAGGCCCTGTCTGGTGACGTCGGAACCGAATTACATCGGTGCCCGCAACAATGGGGCGCCGAGCCCGGACGCCCGATCAGCCCCTCACCCAGCCCTCTCCCCGTGAACGGGGAGAGGGAGTGTGAGCGGAGGCGGGGCTTGCCGTCTACTTTGCGTATTTGCCCGTCAGCTGCTTGGTGAAGTCCGGGTAGGCGCCCGGGGTTTTTTCGTTCGCCTCTTCGTGGCATTGCAGCCGGGTCTTGCGGGCCCAGGTGCGCTTGAGGTCGTCGCGGACGCTGAAGGTCAGCTTGCCGAGGCCTTCGGTTTCGAGCTCGATCTTGTCGCCGTCCATGAACGGGTTGAGCCCGCGATGGTTGGTGCCGGTGGCGACGATGTCGCCGGGGACCAGCGTGTGGATCGAGGTCAGCCACGCCACCGACTTCTTGATGCTGTGGCCCATGTCGTCGGTATTGAAGTTCTGCATCAGCTGGCCGTTGTTCCACAGCCGGATCTGCAGCTTCTGCGGGTCCTTGATCTCGTCCTTGGTGACGAGGAACGGGCCGATCGGCGCAAAGGTGTCGCGCGACTTCATCTGGAAGAACACGTTGCCCGGCGGCGGCAAACCGCGCGCAGAGCCGTCGATGAAGTTGGTGTAGCCGAAGATGTGGTCCATCACCTGGTCTTCGGAAAGATTGGTCGCCTTCTTGCCGATGACGACGGCCATCTCGGCCTCGCCCTCGAAGATCGGCGCCGGCACGTCGGGCAACACCATCGTGTCGCCTTCGCCGATGATCGCGCTCGGGCTCTTGTGGAACGCGTTGATCGGCGCCGGGGCGCTGCGGGTGCCGTCTTCCATGTAGTTGACGGCCATGCAGTCGATCGTCGTCGGCTTGGGCAGCGGCGGGCGGATCTTGACGCTCGACAGCGGCACGCCGGTGCCTTTCGCCACCGCCGCCTCGATCTTCGGGCGGTAGGTGTCGAACCGCTCAATCAGCCCGTTCATCAGGTCGCCCGGCCCGGTATGCGGGATATCCTGGACCACCGCCGACACGTCGACCACGGCATTGCCCTTGAGCACGCCGAGCTTGTAATCATCGAAATACAGTAACTTCATCTGGAGCTCCCTCGCCCGTCTTTCGAGCCTTTCGAGCCAGGCAGGCCTCCCCGCCGGCGTCTTCGGGCGAGAGCTTATACCGCTTAGCGGACGCGGGAGAACCGGCTATTTCCGTGCCCGCGGCCGACGCGCGGGCCGGCGCCGCCGGGAATTAGCGCAGCGCCGGCAGCACCTCGCGGCCGAACAGCTCGACCGTCGCGACCGGATCGGCGGCGAGGCTGACCGTAAACATCACGCGCCTCAGCCCCGCCGCCTGCGCCGCCAGTACCTGCGCCCGGCACGCATCCGGCGTGCCGAACACCGCAAACCGGCGCGCCAGGTAGTCGAACAGGCCCAGCTCGTCGACCAGCGCGGCGTCGGCGGCGCCCGGCCTTGTGCTGTAGCGCCGGCGCAATTCTCCGATCGCCTCGTGCAGCTCGGCTGGCACCCCGCGGGCGGCGAGGTCGCCCTGCAGGATGTAGCCGGCGGCCATAAAGGCGAGGATCGCGCCGACCCGCTGCCGCGAGGCGGCGCCGTCGCGGTGGCAATCAAGCGCGGCGATCTGCCAGATTTCGACCGCGCCGGGGTCGCGGCCGGCGGCCTGCGCGGCGGCGACCACCGCCGCCTCGGTCGCGGTCATGTTTTCGGCGGCAATGCCGAAATTGACAAACGCGCCGTCGCCGTGCGCCCCGGCGACCGTGAGCGATTTCGGACCCGAGGCGGCGAGGAATACCGGGCTCGCGCGCCTTACCCACGGCAGCTGCGCCTCGCCACCCTGCCAGCCGGCCGGCTCGCCGCGCAGCAGCGCGCGGACGAAATCGGCACCGGCCGCCATCTGCCTCGTGCCGGAACGGCCGAGGCCGAGATTGCGCGTGCCGCTGTGCCCGGTGCCGAGCCCGAGGATCGCACGCCCCGGTGCCAGCAGATCGAGCGAGGCGGTGGCCGCCGCCGTCACTGCCGGGTGCCGTGATTCGAGGTTGGTGACGCACAGCGCGATCCGCGCGCGCTCGACGATGCCGGCGGTCAGCGTCGCCGCCACCCACGGGTCCATCGCGTTGCCCGGCGTGTCGGCGATGCCGATCAGGTCGAAGCCGTAGCGGTCGGCGGCCTCGGCCATCCGGCGCACGAGATCGGGAGTGAACGGCCAGAAAAAGAAACCGACTTGCATGTGCCCGGGTCACTGTCGCGCGATTGCTGATGTCGCTAACATGCCGCCGCTTCGCGCTTGCGACCAGGGGAGGAACAGCATGCAAGTCGCCAAAATCCGCGGTATCGAGCTGCATTACGAGGTGCTCGGCGATCGCGGCCCGTTTGTCGCGCTGCAGCCCGGCGGACGGCGCGGCGCGGTTTCGGTGCGCTCGCTCGGCGAGAAGATCGCCGAGGCCGGCTATCGCGTCGTCGTGTATGACCGGCGCAACACCGGTGCCTCGAGCGTGGCGATCGAGGGCGACAGCGAAAACGATTTGTGGGCCGAGGATTTGCACGAGCTGCTGAAAAGCATCGACGCGCTGCCGGCCTATATCGGCGGCAGTTCGTCGGGGTGCCGGCTGGCGATGATCCTGACGCTGCGCCGGCCCGAGGACGTGCGCGGCCTCTTGTTGTGGCGCGTCACCGGCGGCGCCTATGCCGCCAAGCGCCTCAGCGACCAGTATTACGGCGCGCACATCGCAGCGGCGCAACAGGGCGGCATGGCGGCGGTGTGCGCGATGGAGCACTGGACCGAAGTCAGCAAGGCCAACCCGAAGAGCCGCGACGTGCTGATGGCGATGGACAAGCAGGATTTCATCGCCCGCATGACCCGCTGGCAGCAGAGCTTCAATGCCGGGTCGGATCACGCGGTAATCGGGCTGTCGCCGGCCGATCTGCGCTCGATGGTGGTGCCGGCCTGCATCATCCCCGGCAACGACCGGGTGCACCCGCGCCCCCCCGGCCAGGCAGCACACCGGCTGATGCCGAACAGCGAGTACCACGAAGTGCTGGCCGAGGACCGCATGGATGTCGATGTCGCGTTCGAGGACTGGGACGCCAAGGAAGGCCTGCTCGCCGCGATCTTCATCGATTTCCTGCGCCGCCAGCAGCGGCGGTAGCGTCAACGCGGGGCCAGATCGCCTGGACGATCCGGACGGTCTCAATAGCTCGCGACAGCGGCGCCGGCACTGGCGCGCCCGCCGCGAGCGCCGCGTGATGAGCCCGGATTAGCGGCAGCATGCCACCGAACCGCTCCCGCCGGCCGGCTGCGAGCGCCAGCGCGTTGCGCCCGGTCTGGACGAGATCGCCGAACGCCCCCGCTGTGACGGCGAAACCCCGCGCCAGCGCGCCGTCGCCCGCGCCGGTTCGGGACAACTGGTAGAGCATGTTGCTCAGGTCGATCTGAATCGCTCCGCGCGTCCCCTGCGCAGCGAGCCGAAATGTCTTGGGCCGCCCTGCCAGCGACAGGGTCAGGCCCACCGTCACCCCGCTTTCGGAGACCAGTATCAGCCGCAGCGTGTCGTGCCGGTGATGGGCCAACCCGCCGCCCGAACCGAGCCGCCAGAAGTCCGATGCCATCCGCGCGCCGGCAAGAGCCCGGGCGGTCACGAGAAGATGCGGCAGCAGGTCCTCGAGCATGCCGCCAGGCAACTCCGCCACCCACGGCGCAGGGATGTCGTCAGGGTCGAGGCCGAATGAGAACTCTCCGTCGACGTGCAGCAGCCTGCCGACCTCACCCGCGGCAATCGCTGCGGCAGCGCGGCGAACCAGCGGGTCGAATGCCGTGTTCTCGTTGACTCCGATCGTCACGCCGCGCGCTGCCGCGCATTCCCATAGCGCGTCGCATTGTTGGGTGGTCAGCGCCGGCGGTTTCTCGACCAGCACGTGGACGCCGCGGTTGAGGGCGTCGAGCGCCAGCGGGTAATGCGATGCAGGCGGCGTAACGATATGGACGATGTGCGGCCGGCCGAAATCATAGAAGCGGTCGGCGGTCGCGACCTCGGGCGGCAGGGCGAAGCGCGCGGCGAGCGCCGCCGCCCGCGGCAGGTCGCAGTCGAGTATCCCCGTGACTTCGGCCGAGCGGAGTCGCTGCAACGCGTGCAGATGCAGCGCCGCCGCGTGCCCCGCGCCGATCAGTCCGACGCGCAAAAGGGATCGCCGCGCTCAGTCCTCGTCGAGCGTGAAGCCGACCTTCAGCGTCACCTGGAAGTGATGCACCTTGCCATCCTCGATATGGCCGCGGGTTTCCGCGACTTCGAACCAGCGCAGGCCGCGCAAGGTTTTCGACGCGCGGGCGATCGCCACGTGGATGGCATCGTCGATGCTTTTCTCTGAAGAGCCGACGATCTGGATCACGCGATAGATATGTTCGTCCATCGTTCCCTCCCGCCAGAAACTGCGCGCGACCGCGCAGGGGATCGGTTCGGATAACGGCGGGGGCGACAGAACGTTCCGGGTGTCCCGGAAATACGATTATTATTTGTTAATATAAATTACTCTACCTATCGTTGCATACATATGTTAAAAGGGGAGCCATACGGGGTAGGTTTCCGTTAATGTTGCATGAATTGAGAACGCCAGGCACGGATGAGCCCGGTCAGCTTTGGAGACTGTTGGTCACTTTAGCTATTATTGGTTTAGCGGCGATACCTGCTACTGATTTTATTAATAATACAATAAGCGCCGGGAATGGCTGGGGCGGGCCAGGCGCTTCATTCATCGTATACGAAAATTTAGACGGCAGTTGTTGGAGACAATTTGCTGTTAATGGACTTTCGGTTGGATCGCCGTTCGCGAGGTTATCTGCCCCATATGAAGTTAAGTGCCCGATTTTGATGCCGCTGCCGGCGGTACTACACAAAAAAGACAGGGAAAATCGGCACCTTCATCAGGCCTCCGCCTTCTGGCCGATCACGCGCCGCCGCGCGTTAATCGCACGCAGATATTCGATGCCGTCGGCAGCGATCGCATCGCCGACCATCGTGTCGCCCTCGGCGTCGAGCTCGTCGGTGTCAACCCAGGCGGCGTAGATGTGGATTGTGCGGTCGGTGATGATGCCGGCCTTTAAGAGCGTCTTGACCAGCACGCGGAATATGTTGGTGCCTTCGCGCAGCGAATTGCGCCGGCCGCCGGAAAACCGCTCGCGCACCGATTCGCGCAACTTTGCCACGTCGAGCCCGAACGCCTCGTAGACATAGGCGCGCTGCGCAAGGCTCGACAGGTTGAACAGCAGCATCTCGAACACCTGCGCGGTCCAGTCCTCGACCCGTTCGTGCTCGTCGCGGCTCAGTTTCGGCAGCGTGCGGTCGGCCCAGATCTTGCCGAAGCGGTGGTGAAACGCCTCGTCGGTCATCACCAATTGCACCAGCCGCTTCAACAGCGGGTCGCGGGCATGGGCGTGCAGGTTGGCAAAGGCGCCCATCGCCAGCCCTTCGAGCAGCATCTGCATGCCGATCAGCTTTTTGTAAACGACCGGCGACAGCACGATGTCCTTGAGGAACTCGCCGAGCACCGGGCCGACCGGGTACGGCGAACCCCAGCGCGCGGCGATATAGCGGCCGAACGCGGCGACGTGCCGTGCCTCCTCGCGCGCCTGGTTGGCGGCATATTCCTGCGCGCCGGGATCGACCAGGATGTCGCACAGCGACGCCGACAGCGACAGCGCGCCCTGCTCGCCATGCAGGATATTCGACAGGTTCCAGCGCTGGATCTGGTTGGCGAGGCGAATTTTGGTGCCGTCGTCGAGATGTTCGGTCGCGGCGCAGTTCAGCTCCGGGAAGCGTGCGAGCGGCAAGAGCGGCTCACGGTCGAGATCGAACGGCTGCGAAAAATCGAGATAGGCCGGGTTATAGGGGTCCCAGAAATGGTCGTGCGTCGCGCCGATAATGCCGTCGAACGCATCGCTGCGCCGCCCATAGCGCTCGATCGCGACCATCGCCGCGAAATCGTCGGCCCCCACGGTCTCATAGGCCGGGTCGTGGGTGATGTGGGTTTCGGCTGAAGTTTCCTGTGTCATCTTCGCGCCCCGCCTTCCTGTCCCTCCACCTTCCCGTCGCAGCTTTTTTTGAAATTGCGCCTATCCGATCCCTCTACCCGAAGCCGGTGATTCGGTTTGTCCCCGACGCTCTCTCGCCGGGTCGTGCGGCAGAGGATGCCGGGCCGCCTTGCGATGCGGCTAAGCCCTCGTCCGTACGGGCAGGAAATCCGATGATGACCTGCAGAGGTCGCACAGGCACCCGTCCCGGCTCTTTGCCGCGAACGTTTACCGCAAACCGGGGGGAAGGGGTAGAGGCGATGGGGGGTGGGTCCACTACTCGGCATCTCTCCGATGCCGACGCGCGCCGGCTCGGCGCTGGCGCGGAGCACTACACCGCGTTCGTTGGCCCGCCCGATCAATACGACCTGATGGGTGCCACGCAATTCCGGCTGCTGACAACGCTCGGGTTGCGCGACCATCACCGCGTGCTCGATTTCGGATGCGGTTCATTGCGGCTGGGTCGGCTGCTGATACCCTATCTTCGCCGCGGCAACTACCACGGCCTCGAACCGAACGAATGGCTGATCGAGGATGCAATCGACCGCCAATTGGGCCGCGATCTGGTCGGGTTGAAGTGGCCGCATTTTCACGCCTTCAACGATTTTCGCGCCGACCGCTGCGGCCTCGGTTTCGACTTCATCGTGGCGCAGTCGATCTTCAGCCACACGGGAGCCGATCTTGTGAAACTGGCGCTTGATGGGTTTTCACGCGCCTTGGCAAAGACCGGGCTCGCGCTGGCGACGTTCATCCACCCCGGCCAGGCCGGGGTAGCCGAATTTGCCGGCTCGGGCTGGGTCTACCCGGCTAGCGTCGCTCATGCCCCGGCGACCATCGCGGCGATCCTCCGCCAGACCGGCCTGTTCGGCCGCCCCTTGCCTTGGTTTCATCCGCGTCAGACCTGGTACGTGCTGTCGCGAGACGCCGCCCGACTGCCGGCACCAAAATTCGATCCGCATCTGCGCGGCGCGGTTCTCGGCGTACCAGCGTGGGAGCCCAGCCTGTAGAGCGGGGGTAGCGCTAGGAACGCACCTCGTCGCCGCGCGACGCGCGCAGCCTCGTCGGTATATGCTGGCTTGCGATCTTACGGGAGGCCGAGGTGGCACAGCGGATCAACCGCGCGATCGAATTGCTCGCGCAGGACCAGGCGATCTACTACCTCGGCAACCATACCGGCCATGTGCTGACCCGTGAGCAAGGGCGCGAGGACGCCCATACCTGGGCCGATTACATCAATGTCGGCATGGAGCACGGCGCGTTCGACATGACTGGGCTCGCCGCCTATCTCGCCGGCCTCGTCGATGCCGGGCCGACCCGCTCAGGCCACCGCAGCCCTACGGTCATCGTCGAGGCGCCGCTCAACGGCATCGACGAGGACCACGTCCGCTACAATGCGTGGCAGTTTCGCCAAATCCTCGGACGCGGCGCGCACGGCATCCTGCTGTGCCAGGTCGAAACCGCCGGCGCGGCACGCGCCTTTGTCGAAAGCTGCCGCTATCCGCATCACCTCGAAGGGGTCGATCCCGACTTGCCGGCCCCGCTGCGGCGCATGCACGGCGCCGCCGGAAAGCCGGCGCTCGGCACGCTCGGCAGCGGCACGCGCGGCCGCGGCTCGGAGCTGACTGCGGCGGCGGTCTGGGGCGTGTCGCCGGCCGAATACATGCGGCTGTGCGAGCCGTGGCCCCTTAACCCCGAGGGCGAATTGCTGCTCGGGGTCAAGCTCGAAAGCCCCGAGGGCATCGCCCACGCCGACGAGATCCTCGCAGTGCCGGGCCTCGGTTTCGCCGAGTTGGGGCCGGGCGACCTCAGCCTCGCGCTCGGCTATACCGAGATGCCGCGCGACAACTACCCGCCGGAAATGCAGGAAGCACGCGCCAAGGTGATGGCCGCGTGCCGCAAAAACGGCGTCGCCTTTCTCGAAATCGGTACGCCGGCAAACATCGTCGGCAAGATCGACGAAGGCGTCCGCGTCTTCGCCGGGCACAGCGAAGAGGCCGCCCGCATCGGCCGCGCCCACCAGCGCCGCATGATGCCGGTGTAGCCCCCGGTCACGATCGGTCAAATGGCCGGCACCCAGAGCCGACCGGTCGATCAAACGCAGCCTGCTCGATCGGTCGGATCTCAGTTGACACGGCGCTGAGATCGCTCAGAAATTTCTACCAGAAGTCGCAACAGTGCCGATCACAGTGAACGCAAAGGTACATCAATTACCATCTTTATAGTTGCGAACCACTCGATTATCAAAAATCTTTACTGACCTTGAGGCATTTCAATTTTTAGATTAGACTAGGTATTGATCTCGGCCGTGGATGTGTCCTTACAGAGCGCGGCGAACCTTTCTTATGTAGCGCACCGGCGCTGGGGCAAGGGGGTACGCGAATCTCCAGGGACACGAAAATGCCGAGCACCGCGGCAGATGTAGGGTTCATGATCGAGCAAGCATGTAAGTGCTTGCAGCTGGCGGACTTGTGCGCCGACAAGACGATTGCCGGCGGCCTGGTGGACCTCGCGAGAATGTTCGCGCAGCGCGCGATAGAACGTGGCGCCCACCCGTCACGTATTCCCGCGAAAGCCCTGCTCAAACCTGTGGCGGATGTCGGTCGGCAACGGTCGGCCGGGCGATAGTTTGTCGGCCGGCAAGCGATCGCTAAAACTCAGGGAGTTCGTCGGCATCGACCCCCAGGGCCATGGCGCGGTTGGACAAGACGCGCACAAGCGTCAAGAGCTCCTCAGCGATGTCACGGTCGGCGGGGGAGCATCGCTTAGCCAACTCGTAGCAGCGAGCAGCCATCTCTTGGAAAAACGTCGCGTCTTCGTTCATTGCGGAGAAGCTAGCGGCTTTTGCACGTCGCTATGTTGACATAGCGAAATCGTTCGCGGCATCGGCAAAAATCGGTCGCCGTGTGACATTTTTACGCGAGACGGCGGCAAAGGGTACCGACCCGCAGCAGACGCGCCGGCCGCGGCTCTTAGCCCATCACCGTCACCCCGCCTTCCGCCAGCGCGGCGATCTCGTCGGGCGAGTAGCCGAGACCGCGCAGCACCGCCGCGCTGTCTTCGCCGAGCGCGGTAACATAGGGCCGGGCGGCGGTGTCGCTGCCGGTCATGCGGAACGGCGGGTTGAGCGCGCGGAAGCTGCCGCCGCGGTCGTGCACCTCGGCGAGCGCCGTGCGGTGCGCGAGCTGCGGGTCGTCCATCGCCTCCTTGACCGTGCGGTAGGGCGATGACGGCACGCTGTGGCGGCCGAAGATCGCCTGTACCTCGGCAGTGTCGTGCCGGCTCGACCACAATTCCAGCTCGTCGATCAGGTGGCCCCAATTGCTGCGCCGGTCGGCATAAAGCTTGAACCGCGGGTCCTCGATCCAGCCCGGATGGCCGGAGGCGATCGCCACGTTCTGGAACGTGCGCTCGCTCGCTACCGCCAGCATGATGTAGCCGTCGCGGCATTGCACCGGGCCGAAGATCTGGCGCGGGATCGGCGGCACGTGAAACTGCGCCGCCTGGATCTCGCTCAAGGTCAGGGACAGCATGCTCTCGAGCATCGACACGTCGATCATCTGCCCCTCGCCGGTTTCGTGGCGCTGGTGCAGCGCGCTGGCGATCGCGCCAAAGGCATAGGTGCCGGTCAGCACGTCGGCGATGTAGATGCCGCAGTAATCGGGGCGCCGGTCCTCTGGCTGGTAGGCGATCTGGGCGCGGTCGAAGCCAGAGGCGGCGTGGATCACCGGGGCGTAGGCCGGCAGGCCGGCGGACGGTCCGGTCTGGCCGTAGCCCGAGATCGAGCAGTAGACGAGCGCCGGGTTGACCGCGCGCAGCGCCGGGTAATCGAGGCCGAAACGGTGCATGACCCCGGGGCGGTAATTCTCGACCACGACATCGGCGGTCTTGGCGAGCCGCTTGACGATCTCCACCGCTTCCGGCCGCTTCAGGTCGAGCACCAGGCTTTTCTTGCCGGTGTTGAGCTGACCGAACGAGGTGCTGGCGCCGCTGCGCAGCGGCGGACGGCTGCGCATCATGTCGCCTTCCGGCGCCTCGATCTTGATCACCTCGGCCCCGAGATCGGACAGGAGCCGCGTGCAATGCGGCCCGGCGATCGTCGTCGTGAAATCGATGACGCTCAGGCGATCAAAGGGGCTCATGATCCGTTTCTCCGAATGCGGCAGCGCGCTATTTCATGTCATTGCCGGCGGGGCGTCCACCGCCGAAGGAGCCCCAATATGGAAATCCGCCTCAATACCCACCAGCGGCACATCGTGGTGGTGACGATCGCCCACGAGGCGCGGCGCAACGCGATGACCCGGGCGATGATGGCCGACCTCGCCGAATTGTGGGATCGGCTCGACCAGGACGAAACCTGCCGCGCGGTGATATTGACCGGCGCCGGCGACCGCTCGTTCTGCGTCGGCGCCGACATCAGCGGCGATCTGTCGGCCAGCACCGAGACCGCGCATGTGATCAACCGCGCGCTGCTCAAGGACACGCCGTTCACCAAGCCGATCATCGCCGCGGTCAACGGCGATTGCGTCGGCGGCGGCGTCGAACTGCTGCTGTCGACCGATATCCGCGCGGCGGTGCCGGCGGCCCGCTTTGGCCTGCCCGAGGTCAAGTGGTCGATCTATCCGTTCGGCGGCGCCACCGTAAAGCTGGCGCGGCAGATCGGCCATGTCCACGCGATGGATCTGCTGCTGACCGGGCGGCTCGTCGATGCCGCATTCGCCGAGAAGATCGGCCTCGTCAACACGATCGTCGCGCCCGGCGGGCTGATGCCATGGGCGATCGAAACGGCCGAGGCGATCGCCGCCAACAGCCCGAGCGCGGTGCAGGCGGTCAAGGAGCAGATCAGCGCCACCGATGCCGATTTCGCCAAGAGTCGCGAGGCGCTCGAACAGCAGCTCGGCGACCGGGTGCGCGCCAGCCCGCATTTCGCCGAGGGCGTTGCCGCCTTCCGCGAAAAGCGCCGGCCGGATTATTCGTGAGGCGCGACGTATTTATCGAACCACGGCAACTCATCAACCGGCGGCCGATAGCCGCGCGCGCGGTACAGCGATTCCTCGAGCGGGGCGGTAATACCGCCGAGATCGATCCGGACATCGTCAGGCCGGCCGTCTTTGCCGTGAACCCGGTAAAGCCCCTTGCCCGATTTCATCTACCGCTCCCGCTCCGCTGTCTGCCGCCACCACATGGGGACGACGGGAACCGGGCACGAACGATTTCGCTCGGCGGCCTGTCAATCCATCAGCGCCGCGGCCATCTCCTTGAGCCCGCGGCGGAACAATTTGCCGGTTTCGGTGGTCGGCAGCGCGGCGCACAGCTCGATCCGGTCGGGCACCTTGTAGCTCGAGGCGAGCGCGCGGCAGTGCTCGCGCAGCGCCTCAGCGTCGAGCGTCGCGCCGGCCGCCGGCACGACAAACGCGACGATCGCCTCGCCGCGCTCGCCGGCGGCGGCTCCAACCACCGCGACCTGCGCGACGCCGGGATAATGCAGCAGCAGGGTCTCGACCTCCGCCGGCGACACGTTGATTCCGGCGCGCTTGATCATGTCGTTGTCGCGGGCGACGAAGTGAAAACCGCCGGCAGCGTCGAGAAACCCGAGATCGCCGGTGCGGAAATACAAGTCGGCGGTGAACGCGGCCGCGTTGGCCGCGGCGCTGGCGCCGGCATAGCCACCCGTGATGTGGCCCTTGACCTCGACCAGCCCGGTTTCGCCCGCCGGCAGCGCCGCGCCGGTGTCGGGGTCGGCGATGCGCAGCACATTGCCGGGCAGCGGCGGGCCTTGGCTCGCCATGCGCCGGGCGAGCGGCCAAGCGGCCGGGGTGACGCAGCAATTGCCGCAGGTTTCGGTCGAGCCGTAGATGTTGCAGATCTGCGCCGCGCCCAGCTCTTCGGCGGCGATCCGCACCTCTTCCGCGCTGCCGATCATCAGCCCGGTCCTGAGGCTCGCGACCCGCGCACGGCGAAATTCGGGGTGGCGCAGCGCCGCGCCGGTCATGCTCGGCAGCGTGTAGACCACACTGCAGCGGTGGTGCTCGATCAGGCCGAGCCAGCCGCCCGGCTCGAAGCGCGGTTGCAGCACCAGCGCGGCGCCGTGCGACAGCGTCGCCGGCAGCGCGTTGGCCGCGCCGTACGACCAGAACAACGGCGGCGCCAACAGAACCCGGTCGTCGGCGGAGAGCCGCATCCGCTCGCCGATATTAAAGCCGTTCTCGACGACCGCGCCATGCGCCAGCCGCACCGCCTTGGGCCGCGCGCTCGACCCCGAGGTGTAGAGGATCAGCGCGTCATCGTCGGGGTGCGCCGCATCAGCGCCGACCACCGGGTCGGCAGATTCCAGGTCACCGTAGGCGAGCCAGCCGCGCCGCGGCGGCGCATCGACGGCGACGATCGCGCGCAGATGCGGAAAGCGCGCCGAGCGCCAAGCGCCGGGCGGCGCTGCGCCGGCCTCTGGCACCAGCGCGTCGAGCGCGGCGGCAAAATCCTGGCCGCCAAACCCGCCGACCGTCACCAGTGCCGCGATCTCGGCGTCGGCGAACAGATAGGCCAGCTCCGCCGGCTTCGACCAGGTGCTGAACGGCACTGCGACCGCGCCGAGCGCGGCGGCGCCAAACGCCGCTTCGAGCCACTCCAGCCGGTTTTCGATCAGGATGCCGACCCGGTCGCCGCGCTTCACACCGAGCGCGCGCAGCCCGCCGGCAATCCGCGCCGCCGCCGCCGCGAGGTCGCCATAGGTCGCCGCCCGCTCGCCCGAGATCACGGCGACCGCATCGGGCGCACGCACCGCCTGCTCGCGCAACAGCGCGAAGAAGGTCGGGTTTCCGGACATACTCATGGTGCCGAGAGCCCCTCGGCGCGTCCTTCGAGGCGCGCCCCTTACACCACCCCGCCGGCGTGAAACGATTTGATCGCGGCCGCGTCGTAACCCAGCTCGGCCAGCACCTCGTCGGTGTGCTGTCCCTGGTCGGGGGTCGGCTTGAGGCGCTCGGGCTGCGGGTAGGCGCTCATGTGGATCGGCTGACCGACGATGTCGAAGGTGCCGATCGTGGGGTGATCGACCGGGCGGCGGATGCCGAGATGCTTGACCTGCGGGTCGGCGAACACCTGGTCGATCGTGTTGATCGGGCCGCACGGCACGCCCGCCTTGTTCAATTCGTCGACCCAGTACTTGCTGGATTTTGACCGAACCACGTCGTTGAGGTGCGCGATCAGCGCCGCCCGGTTTTTGGCGCGCAGCGGCACGGTGGCGAAATCGGGGTTCGATGCCAGCTCCTTGTCGCCGGCGATCTCACAGAACTTCCGCCACAGATTGTCGCCCGAGGCAGCGATGTTGATGTAGCCGTCGGCGGTCTGGAACATGCCGGTGCCGGGCGAGGTCGGGTGGAAATTACCCTCCTGCTTTGCCACCTCGCCCTTCATCGTGTAGCGCGAGGCCTGGAAGTCGAGCATGAAGATCTGCGCCTCGAGCAGCGAGGTGTGGACCCATTGCCCCTGCCCGGTGCGCTCGCGCGCCAGCAGCGCCAGGGTGATGCCGTTGGCCAGCAGAATGCCGGCCGAGGTGTCGTTGATGGCGATGCCGACGCGGGTCGGGCCCTGCCCGGGGTGACCGGTGATCGACATCAACCCCCCCATGCCCTGGGCAATCTGGTCGACGCCGGGCCGGCCTTCATAGGGCCCGTCCTGCCCGAAGCCCGAGATGCTGCCATAGACGATGCGCGGGTTGACCTGTGTTACCGCCTCGTAATCGATCCCGAGCCGGTGCTTCACGGTCGATTTGAAGTTTTCGACGATCACATCGGCCTTTTCGGCCAGCTTCATGAAGATCGCGTGGCCTTCCTTGCTCTTCAGGTTGAGCGAGAGCGAGCGCTTGTTGCGGTGCAGGTTCTGGAAATCCGGCCCGTCTCGACGGCTGCCGGTGGCATCGGTATGCTCGCCCGGCATCTCGATCTTGATCACGTCGGCGCCCCAATCGGCGAGCTGGCGCACCGCGGTCGGACCGGCGCGGTGCGCGGTCAAATCGATCACGGTGAAGCCGTTCAACGGCAGCGTCATCCTCGTCTCTCCTCAACGGAATACATTCCGGCATCGTAGAGGATTCTCGCATTACGTCGAAGCGTCATTGCCAGGCGCGGGACGGGCGGCACAGGCAGGCGCGATACACTTTGCCGCGGGTGGAACCAAAAGCACTGATTGCGCGTTCCCGCTCCGGGACCGTATGTCGCGTGCGCCGGTTGCTGCCGATGTCAGCCACAAGGAGGCCTCCCATGGTAAAGGGCATTCTTCTCGGGATCGTCTTGACCGTCGTCGCCATCATCGCCGTCGGATACGGCATGATCGTCTCCGGCGCCATCCCCGCCGCCGCGAACGGAAAGCCGCTGTTCCTCGAACAATGGGCGGCCCGAACCTCACTGCGCGCAACCTTGTCGCGCGACGCGCCAAAGGGGCCGAGCCCGGTGCCGCTGACGGACGCCAACCTGATCGACGGCATCAACCTATTCGCCCAGCATTGCGCGATCTGCCACGGCACCGCAAAAGGGGACGCATCGGCCTCACCCATCGCAAAGGGCGAGTATCCAGAGCCGCCGCAGCTGGCGACGGACGGGGTCGAGGACGACCCGCCCGGCTGGACCTTCTGGAAACTGCAAAACGGCATCCGCTGGACGGGCATGCCGTCATGGAAAGACACGTTGAGCACACGCCAGATGTGGACGCTGGCACTGTTTCTCCAGAACATGAACAAGCTGCCGCCGGGCGCGGAAAAAGTGTGGCAGGGCGTGACGAACGAGCCTTCCACAACCACGGCGAAATAACCCTCGGCAGCGGCGCGGCGCCCCTCTCATTCTCTCGCAGCCGAGGTCCGCTGTCGTGTCGGAGGGGACGTCGTGTCGGAGGGGATTGTCAGCCCCGACCCCTCCCCATATCATCGCGGCGGGGTCGAAGCAGGCACCCCGCTAGACGGCTGGTCGTCCAAGCTCTGCGCCACTCGCCGCGTCGGCGAGCGTGCCCGGGAGCCCGACATGACCGCCATGAAACCCCACCGCATCGCGATCCTCTGGCGCGGCGACCGCGCCGCCCGGCAGGCCGCGACACCGCAGAACAACCGCTTTCACCGCGTCTTTGAAGAACTGGCGGCGCTCGGCATCGAGGCCGAGCCGGCGGTGTACGACGAGGCGTTTGCCGCGGAGGTGCGCGAGCAGCTTCTCGCGGCCGACGGCGTGCTGGTGTGGGTTGATCCGCTTCACGACGGAAAGAACCGCACCGAACTCGACGCGTTGTTGCGCGATGTCGCCGGGCGCGGCCCGTGGGTCAGCGCTCATCCCGATGTCACCTTGAAGATGGGGGTCAAGGAGGTTCTACACCGCACCCGGCACCTCGGCTGGGGCACCGACACCGCGCTCTACCGGTCCGCCGCCGAATTCGCGGCCGGGTTTCCGGAACGGCTGCAAACCGCCGGCCCCCGCGTCGTCAAACGCAACCGCGGCAACGGCGGGCAGGGGGTGTGGAAGGTCGAACTGCTGCCTGGCACCGGGCGCGTGCGGGTGTTGCAGGCCCGCCGCGGCAGCATTCCGGAGGAATTGCCCCTCGCGGACTTTATCGCGGCCTGCGGCGCCTATCTTGCGGCCGACAGCTGCATCGTCGACCAGCCGTTCCAGCCGCGCCTGCCCGACGGCATGATCCGCTGCTACATGGGCGCCGACAGGGTGGTGGGCTTTGGGCACCAGCTTATCAAGGCGCTGATCCCACCGCCGCCGGACGGGCCGGATTCACCTGCGGCGCAACCCGGCCCGCGGATCATGCACGGGCCTGATGCTGCGCCGTTCCAGGCGCTTCGTGCACGGATGGAGGGCGAATGGACGCCGCAGATGATGGCGGTGCTGGGCATCGACGCCGGGTCGCTGCCGATCATCTGGGATGCCGATTTCCTCTACGGCCCGCGCGATGCTTCGGGCGCGGACACCTACGTGCTGTGCGAGATCAACGTAAGCTCGGTGTTTGCGATCCCCGACCAAGCGCCCGCCGCCATCGCCCGGCTGGTCTCTGCCCGGCTGGTCTCTGCCCGGCTGCGTGACCGCCGCTGCTGACCGCGCGGCTTTGCCACCGGGAGCGCGACACGTCACCCTTTGGCGGCCGCGCCGCGTCTGTCACAGTAGGGCCGGTTCGCAACCAGCGAAAGGCCCTGCGCATGACCCGGCATTTCGGCGCGCTGATCCCCTCGACCAACACCACCTGCGAGATCGAATACAGCCATCTGCTGCCGCCCGAATACCAGGCGCATTACGGCCGGATGCTGAGTAGCAGCCCGAGCAAATCGCCGTTTTCCTCGCCGCGCGACGAAGACCTCGATTATCAGGCGCGTCTGCTCGGCACCGCCAAAGTCGAGATGATCATGCTGGTGCAGACCTCGGCGAGCCTGCATCGCGACGGCTACGACGACGACGCAACCCGCCGGATGAGCGAGGCGGCCGGCGTGCCGGCGATCACCTCGGCGGTCGCGATCGGCCGCGCCGTCAACGCGCTGGGCGCCAGGCGGGTGGCGCTGGTCTCGCCCTATTCCGAGCCGGTCAACGCCGCCGCCAAGCGCCTGTTCGAAAGCCGGTTCGGGTTTGCGGTGGCAGCGGTCGAGGGGTTTGCCGCGACCGATTCCTATGCGATCGGCGCGCTCGGCCCGGAAAACGCGCGCGACGCCTTTGCCCGCATCGACCGGCCGGAGATCGAGGCCTTTGTCGTGCCCGGCGGCAATTTCCCGACGATGGTGCACGTCGCCGGCTGGGAGCGCCAATTCGGCAAGCCGGTCGTCACCACCAACCAGGCGCTGATCTGGGCGATGCTGCGCCAGTTCGGCGCGAAGGACGGGCTCAAGGGGCTCGGCGTGCTGCTCGAAAAAGTGCCGGCAGGGTGAACCGTCGTCGCGCTTGCGCGAGACGCGGCGATCTCGCGTAGGATACTGGAAACCGCTGGGAAGGAGACGCAATGCTGTTCACCTGTCTGCCGCAAGGGGCGCAGATCCCGGGCCGTTTTCCCGGCCCGGTGCACGCCCGCGGCAAGTGGTTCACGGTCGACATCCACTGCCACCTGTTGACCGCGAAGGCCGAGGAGATGGTCGCGTCGGCCGGGCTGTCGATGGACTGGCAGCCGCGCCACCAGTTCGCCAACGAGCACACCCGCGACGTGAACCGCGAGCAGGCGCGACGCACCCGCATCCAGTTCACCTCGATCGACAAGCGGCTCGAAGACATGGACCGGATGGGGATCGACATCCAGGCGATCACCCCGTCGCCGGCCCAGACCTTCTACAGCGTGCCGGCCGATCTGGGCATCGCGACCGCGCGCGTCATCAACGACAACATCGCCGACATCTGCGGCAAGCATCCCGATCGTTTCGTCGGGCTCGGCACGGTACCGTTCCAGGCGCCGGAACTGGCGGTCACCGAGCTTGACCGGCTGCACAAATCGCTCGGCCTCCGCGGCATCGAGATCGCCACCAACGTCGCCGGCGCCGATCTGTCCGAGCCGCGCTTCCGGCCGATCTTCGCCCGCGCCGAGGAGCTTGGCCTGACCCTGTTCATGCACCCGACCGGGTTTCCCGAGGCCAGCCGCTTTCGTGACCACTATTTCACCAACGTGATCGGCAACCCGCTCGACACCACGGTCGCGGTGCATCACCTGATATTCGGCGGCGTGTTGCAGGACCACCCGAATTTGAAGCTGGTGCTGTCGCATGGCGGCGGAATGCTGCCGGCCTATTCCGGTCGTATCGACCACGGCGCCTCGGCCCGGCCGGATTGCTGCGAACACCTGCGCGAGATGCCGACGACCTATCTCAAGCGGCTTTATTTCGACAGCATCGTCTACACCCACCACCAGCTCGAATACCTGGTGAACCAATACGGCGCCGACCACGTGCTGATGGGCACCGACTATCCGGCCGATATGGGCGAAGTGGACCCGATCGGGTTTGTCGAAGGCGCCAAGGGGCTCGACGATGTGCAGCGCCGCGCAATCCTCGGCCGCAACGCGGCGCGGCTCTTGAACATCGAAATGCCGCCGGTGAAATAAGGAGAACAAGAATGCTTTTCACCTGCCTGCCCGAAGGCGCCCGCATTCCCGGCCGGTTTCCAGGCCCGGCGCATGCCCGCGGCAAATGGTTCACGCTCGACATTCACTGCCACGTGCGCTGCGCCAAGGCCGCCGAGATGGTCGAGGGGCGCGAGGAAGTGACGAAATGGTTCCTCGAAACCCAGGCGAATCCGAAAAGCCAGGCGCAGAACCGCGCCAACGGCGTGCGCACCGCCGAGCAGGGCCATTCGCCCGAACAGCGCATCGCCGACATGGACCTGATGGGCATCGACATGCAGGCGATCAGCCCGGCGCCGCGCCAGACCTATTACGGCGCCGACGCTGATCTCGGCCTCGCGGCGTCGCGGGCGACCAACGATTTCATCGCCGAGATTTGCGGCAAGTACCCCGACCGCTTCACCGGGCTCGGCACCGTGCCGTTCCAGGCTCCGGAACTGGCGGTGAAGGAACTGGAGCGATGCCACCACTCGCTCGGCTTCCGCGGCATCGAGATCATGACCCATGTCGCCGGGCAGGACCTTTCCGACCCGAAGTTTCGCCCGATCTTTGCCCGCGCCGAAGAACTCGGCATGCTGCTGTTCATGCACTCCGACGGGTTTACCGAGGCGCGGCGGCTGCATGACCACTACTTCAACAACGTGATCGGCAACCCGCTCGATACGACGATCGCAACGCATCACCTGATCTTTGGCGGCGTGCTGCGCGACCACCCGAACCTCAAGATGTGCCTGTCGCACGGCGGCGGCTATCTGCCGGCCTATTCGGGCCGCATCGACCACGGCGCCGCGGCGCGGC
This sequence comes from Allostellaceae bacterium, assembly GCA_035534855.1. Lineage (GTDB taxonomy): Bacteria > Pseudomonadota > Alphaproteobacteria > ATCC43930 > CGMCC-115725 > DATARH01. Next base: position 37,303 of record DATLRD010000115.1, on the reverse strand, counting down.
CGGATTGCTGCGAGCACCTGCGCGAGATGCCGACGACCTACCTCAAGCGCCTCTATTTCGACGCGCTGGTCTATACCGACCACCAGCTCGAATACCTGGTAAAGGAATTCGGCGTCGATCATATCCTGATGGGCACCGACTACCCGGCCGACATGGGCGAAATCGACCCGGTCGGCAAGCTCGAAGCCTGCAAGGCGCTGAACGACACCGAGCGCGCCGCGATCGCCGGCCGCAACGCCGCCCGGCTGCTGAACATTCCGGTGCCGGAAAACCGGCGGCACCGCTTTTAAAGCAGGGAGGCGATGATGGCTGAAATCCTGGGGATCGGCTGTACCCATCGGCCGGTGATGCTGCGCCGGAACGAAGAGTGGACCGGCATGATGAAGGCCTCGCTCGCCGACCCCGACATGCCGGAGGCGATGAAGCAGCCGGCCGCCTGGCCCGAAAAGCTGCGCGCCGAGCTTGGCAACGATTGGGGCGCCGCAACCGCCGCGCGCTATCGCGAAATCTACCGTAAGCATTTCGCCGAGGCGCGGGCGGCGCTCGACGCGTTCAAGCCCGATCTGATCGTCATGTGGGGCGACGACCAGTACGAGAATTTCAAGGAAGACATCGTGCCGCCGTTTGCGGTGCTCGCCTATGACGACCAGGACATCCAGCCCTGGGCGCACCGCCGCAGCCCCGACAACCCGTGGAACGAGCCGGCGGACAAAACCTTCCGCGTGCGCGGGCACAAGGAGGCCGGGAAGTACCTCGCCAACAAGCTGATCGAGAGCGGCATCGATGTCGGCTATGCCTACAAGCCGCTGCACCACAAGATGGGCCACGCGTTCGAAAACACGCTGCTGTTTCTCGATGACGAGCGCCGCGGCTTCGACTATCCGCTGGTACAGTTTTCGGTGAATTGCTACGGCCGCCGGGTCAACGCCGCGCGCGGCTTGCGCCTGCCGCTGGCGATGAAAGACGAGATCCGCTCGCTCGACCCGCCGTCACCCAACCCGCACCGCTGCATGCAGGTCGGCGCGGCGACCGCGAAGATCATGGCCGACAGCCCGTGGCGCGTCGCGCTGATGGCGTCGTCCTCCTGGTCGCACTCGTTCCTGACCGAGAAAAACTGGCAGCTCTGGCCCGATGTAGCGGCCGACCGCGCGCTCTACGATGCGCTGGAACAGGGCGACTACGCGACGTGGCACCGCTACACCACCGACCAGATCGAGGAATCAGGCCAGCACGAGGTGCTCAACTGGTTCTGCCTCTTAGGCGCGATGGAAGCGCTTGGCTGCAAGCCCGACAAGGCCGAATTCCTCGAATGCTGGGCCTTCGTCTCGCCGGTGGTGTTTGCGCATTATCACGCGTGAGGCCGTTGCGTCCTACAGGATGCGGCAGCCCTAAGGAGAAAACGATGGCCGCTCTCGACGACCTTATCGATGGTGACGTGCAGCGTCTCGCCACCGGTTTCACCTTTACCGAAGGGCCGCTCTATCACCCCGATGGGCTCTGGTATTTCGTCGATGTGCGGGAGTCGAAATTCTACCGCATCAAGCCCGGCGGCCCGGCCGAAATGCTGCGCGAGAAGACCGGCGACGGCAACGGCACGACCTTTGACCGGCAGGGGCGGCTGGTGCTGTGCGAGGGCGCCAACCGGCGGGTGACGCGCTGGCCCGCGGACGGCAAGTTCGCCGCGCATGAGGTGTTGATGGACCGCTTCGACGGCAAGCGCCTGTCGCGCCCCAACGACGTCGTGTGCAAATCGGACGGCAGCCTTTATTTCACCAATCCCGGGATGCGGGTGCCGCTCGCCGACCGCGAACTCGACCCGGCAGCGATCTATCGCATCACGCCCGATGGTTCGAGCCACCATGTCGCCGATTTCGAATACCCGAACGGGCTGGCCTTTTCCCCCGACGAGCGGGTGCTCTATGTCGCCAACACCCGGCACGCGGCCTATATCCACCGAATCGAATTGGACAGCACCGGCGCGATGGTGCGGCGTGGCATTTTTGCCGATATGTCGTCGGACGAGAAGATCGGGGTGCCCGACGGAATGAAGGTCGATGTCGAAGGCCGGGTCTATTGCACCGGGCCGGGCGGCACCTGGGTCTTCGCGCCCGATGGCAGCCGCATCGGCATCATCAAGACGCCGGAAGTGCCGGCCAACCTCGCGTTCGGCGGCCCGGACATGAAGACCCTGTTCTTCACCGCACACAGCTCGGTCTACACGATGCGGATGAAGGTGCCGGGATTGCCGGGCCACCCGTTCCGAAAGTAGATTTTCGCGGCGCTACCAAACCACGCGTTAAATTCACAATGAGGCGGTGAGACAGTGAGGGTGCGTGATCTCACTGCCTCACTGCCTCATTGTGATAATTTGCTGCGCGCCCGCGCGCTTTCACACCCGGCAAGCCAAGGCCAAAAGAACCGGCTTGTCCGTTACATCGTCACCCTGCCCGCTTGCGCGCCGCCAGCTTCACGGCCTCGATGATCTGCGGATAGGTGCCGCAGCGGCACAGATTGCCCGACAGGTAGTGGTGGATCTGGTCGTCGCTCGGCGCGGGATGCTCGTCGAGCAGCTGCTTCGTCATCAGCACAAAGCCGGGGGTACAGAACCCGCACTGGAATGCACCGGCCTCGATAAAGGCTTCCTGCACCGGGTCGAGCGTGCCATCGGCGGCGAGGTGTTCGACGGTCACCACCTCGGCGCCGTCGGCGAACGCCGCAAGGTAGAGGCACGACGACACCCCGCGCCCGTCGACCAGCACCGTGCAGCAGCCGCACAGCCCCTGGCCGCAGCTCTCGCGCGCGCCGAACAGGTCGAAGCGGTCGCGCAGCACCTCGATCAGCGTGTGGTACGGCGCGATGTCGGCCTCGGCCGTGCGGCCGTTGAGCGTGAAGCGGATCGTGCGAGAGGCCGTCATGTCAATCCTCTGCCAGCTTGTCGCCGGCGGCCGCGCGCAGCGCGCGATAAACTGCCTCGGCGGTGATCGGCAGCGCCGCGATGCGCACCCCGACCGCGTCGTGGATCGCGTTGGCCACCGCCGGCGACACCGCGTAGGTGCCGCTTTCGCCGACGCCTTTTGCGCCGAACGGCCCGCTTTGTTGCCGGCTTTCGACGATCTCGCCCTCGAGCCGGTCGGGCATGTCGCGGATGCCGGGGATCTTGTATTCGGCGAAAGACGGGTTGCGCAGCTGCCCGTCGGTGAATTCCATGCCCTCGGTGATGGTAAAGCCGAGCTGCATCACCGTCGCGCCGGTCAGTTGCGTCTCGACGATGCGCGGATTGATCGCGGTCCCGCAATCGGCGACGTTGACCAGGCGCAGGATGCGGAAGCGGCCGGTCTCGGTGTCGACCTCCACGTCGCAGCCGGTCGCAGCCGACATCCAGTACGGCGTCGCATCGTCAGTGAGCCCGGTTTCGGGATCGGGCGATTTGTGGCTCGGCATGAAGCTGCCGGTGCCGACGATGTTGCCGGCCTGCGCACCGTATTTGCGGCGGAATAATTCGGCGATCGGCAGGTTGGTACCGGCCGGAACGCCAAGCTCGGCGGCGAGCGCGGCGAGCTTGGCCTTGGCATCGTCGGCCGCGGCGCGGATCGCGTGCCCCATGTGAAAGGTCGAGCGCGAGCCAAGCGTGCCCATGTCGTAGGGCGTCACATCGGTATCGGGCGCGACGACGCGCACCGAACCCGCATCGATGCCGAGGCATTCGGCGGCGATCTGCGCCATCGCCGTGGTCGAGCCCTGGCCCATGTCTACGGTGCCGCAATAGAGCGTGCAGCTGCCGTCGCCGGACAGGTTGACGATCGCCACCGAGGCGGTCGGCGAGATGCTGGCCTTGAAGCCGATCGCGATGCCGCGCCCCCGCCTTACCGGGCCGCTGCCGCGATCGAACGGCTCGCCCCAGCCGATCGCCGCCGCGGCGCGGTCGAGCAGCGCACCGAGCGGCGCGTCGTGCATCACCGTACCGGTCGCGTGCGGCCGCCCGTCATGCAGCAGATTGCGGCGGCGGAATTCGACCGGGTCGATGCCGAGTGTGCGGGCGATCAGGTCGGTATGGCTCTCATAGGCCCAGACCAGCTGCGGCGTGCCGAAGCCGCGCAGCGCGCCGGCCGGCGGCCGGTTGGTGTAAGTCTCATAGGAATCGATGTGGACATTGGCCATGTCATACGGCCCGGCCGCGGCAAAGCCGGATTTCTGGGCGACGCGCGGGCCGATATCGGCATAGGCGCCACCGTTGTAATACACCTCGCATTTGCGCGCGGTGACCCGGCCGTCTTTGGTCACTGCGCTTTTGATGCGATAGGTACACGGGTGGCGGGTGATCGTGAAAAACTGCTCTTCCATCGTCAGCGACACCTTGACCGGCCGCCGCGCGACCAGCGACAGCGCCGTCACCAGTGCCTCTAATTTGATATAGAGCTTGGCGCCATAGCCGCCGCCGAGAAACGCGGTGCGCACCCGCACCCGGTTTTCCTTGAGCCCGAGCAGCCGGGCGATCTCGACGCGGACGAAAGACGGGTTCTGCGACGCGGTGTGAAGCGTCACCGCGTCGGGCCGCGCATCGGCCAGCGTGACGAACGGTTCGAGCGGCGTGTGCATCACCTGCTGGGTGCGAAACTCGTGTTCGAACACGTGGTCGGCGACGGCGAATTCGGCCTCGACATCGCCGCGGCGCAGGTGGAAATCGAGCGCGACATTGGTATCGCGCCGGCCGACCAGGTGCTTCAGGTCGGCGAACGTGCCGGCCGGTTTCAGCTGGTCGTGGACATAGGTCGTTGCGGTGACCGCCTCGACCTCGTCATAGACTGCCGGCAATTCGTCGTATTCGACCGTGATCGCGCGCGCCGCGTTTTCCGCGACATGCGGGTCGGCGGCGAGTGCGACCGCGACCGGCTCGCCGACAAACCGCACCTTGTCGAGCGCCAATATCGGCTGGTCGTGAAACGCCGGACCGTAATACGGGTCGGGAATGACCTTGCGTACATCCTCGCCGGTAACGACCGCGTAGACCCCCGGCATCGCCGCCGCGGCGCTGGTATCGATGCGGCGGATGCGGCCGTGCGGCACGGTGCTGCGGCAGATCTTGCCGTGCAGCATCCCCGGCAGCCGGAAATTGTGGATGTATTCGGCGCTGCCGGTGACCTTGGCGCGGCCCTCGACGCGCGGCAGCGAGCGGCCCACCTGCCCGCCCGGGATCGCGATGTCGTTCACGCTGCCTCCCCGCCGGCGAGCACGCGGTTGATCGCACGCTCGACGTAAACCCCGACCAGCACCCGCTTGTACGCGGCCGAGCCGTGATGGTCGCCGATCACCGGCGCCTCGGCCGCGGCCGCCTGCCCAACCTCGCGTGGCGACGCGCCGGCGGCCAGCGCCGCCTCGGCGCCCGGGAGCCGCATCGCCCGCTCGGTCGCCGCACCGATCGCGATGCGCGGCTCGCGCGCGGCGCCGTCGGCAAACGCGGCCGACACCGCGATGCCGAGCGCCGGCCAATCGTCGGCCGAGCGTGCGGTGACCTTCATATAAGCCGCACGCCGGCCCCGCTGTGCCGGGATATGCAGCGCGGTGATCAATTCGTCGCCGCCGAGCACGGTTTCCATATAGCCGGTGACGAGGTCCTCCACCGCGATGCGGCGTTCGCCGCGCGGCCCGGCGGCGATCACCGCGGCGCCGAGCGAAATCAGCACCGGCGGCAAATCCATGTGCGGATCGCCATGCGCGAGGTTGCCGCCGATTGTCGCGACGTTGCGCACCCGCACGTTGGAGTGGGTCACCAGCGTCTCGGCGATCACCGGCGCGGCGCGGCGGATTTCGGCCGCGCGTTCGAGCGCACCGAGCCGCACCATCGCGCCGAGCTCCAATCCGCCGGCGGTGGTCTCACGGATCGCGGCGATGCCAGGGCCGAGCGCGCGCAGGCTGACCAGCCGGCGCGGCTGATAGAGCCCCGATTTCATCATCAGCATCAGCGCGGTGCCGCCCGCGATCGGGCGCACCGCCGGGTCGTCGGGGTCGAGCAGCGCCACCGCCTCGCCGAGCGAAGCCGGCTCTTTCAGCTCGAACGGGATCATCGCGCCTGTCCGGTTCCCTTTGCCCGGCCGCGACTATAGGCTGCGGATCGCGCCTGGCAAAATGGCCTCTGGGGAGGGGTGCGGTGATGCGGCTGGCGATACCCGACCTGATCTCGAATTCGTATTTCCCGGCGCTGGCCGCCGCCGAACTCGGATACTTCGCGGCCGAAGGGCTCGACGTCAGCGCCGAGCTGATCTTTCCGGTCGACCGCTGCTATCAGGCATTGCGCGACGGCGAAGTCGATTTCGTGGCCGGCGCGGCGCACGGCGCGCTCGCCGGCTTTCCCGAATGGCAGGGCGTCAAGCTGCTCGGGGCGCTGGCACAGGGCATGTACTGGTTTCTCGTCATGCGCAGCGACCTCGGGATCGCTCGGGGCGATCTTTCGGCGCTGAAAGGGCGGCGCATCGGCGCCGCGCCGTGGGTCGAGATGGGGCTGCGGCATCTGCTCGCCGCCGGCGGCCTTGATTTGCGCCGCGACGAGGTGCGCATCGCGCCGGTGCCGGGCGCCACCGGCAGCAGCATCAATTTCGGGCTGACCGCGGCGCAGGCGCTGGAAAACGGGCAGATCGACGGGTTCTGGGCCAACGGCATGGCGACCGAGATCGCGGTGGGGCGAGGCGTGGGGACAATCGTACTGGATGTGCGCCGCGGCGACGGCCCGCCCGGCGCTTTCGGCTATACGTTCGGCTGCCTGGCGACGACCGTCCGGCTCTGCGAGCGCACGCCGGAGACGGCGGCGGCGGCGCTGCGCGCGTTGGTCGCGGCGCAGCAGGCGCTGAAGGAAGACGTGTCGCGCGCCACCGAAGTCGGCCGCAAGCGCTTTCCCGAGCGCGAGACCGGGCTCATTGCCGGCATCGTCGCGCGCGACCTGCCGTATTACGACGCGGCGATCGCCCCGGCGCAGCTCGCCGCGGTCAACGAATTCGCCCGCGCAATGAGCCTCGTCGACGGCGAGCCGGTCTATGCGGATATCGTTGCGGTCGAATTCAGCGATCTGTGGAGGGGAATTTGATGCGAACCGGCGCCGAATACCGCGAGGCCCTGCGCGACGGGCGCCGCGTGTGGGTGATGGGCGAGGGCCGCGTCGACGACGTCACCACCCATCCGGCGACCGCGGCGATGATCGACGAATACGTCGCCTGGTACGACCGCCATTTCGACCCGGCGTGGCAGGACACGGTGTTGGCCCCGCCCGACGCGACCGGAAAACGCATCCCGGTCTGCTATACCCTGCCGAGATCGAGCGACGATCTGGTGCGCATGGGCCGCTGCTTTTCGGCCACGACATTTCTCAGCGCCGGCAACATCACCCACACGCCGGCCTACGGCCACCTGATCTCGATGGGCGTCCTGGTCGCATCGCTGGAGCACACGGCGCCGCAGCCTCAGGTCGACGCGGCGCTCGCCTATCGCGAACGCATCGCGGGCACCGGCCGGTTTCTGACGTTTTGCGGCGGCTCGGCGCCGCTCGGCTTCCGCCTGCGGCCGGACCCGGCGCAGCGCGCCGCGCTGCGCGTCGTGCGCGAAACCGACAGCGGCATCGTCATCAGCGGCCGGATTGGCATGCACACCAGCCCGGCCTATGCCGAAGACGTCTATGTCGGCGCGCTGAACGGCATCCAGCTCGACGGCCATCCCGCGAGCTTTATCGTGCCGGTCGGCGGCGAGGGGGTGAAGACCCTGTGCCGGAAGCCGGCGGTGCGCGCGGCCAACCCGTTCATGGCGCCGCTCAGCCGCCGCTTCGACGAGCTCGACGGCCAGATGTGGCTCGACGAGGTCTTCATCCCGTGGGAGCACGTGTTCCGCGTCGACGCCTCGCCCGAGCCGATCGCGCGCTGGCTGCTGTGGCACCACCTTTACGGCTGGCTGTCGCGGGGCGAATTCACCCTCGGCCTGGCGCTGGCGTTGACCGACGCGCTGGGGTTGAAGCAGCACGACCCGACCGTCGAGTACCTCGTCGATCTGATCGCCGAGGTGCAGGTCGTGCGCGCCTGCCTGGTGGCCGCCGAGCGCGACCCGCAATTCACCCCGGAAGGCTATTGCTTTCCGAATTTCCCGCATCTGATGGCCGGCGGCATCGCGCTGTTCAAGGCGCGGGCGCGGATGGCCGAGATATTGCGCGCGCTGCCCGGCTCGTCACTGGTGGTGATGCCGTCCGACACCGACCTCGCCGACCCCGACCTGGGCGCGGGCCTCGAGGAATCGTTTGGCGGCGCGGGGTACACGGCAAAGCAGCGCGCGGCGCTGTTGCAGCTCGCCTGGGATCATGTCGCCTCCGGGCTCGACGGGCGCGAATCGGCGTTCGAGCTGCACGCCAGCGGCGGGATGCCATCGTGGCGCGGGCGGCTGCGGCAGAGTTTCGGCCGGTATGATGAACTGGCCAACGCGGTGCTGCGCGCGCTCGACATCGAGATGCCCGAGATCGACCTCGGCAGCATCCCGGCCGCGCCGATGGCGCCGCGCCGTACCAACACGCCGTCAGAGCGGCGCTGACATTCCGGCGGCCGGGCGAAGCTCGGCGATGGCATCAGGTGCGCTGGGATCGCGCGTCGCCCATACCGCGGGCAGCGCCGCTGCCTCGACCGGGCGCGAGAACAGGAAACCCTGCGCCTCGTCGCAGCCGATTTCGGCAAGAAACCGGTGTTCGCCGTCGCGTTCGACGCCTTCGGCGACCGTCGTCAGGTTGAGCGCGTGCGCGAGATCGACGATCGCCCGCACGATCGTGCGCGCCTCCGCCGAGGCTTCGAGTTCCGCGACGAACAGCCGGTCGATCTTCAGTTCGCTAAACGGCAGCCGGTGCAATTGCACGACCGAGGAATAGCCGGTGCCGAAATCGTCGATCGACAGCCGTGGTCCCTTGAGGCGCAGCCGCGTGGCGATGTCGAGCAGATCGGTCACGTCGTGCGTCGCGGTTTCGGTCAGCTCGAAGGTGATCCGCTCCGCGACCACCGATTTGGCCGCGCAGGCGCGCTCGAACCGGTCCGGCAGATCGGTCTCGATATCCTTGGCTGAAAGGTTGATCGCCACCGCGATGTCGCGCCCCGCGGTGTGCCATTCGGCCCAGCGGTCGAGCGCCATCGCGATGACGCGCTCGGTCAGCTTCCGCATCAGCCCGCTTTCCTCGGCGACCGGAATGAACAGGTTGGGCGGCACCAGCCCGCGCTCCGGGTGGCGCCAGCGCAACAGCGCCTCGGCCCCGCTCCACCGTCCGCTGCCCAGCGATACCTTGGGCTGATAGACCAGAAACAGCTCGTCGCCGACGAGGGCGCGGCCGAGATCGTCGGCAAGGCTCTTCATTGCCCGCGACTCTCGACGGCGATGATCTCGCTCATGCGGGCCAGCGCGGCCCGAAGGCTCTCGACCGAGAACGGCTTGCTCAATGTCTCGACGATGTTGAGACCGCGCTCGCGCCCGAGGCGCGCGGCAGAGGCCAGCACGCGGCGGTCATGGCCGGTGACGATCAGGATCGGCGCGCGGCACCCCTCGCCGGCGAGAAAGCGGATCAGCTCGATCCCGTCGCCGTCGGGCATCGCCAGGTCGAACCCGACCAGATCCGGCACCTGTTCGAGATAGCGCTCGCGGAACGCGGCGGCCGAGGTCGTCGCCCTGACTTCGACCCCACAGGCGCCGGCGACGCGCTGGATCGCGCTGGCGATGAATGCATTGTCATCGACGAACAGGAAGCGCCGCCGGGAAATCGGTGCGTTTGCCAGATCGCCGAGGGCAACAGAGGGTGCTTCGCTTGCGCAGTGCCCTGACAACTCGCATGCTCCTTGCTGACCGCCACGTTCGTGACGGTAGCAAGGAATATTTAAGCATGTGTTACCTGCTATACGGGTGTTTCTGAATTCTAAACAATCAAAAGTTCTCAATCCACGGGCGCAGCTCTATCTCCCAAGCCCAGGCGCTGCGCGGCTGCCGGTGCATTTGCAGATAGGTCTCGGCGATCGCGTCGGGATCGAGCAGGCCATCCGGTCCGCGCTCGTTCGCCCGCGGATCGCTTTCCTTGGCGATGCCGCCGTCGATGACGATGTGGCCGACATGAATGTTTTCCGGCTGCAGTTCGCGCGCCAGGCTTTGCGCCAACCCACGCAACGCGAACTTGCCCATCGCGAACGATGACGATCGCGGGTAGCCTTTGACGCTGGCGCTGGCACCGGTGAACAGGATCGTACCGTGGCCCTGCTTGACCATCCGCTGGGCCGCTTGCCGGGCGACGAGGAACCCGCCGAACGCGGTGACCCGGATTGCGGCATCGACCGCCTCGGGATCGAGCTCGACGATCGGGCCGCGCGCCCGCCCGCTGGCGTTATAGACGACGAGATCGAGCCCGCCGCCGGCCGCATCGATCGTGCCGAACAGGCGGGCGACATCGGCCGCGCTGGTGGCGTCGCAGGCGACCGCGGTGGCGCCGGTTTCGCGAATCACCGGGTCGAGTTTGGCGACGTTGCGCGCCGCGACTACCACCGCCATGCCGTCCCTGGTGCAGCGCCGTGCCAGTGCCGCGCTGAGCCCTGCCCCCGCCCCGACGATCAACGCCCGCTCGCTTGTTGCCATCGTTCGCTCCCGTATCCATTGCGGCCGCGCCACCCGCTACCCTTATCGCGCAAAGCGCGGCGACGCAAACCGTCACGCCTTCGTCATCTCAATAAGCATTCTGCCGGCTGCTCCCCGCTACCTGCAGGACAAACCGGCCGCGAAAGATTATCGACGATCATTTATCCTCCAGTCGTCGAAAACAAACTGGAACCGAATTGATTATTACAATTACTATATAGCGATAATATTTGTACAGAAATCTATCAAGACAACAACTGACTGAGAATTTTCGAGACAGTTCCAGCGCTTTTGGGTTGACAATCTGCTGGACCGCTAACTACGGTGCGCCGGTTATTTCCTCCTGTCCATTCGGGCACCCCCAAAACCTGAGAGACAACCCGGCAATTCCTGCCCAAACCCGGACGTAACGGCGCCCGCTCCCAATGGAGTGTGCGCCCCGGATAAGTGATGGAGACGCATGCCGATGCGGTTGCGGCACACCATTGGATTCTCGCTTGCGCTGTTGGTGATTTCCAGCGAGGCGGTGACCAAACCGGCGCTCGCCGAAGATCAATCGCATCGCGCCAAGAAGCACCATCTCGCCGAGGCGAAAGCCAAGGCGGTCCGGCTCTCCGAGCAGCACCGCCGTCTGCACACCAAGGTCGCAATGCATGCCGCCGAGCGCCGTCGGCTAGCGCGCCGTCGCCCAGCCGCCGCAAAGCGCGGGGGCGAGGACCACCTCATCGGGCGGGTGCGCCAGATCGGCGCGACGGAGATCGGCGAGGCATCCTGGTATGGCGGGCGCCACGTCGGCCGACGCACCGCAAGCGGCGTGCGGCTCGACACGATCCATGACACCGCCGCGCATCGCTCCCTGCCCCTCGACTCGCTCGCCCGCGTCACCAATCTCGACAACGGGCGGTCGGTCATCGTCCGCGTCACCGACCGTGGCCCGTCAAGCCACCGGCTGGTCATCGATCTGTCACCGAGCGCCGCGGCAGAACTTCGCATGGTTCGCGCCGGCATCGTTCCGGTAGAGGTCGAACCGGTTGCCCTCGTGGCTTCCGCCCCGCAGTAACCCCCCTCTCGCGCGCGTCACGCGCGTATTCTTTACCTCGCTCGGCCAACAGCCGAGCATCATCCCGTCCGGGCCGGCGCCGTGCGCCGGCGGCGGCCCCGCGCGTGCGGCATAAACCATTGGTTTCGCAACTTGTCGCCTTTTTGCCACTGTTGCTTAAAGGGCACATCGATCGCGAAAAACCGAGGGCTGCCACCGCCTCAATTGACTCGAAATGATCCCTCCATTGTATTGGTCAGGTCAGTTCGCACCGGGAACTGTATCGACCAGAATTAGAATAGTAACCGGCAAAAACTCGACTATTCGGTTTGTCAGAAGTCGGCGCGGTCATGGCTGCGTCGGGGGATGCCCGGAGAGAGACGGGCTCGATCATTGGGGGCGAAGTGGGCGACGTGTCCGAGCAAACCAATGTCATTGCCTTTCCGCTGTCCCTGCGAGCCACTGCCAAGAAGGTGGAAGCAGGGACCTTTTTGCGGCCGCAATCGTACGAATTCACCGAGGGGGAGTTGGCGGCCCTTTGCCGCTGGTTCTCGGCGATGAAGTACGCATTTCCGGGCACGGAAGGGGTGATGATCGTCAGTCACCAGGACAGCTATTCGGCCATCGGTCTGTACAGCACCGAAGGGCGGGCGCCGAACTGTCTGATCGCCAAGCACGAGGTTGGCGGCATCACCCGCTTTTTCTGGTCGACCGAAACCGACCCGCCGCGGGTCATCGAGCACCTGTCGGAGATCACCGACGCGCATATCCGGGCGATCCAACCACCGCGCAACGAAAAGGGCTGGCTTGATCCCGCCGGGTGGATGGGGATCTATGCCTCGCGCCTGATCGCGACCGCACTACAGGTCGTTTGACCCGGAACCCACGATCCTGCACGTTAGGCAAGACGGGATCGAGGTGGCCGCCGACGGCGGCCCCGGCATCGCCCGTTTGCGTTGCACGTCACGGCAATGGGGCATGGGGGATGCAGGGGGAACGCGTTCGACAGGGTGACGGGGCGCCGTCGGCAACGAGGCGCCCGGCGCGATGAGAACCATCCTCGCTCCGCTCGCCCTGGCCGCAGCCATGGTGCTATCCGGTTGCGGAACTCTGCCCACCGCCGGCCCGACGACCAGCGAGGTCCTCAAGCAGGAGGTCCAGAACCACAAGACGCAGTTCGACCTCGTCGACGTCGACAGCAACGTGGTTTCGACGCTGAACGCCGCGCCGCACGACAGCTTTCACGCCCGCTTCAAGAAATACGGCACCCCTCCCCAGGCCCGGATCGGCATCGGCGACAGCGTCGTCGTCTCGATATGGGAGGCCGCCGGCGGCGGGCTGTTCAGCGCCTCACCCACCGACCAAGTGTCGGCCGGCTCGCGCAGCGTGACGATCCCCGAGCAGGTCGTCGGCCGCGACGGCTCGATTACCGTGCCGTTTGCCGGCCGCATTCCGGTCGTCGGCAAGCTGCCGATCGAGGTCCAGCACATGATCGAGGCGCGACTCGCCGACAAGGCGATCGAGCCGCAGGTCATCGTCACGATCGCGAAGAGCATGACCAATTCGGTCACGGTGACCGGCGAGGTCATCAAGGGCGCGCGAATTCCGCTGTCACCGAAAGGCGACCGCCTGCTCGACGTGATCGCCGAGGCCGGCGGCGCACGCTCGCCGCTTTACGAGACCTATGTGCGGCTGTCGCGCGGCGGGATCACCGCGACCATCCCGATGGAGGCGCTGGTCTCCGACCCGGCCGAAAACATCTATGCCCAGCCGGGCGACGTGCTGACGCTGGTGCGCCGGCCGCAAACCTTCACCGTGTTCGGGGCGACGGGCGCCAACTCGCAGGTCAATTTCCCGTCGGAGCGCCTGACGCTGGTCGAGGCGCTGGCGCGCGCCGGCGGACTGCAGGACATGCGCTCCGATCCTGCCGGCGTGTTCCTGTTCCGCTTCGAGCCTCCGACGGTGGTTAGGGCGCTGGGCCGCCCGGTGCTCGGCAACGGGCCGGACGGCACCTCGCCGGTGGTCTACCGGCTCAACATGAGCGATGCGAAGGCGTATTTCCTCGCGCAGGAATTCCCTGTGAAAAACAAGGACATCATCTATGTGGCCAATGCCGACCTCAACGAAATGCAAAAGTTCTTCACATTGCTGAACACGTTGACCGGCCCGGTCATCACCGGCATCGTGGTCAAGAACGCGACCCCGTGACCGTTTGACCGCGGGCGTCGGCCAGCCGATCGGCCGGCGCCGCAACGGCGGGCAATACGAAAGCTTACCGTGCGCCTGACCCCTGCTTTGTCGACCTGGGCGCCGCCCGGTCGTTTTGCGTGATAGAACCGACGCCGCCGGTCGCACTGGATCTGTCGCGCCTCCTGGCACGTGCCGGACGCGAGACCGCGACCGGAATCGATCGGGTCGAGCTGGCCTATGCCGAGCACCGGCTGAAGGCCGGGCCGGTGTCGTGCTTCAGCGCGAGCACCCCGCTCGGCTCGATCGGGCTGTTGCCGCGCGAGGGCGCCGAAGCCCTGATATCCGCGACCGCGGCTTCCTGGCGTGGCGGGCCGGCCCCTCCGGATCGGGCCCGCACGATGCAGCGCCTGTCGCGCAAGCTGCGCGCCAGCCTGATTCTGCAGGGCGAAGCCACGCTGGCCGCCCGCCTCAGAAACCGCGGTGGAACGCCGGTCTATCTGCTGGTTTCGCACCATCATCTCGAGCAGCGGCGCGCCATCGCGCGGCTCAAGGAACGCGCGGCAGCCCGGTTCATCTGCCTGATCCACGACCTGATCCCGGTGCTTTACCCGGAATACGCCAAGCCCGGGCAAAGCGACCAGCATCGCCGCCGCATCGAGACCGCCGCCCAGCTCGCCGACGCGATCATCGTCAACTCGGCGGTGACCCGCGACACGCTGCTGCCGCATCTCGATCGCGCCCGGCGCCACCCGCCGGTGCTGGTAGCGCCGTTCGGCACCGACCTGCAGGCCCTGCCGAACGAGCCGCCCGCGACGCTGAAACGGCCCTATTTCGTCTATGTCAGCACGATCGAGGCGCGTAAAAACCACCTGCTGCTGCTCAATCTGTGGCGGGCCATGGCCGAGGAGCTGGGAGAGGCGGCACCGCTTCTGGTGCTGATCGGGCAGCGCGGCTGGGAGGCCGAGAACGTGGTCGACATGCTCGAGCGCTGCCCGGCCCTGCGCGGCGTGGTCATCGAGCACAACGAGCTGTCGGACGCGGCGATGGTGCGGCTGCTGCGCGGCGCCCGCGCAATGCTGCTCCCCTCGTTCGCCGAGGGGTTCGGTTTTCCGCTGATCGAGGGGTTCACGCTGGGCCTACCGGCGCTGTGCAGCGACATCCCGGCATTGCGCGAGACCGGCGCCGGCATCCCGGAATTCTTCGACCCGCTCGACGGCCTCGGCTGGCGCGCCGCCATCCTCGACTACGCGGCTGAGCAATCGCCGCGTCGCGCCGCCCAGCTCGAGCGCCTCTCCCGCTGGCGGCCGGCGCGCTGGGAAGATCATTTTGCCGCCGTGGACGGACTGATCCGGGAAACCGCGGCGCACGCTTGAGGTGGCGAACTCTACGCCGGGCCGCAGCCTCACCGCCTGACGAAGACCGTGCCGGCCTCGACCCGCACCTCGTAGGCCGCCACATCGGCCGACAGCGGCCCGTCGATGAATCGGCCGGTGCGCACGTCGAACAGCGCGAAATGCAGCGGGCATTCGATCTGGCAGCCATCGAGCCTGCCGCGCGACAGCGGCGCGTTGCGGTGGCCGCAGACATCGCGCAGCGCGTAAAATGCGCCGTCGACATTGGCCAGCATCACCGGCACGCCGTCGACCGCGACGCGGATCATCTGGCCCGGCGCGATATCGGCAGCCTGGGCGACGGGGACGAAATTATCGGACATGAGACGCGCCTCCCCTCACCCTCCCGCGCCTGCGGCGCGGCCCCCTTCCCTCTCCCGCAAAGCGGGAGAGGGTGGTGATTCCGGCGGCAGCCGGGGGAGCCGGGTGAGGGCTAGTTCACGCCAAACCCGAACATCCGGGCGGCGTTGGTTGCGGTGATCTTCTGCAGATCAGCCTCGGGCACGCCGGCGAACATTCGCTGGATGAATTGCTGCGAGCGCGGGAAGGTCGCCTCAGCGTGCGGGTAGTCGCTGCCCCACAGCATGTTCTCGACGCCGATATGGTCGCGCAGCTTGACCCCGAGGTCGTCTTCCATGAACTCGACGAACATATTGCGCTTCCAATAGTCGCTCGGCATCAGCCCGTCCTTGGACTTCCAGCCCTTGGTGAACACCGGCCGCTCGACATAGGTGAAGTCCATCTGCTTCAGCCAGTGCGGGATCCACGCCGCCTCGTGCTCGACCGAGCCGATCTTCAGCCCGGGGAAGCGGTCGAAGACGCCGGCGAACACCATCGAGCCGAGCGAGTAGCGTACCCAGTAATCGGTGGTCGAGCGCCCCGCGCCGGTCAGCTCCGTCAGGTCCATCGTGAACTCGTTGGCCGGCACCCCGTGGCGCGGCGTGCCGATATGCATCAGGAGCGGGTGGTTCAATTCCTGCGCGGTCGCCCAGAACCGGTCGTAGAGCGGGCTGCTGTACGGCTTGTCGGGCAGCGGCGCGACCGGGATGAACGAGCCGACGAGGCCCAGCTTGACGCAGCGCTCCAACTCCTTGGCGGCGGCATCGGGGTCATCAGGGTTGAGCATCGCGATGCCCTTGAGCCGGTCGCTGTGCGGCCGGCAGAAATCGGCGATCCAGTCGTTGTAGACGCGGCAGATTTCGGAGAGCAGCGCGCTGTCGGGCACGCGGTACCAGAACAGGCCCTGGCTCGGTTGCAGCACCGAACCCCAGATGCCGTCTTCCTCGTTTTCGGCAAGCATCGCGTCGGCGGTATAGGCGCCCTTGCGCACATCCTCCCACACGCCGAGGAAATCGATCTGCGACGGGTCCTCGAAGCGCTGCCCGGCCTGCATCACGGCGCCGAGCGTGCCGACCTGCTGGCCGTCGAGCATCCAGGCGTCGTATTCGCGGCCGGCCGGGGTCTTGCGCCGCTCCATGCGCGGCGCCCGGTTGCGAAATCGCGGCTCGATGCGGTCGGCATACATATCCGGCGGCTCGACGATATGGGAATCCGCCGAGATCAGTTTCCACGACGCCATGCTCTTCCTCCCTCTGTTCATGTCATTGCGAGGAGCGGAGCGACGAAGCTATCTCACGGGCGTTTCGCGTGCCTCTTGGAGGGATCCCTTCGCCGCGCTCGCAATGACGCGCTGATTACCCGGCCGCCGCCCGCTGCGGCGCCGCGCCGAACGCCGCCGCCTCGCGCGCCATCTTGGCGGTTTTGCGGTGCATGCGACGATCCGCCGCCGACGGTAGACCCGGCATCGCACCCCGTCAAGCAAGCGGGGGTGCGCCGCGGCAGGCTTTGCCGCCTCAATCGATCGCCACCACTGGCCCCTTGGCCGCCCGCTTGGCGCGCCGCAGCAAGAGCAGGAACGGCAGCGACACGACGATGACCAGCACCATCACGTAGAAATCGTCGAGATAGGCGATCATCTGCGCCTGCCGCGTCACCTCGGCGTTGATCGCAGCGACGCCGCTCGGCGTGGACAGGCTGAGGCTATAGGGCAGCACGTGCAGCCGCGACAGCATCGCCGGGTTGTCGGGCCGCACGTGCTGGATCAGCTGCGAATGCACGGTCTGGGTGTTTTCGGCCAGCAGCGCCTCGACCACCGAGATGCCGACGCTGCCGCCGAGATTGCGCATCAGGCTGAAGATCGCGGTGCCCTGGGTCAGCACCTGCCGCGGCAGCGTCGAAAAGGTCACGACCGAAAGCGGAGTAAACACAAACCCCAGGCCGAATCCTTGCAGCAGCCCGGTCGTAATCAGCGGGCCCATGCCCATCTGCAGCGAAAACCCGGTCATCTGCCACAGCGCCAAGGCGGTCAGCAGCAGCCCGCCGAGGATGATCAGACGGATGTCGAACTTGCCGATTATTCGCGCGACCAGGAACATTGCGATCATCGTGCCGATGCCGCGCGGCGCCGTGACGAACCCGGCAGTGACGACCGGATAGTTCAGGAGCGTCTGCATCATCGTCGGCAGCAGCACCATCGAGCCGTAGAGCGGGATGCCGATCAGGAACATCAGAATCGTGCCGGCGACGCAGTTGGCATCCTTGAGCAGCGCGCGGTTGAGGAACGAGCGCTCACCGGCGGTTGCCGTGTGCACGATGAAGAGATAGAGGCCGACCAGCGCGATCGTCGCCTCGATCCAGATCTCGGTCGAGCCGAACCAGTCCTGCTGCTCGCCACGGTCGAGCAGCATCTGCAATGCGCCGATCGCCACGCTCAGCGCCGCGAAGCCGAAAAAGTCGAAGGCGTCGCGCCGGCCGTGCCGCGTCTCGTGGATGAAGATCATGATCCCCGTGGCCGCGAGAATTCCGACCGGCAGGTTGATGTAGAATACCCAGCGCCAGCTGTAATCCTCGGTCAGCCAGCCGCCGAGCGCTGGGCCGATGATCGGCCCGAGGATGACGCCCATGCCCCACACCGCCATCGCCTTGGCGTGCCGCTCTGGCGGGTTGATGTGCAGCAGCACCGATTGCGACAGCGGCACCAGCGCCGCGCCGCACACGCCCTGGATCAACCGGTAGATCACCATCTGGGTAAGGCTGGTTGCGGAGCCGCACAGCGCCGACGCCACCGTGAAGCCGATCACCGAGATCAGAAACACGTATTTGATGCCGAAACGCCCGGCGAGCCAGCCGGTCAGCGGCGTCATGATCGCCGCGGCGACGATGTACGAGGTCACCACCCAGGCAATCTGGTCCTGGGCGACCGAAAAGCTGCCCTGCATGTGCGGCAGCGCGACATTGGCGATCGTCGTGTCGACGCCCTGCATGAACGTCGCCAGCATGATCGAGGCGGTGATGGCGCCGCGGTTGATCCGCGGCGCCGCGCCCGCGGCGGGCCGGCCCGCCGCTCCGAGGCTGCTCGCATCGGCCATCGCGGGCGCTGCCGGCCGGCCTCGCGTCAGTCGATCGCCACCGCCGGCCCCTTGACCGCACGCACCGGACGGCGCAGCAGCAGAAGCAGCGGCAGCGAGACGACGATGATGACCCCCATAAGATAGAAATTGTCGAGATAGGCGATCATTTGCGCCTGGCGGGTCACCGCAGCGTTGAGCGCGGCGACCCCGTTGGGGTTGGTCAGGCTGTAGATGTGGGGAAACGTCGGCGACTGGACCAGTGGGTTATCGGGCCGCAGGCTCTGGACCAGCCGCGAATGCACGATCTGCGTGTTCTGGATGAGCAGCGCCTCGACGATCGATACCCCGACGCTGCCGCCGATGTTGCGCATCAGGCTGAACAATGCCGTCCCCTGGGTCAGGTAGTGGCGCGGCAGCGTCGAAAACGTCACGACCGACAGCGGCGTGAACACAAAGCCGAGGCCGAACCCCTGCAGGATCCCCGAGGTAAGCAGCAGCCCCATGCCCATGTTCAGCGAAAATCCCGTCATCTGCCACAGCGACACG
The DNA here is from genome assembly GCA_035534855.1 of Allostellaceae bacterium. Taxonomy (GTDB): domain Bacteria; phylum Pseudomonadota; class Alphaproteobacteria; order ATCC43930; family CGMCC-115725; genus DATARH01. The sequence continues at coordinate 18,107 of DATLRD010000115.1, read as the reverse complement.
GCGACCATCGCAAGCCCGCTGAAGATCACCAGCCGGGTGTCGACCTTGCCGAGCAGCCGCGCTACGAACAGCATCGCAACCAGCGTGCCGATCCCGCGCGGCGCCGTGACGAACCCGGCGGTGACGACCGGATAGTTCAGCATCACCTGCATCATCGTGGGCAGCAGCACCATAGTGCCGTTGAGGATGATGCCGACGAAAAACATCAGCACGATCCCGGCGACGAAATTGGGGTCCCTGAGCAGTTCGCGGCTGAGGAACGAGCGCGCGGTCGCGGTCGCGGTGTGGATCGCGAACAGATAGAAGCATAGCCCGGCGATCGTCGCCTCGATCCAGATCTCCCGCGACCCGAACCAATCCTTCAATTCGCCGCGGTCGAGCATCATCTGCACCGCGCCGACCGCCAGGCTCAGCATCGCGAACCCGAACACGTCAAAGCGCTCGCGGTGGGCGTGCCGCGTCTCGTGGATGAAGATCGCAATGCCGAGCGTGCACGCCACGCCGACCGGCAGGTTGATGTAAAACACCCAGCGCCACGTGAAATTATCGGTCAGCCAGCCGCCCAGCGCCGGGCCGATGATCGGCCCCAGCATCGTGCCGATACCCCACACGGCCATCGCCCGCGCGTGCCGCTCGGGCGGATTGGTCTGCAGCAGCGTCGACTGCGACAGCGGCACCAGCGCGGCGCCGCAGATGCCCTGGAGGATGCGGTAAAACACGAGCTGCAGCAGGCTGGTCGCGGAGCCGCAGAGCGCCGAGGCCAGCGTGAACCCGATGACCGAGATCAGAAACACGTATTTGATGCCGAACCGCCCGGCGAGCCAGCCGGTCAGCGGCGTCATGATCGCCGCGGCGACGATGTACGAGGTCACCACCCAGGCAATCTGGTCCTGCGAGCACGACAGGCTGCCCTGGATATGCGGCAGCGCGACATTGGCGATCGTCGTGTCGACGCCCTGCATAATCGTTGCGCAGGTGATCGACACGGTGATCATGGCGCGGTTGAACCGCAGCGTGGCCGGCCCATCGCGACCGGACCGATCACCAGAACCCGAAGACTGCACCACCCTGCCCTTGCTCGGTTCGCCCGCAGCCAGCCGAGGAATCCCATATCCGCGCCACGCCGTCGAGGCGCCCGTTAGCCGCCCAGGAATGCGCGAGGCGGGGGTTGTTGCCCCCCGAAGCAATTTTGCCGCGACGGAATTTGCTCTAGGATCGGCGACGAAGCGCGCGGTGAACGGGCGCGGGGCGTCCCGGCCGATCCTGTACGGAGGAAAATGCCATGGCGAAAAAGAAGATCGCGATCGTCTGCACCGGTGCGGTGGGCGGCTATGCCGGCGCGCACATGGTCAAGGCCGGCGAAGACGTGACTTTTATCGATTTCTGGCCCGAACACGTCGAACACATGAAGGCGCACGGGCTGACGATCACCCACCTCAAGGATGTCGAGCCGTTCACCGTGCCGGTGCGCGCGCTGCACGTGACCGAGGCGCAGCACCTCGCCAAGGAGCCGCCGATCGACATCGCCTTTGTCTGCACCAAATCCTACGACACCGCGTGGGCGGCGACGCTGATCAAGCAGTACCTGGCGCCCGACGGCTATATGGTGTCGCTGCAGAACTGCATGAACGAGGAGACGATCGCCGGGGTCGTCGGCTGGGGCAAGACGCTGGGGTCGATCGCCAGCTCGATCACCGTCGGCCTCAACGAGCCAGGCCACGTCGCGCGCGCCGGCGGCAAGCACGGCTCGCATCACACCGTGTTCCGCGTCGGCGAGGTGCACGGCCGCCACACCCAGCGGGCCCAGGAGGTACGCGACCTCTTGGCCAATGCCGACAGCGCCGTGGTCACCGAAAACCTGTGGGGCGAGCGCTGGTCCAAGCTGGTTACCAACGTCATGGGCAACGGGCTTTCCGCCTGCACCGGGATGATCACCCGCGACCTGGTCAAGAACGACGTGATCCGCCATTTCTCGAACCGTCTCGGCAGCGAGGCGATCCGTGTCGGCCAGGCGCTCGGCTACACCTTCGACGAGGTCAGCCACCTGGACCCGGAGATGATCGCCCGCTCGGGTGAGGGCGATGCCGAGGCGCAGCGCATCATCGACGAGCACCGCCTCGCCGAGGCCAACCGGCCGGGCGGCGGCGAGCACCGCCCGTCGATGGGCCAGGACATGGTCAAGGGGCGGCGCACCGAGATCGGGTTCCTCAACGGGTTTGTCGTGCAGAAGGGCAAGGAGGTCGGCATCGAGGCGCCGACCAACGCGATCCTGACCGACATCGTGACCCGGGTCGAACGCGGCGAACTGAAGCCCGACCCCAAGCACATCACCGATCTCAGGCTCAATTGACGCAACCGGGTGAGGGCCCTCCGGCCGCACCCTCATCCTTCCGTCCCTGACGCGATCAGTCCCTCCCTTTCCCGCGGTGCGGGGGAGGAGCCCGTGGAGGTGGTTGAAGCCATGCGAGCCATCGTCAACACCCCGTCGGGGCGCGTGTCGGTTGAAATCCAGGATGTGCCGGAGCCCAGGCTGCGGCCCAACGAAGCGCTGGTCGCGGTGCAGGCGTTCTCGCTCAATCGCGGCGAATTGCGCCTGTTGCAGCTGCGGCCGGACGGCTGGCGGCCCGGCCAGGACATCGCCGGCACGGTGCTGCACGCCGCGGCCGACGGCACCGGCCCGGTCGCCGGGGCGCGCGTCGTTGCGCTGACCGACCAGACCGGCTGGGCCGAGCGCGTCGCGGTGCCGTCGCACCGCATGGCCGAGCTGGCGGACGGCGTCTCGTTTGCCGCCGCCGCTTCGCTGCCGGTCGCCGGGCTGACCGCGCTGCGCTGCCTGCGCCACGGCGCGCCGCTGCTCGGCCGGCGGGTGCTGGTTACCGGCGCAGCCGGCGGGGTCGGCAACCTCGCGGTGCAGATCGCGGTGCGCTCGGGCGCCGCGGTGACCGCGGTGGTCGGGTCGCCCGAGCGCGCGCGGATCATCGAGGGGCTCGGTGCCGAGGCGATCGTCACCGCCACCGACAAGGCGACGGGCCGCTTTGCGCTGATCCTCGAAAGCGCCGGCGGGGCGTCGCTCAAGGCGGCGATCGAGCGGGTCGAGGCGCGCGGCACGGTGGTGATCTACGGCAATTCGTCGGGGCAGCCGACGACGATCAATTTCCGCGATTTCGCCGACCACCCGAACGCGCGGATCCAGAGCTTTTCGTATTTCACCTCCGAGCCCGAGGACCGCTTTGCGCCCGACCTCGCGCTGCTCGCCGGGCTGGTCGCCGACGGCTCGCTGAAGCCGCGCATCGTCGAGCACGGCTGGGACGAGCTGAGCGCCGCCGGGCTGGGGCTGCACGCGCGGCAGATCGCCGGCAAGGCGGTCTTTCACATCAAACAGGCCTGAAGGGGAGAACACGGATGACGATCAAGGTCGGAGACAAGGTGCCGTCGGTGACCCTGCGCTTCCTGGCGCCGGATGGGGTCAAGGCGGTCAGCTCGGACGAGTTCTTCGCCGGCCGTAAGGTCGCGGTGTTCGCCCTGCCCGGCGCCTATACCCGCACCTGCTCGGCGCGGCACCTGCCGGGCTATGTCGCCAACGCCGCGGCGATCAAGGCCAAAGGCGTCGACGCGATCGCCTGCCTCTCGGTCAACGACGCGTTTGTCATGGACGCCTGGGGCAAGGCGCACGGCGCCGGCGACAAGGTGGTCATGCTGGGCGACGGCAGTGCCGAGTTTACCAAGGCGATCGGGCTTTCGGTCGACCGCACCGAGGCCGGCATGGGCATCCGCTCGCAGCGCTATTCGATGATCGTCGACAACGGCGCGGTAAGCGCGCTCAACATCGAGCCGTCGGGCGAATATGGCGTCTCCAGCGCCGAGGCGATGATCGAGCGCCTCTAGGAGGGGTTCGGCCGGCCATCCTGCGCTGCCCGGCGGGGTAACCGCCCGGCGGCGGGTGGCCGTGCGCACGCCACGACTCTACGATTCATCGTCTAAAGCGCTTATTGTTGCGGTTTCGTGATCGGATCTGGCTTCGCCGCTTCACACAACCAACAGCCGCCGCCTGGAGCCGGCACGTGAAACCGCAACCCCTCACCAAGCTTGCCGCGCCCGTTCCCGCCGCTCGGCCCCCCTCCGGCATGCCCTTGCTCGACAAGTCTGCCCGCATGCGCGAGAGACGCACGCGTTATGTGCTGGCTTGCTTCGGCATATTGCTGGGCGCCTTCGCGCTTGTGCATGTGCCGCGGTATTTCGACCTGCCGTTGGAGACCTGGATCAATTCGTACGCGGGCCGCCCCATTCCGGACAGGCTGTTTTACGACCTCGACACGTATTTTATCTTTTCGGGCGCGATCGTGGTGGCGCTGATCTGGTCCTGCTGGTTCGGCAGCGCCGATCCCGATATGCGGGCCCGGCTGATTGCCGGAATCGGCGCGGCGATAGCAGCGGGAGCGATCAGCCGGTTTCTGCAACACATATTGACGACGCATCCGCGGCCGTTCTACGACCCGGCGCTTGGCTTTCACCTTCCCTCGGTGACCAACCCGGATCCCCTCAACACCTGGAACTCGTTTCCGAGCGACCACGCCGCGGTGTTCTTCGGCCTGGCCGCGGTCGTCACACTGGCGCGGCCAAAACTGGGCTATCTCGCGTTCGTCTGGCTCGCCTTTGTCGAATCGTCGCGGTCGTATGTCGGGGCGCACTACCCTTCGGACCTGATCGGCGGTGCCGCTCTTGGCATCGGGATGGTGTGGACGGCGCAGACCGATCGCATCGTGACACTGGGCCGACGTATCGCAGCGTGGGAACAATCGTCGCCCGCGCTCTTCTACATGGCGGCGTTTCTGCTCAGCTACGAGCTGGCGATCATCTTCGCGGATATCCGCAGCATCGTCGGCGCCATGACCCTGATTCACGAATTGCGCCATATTGTCGGCTGATAAACAAATCCCCTCCCCCGCGGAACGGGGGAGGGGAAACACAGAGCCAGCCGGCTCAGTGGACGGCGGCGCTATTGCCCGCCGGGGCCAGGGCAAAGCCGATCGGCGGGCGATCAGGCGCCTTGAAGCCCTGCGGCCGGTCGTCTTCGACCACCTTGCCGTCGAGCGCGACACGGCCGTCGATCACCGACAGCGTCAGTACGCGAGGCTCGGTCGCCTCGTCGCCCTCGTCGAGCAGACGGTCGGCGATCGGGTCTTCGACCAGCGCTTGCAGCACCCGCTTCAGCGGCCGCGCGCCGAAGGCGGGCTCCCAGCCGAGATCGGCGAGGCGCTGGCGCGCCGCCGCATCGACCGCCAGCGCGAGGCCGCGCTCGGCCAGGCGGCGGCTGATCGCCGTGAGCTGGATGTCGACGATCTGCGCCATCTCGGCCCGGCCGAGCCGGCCGAACACCAGCACGTCGTCAAGCCGGTTAAGGAATTCCGGCCGGAATGTGCGGCGCACCGCATCCATCACCTCGTCGCGGGCGTGCGACACCGGCTCGTCCTCACCGAGCGCCAACAGCGCCTCGGCACCGAGGTTCGACGTCATGATCAGGATCGCATGCCGGAAATCGGCGGTGCGCCCCTGCCCGTCGGTCAGCCGCCCGTCGTCGAGCGCCTGCAGCAGCACGTTGAGCACGTCCGGGTGTGCCTTCTCGACCTCGTCGAGCAGCACGACCTGGTACGGCCGCCGGCGGATGCGCTCGGCCAGCGAGCCGCCGTCGTCATAGCCGACATAGCCCGGCGGCGAACCGATCATTCGCGACACCGTGTGTTTTTCCATGTACTCGGACATGTCGAGCCGGGTGATCGCGTTTTCGTCGTCGAACAGGAACTCGGCGAGTGCTTTGGCCAGTTCGGTCTTGCCGACGCCGGTCGGCCCGAGGAACAGGAACGAGCCGGTCGGCCGCGCCGGGTCCTTGAGCCCGGCCCGCGCCCGGCGCACCGCCTTGGCGACGGCGCGCACCGCCTCGGGCTGGCCGACGACGCGCGTCGCCAGCTTGGCCTCCATGTCCTTCAAGCGTTGCCGCTCGGCTTCGAGCATGCGCTCGACCGGGATGCCGGTCCACCGCGTGACCACGGCGGCGACATCGCGCGCGGTCACCTCTTCGCGCTCGGTCGAGGCGCGCGCCTCGGCCTCGGCCAGGTTGCGCTCGATCGCCGGGACGATCGAATAGGTCAACTCGCCGGCGCGGCCCCAATCGCCGTCGCGCTGGGCGCGTTCGAGCTGGGTCCGGGCGAGGTCGAGCTCTTCCTTGAGCCGGCGGCCTTCGGTGCGGCGCGATTGCGAGGTGCGCCACACCTCTTCCTGCGAGGCAGCCTCGCGTTCGGCGTCTTCCAGCTCGGTTTCGAGCTTGACCAGCCGCTCCTTCGACGCGCGGTCGGGTTCGGCACGCAATGCCTCGCGCTCGATCTTGAGCTGGATCACTTTGCGGGTGATCGCGTCGAGCACCTCGGGCTTTGAATCTATCGCGATGCGCACGCGCGAGGCGGCCTCGTCGATCAGGTCAATCGCCTTGTCGGGCAGCCTCCGGTCGGCGATGTAGCGCGCCGACAGCGTCACCGCCGCGACGATCGCCGCGTCGGTGATGCGCACGCCGTGATGCACCTCGTAGCGGCTCTTGATACCGCGCAAGATCGACACCGCGTCCTCGGCCGACGGCTCGTCGACGGTCACCGGCTGGAAGCGCCGGGCCAGCGCCGCATCCTTTTCGATATAGCGCCGGTATTCGTCGGGCGTGGTGGCGCCGACGCAGCGCAATTCGCCGCGCGCCAGGGCGGGCTTCAACATGTTCGAGGCGTCGATCGCCCCGTCGATGCGGCCGGCGCCGACCAGCGTGTGCAATTCGTCGATAAACAGGATGATCCGGCCCTGCGCCGCCTGTACCTCGGCCAGCACGGCCTTGAGCCGCTCCTCGAACTCGCCGCGGAACTTCGCGCCGGCGAGAACCTGAGTCAGGTCGAGCGCCAGCAGGCGCCGGTCTTTCAGTCCCTCGGGCACGTCGCCGGCGGCGAGGCGCTGCGCCAGCCCCTCGACGATCGCGGTCTTCCCGACACCGGGATCGCCGATGAACACCGGGTTGTTCTTGGTGCGTCGCGCCAGCACCTGGATCGTGCGGCGGATTTCGTCGTCGCGCCCGATCACCGGGTCGAGCTTGCCCTGGCGCGCCTCCTCGGTCAGATCGCGCGCGTACTTGGCCAGCGCCTGCCAATCCTGCTCGGCCGACGGCGCGTCGGCCTTGCGGCCCTGGCGCATCCGCTCGACCGCCTTGCGCAGCGCAACCGGGTCGACCGCGGCGCGGACAAACAGTTCGGCGAGCGGACTCTGCCCGGCAAGGCTGGCAAGCAACCGCTCGGCGGTGACGAACTTGTCGCCGCTGACGCGCGCGGCCTCGGCCGCGCCTTGCAGCGCCGCCGCAAGCTCGGGCGACATGTAGATCGGGTACGGCCCCTCGGCATTGACCTTGGGCAGCCGCGCGAGCCGCTCTTCGGCGCCCGCCTTCAACAGGTCGGGGTCGCCGCCGGCGTCGCTGACGATGCGCCGGGCAAGCCCGTCGCCGTCGTCGAGCAGCGCCTTCAGCAGATGCTCGGGAAGACAATGCTGATGGCGTCCCGCCAGGGCTGCCATCTGCGCCGCCTGCAACAGGCCGCGCGCAGTCTCGGTGAAATTCGCGAAGTCCATATAAGGCCCCTCGTCCAGCCCGCCCTCGATTAGGCGCGGGATGGCGCCGATCGCGGCCCGCCCGATGCGCAGCCGCCAACGCCACAGCGAACAAATAGGGTTCAGGGACCAGGAATCAAGCCGGCAGGCGGCTCGCGTATCGGCCGAAAAAGACCGCCGAAGATGCTCACACGCCCGCAACCGACCCGGACCCTCACCGCCCCTCAAGTGAGGAAGCGAGGGCCCGAGCGTCGGTCGGCTTGGGAAATGCCGAAAGGTGCTTGCCGAAGGTGCTTGCCGAAAAGGGCTTCAAAATGCCTTGACGAAAATCGCGATTATCCGCGGGGGCGCGGGCGGGCGGCATCCTGCGCCGGGATCGCGTCGCCGGGGTCGCACGGGTTCGGCCAGTCTCCGCCGTAGCCCTTGCCCACAAAGGCGAAGAACCCGCCCTGGGCAACGGCGGCAGCGCACATCATGCCGATCATGTTGACCGTTCGAGCGGTTGGACTGACCGCTTCCTTGGCGCGCCGCTCGTATGTCCTGTACATCTGCGCCGGGTCCATGGTCGACCTCATTCGCTGCCGCCGCCTCACCGTGAGTGCCAGTCCGCCGTTGCCCTGCGTTTGGGGGAACTGCAGGAGCCCGTCGGATTTGGCTCGTGTTTTATCGATTACGCGGGGTCCGAATACAAAGAATTTGATGGTTAATTGAATGGACTTAACGATATTCCTGGGGCGAATTTGAGAATCGCGATGGGCGATGCCGCGATTCGTCTTGCCGGCACAGCCGTCGTCCCACGCCGGGTACCCCGAAACGGCGCGAGAAACCCCTTTTTCTTTCAATGAAATAGGACGCACTCCTGAATGGCGGGGCCGCACGGTGCGCACCGCGTTGCCAAGCCCCGGCAAAAGATCGATCGTATCGGCCGAATACCGGCCCAGCGAACAAGCGGGCAAATGCGCCAGTAATGGAAACCAGCAGCCTGACCCGGTTTTCGACGACCCTCGCCGAGTTGACCCCGACGCGGGCGGCCTTGGTCGGCGAAGGCACGGGGCGCCTGCAGACGGCGATATCGACCTACCGCGAGGCGCTGCGCAAGACCGACCGCACCAGCCATCCGCTCGATTGGGCGATGATTCAGAACGGGCTCGGCAATGCGCTGCGCCAGCTCGGCGAGCGCGAGCGCGACACGGGGCGGCTCGAAGAGGCGGTCGCCGCCTATCACGAGGCGCTGAAGGATTGCCGACGCGAGCGCGTGCCGCTCGACTGGGCGATGATCCAGAACAATCTCGGTGCGGCGCTGCGCACGCTGGGGATGCGCGAGAGCGGGACGGCACGGCTCGAAGAGGCGGTCGCCGCCTATCGCGAGGCGCTGAAGGAATACCGCCCGGAGCGGGTGCCGCTCGACTGGGCGATGACCCAGAATAATCTCGGCGCGGCGCTGCGCAACCTCGGCGAGCGCGAAGAGAGTACCGAGCGTCTCGAAGAGGCCGTCGTCGCCTACCGCCAGGCGCTGCGCGAGCGCACCCCGAAGCGGGCGCCGCTCGACTGGGCGATGACCCAGAACAATCTCGGCAACGTGCTCTCCAGCCTCGGCGAGCGGCGGCGCGACTCGTCGCTGATCGAGGCCTCGATCGTCGCCTATCGACAGGCGCTCCAGGTCTACCGCCGCGAGCGGATGCCGCTCGACTGGGCGATGGTCCAGAACAATCTCGGCAACGCGCTCTCGGCTTTCGGCGAGGACAAGGGCGATGACGGGATGCTGCAATCCGCGGTCGTAGCTTATCGCGAGGCGCTGAAGGAGTACCGCCGCGATGTCGCACCCCTCGATTGGGCGATGACGCACAACAATCTCGGCAACGCGCTGGCGCGGATCGGCGAGCGCGAAATCGGCACCGCTCGGCTGGAGGAGGCGGTCGCGGCCTATCGCCTGGCCTTGCAGGAATACACCCGCGAGCGCCTGCCGCTCGATTGGGCGATGACGCAGAACAACCTGGCCAGTGCCCTGCAGCGGATCGGCGAGCGCGAAGCGGGGACGGAGCGCCTGGAAGAGGCCGCCACCGCCTATAACGACGCGCTGTCGGCGTTCATCGCGGCGAGCGCGATCCGCTATCTGCAGATCTGCTGGGAAAACCGCGACCGGGTGCTCGCGCTGATCGTCGAGCGCCGGCAGCGCGCCGAAGCGTAGCGGCGCCGCCGCCGGCCTATTGCCCGGCTTTGCGGTATTCGGTCAGCAGCTCGTCGAGCCGGGCCACCTCGGCACTGAGCTGCTGCAGAAACAGCATTCCTTTCTGGCGCAGCTCCGGTTCGCCGACCCGCTGCATCGACACCAGAATCTGGCGTAGCTGGACGCTGCCGAAACTGGCGGTGCAGTTGCGCAGCGCCTGGACCGCAGCGGCGAAGCCGGCAGCGTCGCCGACCGCCACGGCGCCGCCGATCCGTTGCAGGATCTGGCGTGAATCGGCGCGGAACGTCGCGACCAGATCGTCGAAGAACGCGCCGCCGCCGAGCGACCACAGTGCATCGACGGCGTGCGGGTCGATGCGCGCCGCGTCTGCCGTGGCCGGGTCGGCCCCGGCAAACCGCGGGTGCGAGGCGATATCGGTGATGACGGCATCCGAGCGCGCCGGTTCAGGCGGTGGCGGCGCCGGCTGCGGCGGGCTGCCGCCGAGCGCCGCCTCGATCTCGGCGAGCAGCCGGCTCGGTTCGATCGGCTTGGCCAGCACCGCGTCGATCCCGGCGCCGACGAGCGGCGCGTCGGGTTCGCCGTCGGCGCTGAGCGCGACGATCGGCACCTCGGGATAGGCGGCGCGGCAGCGTTCGGCGGTCGCCAGGTCGGCATCGGGCGGCGTGCCGAGGTCAAGCAGGATCAGGTCGATCTCCCGCGCGTCCAGCGCCGCCAGCGCCTGGTCGGCGTCGGCGACGAGGTGCGCGACGAACCGGGTGCTGCCAAGGATGTGGCCAATGATCTTGCGGTTCGCCGCGTTGGCCGCTGCCAGCAGGATGTGCGACGGCCCTTGCCGCACCGGCGGTCGCGCCGCACGACGGCGCCGCGCCAGCGCCGGTTGCGCGTCCGCTGCGCCGTCTTCGGCGGCCGGCGGCGGACGCGGATTGGCCGCGGCGCGGCGGCCGAGCAGCGGCTCGGCGAGCACCGGCGTCGCGGCCGGCAGCGGTTCGGACGGAAACCAGTCAGCGGCGCCGACGCGCAGCGCGTGCAGCGTGCTCTGCAGCACCCCGTGGGTGAACGGCGCCGGCAGGATCGCGTCGAGCTGGCCCTCGGCGAGCCCGATCACGCTGTCGATGCGGCTTTCGGCGGCGACGAACAGTACATAAGGGGCCGCAGCCGGGTTTGCGCGGATCGCACGATGCGCCCAGCTCAGCGCCGACACCACGTCGTCGCGGCCGTCGACGATCAGCACCGGCCGCTGCTCCGCCGCGGGCAGCGCCTCGACCCGGGACAGCGCCGGTTCGGCGGCCCCGATCCACACCGCCTCGGCCCGCCACGCGCCGAGCGCGGCGGCCAGCTCGTCGGCAAACCCGGGGTCGTCGGTCGCAATCAGCACCGGCAGGCCATCGAGGTCGAGCAGTTGCGCCGCGGCGGCGCGGTCGATCGCGAACGGCAATTCGCAGGAGAATTCGAGCCCGTTGCGCGGGCTGCCGGCTGCCTTGAACCGGCCGCCCATCGCCCCCGCGAGGCGCCGGGCGACGACGATCGCCGGGTCGCGGCCGTGCCGTTCGCCGCCCGCGCCGCGCGCCCGCTCGACACGGTTGCCGTGGTCGCGCACCGACATGCATAGCGACACGCCGTCGCCGGAAAGCTCGACCGGGTCGAGCTGCACCTCTACCGCACCGCGCTCGGTGCGCCGCACAGCGCTGGCGACGAGGCAGACCAGTAGCTGGCGCAGCTGGTGCGGCCAGCCGCGCAGCTCATAAGGCAGGCGCGGGTCGATGCGCACGCTCAGCGCGATCCCGCGGTCGGCAGCCTGCGGCCGCAGCGCCGCCGCAGCGCCGTGGATCAGCTGATAAAGATCGAACGAGCGGGTTTCGGGCGCGAATTCGCCGGCCTCGATGGCGACGTAGGTCGGCAGCTCCTCGACCTGCACCAGCGCGGCCCGCGCGCTCAGCCGCATCCGCGCGATGATCTCGCTCTCCGCCTCGGTCAGCCCGGTACGGTCGAGCTTTGCGCCGGCGCGCAGCAGGGCCCTCAGCGTTTCGCGCAAATCGTCGGCCAGCCCGGCGAGCAGCCGGACCTTCGCCGCGCCGGCCGCCTCGGCCTGCTCGCGGGCGCGGACCAGCGCCCACAGCAGCGAGGCGACATAGGCCGGCAGCAGCGCGATCGCGGCGAGCAACCCCGCCGACAGCACCGGCTGGGCGCGCCAGAACGCAGTGGTCGCGACGACGACGCCAAACCCGGCCAGGCTCAGCCCGGTCGCCAGCCATCGCGCCCGGCCGTCGTCGTCGACCCCGCTGCGGATCGCCAAATACGGATAGAGCGGGTACCACGCCGCGGTCAGCACGTCGCCGGCGTGCAGAAACGCCGACAACAGGCCGATATCGACGATCATCGCCACCATGCGGCGCAACGCCGACGGCGCCGGGATCAGGGTCGCGTGCATCAGAAACAGCCAGGCGCAGGCGACGCCGAGCGCACCGATCATCAGGCAGCGGATCGCCGGTTCGCCCGGCGCTAATGTCTCGATCGCGACGCTGTAGACGAGCATCACGGCGGCGATAAGCAGGCGGACCACGACCTGCCGGGCCGCGGCATCGGGCGTCGCGAGACGGGAACGCACCTCGCCGACGCCGCGCAGCGCCACCGCCAGCCCCGCCAGGGCCGGCGCGGCGAACAGCGCGGTGGCGAGGACGATGCGGGTGCGCGGCGCGGAGAGCAGCGCCCAACCACCTGGTACGGCCGCCAGCCCCGCCGGCAGCGCCACGGCGACGGCGACGGCGGCGACCGCCGCCATCAGCGGCGGCGGCAACCACCCCGGCAACCGCCACGCCTGGCCCGCTCGCCTTTGCTGCATGATCCACCCCGCTGCCCGGGTGAGGCGCGGATGTGCTTGCGCCCGCGGAACGGAACTCCCGCATCAATCTATACGATCACCCGGGCCCGCTTGATCGCTTCTTTGCGGCCCCGGCCTGCCAGCGGCGTGACGTGGCGGTTTTCGGGGATTTCCGCACCGCGCTGCGCCACCGCGGCGTGAGTTCGCGCGCACCGCCGCCGCGCGCGCGGCGAATCGGCGAGGCCTGCTCCTAAGGCAGGATCAGCATGCCGATGCGCAGCACGCTGGCGATCGACGGATCGCTGAGCGAGACTTGTTCTTCCGGGTTGTACATCTTGAACATCAACGGCCCGATCCCGTCGCCGATCACCACCCCGGCATCGGCCGACCCGTCGCCGCGCACGACAAAGGCGATGTCACCCATCGCCACCGGGGTGCGGGGGTCGACATAGGCAAGCGCCCCCGGCCGCAGCAGAAAGCCGAGGCGCTGCGAGAAATTGCGCACCAGAAAGCTCTCGTCGCTGGGACGGAGCAGGTCGCGGACCGGGATCCGGTCGACCGCCGAGTCGAGTTCGATCGCGAAATGATGCGCGCCGCCCCGACCGGTCTTCATTTGCCCGTAGACCGGCAGCGCCGTCGCCTCCGCCGGCGCCCCGACATAGCGGATGCTGCGGCGGATCGCATAGCGTTCGAGCGCGCCGAGCCGCCCCCATTTGGCGTCCTCGCGCAACAGCGAGCGGGGCACCCGCGGCAGCAGCCGCTCGGGCGGCACGCCGTTCTTCAGCTGTTCGAGGTTGTCCCGCGTGCGCCGCTCGAACAGCGCGATCAGCTCGGTCGCGGTCATTCCGTAAAGCTTGGCGACGGCCTCGATCTCGTCGCCCTGGATGATCCGGCTCGCCATCTCCATCCGGTGATAGACTGACAGAGTCATGTCGATCGCATCGGCGACCTGCTGCATCGTCTTGCCGTACTTTTTGCGCAGCTGGGCGAGCACATAACCGGTGGCCGCGGCGCCGCTGGCGATACTGTTGCCGATCGCTTCCTGCTGCGCCTTCTGCCAGCGCTCGACCCCGTGCGACGGGTCGCGCCCGGTGACGACCGGGATTTCCTCGGGGCGGCACTTTAGAATGTTGGCCAGGTCAGAAAGCTGCAAATTCGTCAACCGGCGCTCGCCGCTTTCCATTTTGGAAATTGTCGATTCGCCGATCGGCGGCTGCATCATACGGCCAAGCTGCTCCTGCGTGAGTTGACGCCTGAGGCGAAACTCTTTGATATTGTTTGGAAAAACAATTTCGGCCCTGGCTCGCATCCCCGGCTCCGGCACAGAAGATTGAAAATTTTTCGTTTATCGTCAAGCTATTGCGCTGGGGATTCGGCTGTAGCGTGAGCGATTCGCTGGTCGATTTTGCGCCGGGGCCGGCAGCGCCGAGGGGTAACGACTTTCGCCCCGGCGATCAGGCCGGTACCAGGTGCTGCAGGGCGTCGCCGAGGGGGAAATGATCCGGCGAGGAAGATTGATCAAGGCGAGGGCGATCGCGGACGCGCCAGCATGTCCGGTAGGCGACCCGCCGCCGGCGGTCATCGCGACCGAGGATGAATGTCTGGAACAGATCCTCGAAGCCTTTCGCGATGTCGCCGACCGCGACGACATCCACCAGGCCGCCGCCCGGCTGGCGCGGGTGCAGGAATGGATCCGCCGTGCCGCCGAACTGGCCGCGGCCGACCCGATCTTCGCCAGCATCCGGCTCGCTTCGTAAGCCGGCCCGGGGTCGCCGTCCCCGGCCGGCGCGCCGCCTCGGATCAACTGCCGCTCCCGCCCGCCGGAAGATTGGCGTCGAGGCCGAGCATCTTTTGCGCGATCTGCTGCGGGTTGACCTGATAGGTGCCGGCGGCGATCTGCTGCCGCAGCGCGGCGACCTTGCTCTGGTCGATCGTCGGGACGCTGCTGGCGGCATCGGCAATCTGGGTCAGCAGCGCCTGGGTGCCGCCGACATCGGCGTGGTCGCGCTGGGGAGCTGCGGCCGGCTGCTTCGACTGCCCGGCCCCCTGGGTCGCGCCGGACTGGCCAGCACCGCCGATGCCGAGCGGCCCGCCGGTGTTGATGCCCTGGATCGGATCAGACATGGTCGCCGCTCCCGCTCAGCACGGTGGCGTCTCCGGGATCATTCCAGGCGATCGCGTCGGGGAAGATCTTGCGCCAGGTCGCGGCCAGCTCTTCGAGGGCGACGCGCCCGGCCACCACCGCCTCGGCGTCGTCGGCGATGTTGCCTTTAAGGATCGCGGCCAGCACATAGCGGTAGACGCTGGTAAGGCAATCGCTGAGCGCGCCCGGCGTGATGCCCGACAGCCCCAGCATGAACTCGACGACATTGCCGGCCGAGCCCAGCGCTTTGGCCTTTTCCACGCGGTCGCCCGCGCGGATAGCGGCCTCGGCCCGCAAGAGCATCGTGCGCGCCGCGTCGAGCGCCATCTTCATGAAATCTTCCGGCGCCGCGCCGACGCCTTCCATGACGCGGTAAGCCTCTGGCCCGGTCAAACCCCTCATCGTACCGATCATTGTTGGCCTCCCGCTCAGCCGCCGGAAGATTGATTGAAGTAGGTGGTAAGAAATTGGCTCACCGTCGACAGCTGGCCCAGCGTGGCCTGGGCCTGGGAGAACTGCTGCGTCAGCATCTGCGTCTCGGCCTGAGCCTGAGCCAGGATTTGCTGGATCTGCTTGTTCATTCCCGTGATCGAGTTGTTGAGGTTGGTGATTGCGCCGGTGATGCTGCCGCTGCCGCTGGCCAGCGCCGAATTGAGGATGCTGTTGAGACTGCTGTAGACGCCCTGGCTGATCGTGACGGTGCCGAGATTGCCGGTGACGCCCGGTGCGATCTGGAGCGCCAGACCGTGCGCCGCACCGCTGCCGCTGACCACCAATACCCCGCCGCTGCCGCTTGCCGCCTCGCCGTTGACGCTACCGACGACCGACCCGCTGGTGTTTGAGGTGATCGACACCGCGTAGCTGCCCGGCAGCGCGGCGCCGAGCCCCTGGATCGAGACGTTGGAGTTGCTGGCCTGGCCGAATTCGCCGAGCAGCGCGGCGACCGCGCCGTAATTGGTTTGCGTCGCCGCCTGAAAGGTCGAGTTGTTGAGCGCGACCGTACCGCCGCTTGTGACCGAGAAGCCGATCGCGCTGAGCGTCGAATAGGGCGAGGTTGCCGAGGCCGCGCCGTTGGGCGGGGTGCTGATCGCGTCGAGCAGATCGGTGCGGATGATTTCGAGCCCGACATTGCCGAACAGCGGGCCGGCGCCGCTGGTCTGGCTGTACGACGCATTCTTCGCGATCGTCGACAGCACCTGGTTCAGCGAGGTCACGAGGTTCTGCGCCGCACCGGCAAGCGCCGTGGAATCCTGCGAGACCGTCAGCGTCGCGTTGCCGCTGGCGGCCAGCGTCAGGCTGAGGCCGGGAACCACCCCGGAGATCGAATTGGACCCGCTGCTGATCGTGAGGCCGTTGAGCGAGAACGACGCGTTCGCCGCCTTCTGAGTCTCACTAAGGCCCGAGGCGCCGCCGGAATAGCTGAAACCCGCCATCGCGCCGCTGCCGCTGACCGTGAATGCTTTGCCTGTCCCGGTTCCGTCGCCGGTCAGCACCAGATGATATTTTGACCCGTCAAACACGACAGAGGCCTGCACTCCGGCATTGGCCTGATCGATCGCCGTGGCGATTCCCGAAAGGCTCGATTGCCCGCTGGTAATGCTGATGTTGATCGCGGAACCACTGCCGACCGTGATCGACAGGCTGCCCGAGCCGATCGTGCCGCTCGCGCTGGCCGAGCCCGACGAGATCAGGCTTTCTGCGGTCGCAAGATGGATGCCCGATAGGTTGTAGGTTCCGGCCGCGGCGGCGTTGGTGGCGGTGGCCTGCACCGCGCCGCTCGGCGAGACGTTGACCGTGCGCTGCGCCAGCGACTGGATGTTGGCCAGGCCGGAGAGCGCCGATTGCAGACCCGACAGGGCGCCCTGCACCTGCTGCAGCGCCGAGATCTGCGCCTGGATCGGTTTTTCCTGAGCCTGCAGCACCCCGGCGGGGGCCTGGTCAGCCGCCTGCGCCTGCTGAATGAGCGAGGTGATTTGGCTGGAGCTCAGCAGACTGCTCACCGCCATTTACCGCTCCTCTACCCCTCTTTCGAGACCACCCGCCCCCGGGGAAATCCCGGGGGCGGACGATCCTGTGCCAACCTACCGTTACGTACCCTGCCGACTCTACTGGAGCAGCTTCAGGAACGATTGCTGCAGCGAGGTCGACTGGGTGAGAGCCGACACGCCCGCCTGCTGCAGGATCTGCGCCTGGGTCAGCTGGGTGGTGACCTGCGGGATGTTGGCATCCTGCACGGTCGACCGCGCGGCGGTCAGGTTGGTGTTGGTGGTCTGCAGGTTGCCGACCGTCGCCTGCAACCGCTGCTGCACCGCGCCGAGCTGGCTGCCGACGCTCTCGAGCTGTTGCAGCGCGAAGGTGACGACGTTCAACGCCGCCGTCGCCCCGGCCGCCGTGCTGACGTTGACGCCCGACAGGTTCGAGAGGGTCGACGTCGCGCCGAGGCCGATATCCGTGGCGGCGCTGGCGGACAGGGCAAAGCTCTGGTTCGACTGCAAGGTCACCTTGCCTTGGACGGTTGCCGACGCATTGGTGGATCCATCGAGGGTTAGGCCAACCGCGGCAAGCGTGCCACCACCGGTAGCAAAATTGCCGATCGAGATGTTGTCGCCGCTCGCCTGGGTCAGCACCAGCTGTTTGGCGGAATTGACCGTCGCGGTAACGCCAGTTTGCGACGTCGCCTGGTTGATCTGGTTGGTCAGCGCCGCCAGACCCGACTGCGACACGTCGGTCACTGTCGCGTTGATCTGGGCGGTGTTGGTCTGCGCCGCACCGGTGCCATTGCCGAGACTGAACGACAGCGAGCCAGTGGTCACCGTGAAGGCGATACTGGTCACGGCGTTCGCCTGCACATTTGTGCTCGAGGTTGCAGCATTGATCGACTGCGCGACGCCCTGCGCAGTATCAGTCTTCGTCAAAACCGTGATGCCGGCGTTACCGGCCGAACCCGACACGCCGAACGTGCCCGCGGTGAAAGCGCCCGTGCCACCCGCGGTGATCAAATACGATGCACCGGTGTTGTCGGCGACGCCGCCAGTTCCGACACCGGCAGCGGTGTAGATGCCCGCGGCCGCGGCACCCGACTCGTAGGAGCCGATCTGGTTGGCCGCCGTGTTGGCCAGCGACAGGCCGATGGTCTGCCCGGCCTGAGCGCCGACCTGGAAGCTGATCCCCTGGAACGACCCGTCGAGCAAGTTGACGCCGTTGAAATTCGTCTGCGTCGAGATCGTCGAGACCTGGGTCTGCAGCTGAGCCACGACCTGCTGCAGAGCGGCCAATTGCTGCGAGGTGGCGCCGCCGTTCGCTGCCTGGTTGGCGATGCTGGCGATGTTCTG
>DATLRD010000114.1:0-10418 GCA_035534855.1 Allostellaceae bacterium | reverse complement strand
GCCTTCGGAGGGCAGCGCTCTATCCAGCTGAGCTACGGGTCCGCACCGCGCCCGTGATTAGCGCCTTCGCCGCGGCGGCGCAAGGGCGCCGGCGCAGAGGCTCATCACATGGGAGCCGGCCCCGCCCTACCCGCTGCCGGCTTTTCGCGGCGGCCACGGCCGATCATTTTCGGCGGCGTCCTCGCGTGACGGCAGCGGCGCGTTGCGGTCGAGTATCCAGCTTGCGATGTCGCTCGCCGTCTCGGCCCGGTCGAGGTCGCGCAGCAGCATGTGATAGCCGTGCGGATAATACGCCAACCGCCGCGGGTAGATCGGATGGCGCGGCAGCCCGGCGACGAAGTCGCGCACCGGCAGCGGCGGGACGATCTGGTCGTGCGCGCCGTATTGCACGAGCAATGGCACGTCGAGAAGCGGCGCCGAGCGCAGCGCCGCGCCCATCAGATTGACGAGGCCATAGATCGTGTCGACCTCGGTCTCGTGGATCACCAGCGGGTCGCGGCCGAGCGCCCTCAGCATCGGAATGTTGTCGGAGGCGAGCACATGCAGCGAGCTGCCGGTGAACCGCTCTTTCGGCATCAGCCGCACGCCCGCCCACAGCGCCAGCCGCGGCAGCAGATCCATCGTCTGCCACCCCCACACCGCCGGGGCGGTCAGGATCACGCCGTCGACATCGGGGCGCGGCGTGCCGCTCTCGCCGGTCATCGCGACGATTGCGACCGCCGCCCCCATGCTTTCGCCGAGCAGGTAGATCGGCTTGCCGGGATACATCCGGCGCAACAGGCTGGCCGCGGTCGCTGCGTCGGCGGCGAGCGGGGCGCGGCCCGGCCATTCGTGCCGCCCCGGCGCTGCGCCGAAGCCGCGCTGGTCGTAGGCATAGGTGGCGATGCCGTATTGCGCCCAGGTTTCCGCAGGCATCGCAAAGGCGTTGCTGTAGTCGTCAAACCCGTGCAGCGCCAGGATCACCGCCTTGACCCCACCCGGGATCGGCCCGGAGGGCAGCCATACCCTGAGCGGCAGCACGGTGCCGTCGGCGGTGACGAATTTGCGCTCGGCGAGGCGCGGTACCGGGTCGGGAACGATCGCGCCGCGCGCCGTGCCGGCCCCCTCGGCGCGGGTGACCTGGTCGATGTCGGGCGGCAGCGCACAGCCAGCCGCCAGCAGCAAGAGGGCGGCAACGGCGCCGCACCGGGCGGCGAAACGGCAGGCTCTCGCGTGCACGAAGACAAAACACCGGGTCATTGGATTGCACTCCGGCAACGCGTATCATCGGCACTCTGGGCGGTCAACCGCACCCAGCCTCCCAACTTTCCCCACCCTTCCGGATCGCTCATGCCCGCTTTCGAAACGATCGAGATCGACGACACGGTGGCCGCCTGCAACGGCGGCGGCGGGGCGCTCGGCCACCCGCGCGTGTTTCTCAACCTTGCGCCGACCGGCCGCACCGAGTGCCCATATTGCTCGCGCGTTTTCGTCAATCTGCGGCTCGCGGCGCATGGCAGCACCCATGCCGAGCATGACTGTACCCCGCCGCCCGGCGAGCGCACCCCGCCGGGCCCCGGGCTCAGCGGGTCGCAGTGATGGACGACGCCGTCGCCCTGACCACGCAGCAGGCCGCTGCCGCCGCCGGTGCGGCTGGCGCGCCGCGCCATGTCTATCTGGTCGACGGCTCGGGCTTCATCTTTCGCGCCTATCATGCGCTGCCGCCGCTGACCCGATCGGACGGCACGCCGACCAGCGCGGTGCTCGGCTTTTCCAACATGCTCGCCAAGCTGTTGAGCGAGACCGACGCCGACCACATCGCCGTGGTCTTCGACCATTCCGGCAGCTCGTTCCGCAACCGCGTCTACGACCAGTACAAGGCGCACCGGCCCGACCCGCCCGCCGACCTGGTGCCGCAGTTCCGCCTGGTGCGCGAAGCGACCGATGCATTCGGCGTGTGCCGCGTCGAGCTTGAGGATTTCGAGGCCGACGATCTGATCGCCACCTATGCCCGCGAGGCGGTCGAGGCCGGCGCGGTGGTAACGATCGTGTCGTCGGACAAGGACATGATGCAGCTCGTCGGCGAGCGGGTGACGATGCTCGACCCGATCAAGAACCGACAGATCGGCGACGTCGAGGTGCGCGAGAAGTTCGGCGTCGGCCCCGACAAGGTGATCGAGGTCCAGGCACTGTGCGGCGACAGCGTCGACAACGTGCCCGGCGTTCCCGGCATCGGGGTCAAGACCGCGGCCGAGTTGATCAACACCTATGGCAACCTCGAAACGCTGCTCGACCGCGCCGCCGAGATCAAACAGCCGAAGCGGCGCGAGGCGCTGATCGTCAACGCCGACAAGGCGCGGCTGTCGAAGACGCTGGTGACGCTCGACGCCAACGCGCCGATGCCGTGCCCGCTCTCGGCGCTGCAGGTCAGGCCGCTCGATCCCGACAAGTTGCTGCCGTGGCTCAAGTCCATGGAGTTTCGCACACTGGCGGCGCGAATGGCGCAGCGCCTTTCGGCCGGGGTCGCGGTCGCCGAGCCGCTGGCCGCGCCGAGCGAGCCGGCGATGCCCGAAATACTGCCGTTCTCGGCGCCGCACACCTATGCGCTGGTCGATACGCTCGAAGGGCTCGACCACTGGATCGAGGCGGCGCGGCAGGCCGGCCGCGTGGCGATCTGGCCGGCCGCGAGCACGGTGCCCGGCTGCCGCCCGGCGCTCACCGGGATCGCGCTGGCGCTGATGCCGGGAAAGGCGGCCTATGTGCCGCTCGGCCACCGCCCGCCGGGCAACGGCCAGGCGAGCCTCGACCTCGGCGCGCAGGAACCCGCGGCCGCCGCCGCGCCGGCGCGCTCCAACGCGCTGTCGCCGGACGATGCGCTGGCCCGGCTGAAGCCGCTGCTCGAAGACAAGAGCGTGCTCAAGGTGGTGCCCGACGCCAAGGCGGCGGCGCACCTGTTGCTGCGCCACGGCATCGCGTTGGCGCCCTACGACTGCACGATGCTGATGTCGTACGTGCTCGACGGCGGACAGGTCGAGCATGCGATCGAGCCGTTGACCCAGCGCTGCTTCGAGCATGGGCTGACCCCGGCCAAGGACCTGCTCGGCACCGGCAGGAGCGTGGTGCCGCTGGCCGAGATCGCGCCCGAAGCGGCGCGCGATTTCGCCGCCGAGCGCGCCGACGCGGCGCTGCGCGCGCATGCCATGCTCAAGGCGCGGCTGCTGCGCGAGCACATGACCGCGTTCTACGAAACTATCGAGCGTCCGTTGGTGCCCGCGGTGGCGGCGATGGAGAACAACGGGGTGCGTCTCGACCACGACGCGCTCGGCGAGATGTCGCGCGATTTCGCCCGGCGCATCGCCGAGATCGAGGCGGCGATCTATCGCGATGTCGGCAACGAATTCAACATCGGCTCGACCAAGCAACTGGGCGAGGTGCTGTTCGAAAAGCTCGGCATGCCGGGCGGGCGCAAGGGCAAGACCGGAGCCTATGGCACCGACGCCTCAATCCTCGAACAGCTGGTGCCGCTGCACCCGGTCCCCGGTCGCGTGCTCAAGTGGCGCCAGCTCACCAAGCTCAAATCGACCTATGCCGACGCGCTCGGCGACCAGATCGACCGCGAGACCGGCCGCGTCCACACCAATTTTGCGCTCGCCGCGACCTCGACCGGGCGGCTGTCGTCGAACGACCCGAACCTGCAGAACATCCCGATCCGCACCGAAGAGGGGCGCAAGATCCGCGCCGCCTTTGTCGCCGCGCCGGGCCATGTGCTGCTGTCGGCCGATTACAGCCAGATCGAACTGCGCCTCGCCGCCCATGTCGCCGACATCCCGGCGCTGAAAGAGGCATTTCTCGCCGGGCTCGACATCCACGCCGCGACCGCCAGCGAAGTCTTCAACGTGCCGCTCGACCGCATGGACCCGCTGACCCGCCGCCGCGCCAAGGCGATCAATTTCGGCATCCTCTACGGGATCAGCGCGTTCGGCCTCGGCAACCAGATCGGCGTCACCCAGGCCGAGGCGGCCGACTACATCAAAAGGTATTTCGAGCGCTTCCCGGGCATCCGCGCCTACATGGAGCGGACCAAGGCCGAATGCCGGACCACCGGCTATGTCGAGACGATCTTCGGCCGCAAATGCTATATTCCGGGCATCCGCGACGCCAACCCGGCGCGCCGCGCCGGCGCCGAGCGCCAGGCGATCAACGCACCGCTGCAGGGCTCGGCGGCCGACATAATCAAGCGGGCGATGGGCCGCCTGCCTGAGGCGCTCGCCGAAAGCGGGCTCAAGGCTCGGCCGCTCTTGCAGGTGCACGACGAACTGCTGTTCGAGGTACCGGAGGCCGAGATCGAGGCCACCGCCGCGCTCGCCAAAGAGGTGATGGAAGGCGCCTGCGCCCCACGCTGCGAACTGTCGGTGCCGCTCGTCGTCGAAACCGGCGCCGCGCAAAGCTGGGACGCCGCGCACTAGACCAGCGACGCAACCCTTTGATCCGGCTTCTGGGCAATCCCGCCGTTCGCTGAAAGCCGGATCCTCGGATCACATCGCAAGCCACGGGAAGAACGGGCGCGCATTCGGCCTCATGTTTGCGGCAGTCAACATGAGGAGCGTGCCTTGAGCTTTCGCATAACCGGGCTGCCCGCCGAGGAATTCGCCGCGCTGTTTGACCTGTCGGACGAAGCGCTCGCTGCCCGCGCTGCGGTGCGCCAGATCACCGACGATCGCCGGCCCGGCTATCCGTGCCGGGTCAGCCTGACCGATTCCGAACCGGGCGACGAAGTGATCCTCGTCAATTACGAGCACCACCCGGTCAGTTCGCCTTACCGGATGCGGTTTGCGATCTATGTCCGCAGAGGCGAGCAGACCTTCGACAGCATCGACGAAATCCCCGAGCAGCTGCGTAGCCGCACGCTCGCGGTGCGCGCCTTCGACAGCAGCGGGATGATGGTCGGCTGGGAACTGACCGAGGGACGCGAACTGGAAGCCGCAATCGAGCGCCGCTTCGCCGACCCGAGCACCGCCTATCTCCACCTGCACTACCCCGCACCCGGGTGCTATGCCGCGCGTGTCGACCGCGCCTGAGCGAGCATCGCGTCGACCAAGCACCACCGGCCTCCCGCGGGGTGGAGCGCATCAGCATTTTGTTAAGCATACGCCTCCACAATCGCCGCATGGAAAGATGAGGCGTGGAGATGCGTCTAGGCGAAATTCTCGTTGGCAGCGGGTTTGTCTCGGTGGCCGATGTCGAAGAGGCCATCCGGCGGCAGCGCGCCGAAGGCGGGCGGCTGGGTGAAAACCTCGTGGCACTCGGCCGTCTCGATGCCGATCAGCTCGCGCTGGTGCTCAACCGCACGCCGCCGATCCCACTGAGCGTCGCCGACACCGGCATCCATCAGCGCAACCTGTTAAACCTGATGCTCAAGCTGATTCATATCGAATCGCTCGAGACGGTGCCCGAGCTTGCCGAGCGCATGAAGCTGCCGTCACGCATCGTGCAGGAGCTGATCGACGACGCGACGCATCAACGCCTCGTTCAGGCGATGGGGTCAGCCTCAGGCCAGGCGGCGTTTTCGATCCGCTACGCGCTCGGCGAGGTCGGCCGCAACGCGGCGCGCGACGCGCTCGACCAGAACGCCTATCTGGGGCCGGCGCCGGTGCCGATCGCCGCCTATCAGGAACAGATTCAACGCCAGCGCGTGTCGAACGAAATGCTCGATGCCGAGGCGCTGCGCCGCGGGTTTTCCGGGCTTGTCGTACCCGAGCACTATCTTCGCAAACTGCTGCCGGCGATCAGCGCCGGGCGCACCGTGCTGCTGTTCGGGCCGCCCGGCAACGGCAAGACTACGCTGGCAACCCGGGTCGGCAAATTGTTCCGCGACGTGATCTATGTGCCGCATGCGGTCGATGTCGCCGGGCAGATCATCCGCGTCTACGACCCGGCGCTGCACAAGCCCCCGGTGTCCGAGGAGCAGGCCGGGTTTCTTGCCGTTGACGGCGGGATCCAGCGCGAGCGCTTCGACGAGCGCTGGGCCGCCTGCCGCCGCCCGATCGTGGTCGCCGGCGGCGAGCTGACGATGGACATGCTCGAGCTGCAATACACGCCCGACACCAAATTCTATGACGCGCCGCTCCAGATCAAGGCGCTCAACGGCATGTTCCTGATCGACGATTTCGGGCGGCAGCGGTTCAGCCCGACCGAACTACTCAACCGCTGGATCGTGCCGATGGAGAACCAGGTCGATTTCCTGCGGCTCAACGGCGGCGCGACGTTCTCGCTGCCGTTCGACGAATTGCTGGTGTTCTCGACCAACTTGAATCCGTCAGACCTGATGGACCCGGCGTTCCTGCGCCGCATCCCGTACAAGATCAAACTGTTTTCGCCGACTCCCGAGGAGTACTATGAGATCTTCTCGGGCGTCGCCCGCGCCTATGGCCTGCCCCTCGACGACGACGTCTTCGATTTTGTCGTCGACCGCCTGAGCCGCGAATTCGGCCTCGCCTACTATCAGCCCAAATTTATCTGCGAGCAGGCCATCGAGGCGTGCAAATGCTATGGCATCGTCCCGCAACTAACCCGGGAACGTGCCGCCGAGGCGCTCGCCAACCTTTATTTCGACATCGAGGACGGCCAGAACGCCGAAACTGGCGGCGGGTTCAATCAGCCCAAATAAAGCGGTCGATCTTGCGATAACGGAACCGCCAGCCCTCCGCGGTCCGCACCATCTCGTCGGCATACCCGCCACCCGAGCCGACCTTCGGGCCGTCGGCGCTGTTGGCCGCGACCATCCAGTTCGAGCGCACGGTCGCACGGTCGCCGTCGAGCACGATCGCGATGTTGGTGACCAGGTGGATGCCACGCGGGCGCGGCTGCGGTGGCCCTTCGCGCAGGCTGCACGCAAGCGCGGAGATCGCCAGGTGGCCGGTCGCCGCGCCGAACGCGGTGTCCCAGGTGCCATCTTTGGTGAACAGCGCGGCCATCTCGTCAAACCGGCCGCCGTCGAGCTGAAAGCAGTATTCGGCTAGGATTTCGCGGATCGCGTCCTTGTCTTCAAGAGCGCTCGGCATCTTTCGTCTCCTTCGGCGAGGGCCGCTCACACCGCGTTGGCGGGGGCG
Source organism: Allostellaceae bacterium (assembly GCA_035534855.1). Classification (GTDB taxonomy): domain Bacteria; phylum Pseudomonadota; class Alphaproteobacteria; order ATCC43930; family CGMCC-115725; genus DATARH01. Next base: position 3,330 of record DATLRD010000114.1, on the reverse strand, counting down.
TCGACCGGCCACAGCGCGGTGCGCCAGCGCAGTGCGATCAGCAGGGTCAGCGCCGCGCCGACCATGCAATACAGCGAACAGGTCGCCGGAAACCCGACCCGCTCGATCAATGCGCCGGCGACCAGCAGCCCGATCGGCACGCCGTAGATCGCCAGCATCCGTAACCCCATCACCCGGCCGCGAAACCGCTCGCCGGCGCTATTCAGCAGCATCGTCGCCATCGGCACCATGCTGAGGCTCTGCGCGAACCCGGCGAATACCAGCATAACCCGGCCGAATCCCGGCCCCGGCATGTTCACAAACGCCAGCAGCATCGTGTACCAGACAAGCGCGCCGACCAACATCACGCGCGCCGGCCGGATCGCCCGGCCGGCGAGGCTGACCGTGATCGAACCGAGCAGCGACCCGAGCGCAAAGCTCGCCACCAGCGTGCCAAGCCCGGCCTGGTCGATATGGTAGACGTCTCGCGCCACATACGGCAACAGCCCGCTGGTCACCGGAAACGCCGTGAGGTTGACGAGAAACGCCAGCCAGATCGCCGCCAGCGAGCACGGCGTGTCCCACACATAACCGAGCCCGTCGGCCAGGTCGCGCCACAGCGACGGCCGCACCCCGACCATCTGGATGTTCCGCAGCGGCTTGGCGATGCCCAGCGTCAACACAAACCCGCCAGCGTAGAAGCACGTGATGACGGCATAGACCGGCCCCATGCCGAACGCGGTAAACAACCCGGCCCCGGCCAGCGCCCCGAAGATGCGCGCCGAATCAGCCGTGGTCCGCGACACGCCCATCGTCGCCATCAGCCGGTCGGCCGGGATCGTCTCGGCTACCAGCGCGTTGCGCATCGCCTGGTCCGACGGGCGGATGAGCCCCGACAGCGTCGTCACCGCAAACACCTGAAGCGGGTGCAGCAGCCCGGCAAAGGCCAGCACCGTCACCGACGAGGCGAGCAGCGCATAGATCGCCCGCATCGTGCACAGCACGCGCCGGTGCCCCAACCGGTCGCCGGCCATCCCGATCATCGGCGCCAGCAGCGTCCCGAGATATTGCAGCGCCCAGAAGACGGTCAGCAGCACCACCGAGCCGGTCTGCACCAGGATGAACCAGCTGAGCACGAGATTCTCCATCTCGATGCCCCACGAGGTCGACAGATCGGCCGGCCACTGAAATCGGAAGCTGCGCACCCGGAACGGCGCCAGCATCGTAACCGCGGATAGCGTGATCATGGCGCCGCACCGTACCCGGAATGGCCCGCCGCAGACCGCTCAGCGAGCGCATGACAATCCGGCGAAAAAGGTATGCATGGCTGACCCGCTTTTGCGGCTGTTGTGCGATGCAACATGGTCCCCTATCTGCGACTCTGACGGCCGCTGGTGAAGGAGCAGAGACCGTCAAGCACCGGTCGTTCAAGTTAAATTTTAACCAGACCGTGCGATCGTCGCCCCGTCGGGGGACCAAGAACCGGAGTGATGGAGTCTATCATGCGTCCAGCGCGGAACAGAATCATAGCAAAGACGGCGCAACCCCGCGAGTTTCTGCGCAAGCTCGACAAGATTGCAGGCGATCTTAATGTCTTGCTGTTCTTGTTCGTGATCGGGTTGGCCACGCTTGATTTCACGTTTCTCGTGACGCAAAAGGTCGTCGACCACCTGCCGCCGGCTACCCGCATCGTGCACGACTACAGCAAGCCGACGAGCCTCGGCAACCCGCCGGACCACCAAAACAACTGATCCTGCACGCGGCCGCCCCCTGCCCCACCCGCGGCCGCAAGCCCTCTTGCGCCGCGGCCGTATCGCCCGCGTAATGGCGCCTCCGGCGATTGCGGAGGGGGGCCATGCCGCGCGTGCTGACCGGCCGCTTCATGCACGAAACCAACACGTTCAGCCGGGTCAAAACCGACATGAACGAATGGCGGCGGCGCGACTTTCATCGCGACAACGAGATCCCCGCGGCGTTCCGCGGCACTCGCTCGGCGCTGGGCGCCACGCTCGAGGCGGCAGACCGTTTCGGCTGGGCGCTCGTCCACCCGATCTCGGCCAACGCCAACCCGTCTGGCATCGTCACCGACGACGCCTTCGAGACGATCGGCGGCGCGATCGTCGCCGCGGCGCGCGACCAGGGGCCGTTTGACGGCGTATTGCTGCACCTGCACGGCGCGATGGTGACCGACAGCTACGAAGACGGCGAAGGCGAGGTTCTGGCGCGGCTGCGCCGGGTGCTCGGCCCCGAGGTGCCGATCGTCGCGACGCTCGACCTCCACGCCAACGTCACCCAGGCGATGGCCGATCACGCCAACGCGCTGATCGGGTTCCGCACCTATCCGCATATCGACATGTACGAGCGCGCCTGGCAGGGCGCCGAGCTGCTCGAGCGGGCAATGCAGGGCGCGATCCGGCCGCGCACCGTGATCGCGCGGCGCCCGATGCTTTACGGGCTCGACTGGGGCCGCACGCAGCGCGGGCCGATGGCTGAGCTGATCGCCCGCGGCGAGACGCTCGAAGCGGCTGGCGAGGTGCTCGCCGTCAGCATCTGCGCCGGGTTCCCGCTCGCCGACATCCGCGATGTCGGCCCGACGGTCACGGTCACCATCGACGGCGCCGACCCCAAGGCGCAGGCGATCGCCGACGAATTCATCGAGCACGCCTGGGCGACCCGCGAGTTCACGACGGTCGCCATGCTGAGCGTCGCCGAGGCGGTCGCCCGGTGCCGCGAGGGGAAACCCGGCGACAGGCCGCTGATCGTCGCCGATTTCACCGACAACCCCGGCGGCGGCGGATATGGCGACGCGACCGCCTTCCTCAAGGGCCTGATCGAAGGCGGCGTTGAGAGCGTCGCGTTTCACGCGATCTGCGACCCCGAGGCGGTGGCCGAGGGAAGGCGCGCCGGCCTCGGCCCGACAACGCTGACGATCGGCGGCAAGACCGACCCGGCGCGCGGCGGCGGCCCGCTGACGCTCTCCGGCGAGATCACGCATCTCACGAACGGGCGGTTTGTCGCCTATGGCCCGATGGGTGGCGGCATCGAGCGCGATTATGGGCCCTCGCTGGTGTTCCGCGTCGGCGGCATCGACATCATCCTGATCACCAACAACGGCCAGGCGGTCGATCTCGGCCAGTTCACCTCGCTCGGCCTCGACCCGACGCGCTACGCGACGGTCGCGGTCAAGTCGATGCAGCATTTCCGCGCCGCGTTCGAGCCGATCGCGCGCGAGGTGATCCTGGTCAACACCGGCGCGTTGTGCCAGGTCGACTACACCCCGGAAAACTTTACCCGAGTGCGGCGGCCGATCTGGCCGCTCGACCCGATCAGCTGAAAGCCCCGCCGACTGCA
>DATLRD010000113.1:0-15152 GCA_035534855.1 Allostellaceae bacterium | reverse complement strand
ATGCTCGCGGGCCAAGACGTTTACCCCCTGGCCCTTGGGCGCTGCGACGATATCAGGTTCCCGTTAAACGGGAAAGGTAGGCTTCCCATTTTTCTACCGCGTCGCGCATCTCCTCGAAGTAGGCGTGGACGTTGTAGACGGCCGCGATCTGGGAGAGGCTGCCGCCCGAGACATGGTTCAAGAGCTTCTCGACTACCACCTGGGGCACCTTCAAGGCTGCCATCGCCGAGCTGACGCACCGCCTGAGATCGTGGATTCGCCACGGCGCGACGGTGTAGCCGGCAAGCTCCTTATCGAACGCCTCCTTAGGCTTACCCCAGCCATTGAACACGGTCGCGGGCTTGCCCTTTACGCGGTCACGGGCGGCGGGGAAGACATAGGTATCGCTGAGCCGCGGCGTGTTCCTGAGGAGGCCCTGCGCGGCCTCCCCGATCGGAAACGTGTGCGTGCGCTTGTTCTTGGTCACCCTTGAGGGGATGGTAATGGTGTCGTCCTTGATCCATCCCCATTCCAACCGCGCTAATTCGCCCCTGCGCTGCCCCGTGAGGAGGCAAAGGGCGATTATTCGATGAAAGGTACCCTTACCCTCCATAGCGGCCTTGTAGACGGCGTATAGCTCCTCTGGGGATAGGACACGCTCTCGTGGTGTTGAGCCGCCCGGAGGCTCCATGTCCTCCATCGGGCTGCGGTCGATGAGGTGCTGGCGTACGCAGAATTTGAAGAAAGCCCTGCCGACCGCGAACGCATGATGGCGCTCGGCCGGAGGCAGCTTCGACAAACTAGACAGGATCATCCTCGCGGTGATCGAGCTGATGCTGCTGCGCTCGTACGGGAAATGCTTGGCAAGGAGGCGGGTGTAGTCGGAGAGCGTTCTCGGTCGGAGTGTCTTGGCGCGCTCGGCGAGGAACGCGGCCTTGGCATCGTCGAATGCCGTGTGGGTTGGCTTGACCTTGCCGAGCGTTTTCTCGGCGAGAATGCGCCTTGCTTCTGAGCGTGCATCGGCGAGCGACACGATCGGGTAGCGGCCTATCGTATGCCGACGGCCCGATCCGATAAGGACGCAGAACGTCTTGGTCCCGTGGGTCGAGACCCTGAGCCCAAATCCGCGAACGGCGGTGTCCCAGAGGTAGGCATTGCCTGAGGCCGGTGGCTTGGCGCCCTTAATTGCGAGGTCGGTAAATTGCACCATTTTTGCACCTCCGAGGGCATGGTTAGCCGTGTTTTTCAGTGTGCAACCATGCACATCATAACATGCTTAAGTCGTTGGTTTTCGGAGGTTTTGTGGGCAGCATATTGCACGGTGCGCCACGCTGGCCGCGTCTTTTCAGTCCGTTGCTCTACCAACTGAGCTACCTGGGCGCACCGGCAAACCGGGCTTATAGAGGAACAGGGTTTGCCCTGTCCAGGGCCGCGCGGGCCGATGCTGGCATTGTTTATTCGCGCTGGCCGGCCGGGTGCGGCCGGCACCCGGGCGATGACATCGCGCCGCGACCCCGCTACTACAGAGGGCAACGGCGCTGCGGGAGGGAGCGATGAACACGGTGCGCGACAAGGGCGAGTACCATCGCCAGACCAGCGAGCGGATGGAGCGGCATTTCACGGTGCCGGCCTGGTCGGCGCGGCAGAAGCTGGCCCTGGCCGGGCGCATCCTGGCCGCGGAGGGGCACGATTCCGGGATCGCCGGGCAGTTGTCGGCGCGCGCCGAGCGGCCCGGCACCTATTACATGTTGCGCTTCGGCCTCGGGCTCGAAGAGGCCTCGCCCGACAACCTGCTGCTGGTCGACGACGACCTCAACGTGCTCGAAGGCGAGGGCATGCCCAACCCGTCGAACCGGTTTCACCTGTGGGTCTATCGCGCCAAGCCGCGGGTCAATTCGATCATGCACACCCACCCGCCGCACGTCTCGGCGCTGTCGATGATCGGCGTGCCGCTGGCCGTTTCGCACATGGATACGAGTCTGCTCTTCGATGATTGCGCGTGGCTGCCGCACTGGCCGGGCACGCCGATCGGCGACGAGGAAGGCCGACTGATCTCCGAGGCGATCGGCGACAAGCGCACGATCCTTTTGGCGCATCATGGCCAGCTCGCGGCCGCGGCGACGATCGAGGAGGCGGCGGTGCTGTCGGTGTTCATCGAGCGCGCCGCGCGGCTGCAACTGCTGGCGCTCGGCGCCGGCACGATCCAGCCGATCGACCCCACGCTGGCCCGCGAGGCGCACGATTACCGGCTCAAGGAACGCGCGATCGGCGCCACGTTTTATTATTATGCGCGACGTGCGCTGCGGCAGTACCCCGACGACGCCGGGTTTGCGGTCGCGTCCCCGCCGCGGCAGGCGGCGGAGTAGCCGGCTACAGGTCGAGCACCAGTTCGGGCGTCTTCGACCGGGCGCAGCAGGCGAGCAGGTATTGCGCGCGGTCATCCGGCCGCAGGATCTCGTCGCGGTGGTCAGGCTCGCCCGCGAGATAGCGCGTCAGGCACGCCGCGCAATAGCCAAGTTCGCACGAGGTCCGCACGGCGATGCCGTGCCGTGTCAGCGCCGCGGCGATCGACTCGCCGACCGCGACCTCGACCGAGCCGCCGCTTTTCGCCAGCCGCACCGTAAACGGCGTGTCGTCGGCGAGCGCCGCCGGCGGTGCCGCGCCCGGGCCGGTGAAGTATTCGCAATGCACGGTGCCGTCGGCCCAGTGCGCCGAGGCGGCCGCCGCCGCCTTCATCAGCCCGGCCGGGCCGCAATAATAGAGGTGCGTGCCGGGCTGCGGCTCGCGCAGCAGCGCGGTGAGGTCGAGCGCCCGCGCCGGGTCGCCGCCGTCGTAGTGAAACACCGCCTGGCCGAGCGCGGCGAGCAGCGACAATTCCTCGCGAAACGCGGTCTTCTCCGGCGCACGGGTGCAGTAATACAGGCGGAAATCGGCACGGCGGCGCTTCAATTCGGTGATCATCGCCATGATCGGGGTGATGCCGATGCCGCCGGCGATCAGCAGGTGCCGCTCGGCGCCTTCGACCAGCGGGAAATGGTTGCGCGGCCACGACACCTCGACGATGTCGCCGGGGCGCACCGCGTCGTGCAGGCGGCGCGACCCCTGCCCTTCCTTGTCGCGCAGCACCGCGATGCAATAGCGCCGGCGCTCGGCCGGGTCGTTCCACAAAGAATAATCTCGCCACGCGCCGCCGGGAATGCGCACCGCGATATGCGCGCCGGCGGCAAACCGCGGCAGGTCGCGCCCGTTCGGGTCGACCAGCTCGTAGCCGTTGATATCTTCGGCCAAGTACGCGATCGAGCGGATGCGCAGCTCCATGCTGCCTTATACGGTAAAACCGGTTTGACTTCGCCGGGAAAGCGGAAATCGTCGGCCAAGAAGCCTGAGAAAGCCGACCTCAGCCCCTCGGCTCAGCTTCCCTTGGTGCCCTGCGCGTCGATAAAGAACAGGTCCTTCCACGAATTCGGGCGGTGCGCGATCCGGTGGATCTGCGCCATGAAATCGGCGAGATGGCCGATCCCGGCCGGCGCCGGGGTGAACGCGACATCGGGGTCGCCGATCAGGTCGGTAAAATCTTCGACCGAGATGTTGTCCTCGCCGACCATCGAGACGTAAAGCTCGGCCGCCTCACCCCGGTTTTTCCGGATCAGCTCGTCGGCTTCCTGCAGGGCGGCAAAAATCGCGACGCACAGCTTCGGGTTGGACTGAGCAAACTGCCGCCGCGTCACCAGCACTTCGGCCGTGTGCGGCCCGGCGATATCGTATGAATCCATCACACGATGGATCGTCTCGGTGCCAAGCTCGTCATCGACATCGGGCGATCGCGAAAAATGCGCGTCGATCTCGGATTGTCCTGTGCGCATTTCGAACGAGGCCTCGTCGTCCGAGCGGGCGCGCACCAGCGGGTCGAGCTTGTCGAAATGCTTGATCCCCCATTCCTGCGCCGCCGCCATCTCCAGCATCAGCGCCGGGCCGGAGGTCTTCGAGGCCGGCACCGCGATGCGGTCCTTGTCGGTAAAGTCGAGGATCGTCTTGATCGACGGGTTGCGGGTCACCAGCACATATGGCACCTGGGCCAGCGCCGCGAGCCCGCCGAGCTCTTCCGGCGTGCCGATCTTGCGGTCATGCGCGATGATAAAGCGGCCGATCCCGACCGGCGCGAGATCGACCTGCCCGTCCAGCAGCATGTCGACGGCACCGCGCTTGCCCGGCGGCATCCACGTGACCTTGACCGCGCCGAGCCCCATGATCTCGGCCTGCCGTTCAATGAGTTTGCGCTTTTCGATGATCATCAGCGGCAGCTGCGCCAGCGAATATTGGCGGGCGATGCGGATTTCGTTGGTTTCCGCCGCGGCAGGCCGCGCTGCCGCCAGCACCAGGCTCGCCAGGATTCCCGCCATCACGCCGCACCGCAATCGCATCGCCCCCCACTCCCGCCTGTCGGCATTATGATCCCGCCCCTGCCGCGGTCACGAGCGGTATATGCTGTCGCGATCGTGGCAGAAAGGTGGGAAAGGCAATGACCGGGATGCTCGACGGCAAGGCGGCGCTGATCACCGGCGCCGGCGGCGGTATCGGCCGGGCGACGGCGCTGGTCTTCGCGCGCGAAGGGGCGCGCCTCGCGGTCGCCGATCTCGCCCCGGCGGCGGTGGCGGAGACCGTGGCGCTGGTCAACCAGGCAGGCGGCCAGGCGATCTCGTTCTCCGGCGACGTGACCCAGGCCGACACCGTCCGCGCGATGGTCGACGGCACCGTCGCCGCTTATGGCCGCATCGACTGCGCCTTCAACAATGCCGGCATCGCGCCCTACCAGGTCGCCGCCAGCGGGCACAAGAGCGCGGATTGGACCGAGGAATCGTTCGACCGGATGATCGCGGTCAACCTCAAGAGCGTGTGGCTGTGCATGAAGGAGGAAATCCGCCACATGCTCGCGCAAGGTGGCGGCGCGATCGTCAACACCGGGTCGATCGCCGGGCTCATCGGGCTGCAGACCTCGTCGGCCTATGTTGCCGCCAAGCACGGCGTGCTCGGCCTCACCAAGACCGCCGCGCTCGAGTACACCGACGCGAAAATCCGGGTCAACGCGGTCTGCCCCGGCTTCATCAAGACGCAGATGACCGACGACGCGATGCGCCGCCGCGGCGCGCAGATCATGGCGCTGATCCCGCAGGGCCGCATGGGCGACCCCGCCGAGATTGCTGAAATGGTCGCCTGGCTGTCGTCCGACCGAGCCAGCTATGTCACCGGCGCCTGCTACAACGTCGACGGCGGCTGGATGGCGGTGTAGCCCCGCTTCCTCCCGTCATTCCGCCAGCGAGGCGCCCAACGCATCGAGCAGTTGGCCGGTGCCGTGCTCGCGCGAGCCGGCATCGTCGTAGCCGTCGAGAAAGGCGCCCTGCTCGGTGACGGTAAGGGCGGTCGTGGAACCTTCGGCTCGCAGTTCGATCGTCGCCAGCGACACCGAGATCTTCTTGTCGTTCAGGTGCATCGTGTAGCTGTAGACGAGGCGCTCGTGCGGGACGACGTCGTGGTAGGCGGCGTCGAAGGTCGAGACCATCCCACCCTGCCAACGCCCTTTCAGCCGCTCGCTGCCACCGACCCGGACATCCATGCGCCGTTCGATCAATTCCCAGCTCCCAGGGGTGCCGCCGAACCATTTCTGCTTCGCCGCCTCGTCGGTCAGCGCGCGCCAGACCCGGGCGGCCGGCGCATCGTAGGTTCGATCGAGCCGAAAAATCGCATGGACCACAGAGCGGACCCCGGTCTCGGTGCCGCCCTGCAGGCGGACGACCTCTTTGTCGAGCTTGTCGAGCGTCGTGCGCCACCCCTCCGGCGCGCCCGTCACCATCCACGCCACGGAAGGATCGGCCAAAGTGTAGGTCTGCACCACATCCATTCGCGTGCCGCCCAGCGCGTCGGCGAACGCGACCTCAGTGTAGCTGCGGAACAGCTTCTGCCCGGTGCCGTCGGTGACGGTCATGTCGATCACCAGCCTTGTATGCGGCGTAACCTCGATAAAGCTGCCGCGAATCCAGTGCTGTTCGCCGGCGGGCGACCGCATGCAGACGTCGAACTTCCCGCCGACCCGCATTTCCACAGTCGCTTCCGGGACAGTGAAGGTGTCGGGGCTGAACCAGCGACTGACATGGTCGGCCGTGCTCCACGCCATGAAAACCGTCTCGCGCCTTGCGTGAAAGACGCGGGAAATCCTGAACGGCGGCAGCGGTTCCGCCGGCGCCGGGGCCGCCTCACGTGCCAGAGCCATGATCCTCTCCTTCGTCTTCCAGGGTTTTCAGGTAATCGCCCAACCGATCGAGACGGTGCCCCCACTCGGTGCGGCGGGCGTTGATCCATTGCTCGGCCTGGCTGAGCGCCCGCGGCTCGATCGCGCAGGTGCGCACCCGGCCGACCTTCTCGCTGCGCACCAGCCCCGCACCTTCGAGGACGCCGAGATGCTGCATCACCGACGGCAGCGACATCGGCAAGGGCCGCGCCAACTCGCTGACCGGCGCCGGCCCGCGGCTCAAGCGCTCGACCATCGCCCGGCGGGCCGGATCGGCGAGGGCGTGAAACAGACGGTCGAGATCGATCGATTGATTAAGCATATGCCTAACTATCATGGACGTGACAGTTAGGCAATAACTTTAGTTTTGATATCAGGGGAAGCCGCTGCGGATGACAACGCGGCGCGGCCCGGCTAGAAAGCCGTGACACATTTCAGGGGGAGGATCGTGATGGCAGGACGTTCGGCAGGCCGGGTGGCACTGGTGACCGGCGGGGCACGGGGGATCGGCGAGGCGACGGCCGACCGGCTCGCCGAAGACGGCGCCGCGATCGCGATCTGCGATCTCGATCTCGCCGCGGCCGAGGCGACCGCCGCGCGCATCGGCGCCCGGCACGGCGTCGCCGCACTCGGCATCAAGGCCAACGTCGCGGTGACCGCCGAGGTCGACGCCGCGGTGGCGCGGGTCGCCGAGCATTTCGGCTCGCTCGACATCCTCGTCAACAATGCCGGGATCACCCGCGACAACCTGATCCACAAGATGACCGACGACGATTGGGATGCGGTCGCCGCGGTGCATCTGCGCGGTGCTTTTCTGTGCTCGCGGGCGGCGCAGCGCGAGATGGTCAAGAACAACTGGGGCCGCATCGTCAACCTGTCGTCGGTCTCGGCCCTCGGCAATCGCGGCCAGGCCAATTACTCGGCGGCCAAGGCGGGCTTGCAGGGCATGGCCCGCACGCTGGCGATCGAGCTCGGCCGCTACGGCATCACGGTCAACGCCGTCGCGCCCGGCTTTATCGACACCGAGATGACCCGCGCGGTGGCGATCCGCCTCGGCCGCGACCCCGAGGAATGGAAGGAGGAGCGCGCCCGCGAAATCCCGGTGCGCCGCGCCGGCGTGCCGCGCGACATCGCCAACGTCATCGCCTTTCTGTGCAGCGACGACGCCTCGTTCGTCTCCGGCCAGGTGATTTACGTCGCCGGCGGCCCGCGTGGCTGAGCCGGCATGCCCGAGGTTCCGCCCTATGATCTCGTAACCCTCGGCGAGACGCTGCTGCGCCTGTCGCCGCCGGGAATGCAGCGGCTCGACCAGGCGCGGCTGTTCGAGACCGGGATCGGCGGCAGCGAACTCAATGTCGGCTGCGTGCTCGCCCGGCTCGGCCGGCGCGTCGCCTGGGTGTCGCGGCTGCCGACCGGGCCGCTCGGCCGCATCATCGACGGCGAGGCGCGGCGCCACGGGATCGACACGGGGTGGATCAAGTGGATCGACAATGCGCGGCTCGGACTGATGTTTTTCGAGGCTGGCCCGGCACCGCGCAACGCAAGGGTGATCTACGACCGCAAGCACTCGGCCGCCTCCGGCATGACGCTCGCCGATGCGCCGTGGGAGACGCTGGTCGCAGCGAGCGCGCGCGTGCATCTCAGCGGCATCACCCCGGCACTCGGGCCAAGCTGCCGCGACCTCGTGGTCAAAGTCGCCGCGCTCGCCGGGGCGGCCGGCAAGAAGCTGTCCTATGACCTTAACCACCGCGCGACGCTGACCACCCCGGCGGAAGCCCGCGCGGTGCTCGACGCGGTCGCACCACACCTCGACCTGCTGATCGTCGCCGAGCGCGACGCGCAGAACGTGCTCGGCTTCACCGAATCCGGGGAGCGCCTCGCCGAGGCGCTGGCCGCGCGCTATGGCGCGCCGCTGGTGGCGCTGACCCGGCCGCCCGACGGCGGCGGCGGCGACCTGCTGCTGGCGCGCGGCACGCTGCGCGAGGCGCCGCGCTATCCGGTCGAGATTGTCGACCGCATCGGCGCCGGCGATTCGTTTGTCGCCGGCCTCATTTACGGCCTGCTCGAGGGCGATTTCGACCTGGCGATCCGCCTCGCTGCCTATTTCGGCGCGCTCGGCCTCGCGACCCCCGGCGACGTCAACTTTATTGGCCCGGAGGATCTCGCCGCATTCCGCGCCGACACGGTCGGACGCCTGCTGCGATGAACGCGGCATCGCCGGTCGTGATCGGCGACGCCCGCGAGCCAAACGAAATCGCCATCGTCCGCGCCTTGTTCGAGCGCTATGCCGCGGCGCTGCCGTTCGACCTCGCCTACCAGGATTTCGCCACCGAACTGGCCGGCCTGCCGGCGCCTTACGTTGCGCCTTGCGGTCGCCTGCTGCTCGCCCGCGACGGAGGGCGGGCGGTCGGGGTCGTCGGGTTGAAGCCGCTCGCCTCCGGGACCGGCGAGATCAAGCGGCTGTATGTGGCGCCCGCGGCGCGCGGGCGCGGCATCGGCGAAACCCTGTTGCGCCGAGCGCTCGAAGCAGCCCGGCAGATCGGCTACGCGCGCGTCCGCCTCGACAGCCACCGCCCCAGCATGGGCCCGGCGCTCGCGCTTTACCGCCGGCTCGGGTTTGTCGAGATCCCGCACTATGGTCCCGATCTCGGTGGCGCGATCGTATTTTTCGAGAAAATGCTCGGTTAGGCCGGCTCAGCACTTCACCTGGCCGGACTGACACAGCAGGTACGAGTTCACCACCGGCTGGGTCAGAAGCGAGAATGTGTTCAGCACTTTTTCGAGCGGCGTCACCGCCGCATCGGAGACATAGATGATATCGCGGTTGTGCACCGGAAACCGCGTTGCCAGCCCGTAGGATTTGATGTCGGCGAGGTCGAGCCGGTAGGCCACCGGCGACACGCCGGGCGGGTGGCCCGGAATGATCGGCTCGCCGAGCGCCTTGACCACCGACACCGGCTCGTAGCGCAACAGAAACACCGCCCGCGGATCGGCGAGGCTGTCGTTGAGCCCGCCCGATTTGGCCAACGCCTCGCTCAGCGACACATGGTCGGCATCGAGGATGACCGCCTTGTTCTGCCCGGCGGCTCCGAACACGCTGATCACCCGCGGCTTGCTCACCACGGTCACGATGTCGCCGGGGCGGGCATAAATATTCTCGTCGGGGTTCGCCACCAGCGTCGCCATCGGGATCGTCGCGGCGACCCCGTTGCGCGACAGCGCCACATAGGCATCGCGCACCCGGCCCCGCACGCCCCCTGCCCTGGCAATCACCTCGAGCAGGCGGGTTCCGCCCGGCGACAGCGTGACCCGCGCGCCGTCGACCCGATCACCGGTCACCGTCACCGAGTTGGCAAAGCTGCTCTTGACCATCACCAGCGCTTGCGGGTCGAGCGCCTTGCCGGCCAGCATCTGTTGGATCAGCTGCTGAACCTGGCTCGGGGTCAGCCCGGCGACACGGATGCGCCCCGCATAAGGCACGCTGATCGCGCCATCGGTACCGACCTGCTGGTCGGGAACGCGCGCTCCGACGCGCCCGGTCGGCTGCATCGATTGCAAAAGGGCTTGGCCCTGCGCCGTGGTCTTGAGCTTGCCCAGCATCGTCTCCTGCTGGCTGGCGGACATGGGTCCCGGGGGCAGTGTGACCCCCGCCGCCAGAAGGCGTCTGGTCAGTTCGGCGCCGCTCAGCAGGTTGGCGTTGAGCGAGCGGCCAAAGAGGCCGTCGGCCGAGCTTTCCCAGACCGTGATGCCAAGCACGTCGCCGACCGCTATCGGCAGCTCGGGCGGCGGCGAATATTTCTTGAACCGGCTGCGAAACGGCAGGCGCGGCTGCGCCAGCAGCGTATCGACGACGCGATTGTCGATCGTCACCACGTCGAACCGCGGATGCGCCGGGTGCCCCGCCTGATCGATCAGCGCGGTGCGCAGCGGTCCGGTGCTCGGCACCGAGCAGCCGGCGAGCACCAGCATCGCCGCCAGCAACGCATGGAAGGCGCCCCGTCTCATCTCTGCCGGATTTCCCCCTCTGCCCGGCGACCGGCCGCCAAATTAGCCGTCATCGCGGGCGATGCGAAGCGCCCTCAGAAGTGACGATAGCCGGTGCCGTCTATCGCGACCGGATCGCCGGCTTCGTCGACGAGGTGCACCCCCTCACCCGACGCGATCGTACCGATCGCGGTCGCCGGCACCCCGGCCTCGGCCGCCGCGCTGGCGACCGCCTCGTCCGCGCCGGGCGGTGCGGTAAACACCAGCTCGTAATCGTCGCCCATCGCCGCCAGCCTCGCGCGCGCCGCCAACCTTGCACGTGCCTCGGGCGCCGTCGCGATCGCAGCCGCTGCGGCAGGCGAGAGCGGCAGCGACTCCACCGCGACCGTCGCCGCAACCCCGGAAGCCTCGCAGATATGGCCGAGATCGGCCAGCAGACCATCGGAAACATCGGCCATCGCGTGCGCGATCCCGGCGAGGCACGGCCCGAGCGTAACCCGCGGCTCGGGCAGCCGGTAGCGCTCGGCCAGCGCGGCGCGTTGCGCCGCCGGCAACGTTGCGTAGCCGCCCTTGAGGACGGCAAGCCCGAGCCCGGCATCGCCGATCGTGCCCGAGACCCAGATGCGGTCGCCCGGGCACGCACCGCTGCGGCGGATTTCCGCCCCCTCGGCAACCTCGCCGATCGCGGTCAGCGAAAAAATCGCCGGCCCGGGCGTCGACACCGAGTCACCGCCCAGCAGATCGACGCCGTAGCGGCGCTGATCTTCGCCGAGGCCTGAGGCAAATCGTGCGACCCAGTCGTCGTCGTGCGATGCCGGCAACGCCGTGGTCAGCAGGTAATGCAGCGGCCGTGCACCCATGGCCGCCAGGTCCGACAGGTTGACGCGCAGCAGTTTGCGCGCGACCAAGTCGGGCGGGTCGTCGGGCAGGTAATGGACGCCGGCGACGATCGCATCGACCGTCATGACCAGCTGCCGTCCCGGTGCGCAGGCGACCAGCGCCGCATCGTCCAACAGCCCCAGCCCGCCCGGCCCGGCGAGCGGCGCGAAATACGCGCGAATGCGGCCGAACTCGCCAAGCCCGACGGTCATTGCCGACGGCAAGGCTACAGCTCGGCCGGGCGCAGCGTGCGGGCGAGATGGTCGAGCACGCCATTCGCCAGTCCCGGCTGCTTGCCGGAAAAAAAGGCGTGGGCGATGCCGACATACTCGCTCATCGTTACGCGCGGTGGGATGTCGCGGCGGTGGACGATTTCGTAGGCGCCGGCCTCGATCAGCAGGCGCAGAATCGTCTCCAGCCGCGCCAGCGGCCACTCGTCGCTGAGCGAGGCGGCGATCGCCTCGTCGAGCCGGTCGCGGTCGGCAGCGACGCCGCGCACGATCTCGGCAAACAGCGCCTCGTCGACCTCGCCGAAATCGTCGTCGCTGATGTCGCGGCCGAAGCGGTGACGGGCAAACTCGCGCACCACCCCATCGGCGCCGAACCCGGGGTTCAGTTCGAGCTGATAGAGCGCCTGCACCGCGGCGAGCCGGGCGGCCCGCCGCCGGCTCGTGCCGCCTTGGCCCGGGCGTGCCGCTGGCGGCGGCGCCTCACCGGTCGAACCCGATTGCTGAATCACCGCGCGGCCGCTCCGGCAAAGCGGCGCTTGAGGGCGATCATCGTCAGGCAGGCGTGCGCCGCCTTGCCGCCCATGTCGCGCCCGTCGGGCGAGGTGCGCGCCAGCGCCTGCGCCTCGTTCTCACAGGTGGCGATGCCGAACCCGACGGCCAGCCCGTCACGGCAGGCGAGGTCTTGCAAGCCACGCGTGCTTTCGTTGCAGACATGCTCGTAATGGCTGGTCTCGCCGCGGATCACGCAGCCAAGCGCGACATACCCGTCGAACTGTCCTGACGCGGCGGCAAAACGGATCGCGCCGGGGATTTCGAACGCGCCCGGCACGGTCACCGCCTCGTAGGTCGCGCCGGCCTCGGCCAGCGCACGCTCGGCGCCCTGCCGCAACAGGTCGCTGATATGCGCGTAGTAGCGCGCCTCGACGAGCAGTATATGGGGGGCACGGGTCATGTTCTGGCCTCAAGCAGCCGCGCGACATAGCGGGCGATCGGATCGACCTCGAAATTGAGCGGCTGGCCGATCCGGGCCGCGCCGAGAGTAGTGTGCGCGAGCGTGTACGGAATGATGTTGACCCCAAAATTCCGGCCCTCGACCTCGTTGACCGTCAGGCTGATGCCATCGAGCGCCACCGAGCCCTTGGTCGCGACCATCGCGGCGTATTCGGCCGGCGCCGCGATCGTGAAGCGCACCGACCCGCCATCCTGTCGGCGTTCAAGGATTTCGGCGACGCCGTCGACATGGCCGGAAACGATGTGCCCGCCGAATTCGTCGCCGAGCTTCAGCGCACGTTCGAGGTTGACCGGCGTGCCCTCGGTCCAGCCGCCGAGCGTCGAGCACGACAGCGTCTCGCCGGATGCCTGCACGCAGAACGCGCCGTCCTCCAGCGCGACGACGGTCAGGCATACGCCGGAGCAGCAGATCGATGCGCCTAGCTCGATCGTCGCGATGTCGTACCCGGTCGCAATCGTCAGCTCCACGCCATCGGCGTGGCGAATCTGCCGGACCCGCCCGAGGTCGGTGATGATGCCGGTAAACATCGCACTAGGCTAGGAGCCTGCCGCGCTGCAGGCAAGAGCGGCACCGACGCACCGCCCATGCGCCGCCTCGATCGCGCGCGCGGCAATCGCTAGCGGCCGGCGACGCGAAACGTCTCGATCAGATCGTCGCCGGCGGTTTCGCAGGCGATCCGGGCGAGACGCGGCGCGTCGGCAAGGCGGCCGAGGCCGAGCGCGGCGAGCGCCGGAATGCCGTCGCCGCCGATCAGCAGCGGCGCGTGCATCCACACCAGCCGGTCGACGAGCCCGGCGCCGAGCAGCGCGGCGGCCAGACGCCCACCACCTTCGACCAGCACCCGGGTCAGCCCGCGCCCGCCGAGACAGGCCAGCGCCGCGGCGAGATCGAGCCGGCCGGCCGCATCCTCCGGCACCGCGATGATTTCGACCCCACGCTCACGCAGCGCCGCCTGCCGCGCCGGCGCCGCCGCAGCGAGCGTCAGCACCCAGGTCGGCACAGACCGAGCCTCGGCAAACGCCCGCACGCCGGGCGGCACGCGCAGCTGCCGGTCGAGCACGACGCGCACCGGCGACCGGTCCGCCAGCCCGGGCAGGCGGCAGGTCAGCTCGGGATCGTCTGCGATCACGGTATCGGTGCCGGCGATGATCGCGTCGTGGCTGGCGCGCAGCGCGTGCGCCCGCTCGCGCGCCGCCGGGCCGGTGATCCACCGGCTCTCGCCGCTCGCGGTCGCAATGCGACCGTCGAGCGAGGCGGCGAGCTTCAGCGTCACCAGCGGCCTTCCCTCGGCCACGCGCTTGAAGAAGCCGGCGTTGATCTCGCGCGCCGCATCGGCGCACAGCCCGAGCGCAACCGCGATGCCAGCGCCGCGCAGCCGGGCGATGCCGCCGCCGGTGACGCGCGGATCGGGGTCCTCGATCGCGGCGACCACGCGCCCCACGCCGGCGGCGATCAGCGCCTCGGCGCAGGGCGGCGTCTTGCCCCAATGCGCGCAGGGTTCGAGGCTGACATAGGCGGTGGCGCCGCGCGCCGCCGCCCCTGCGCGGGCCAGCGCCTCGGTCTCGGCGTGCGGCCGCCCGCCTTGCTGCGTCCAGCCGCGGCCGACGACCCGGCCGTCGTTGACGATGACGCACCCCACCGCCGGGTTCGGCCAGGTATTTCCCAGCCCACGCCGCGCCAGGGCCAGCGCGGCGCGCATGTGCACAAGGTCTTGCCGGGAGCGTGCTCCGGGATCGGTTGCCGCGAGTTCCGCCCTGTCAGTCGCCATCCGCTGCGATCCGGCCGACGAACTCGCCGAAATCCTTGGCCTCGCGGAAATTGCGGTAAACCGACGCAAAGCGGATATAGGCGACCTGGTCGAGCGAGGCGAGCGCCTCCATGACCAGTTCGCCGATCATGTCGCTGGGAATGTCCGGTTCACCCGAGCTTTCGAGTTGGCGCACCATCGAGTTGATCATCCGCTCGACCCGCTCGGGCTCGTGCGGCCGCTTGCGCAGCGCGACATAGATCGAGCGGGCGAGCTTGTCGCGGTCAAACGGCTCGCGCTGGCCGTTTTTCTTGACCACCGTCAGCTCGCGCAATTGCACGCGCTCGAAGGTGGTGAACCGCGCCGCGCAGTTCGGGCAAAAGCGCCGTCGCCGGATCGCGCCGCGATCGTCGGTCGGGCGCGAATCCTTGACCTGGGTGTCATCCGTGCCGCAGAACGGACAGCGCATCTCCTCCTCCGTATGTCTGCGCCGACGCCAAATCGCGCGGCGCGGCGCACCACCGACCTATCAGTCCGACTTACCAGCCCGGCCCCGAATAGATCGGGAAACGGTCGCACAACGCCCCGACCTCGCCGCGCACCCGCGCCTCGCAGGCACCGTTGTCATCCGGCCTCTGCGCCGGCCCGCGCAACACCTCGCCGATCCACTCGCCGACCTGGCGGAATTCGGCCGGGCCGAATCCCCGTGTGGTCGCCGCCGGTGACCCCAGCCGGATGCCCGAGGTCACGGTCGGCCTTTCCGGATCGAACGGGATGCCGTTCTTGTTGCAGGTGATCCCGGCGCGCTCCAGCGCCCGTTCGGCGTCCCGGCCGGTCAGCCCAAGCGGCCGCAAATCGACCAGCATCAGGTGCGTGTCGGTGCCGCCCGAGACGATTGCCATACCGGAATCGGCAAGGGTTGCGGCCAGCGTCCGGGCGTTCTCGACGACGGCGTTCGCGTATCCGGCAAAGCTCGGACGCAGCGCCTCGCCGAACGCCACCGCCTTGGCGGCGATCACATGCATCAGCGGGCCGCCC
>DATLRD010000112.1:0-27532 GCA_035534855.1 Allostellaceae bacterium | reverse complement strand
CGGATCACGAGGCCCTGTTTGCGCGCCTGGCGGCGGCAATCCATGTAGCTGTACTTGACCCGCCGCCATTGGTGCGGGGTGCGCTGCTCCTCGACGACCTGCCCGTCCGGCCCGAGCCGGGCGGTGCCCATAAAGCTGCCGAGATCGAGGTCGTAAGGGAGCCAGTCGAGCCGCACGGCATAGTCGCGCGCGAGCTGATAGGTCGGACCCAACGCCAGATAGGCATAGGGGCTTTTGTAGTCGATGTAGACTGACAGGGTCTTCGGCTCGGCCATGCCGGTTCCTTTCGCGTGGCCGGCGATTGTGTCACAGGAGGACGGCGATGCAAGGCACGGGCAAGGTGGTGCTGGTCACCGGCGCGCAGCAGGGGATCGGCGCGGCGATCGCGGCGGCGTTTGCCGCCGCCGGGGCCGATGTCGCGGTCAATTGGCTCGACGACGAGGCGGCGGCCGAGCGGGTCGCCGACACGGTGCGGGCATACGGGCGGCGGGCGGTGACGATCCGCGCCGATCTCGGGCGGATCGACGCGGCGCGCGGGCTGGTCGCGGCGGCCGAGGCAGGGCTCGGTCCGCTCGACGTGCTGGTCAACAATGCCGGCATCTTTCCGCGCGTCGATTTCCTCGCGATGGAGGAGAGCGACTGGGATGCGGTCGCTGCGGTCGACCTCAAAGGCCCGTGCTTTTGCGCGCAGGCGGCGGCGCGCTCGATGGTCGCCGCCGGGCGCGCGGGCGCGATCATCAACCTGACCTCGGGCGCGGCCTATCGCGGCTCGCCGCGCGGCGTGCATTACTGCGCCGCCAAGGGCGGGGTCGTGTCGATGACGCGGCAGATGGCGCTGGAACTGGCGCCGCACCGCGTCCGGGTCAACGCGATCGCGCCGGGCCTGACCGACACCGCGCAGCCGCGCGACGGTATGAGCGAATCCGAGATCGCCGCCGGCGGGGCGCAGATCCCGCTGGGCCGCATCGCCCGCCCCGAGGAGATCGCCAGCGCCGCGGTATTCCTCGCCTCCGACGCCGCCGGGTTCATCACCGGCCAGGTGCTGCACGTCAATGGCGGCGGGTATCTCGGCTGACCCCCTCACCCTCCCATCGCTGCGCGACGGGTCCCTCCCTCTCCCCGAAAGCGGGGCGAGGGGCTATTTCGCAAGCTCGCGGGCGGTGGCACGGGCGCGTCGGGCCGCGTCACGCGCCATCGGCGGGCAGAGGCCGGTATAGGCGACGGGGTCGAGCAGCTTGTCGATCGCCGGCTTGTCGAGATGCGCGGTGACGCGCGGGTCGGCGGCGAGCAGGTCGGCGAAGCGCTTGTGTTCGGTCGCCGCCTCCATCGCCGCGTCGTAGACGACATCGTGCGCGTGCTGGCGGCCGATCGCAGCGCCGAGGTCGAGCATCACCGCCTCGGCCATGATGAGGCCGCCGCCGAGGTCGAGGTTGGCGCGCATCCGCTCGGGATCGAGCTTGAGGCCGCGCAGGATTTCAACCAGCCGGCTCAGCATGTCGCCGGTCGCGATGCAGACGCGCGATTCCGCCGCATCCATCATCAGGCTGGTGGTGCGGTCGGCCTCGTGCTCGGTCTGCATCGCCTCGAGCGCCAGCGGCACGACCGAGCGGATTTCCGCGGCGGCGGCGATGATGTCCTGGCACAGCTTGGGGTTGCGTTTCTGCGGCATCGTCGAGCTGCCGACCGTGCCGGGTGGCACCGGCTCTTCGACCTCGCCAAACTCGGTCTTCATCAGCGTGTAGATCTCGCGGCCGATGCGACCGCAACTCGCCGCCAGCATGCCGAGGATGCAGATGTTTTCGGCGAGGTGGTCGAGAATCACCCGCGACGGCACGGTCATCGAACCGAAACCGAGCCGCTGGGCGATGCCGGCCTGCACCTTGGGGCCGTTTTCGCCGAGCGAGGCATAGGTGCCGGCACCACCGCCGAGCATCGCGACGAAGATGCGCGGCGCCGCCTGGTTGAGGCGCTCGACATGGCGGATCAGCTCGTCGATCCACACCGCGACCTTGAAGCCGAACGTCGCCGGCAGCGCGTGCTGGCCGTGAGTGCGGCCGGCGATCGGCATGTCGGCGCCGCGCTCGGCGAGGTCGGCGGCGGCGCGTAGTGCGTCGCCGATCTGCTTGCGAAAGATCGCGTGGGCCTGGTGCAGCACCAGAAGGTCGCCGGTCTGCGTGATGTTCTGCGTCGTCGCGCCCCAATGCACCCAGCCGCCGTGCGGCTCGCCGACGACACGCGACAATTCCCATACCAGCGGTACGATCGTGTGGCCGGTGCGGGCAAAGCCCTCGTCGAGGCGCTTGCGGTCGAGCAGTTCGTAATGTGCCGCCTTGGCGATCGCCGCTGCGGCCTCGACCGGGATGATGCCGAGCTCGGCCTGGGCGGCGGCCAGCGCGGCCTCGACATCGAGCCAGGCCTGCCAGCGGTTTTCCAGCCGGTAAAGCGCGCGGATGCCGGGGTCGGAAACGCGCGCGGCGGTCGGCAGTTCGTCGCTCATGGCGGAATCCTCCTATAGTTGAGGCGATCTTATACCGAACCGGACGGTTCAGCCGAACCGTCGTCCCGGGGACGGGATGATGTCGAAGGGAGTACCGAGATGCCCGATCCCGACACGATGGCGCACGAAACCCTGCGGCTGATCGGGCCGGACCCGGCGAACTGGGTGCCGGAGCGGCCGGGTCCCGATGGGAAGCCGATCGACCACAACGTGCTGATCGTCGGCGGCGGGCAGAGCGGCTGCGCGCTGGCATTCGGGCTGCGCCGGGCCGGCATCGGCAAGGTCACGGTGATCGACCAGGCGGCCGACGAGGACGCGGCGGGCATCTGGACCAACGCGGCGCGGATGGCCGTGCTGCGTACCGCGAAGACGCTGCCGGGGCCCGAGCAGGGACTGCCGGGACTGGGGTTTCAGGCGTGGTACGAGGCGCGGCACGGGCGCGATGCTTACGAGGCGATGGTGCGCATCCCGCGCCTCGCCTGGGCCGAATACCTCGCCTGGTACCGGCATTTTCTCGGGGTACCGGTGCGCTATCGCACGCGGCTGGAGCGAATCGATCCGGCCGGCGGGCATTTCCGCCTGCATCTGTCGGCCGATGGGGTCGCGCGGGTCGAGACCGCGCGCAAGGTGATCCTCGCCAACGGGTTCGGCGGCAATGGCGGGACGTATGTGCCGCCGGTGCTGCGCGAAAACCTGCCGCCCGCGCTGTGGGCACACACCGCCGACGCCATCGATTTCGCCGCCTTGCGCGGCCGGGATATCGCGGTGATCGGCGGCGCGGCCTCGGCGTTCGACGCCGCTGCGGTGGCGCTCGAAGCCGGTGCCGGCTCGGTGCACCTGTTCGTGCGGCGGAAAGTGCTCGCGTCGGTGCCGATCAGCCGGGTGCGCGGCTATCCCGGCGCCTACGACAACTATCCGTTTCTGCCCGACCGGGTGCGCTGGCACCAGGCGATCCGCTATCGCCGCGCCGGCTCGACCGCGCCGGCCGACGCGATCTCGCGCGCCGGGAAGCACGCAAATTTCCACCTGCACCTTGCCGCGCCGTGGCTCGAAGCGCGGGCGGAAGGCGCGCGCATCGCCGCCCGCGCGGCGGATGGCGAATACCGCTTCGACTTTGCGATCGCCGGCACCGGGTATTTCGTCAACCCCGGCGCGCGGCCCGAACTCGCCGAAATCGCGCCGCATATCCTCCTATGGCGCGACCGCTATACGCCGCCACCGGGCGAGGAAGATGCCGAGCTAGGCGCCCATCCCTATCTCGGCGCCGGTCACGAATACCTGGAAAAGGCGCCGGGCAGCGCGCCCTATCTCGCCGACATCCACGTGCAGAACCCGGCCGGGTTTGTCAGCCTGGGGGTGCCGGTCGGTGACGTGCCGAGCATGAAGCGCGGCATCGCGGCGATCGTCGCGCGGGTCAGCCGCGACTTATTTCTCGCGGACCTTGGTGCCCACGAGCGGCGGATGACCGCCGAGGTGGCGCCGGAGTTCGCCGAGGAGATCTACGCCGGCGCGGTGTGGCGCCGACCTTAAGGCGCTACCAGCCGAGAAGCTGGCGCATCTTGGCACCTTCTTCGAGGTGGCGTTCGTGGTCGCCGGCAAAGCGCAGCATGATGTGGCTGGCGCCGGCACTGGCGTAGCCGGCGAGCCATTCGGCGGCGCCCGCGGCGGGGCCGGCATAGGTCGCCTGCCGGTTGCGCATCTCGGCGGCCGGGCGGCCGTAGTAATTTTCGAGATAGGCATTCATCCGCTGGTCGGCGCGGGCGGCATCGTCGTCGATTGTCAGGGTCAGATAGATCGCGCCGGTGAGCTGTGACGGATCGCGGCCCGCCTCGCGGGCATGGCGCTGCACCTCGCGCCACTGCTCGCCCCAGCGCGGCGCCTCGGGGCCGTTGGGAAACCAGCCGTCGAAGAACTTGCCGGTGCGCTCGATCGCGGCCTTGACCATGCCGCCGATCCAGATCGGCGGGCCGCCAGGGCGATGCGGCGTCGGGCCGACGACGCCCTTGTCGACGACCCAGCGCCCGTTCCAATCGACCGGCTCGCCGCGCCACAATGCGCGCATCAGCCTGAGCCCTTCGAGCATGCGGCCGACGCGGTGCTCGAACGGCACGCCGCAGGCGACGAACTCGGCGCGGATGTTGGGCACATCGCTGGCGATGCCGACGCCGAGGATGAAGCGGCCTTCGCTGATCTGGTCGAGCGTGGCGATCTGGTGGGCGAGCACGACCGGGTTGCGCAGCGCCGGCAGCAGCACCGCGGTGCCGAGCTCGGCGCGCCTTGTCCGCGCGGCGACCGCGGCAAGCAGCGACAACGGCTCATGGCGCGGGCGAGCGAGGATCGAATCGCCGACCCACAGCGAATCGTAGCCGAGCCCTTCGGCGCGCTCGGCGAGGGCCAGCAGCGGCGCCGCCGCGGGCCGGCCTTCCATGACCTGCTCGCGGGTCGGCAAAAGGTATCCGATGCGTGGCGCCATGTGTCTCTCCCGGTGTTGGCGGGCGCATCATAAGTGGTTTTCGCCGCGGAGGCACGGCGACGCAGCCGGTCAGTGCGCGTCGGCCGGGGCGGGGCCGAGCGCGACCCGGCGCAGCAGCGGCACGAACAGCGTGGCGATGACAAAGGCGATCATGATCGCGCGGAACGCGTCGGCGTAGGCCATCGTCGCGGCCTCGCGGTAGGCGAGCTGCCACAAGGATTTGAGCGCCGCGACGTGGCCGGAGGCGGCGTCGCCGAGCGTGGTCGTATAGCGGGCGGCCATGTCGTGGACGAGCCGTTCCATCGCGCCGTTGGCCGGGGTCAGTGTCGAGGCGATGGCGACGAAATGCGCATTGGTGCGGCTGTTGAGGATTGCGCCGCACACCGCGATGCCGACGGCGCCGCCGAGGTTGCGCATCATGTTGAACAGGCCGCTGGCGTATTTGAGCCGCTCGGGCGACAGGCTGCCGAGGCCGAGCGTCACCGCCGGCGCGACCGCGAAGACCTGCGGAAAGCCGCGCAGGATCTGCGGCACCAGCAGCTGGTCGGCCCCCCAATCGTGGGTGATGAAGCTGAACGACCACATCGCCAGCCCGAACGAGGCGAGGCCGAACATCATCAGCCAGCGGGTGTCGATCTTGCGCGCCAGCGTGACGTAAACCGGCACGCCGACCAGCGAGGCGGCGCCGGTTGAAAACACCGCGAGACCGGTCTGCCACGCGCTGAGGCCGCGGACATAGCCGAGGAACAGCGGCGTCAGATAGATCGTCGAGAAGATGCCGATCCCGGTGACGAACGACAGAAAACATCCGACCGCGAAATTGCTGTTGCGGAAGGCGCGCAGATCGACCACCGGCCGCGCGAAAGTGAGGCTGCGGATCACGAACAGCGTGCCGGAAAGCCCGGCGATCCAAGCGCAGGCGCGGATTGTCGAATCGTCGAACCAGTTCCACCGTGCCCCCTCTTCGAGCACGTATTCGAGCGTGCCGAGCGATACCGCCATCAGCGCCATGCCGAGGTAATCGGCGCCCTTGAGCAGCGACAGATCGGGGCGGTCGATATCGACCAGAAACAGCACCGCGACCGCCACCGCGAGGCCGGGCAGCAGGTTGACGTAGAACAGCCAGTGCCAGTCGAGCGTGTCGGTGATCCAGCCGCCGATCACCGGCCCCAGCACCGGCGCGACCGAGGCGATCGTGCCGACCACAGCGGCCGAATACACTCGGCGCGGCCCCTGGAAATAATGGAACGACGAGGTGAACACGGTCGGGATCATCGACGCGCCGAGCAGCCCTTGCAGCGCGCGGAACACGATCATGCTCTCGATGTTCCAGGCGAGCCCGCAGAGCAGGCTGGCGAGGGTGAACCCGAGCGCCGAGGCGGCGAACAGCCAGCGGGTCGAGAACACCCGGGTCAGCCAGCCGCTGAGCGGGATGACGATGATCTCGGCGATCAGGTACGCGGTCTGCACCCAGCTGATCTGGTCCTGCGCCGCGGACAGCCCGCCGCCGATATCCTGCAGCGAGGAAGCGACGATCTGGATGTCGAGCAGGGCGACGAACATCCCGACGCACATCACCGCGAACGGGATGATCGAGCGGACCGCGGCGCTCATTTGGCCGCCTCCTGCCTCGCGTCGTGGGCGTCGCGGGAATCGACCGAGGCGGTCACCGACAGGCCGGGCCGAAGCAGCCCGAGCGTGCCGTCGCCGTCGGAGATGGCGATGCGCACCGGTACGCGCTGCACGATCTTGGTGAAGTTGCCGGTCGCGTTCTGGGGCGGGATCACCGCGAAGACGGCGCCGGTTGCCGGGGCGAGGCTCAACACGCGGCCGTGAAAGGTGCGGCCCGCCACCACGTCGGCGACGATCGTCACGGGCTGACCGGGGCGCATCTGTGCGAGCTGGTCTTCCTTGAAATTGGCGTCGACCCAGAGGCCGTGCGCCGGGACGATCGACAAGAGCGTGTTGCCGGCGGTGACATAGGCGCCCACCTGAGCGCCGCGGTCGCCTACATAGCCGTCGATCGGCGAGCGGATCTGCGTGTAGCCGAGGTCGAGCTGAGCGCTGTCGAGGTCGGCCCGGGCCTGGGCGAGGCCGGCCTCGGCCTCGGCGGTCTGGGTATCGAGCACCGCGAGCTTTTGCCGCGCCGCGGTCAGCCCGGCGTCGGCGGCCTGGGTCGCCGCCTGGGCGCGCTGATCGGCGGCGGCCGCCTTCTGGTCGTCCTGCACCGAGCCGACGCTGGTCTGCGCGAGCCGGCGATAGCGCGCGGCGTCGGCGCGGGTGAACGCGGCATTGGCCCGGGCGGCGGACAAGTTGGCCGCGGCCTCGGCGACCATCGATTGCTGCAGCGCGTATTGCGCCCGCAAATTCGCCAGCGTCGCCTGCTGGCGGCGCACCGCCGCCTCGGCGTGGGCGAGCTTGGCGCGGAAATCGCGGTCGTCGAGCCGGATCAGCAGCTGCCCGGCGTGGACGCGCTGGTTGTCGCCGACGAGGATGCGCGTCACGAAGCCCGAGACATGAGGGGCGATCGGGGTGACGTCGCCGCCGACATAGGCGTCGTCGGTGGTTTCGAAGAACCGTCCGACAGTCCACCAGTGCCAGCCATACCCGGCGGCGCCGATGCTCAGCAGGATCGCGAGGCCGATCAGCAGATGCTTGCGCGTCAGGCGTACCAGCGTACGGCCGGGGAGGGCGACCGCGACCCGCGCGAGGGCGGGGCTGCTCATGGCTGCTATCCTATTTGGCTTGCGCGGTCCGCGCGGTGTAGCGCCGGCGCGTGCGCTCGTCGGCGGCGGGGCCGGGGACGGTGCGGAACACGGGGTCGGTAACGGGAAGGCCGCTGATCCGGTCGACCAGGATCGGATCGGCCTCGACGCCGGTCTCGCGATTGACGAGGAGGATGCTGCGACCCTCGGGGGTGAAGTGCCGGTTGCCCCAGTCGAGCAGCGCCAGCAGCACCGGACGGAAATCGCGGCCGCGCGCGGTCAGCACGTATTCGTCGCGCGGCGGGTGCTCGCTGTAGCGGCGGCGTTCGAGCAGCCCGCCCTCGACCAGCGCGTTGAGGCGCCGGGTCAGCATATTGGGCGCGATGCCCAGGCTCTTCTCAAATTCGTCGAAACGGGTGAGTCCGTTCAGCGCGTCGCGCAGAATGAGGATGCTCCACCACTCGCCGATGCGCTCGAGGCTGCGCGCGATCGGGCACTGCATGTTGCCAAAGCTCTTGCGCTGCATGGCGGCGGCCCTCTGCCGACGTAACTCTCATAATGAAAGTTACTAACTTGCATGACGCAAGTAAGGTGACGGGGCGGCCGCGTCAAGGGGCGAGGATTGACAGCGCGGCGACGGCAGGCCGCAATACGGGCGAGACAGCTGGCGGGATGTGGCGATGAACGATGTGGCGCGGATCGAACCGGTGATGCGGGCGCGCGAGCTGGGCCCGGCCATCGCGGCGGCGGCCGACGAGATCGAGCGGACGCGGCGCCTGCCGCAGGGCCTGCTCGACCGGCTGCACGAGGCGCGCCTGTTCCGTATGCTGCTGCCGCGCTCGGTCGGCGGTGACGAGGTGGCGCCCGGCGATTATGTCGAGGCGATTGCGGAGGCCGGGCGGCACGACGGGTCGGTCGCATGGTGCCTGTCGATCGCCAACTCGACCGGGCTGATCGCGCCGTATCTCGATATCGAGATCGCACGCGAGATTTTCGCCGATCCGCGTGCCGTGGTGGCCTGGGGTCCGCCCAACGAATCGACGGCGCGCGCGGTGCCGGGCGGGTATCGCGTCAGCGGGCGCTGGTCGTTTGCCAGCGGCTGCCGCCATTCGACCTGGATGGGGGCGCACGCCACCGTGGTTGAGCCGGATGGATCATTGCGGGTGAACCGCTTTGGCCGGCCGACGCTCAAGACGTGGCTGTTTCCGACCGCGCAGGCGACCCGGCTCGATACCTGGAACCCGATCGGACTGCGCGGCACCGCGTCGGATTCGTATGAACTCAGCGATCTGTTTGTCGACGAGGCGCACACCTCGACGCGCGAGGACCCGGAGGCGCGGCGCGAACCCGGCCGGCTCTATGCCTTTCCGCAACAGACCCTGTATTCGGTCGGGATTTCCAGCGTCGCGCTCGGCATCGCGCGCGGCATGCTCGACGCGTTTCTCGGCCTCGCCAAGGAAAAGACGCCGCGCGGCATGGCGCGGCTCGCCGACAGCGGCGTCGTGCAAAGCGAGATCGCCCGCGCCGAGGCGAATATGGGTGCGGCGCGGGCCTTTCTGCTCGACACGATCGGCGATGTCTATGCCCGCGCGGCCTCGACCGCGCCGATCAGCGTCGACGACCGCGCCAGGGTGCGGCTCGCCGGCACCTTCGCGATCGAAAACGCGGTCGCGGTTGCCGACTACACCTACAAATCCGCCGGGGTCGATGCGATTTTTCCCGGCAGCCCGTTCGAGCGCCGGTTCCGCGACATCCACACGCTGGCCCAGCAGATCCAGTCGCGCGCGGCGCATTTCGAGGCGATCGGCCAGGTGCTGCTCGGCGCACCGCCGGCGGTGTTTTTCTAGCGATGGCGGCAGGCTGTTGGAAAGGTGCACGGGGTTGGAAGTAGGCCCTCACCCGCCGCGCGCCTGACGGCGCTCGGCACCCTCTCCCGCAATGCGGGAGAGGGGCTGTCGTGTCGCACTTTGCGATGGCGTCAGATTCCGAGCAGCTTGGCGGCGGTGGCGCCAAGAATCTTGATGCGCTCGTCGTCGCTGAGGCCGGGGATCTCCATGATGTGGTCGACCGGCGCGGTGTTCCACGGAAACGGGTAGTCGGTGCCGAGCACGACATGGTCGATGCCGGCTTCGGCGATCAGGTGACGCATCCCTTCGCCGGTGAACATGATCGAATCGAAATAGAGCTGCCCGCCGCGGATGTATTCTGTCGGCTTCTTCTTGGGCAGCGGCCCGACCCGGTTCGGGAAGGTGGTGATCACCGCGTCGGAGCGGCTGGCATAGGACGGCAGGAAGCCGCCGCCATGCGCGGCGCAGATCTTGAGGCCCGGGAAGCGGTCGAGCGTACCTTCGAAGATCAAATGCGACAGCGCGATCGTGGTTTCGAGCGGGTTGCCGATCGTGTTGGTGAGGAGCCCGTTGCCGTTGAGGCGGCCGCTCGGCTCAAGTTCCCGGGTACCGAGCGGGTGCATGAAGACGAGCACCCCAAGCTCTTCGCATTTCTGCCAGAACGGGTGGAATTTGGGATCGGAAAGGTCCTGGCCGGCGCACGACCCGCCGACGCTGACGCCGCGGAACCCCATGTTTTTGACCGCATGCTCGACCTGCTGCGCGGCAAGGTCGGGGTATTGCAGCGCCGCCGTGGCGAACGCGACAAAGCGGTCCGGATGGCTGGCGCAGAACGCGGTCAGCGTCTCGTTCTGCACCCGGATCAGTTCGGCGACCGCATCGCGTTCGGCGCGATACCAGAACGGGTTGATGCTGAGCGCCTCGACATCGACGCCAGACTGGTCCATCTGGGCGAGCCGGTCGCCGATGTTCGACCACAACAGGCCCGGCGCCTCGAGCGGATGGTTGATGATCTTTGCCGCATCGGGAACGACGCAGTGCGCGTGGACATCGACGGTCTTGACCCGTTTGCCGCTGACCACGACCTCGCGCCGGCGATGGCTGTGCGGGGCCGACCCGCCGCCCGCCGCGGCACTGGCGCCGGCGCTGGCGGTCAGCTCGCAGCCGACAAACGACAGGCCCGGCGTGCTGTGTGAGTGTTCGCCCATGGTGTCTTCTCCCTTTGAATTGACTTTGCGACAGAGGCAGTAAGGCGGAGAGACGCATTCTTCGCGCCGATCGCTCTCCTCACTGTCTCATTGATGAAAAATTGCGGTCACAGCGCATCGGAGACGGCGTCGTGATAGCGGCGCAGCGCCGCGAGGTGGTCGGCCATCGTCGTGCCGGGGATGCGGTGGTGATGGCGGCGGTCGAAGGTCGTCGTCAGGCACAGATGGGTGGCGCCCGCGGCCTTCCAGAATTTCGCCTCGCTCGCCCAATCGGCCGCGTCGCCCGAGCCCATCGAGGTCCACACCTCGATGCCGATGGTGCCCGGGTCGCGCCCCGCCGCCTCGGTGAGCCGGCGCAACTGGGCGAAGGCATCGAGCGCGCTCTGGTCGGGCGAGTAGGCGTTGGGCATCCACCCGTCGCCCCATTTTGCGATGCGCTCCAGCGTGCGCTCGTGATGGCCGCCGAACCACACCGGCACCTTGCCCGAGGGCGGGCGCGGGTTGATGCCGGCATCATCGATCGTGTGCCAGCGGCCCTTGAAGGAGACGTGCGGCTCGGCCCACAGCGCCTGCATGACCTGGACCTGCTCCTCCGAGCGGCGGCCGCGATTGTGGAAATTCTCGTTGAGGGCGACAAATTCGGCCTCGTTCCAGCCGACCCCGACGCCGAGCCGAAAGCGGCCGTCGCACAGGATGTCGAGGCAGGCGGCCTGCTTGGCGACGAGCGCCGCCTGACGTTGGGCGAGGATCAGGACGCCGGTGGAAAAGCCGAGCTTGCGTGTGCTGCCCGCCAGGTAGCTGAACAGCACGAACGGGTCGTGGAACAGATCCTCCGAGGAGTTTCGGTCCCATCCCGGCCGGCTCGCGGCGTTGACCCCGAGCACGTGATCGGGCGCCTCGATGAAGTCGTAGCCGAAATCCTCGGCTGCCTCGGCGTATTCCCGCAATACTTGGGGGCCGCCGCCGATATCACCGAGCGGCAACAACGTGCCGAGCTGCATGGGGTGACTCCTCAACCTGCGGGCGCGAGCGTGGCGGGCGCAGCCTACACGGCCGGGGTGCGGCCGACCACCGCGGTCATCGGGTCCTGCTCGTCTTCGAGGTAGTGCGCAAGGCGGTGGGTCGCGATGTCGGTGAAGCCGGCAGCGCCGAGGTAGCGCTCGACCAGCGTCGCGTGCCCGGCATCGTCGACCGCGCGCCACACCGCGACCGCCTTGGTCCAGAAGCAGCGGTTGGAAAAGCTGATGACCAGCGGCGCGCCGGGGCGCAGTACACGCGCGAGTTCGCGCAGCACCGCGACCGGCTGCTGCAGGTATTGAATCGAGACACAGATCATCGCCGCGTCGAGGCTATTGTCGGCCAGGGGCAGAACCGGGTCGTGGTTGAGGTTCTGCACGAACCGACCGGTGAGGCGCGGGTTGGCGGCCAGCTCCTCGGCGTTCATGCCGTGGCCGATCACCTCGCCATATTCGACCTCGGGCGGCAGGTGGCTGACCCAGCTCGACATCAGGTCGATGAGCGCGCCGCCCGGCGGCAGAACCTTGCGGTAGAACGCGGTCAGCGAGACGATGGCGTTGTGGTCGATGTGATAGACCAGCCGCGGCGGGGCATAGAAATCCTCGTCCGGCGTCTCGTCCAATCGGGCAAAGGCGCCGGCGGGGAGGTTAAAATCGTCGGGCTCGGTGCTCAATCCGGGGTGCGGGTCGATTGCCAGGTGACCATCTGCCAGTTACCACCCCGGTTGGCATAGACGTCGGTAAAGCGCACGCCGAACGAGTTGGGCTTGCCGCCCGACATCACGCTGATCTTGCACGAGCCGGTCAGTACGACGGTGTCGCCGAGGTCCTGCGCCTTGACATCGGACGGGACCACCGAGGTGTACACGGTCGAACCGGATTCCATGTTGCCGATCAGGCTCTTCTTGGTGTCGAGCCGGGCCGAGGAATGGGTGTAGACGAGGTCGTCGGCGATAACCGCGTTGAGCGTTGCGATGTCCTTGTCGGCCATCGCCTGCATGCGCTTCCTGTCGAGGTCGATGATCTTCTGTTCGTTGCCGGCCATGGTTTCCTCCTGGTTATCTGACGGTCAGCACCAGCTTGCCTTGCAGGTGCCGGGTTTCGCTGACGCGGTGCGCCTCGGCGGCGTCGGCGAGTTTGTAATGGTGGATCGCCGGCGGCCAGACCGCGCCGGCGGCGAGCAGTTCCTTCATGCGTTCGAGATGGGCGCGGTCGCGCGCGACGCGCGGCCGCAATACCTGAACATCGTCGCGCGACGGCTTGAACCCGGGCGGCGCTGCGGCGATCCAGACGAGGCGGCCGCCCGGTTTCAGCACGTCGTAGGAGCGCACCTGCACCTCGCCGCCGACCGTGTCGAAGACGACATCGCAGACCCGCCCGAGGTTGGTGAAATCCTCGGTGCTGTAGTCGATGACCCGGTCGGCGCCGAGCGACTTGACGTAGTCGTGGTTGCGCGCGCTGGCGGTGGTGATGACAGTCGCGCCGATGTGGTGGGCGAGCTGGATCGCAAACCCGGCGACCCCGCCGGCGCCGCCCTGGATCAGCACCGTCTCGCCCTTTTTCAGCTTCGCGGTGTCTTCCAGCGCCCAGATCGCGGTGAGGCTGGTCAGCGCCATCGCCGCCGCCGCGTCGTGGCTGAGCGTCGCCGGCTTCCTGGCGACGAGCGCGGCCTTGATCGCGATCTTTTCGGCATAGGCCCCTTCGATGCCGGCGTCGCACACGCCGAACACCTCGTCGCCGATCTTGAGGTCGGTCACGCCGGGCCCGACCGCGGCGATCACGCCGGAAAAATCGCGGCCGAGGATGTAGGGAAACTTGATCTTCGAATCGTAGCTGCCGAGCCGCACCTTGTAATCGGCGGCATTGACGCTGGCGGCGTGGATGTCGACGACGACATCGCCCGGCCCGGCAACCGGGTCGGGCGCGTCGGCGTAGCGGAAGACGCCGATGCCGCCATGCGCGGTGATCAGCGCGGCCTTCATGGGCGTTGCTCCTGCGGGCTTAAGAGGGGAACTGGCAGCCCGGGGTCGAGCGCGAGATTGCCATCTCCTCCTCGTTCATGTCGGGCGGGATGTCGGCAAAAAGCGGGGTGCTGAGGTAGCGCTCGCCGGTGTCGGGCAGCATGCACAGCACGGTCGAGCCCTGCGGCGCTTCCGCGCACACCTTGAGCGCGCCGGCAAAGGTCGCGCCCGAGGTGATGCCGACAAAAATCCCCTCCTTCCGTGCCAGATCGCGGCTGCATTTGAGCGCCTCGGGCCCGGCGACCGGGATGAGCTTGTGGATCACCTTCATGTCGACGACATCGCCGGTCAGCTTGGGAATGAAATCCGGGCTCCAGCCCTGCATCGGGTGCGGCTTCCACGCCGGATGGCCGACCGCGGGGGTGCCGTCGGGGTTGCGCTGCTGGCCTTCGCCACTGATCAGCATCGGCGCGTCTTGGGGCTCGCACACCATGATCTTGGTGTCGGGCCGTTCCTTGGCCAGCACCCGCGCGACGCCTTTCAGCGTGCCGCCGGTGCCGAAGCCGGTGACCCAGTAGTCGAGCCGCTCGCCCTTGAAGTCGTCTACGATCTCGCGCGCCGTGGTGCGCGAATGCATGTCGGGGTTGGCCTCGTTCTCGAACTGGCGGGTCATGAACCAGCCGTGCTTTTCGGCCAGCTCCTTGGTCTTGTCGAGCATGCCGACGGCACGGTCGGCGGCCGGGGTCAGCACCACCTTGGCGCCGAGAAAGCGCATCAGCCGGCGGCGCTCGACGCTGAAGGTTTCCGCCATCGTCACGACCAGCGGATAGCCTTTTTGGGCGCAGACCATCGCAAGGCCGATGCCGGTATTGCCGCTGGTGGCCTCGATCACGGTCTGACCGGGCTTCAACTCGCCGCTCTTTTCAGCGGCCTCGATGACGCCGAGCGCCAGCCGGTCCTTTACCGAGCCGAGCGGGTTGAACGCCTCGACCTTGACGTAGAGGTTCACGCCGGCGGGCGCCAGCCGATTGATCTTGACCACCGGCGTCTTGCCGACCGTTTCGAGGATATTGGCGTATTTGGTCATGGCGGCCCTCTTCCGGTTGCGGTACGCGACCTTACCGCCCGCGCAGAAACTCGACCAGTAATTCGCTGACCCGGGCCGCCTGTTCCTGCTGTACCCAATGCCCGGCGCCGTCGAGCAGGTGACAGCCGACCATGCGCGGGCAGGCGGTTTCCTGCATCTTTTCGACCGAGCCGGGGCGCTGGTAGACGCCCCAATCGCTCTTGCCGGAGATGAAGATCGACGGCACGTCGATCGTGCGGCCCGAGAAAAGCTGCAGTTCGGCCTCGAACGCGCCGCCGGTGCGCGAGCGGTACCAGTTGAGCCCGCCCTGAAAGCCATTGCGGCGGTATTCCTCGGCATAGACCGCAAGCTCGCGGTCGGGCAGCCACTGGCAGGCGGCGATCTCGGCCGGCGTGGGCATCTCCTCGGCGACCTGCTCGGCCATGTCCTTGCCGAGATCCATGACGTAGTAGGTGGGCATCTTGGCGAGCTCTTCGGCGGTCCAGCCGGCGAGGCGGTGCGGCTGGTTCTGCTTCCAGTCGGCGCTTTTGTGATGGAAATAGGCGCGCAGGAAATCGTGCACCCCCTGCGCACAATGCCACATCGCGGCATTGGCCGGCCGCGTCGCATACCACCACTGGTAATGCTTGCGCGGGCGCGGCAGGGCGGCGAGCGCCTCGTGGATCGTCGGGCTTTGCGGGCGCACTGGCGGCTTGCCGTCGGTCGCGTAGGGCAGGTCGGGCGGGCCGGCGAACGGCGCGCTCATCAGCGCAAGGCTGCGGAACATGTCGGGGCGGACCAGCGCGCACCACGCCGCGACCGAGGCGCCGAAATCGTGGCCGAAGACGCCCGCCGCCTCGCGGTAGCCGAGCGCGGCGACGAGGCCGGCCGCGTCGCGCACCGCGTTCAACAGGCGGAACGGTGACAGATCGTCGTCGTAATTGCCGCTCCACCCGGTAGTGCGACCATAGCCGCGCTGATCGGGCGCGACGACGTGATAGCCGGCCTCAGCCAGGGCCGGCATCACCTTGCGCCAGGAATAGGCGATCTCCGGGAAGCCGTGCAGCAGCAGCAGGAGCGGCTTGCCCGCGTCGCCGGCCTCGAGGATATGGAGGCGCAGCCCGTTGATGTTGTCGACAAAGCGCGAGCGGATGCCGGCGGGGAGGACCGAGGAGTCGTAGGGGGGAAGAATGTTCACGAAGGACACTCCTTTATCGGGTCATTCCGGGGCGCCGCATCGCGGCGAACCCGGAACCCCTGCACACAGACGATCATCAAACCTGCCCCGCCGTTTGACACATGTTTTGCCAGGACCGTGTTCTTGGGTTCCCGGTTGCCGAGCGGTGCTCGGCCCCCGGAATGACCTCGAACGCTACGCCAGCTTCACGTATTCGAAATCGCCGGGCTTGTTGTCGATGCCGGTGCGGGGCGGGGCGATCCACGGGGCGTATCGGCCGGGCTCGGTGACCGGGCGCATCAGGCTGGTGACGAATGCGTTGTCGGCGGCAGATGGCAGGAACTCGTCGTGCCGCCGTGCCCATTCGTCGGGCGATAGCAGGTTGCCGGAAGGGTCGGCCTCGATCGCGGCGAACTCGCCGATGCGGCGGTTGAACGCGACATGCGGCAGGGTCAGGCGGTAGTCGATGCCGGTGCGGGCGATGATGCGGTTCCACCAGCGCTCGACACCGCTTTCGGCGTCGGCGACGAAATCGTCGCGCAGCCGCATGTTGAGCGCCGACAACGCCGGCACGTCCTCGCGCACGATCGTGGGTCCATTGGGCGCGCCGTCCTTGAGGCGCAAGACCGGGTAGGTGGCGCCGGAGAGCGCGTGGTCGTCGGCGATCTGGTCTTCGAGATAGCGGCCCTTGATCCCGGCGTTGAAGGCGCTGGCGGCGTTCGACGACAACTCGCTGCCGAACAGGTCGAGGGTCAGCGAGAAGTGCAGATTGGCCCGCTTCTGGATCGTCGGCAGGTCGATGACGCCGAGCGCGCGCACCCGCTCGATTTCGGTCGGGTCGGAGATGCCGGCCTCGCGCATCGCCGCGCAGGTGCGCTCGATGACGCGGCCGACCCCGGACTGGCCGATGAACATGTGGTGCGCCTCTTCGGTCAGCATGAACCGGCAGGTGCGCGACAGCGGGTCGAAGCCGGATTGCGCGAGGGCGTGCAACTGCATCTTGCCGTCGCGGTCGGTGAAGAAGGTGAACATGAAAAACGCGAGCCAGTCGGGCGTTGACTCGTTGAACGCGCCCAAGAGGCGCGGGCTATCGCGGTCGCCGGAGCGGCGGCGCAACAATTCCTCGGCCTCCTCACGCCCGTCGCGGCCGAAATATTTCTGCAGCAGATAGACCATCGCCCACAGATGCCGGGCCTCCTCGACATTGACCTGAAACAGGTTGCGGAGGTCGTAAAGCGACGGCGCGGTGGCGCCGAGGCGGCGCTGCTGCTCGACCGAAGCGGGCTCGGTGTCGCCCTGCACGGTCACGAGGCGGCGCAGCATCGCGCGGTATTCGCCCGGCACCTCCTGCCACGCCGGCTCGCCCTTGTGTGCGCCGAAGCCGATCGTGCGCCCCTCGATCCGCGGCGCCAGCAGGATGCCCCAGCGGTAATCGGGCATGCGGACATAGCCGAACTTGGCCCAGCCCTCGCTGTCGACATCGACCGCGGTGCGCAGATAGACGAGGCGGTCCTGAAACCCGTCGGGGCCGCGCGCTTTCCACCAGTCGAGATAGGAGGGGTGCCAGCTTTCCAACGCCCGGCGCAGACGCGGATCGGCGTTGAGCCCGACATTGTTGGGGATCAGCCCGTCGTAATCGACTGCGGTGTCGCTGGGCATGGCGTTCCTCAATGGCTGCCGCAAGCAG
The DNA here is from genome assembly GCA_035534855.1 of Allostellaceae bacterium. Taxonomy (GTDB): domain Bacteria; phylum Pseudomonadota; class Alphaproteobacteria; order ATCC43930; family CGMCC-115725; genus DATARH01. The sequence continues at coordinate 9,895 of DATLRD010000112.1, read as the reverse complement.
AATATCCCTGTCCATTCCTACTGTCGTCACCCCCGCGAAAGCGGGGGTCCTGGCGGGCAAGGTAGCGCCTGTCCTGGATTCCCGCATTCGCGGGAATGACAAAACAGAAGGGGCGATAACTATGTCCGCTCCGGGTCGAAATCGGGGCGGGTGCCGGTGCCGTAGAGCTTGAGCGCGCCGCGCTCGCCGGTCGCGTTGGGACGCTGGAAGATCCAGTTCTGCCACGCTGTCAGCCGACCGAAAATCCTGGTCTCCATCGTTTCCGGTCCGGCAAAGCGCAGGTTGGCCTCCAGCCCGGTCAGCGCGTCGGGCGAGAAGCTGGCGCGCTCTTCGAGCATCAGCCGCACCTCGTCGTCCCAATCGACCTCGTCATAGGCAAAGGTCACGAGGCCGAGTGCCTCGGCGTCTGCGGCGGCGAGCGGCGCGTTGATGTGGCGTTCGGCGGCGGCGAGGCTGTCGGGCTCGCCGAGAAAGCGGGTGGCGAGGCGCGTCAGGCCGTTGCCCATCGGCAGGGCGCCGAAATTGAGCGGCGACAGCGCCAGCGTCGCTTCCGGGTGGTTGTCGCCGGCGCGGGCGCCGGCAAACATCAGTGCGCGGTCGGCGGCAAAAGCCAACTCGGCGAGGCTGCCGGCAAAGCAGCTGCCCGGCTCGATCAACGCGAACAGGCTGCGCGCCATCAGGTCGACGCGCTTCAGCGTGCGCTTCAAGAAAAGGCGGATTTCGCGCACCAGCCAGTCGGCCCGGTGGGTTTCGAGCAGCGCGTCGGCGGCGAGAACGAGCGTCGGGTTGCCCGCGCTTTTGAACACGATCGTGCCGAGCGCCGGTTCGTTGAAGCGCAGATGCAACAGCGCGTCGTCGAGCGCGCGGGCCATCGCGAGCGGCCAGAAGCTCGCGCCCTCGGCGTGGATGCCGGCGAGGTCGGTCGGGAGGGCGGCGGGGCCGAGCACGGCGAGCACCGCCTGGCGGCGGTTTCGGTCGAGCGCGACGCGGAGGTACGGATAGGCGATCTCGTCGCCGTCGACGCGGCGGTCGAGCGGCGGCAGCGCGATGCCTTTGGCGCCCTGCGGGCGGTCGGAGGTTTCGGCGAGCGCCAGCGCGCGGGCGCGCACCGCCGCATCCCACGACGACGGCGGCACGGTCTCGTCGACGAGCCGCCAGTCGACGGCACGGCGGCCGCGCGCGCCTTCCTCGGTGGCGCAGAACAGATCGGCGCGGTCGCGGCGCACCTTACGCTTGTCGGTGAGGCGGGTGAGGCCGCCGGTGCCGGGCAAGACCGCGAGCAGCGGCAGTTCGGGCAGCGACACCGACGAGCGGCGGTCGTCGACTAGCATGATCCAGTCGCAGGCAGCGGCCAGCTCGTAGCCGCCGCCGGCCGCCGGGCCGCCGACCGCGGCGAGGTAGCGCTGGCGGGAGTTTTCCGACGCGTCCTCGATCGCCAGCCGCGTCTCGTTGGTGAACTTGCAGAAATTGACCTTGTGCTGGTGCGTGGATCTGGCCAGCGCGGTGATGTTGGCGCCGGCGCAGAACACGTTGTCCTTGCCCGAGCGGATGACGACGGCGCGCACCTCAGGATGCTCGAAACGCAGGCGCTGCACCGCGTCGGCCAGCTCGATATCGACGCCGAGATCGTAGGAATTGAGTTTCAATTCGGCGCCGGGAAACAGGCTGCCGGCTGGATCGACATCGAGGGTGAGGGTGGCGACCGCGCCATCGGCCGCGAGCTTCCAGTGGCGATAGCGCGACGGGTCGGTGTCGAACGAGATTTTCATGCCTATCGTCACGGCGATTGACCCTCACCCGCCTCAGGGCTGCGCCCTTCGGCACCCTCTCCCGCATGCGGGAGAGGGTGGACCCGGCGCGTCAGCGACGGATGGACGAGGGTGAAGTACATCACGCCTCCTCGCGCAGCTTGAACCGCTGGATCTTGCCGGTCGCGGTCTTGGGCAGGGTCTCGGTGAACTCGACCCAGCGCGGGTATTTCCACACGCCGATGTGCTCCTTGACCTGCGTCTGAAGCTGGTCGCGCAGCACCGCATGGTCCTGGCCGAGCGCGGCCTGCTGCAAGACGACAAAGGCACGCGGCTTGATGAGGCCGTCGGAATCGGCGTGGCCGACCACGGCGGCTTCGAGCACGGCGGGGTGGGCGATCAGCGCCTCCTCGACCTCGAACGGCGACACCCAGATGCCGCCGACCTTGAGCATGTCGTCGCTGCGCCCGCAATAGCGGTAATAGCCCTCGGCGTCGCGGATATAGGTGTCGCCGGTATAGGTCCACTCGCCGCGGAAGGTGCGGCGGGATTTGTCGCGCTGGTTCCAGTATCCGTCGGCGGCGCTGGGGCCGCGCACGATGAGTTCGCCGGCCTCCCCATCGGGCACCGGCTTGCCGTCGGCGTCGACGATGCCGACCTCGTAGCCGGGCACCGGCTTGCCGGTCGTGCCATAGCGGATGTCGTCCGGCCGGTTCGACAGGAAGATGTGCAGCATCTCGGTCGAGCCGATGCCGTCGAGGATGTCGGCACCGACCGCCGCGCGCCAGCGTTGCCCGACCTGCTCGGGCAGCGCTTCGCCGGCCGAGATGCACAGGCGCAGCCGGTCGGAGCCGGCGCCGGGGCCGAGATCGGGGTGGGCGAGCAGGCCGGCATAGAGCGTCGGCACGCCGCAAAACAGCGTCGGGCGGTGCTGGCGCATCACCGACAGCACGGCATCGGGCGTCGGGCGGTCGGGGTAGAGCACCGCAGCGGCGCCGACCGCCATCGGAAACGTCATCGCGTTGCCGAGCCCGTAGGCGAAGAACAGCTTGGCCGCGGAATACACGACATCGTCGGGGCCGAGGCCGAGGATGTTGGCGGCGTAGGTGTCGGCGGTGGCCTTGAGGCTCGAATGGACGTGGCGCACGCCCTTTGGCGCGCCGGTCGAGCCTGAGGAATAGAGCCAGAACGCGGTCTCGTCGGGCGAACACGGCGCCATCGCGGAATCCGGGCGGGCGTCGAGTAACGCCGCGAAGCTGCCCGGTCCGCCGTTGCCGTCCGGGGTGCTGACGATGATGCGTGGCACGCCGCCGAGCACCGGCCGGAGCGGCTCGAGCAGCGGGGCCGAGACGACGAGCGCGGCGGCGCGGCTGTCGCCGAGGATGTAGCCGGTAATCTCGGGGGTCAGCAGCGTGTTGACCGGCACCGGGATCACACCGGCGCGCAAGGCGCCCCAGAATGCGATCGGGAAATCTACCGTGTCGAGCATCACGAGCGCGATGCGGCGCTCGCGCTCGATGCCGGCGGCGCGCAGCGCGGTGGCAAAGCGGGCGGTCGCGGCGTCGAGCGCGGCATAGGTCAGCGACCGCCACGGGTCGGTAAAGGCCAGCCGCTCGCCGGCTCCGTCGCGCCGATGGCGGGCGACGAAGTAATCGGCGGCGTTGCCTTCGGAGCCGGTCATGCCGCTTTCGGCCACAGGCGGGCGCTGGCGAGCTGCGCGCCTTCGGCGAGCGCGCGGAACTTGGCCCAGACGATGCTCGGCGCGACGATCGGCGCCGCGGTGGCCGAGGTACCAAAGCCGCAATCGCTGCCGGCGATCACCCGCTCGCGTCCGACGATGTCGGCAAAGCGGCCGATGCGCTGGGCGATCAGACGCGGATGCTCGACAAAATTGGTCGTCGAATCGATGACGCCGGGGATCAGCACCTTGTCGTCGGGGATGCGCATTGCCTTGAGGTCTTCCCATTCGTGCTCGTGGCGCGGGTTGGCGGCCTCGATGCTGAGCCCCTGCGGCCGCGCGCCCAGTGCGATGTCGATGATGTCCTTGAGCGCGATGTCGTGCGTGTGCGGCCCTTCGTAATTGCCCCAGCAGATGTGGAGCCGCATGCGGTCGGGCGGCAGCCCGGCGGTCGCGGCGTTGAGCGCGGCGATGTTGCGCCCGGCGATGCGGCGGAACTGGTCGTCGGAGAGGTGGCGGTATTGGTTGTGGCGGCATGAGCCGAGATCGGGGCAATCGATCTGCAACAGGAACCCGGCGCCGACGATCGCCGCATATTCGGTGCGCATCGCCGCGGCGAGCGCGTCGATGTAGGCATCTTCGTTGTTGTAGTGGGTGTCGACGACGAAGCGGGTCAGGATGCCGGGCGACGGCGCGGTCATGAACGCCTCGGCCGGTTTGGCCTTCGTGACCGCGGCGGCGAAATGGGCGAGGTCGCGGTCCAACGGTGCGCGGTCGGCGTAGGATACCGGGCCGAGGCAGGCGGGGAACGCGGCGTTGCTGAAATTGGTCGCGGTGACGAAGTCGGGGTGCTCGAGCCGGTCGAGGCTGACCATCACGTCGCGGCTGCGCTCGACGACCGACGGGTCCATGTCGATTCCGGCGAGGCGGTGCTTTACGTAGGTCGCGTAAGACGGCTTGCTCTGCTCGCCGTCGCTGACCACGTCGATGCCGCAGGCGACCTGCTGCGCCACAATCTCGGCGACCGCCTTGGCCGATTGCGCCTCAAACGCCGCCGCATCGACCGCCTCGCCGGCCTCGCGCGCCGCGATCAGGTCGAGCATCGCGCGCGGGCGCGGCAGGCTGCCGACATGGGTCGTCAGGATTCGCTCGCTGCTGAGCTTCACGGCCGCGTCCTCCCCGGGGTTCGGCCATTATTGTACCGCGGATTGTCACGGGACGCGAAGCGACGCACTCTTGCCCGGCAAACGAAGCGGGAGGATCCGATGCCCAAGCTGCATCCCCAGGTCGTGGACGCGCTCAAGGCGGTGGCTAAGCTTAACCTGAAGCCGATCGAGGCGATGTCGCCGCCCGTGGCCCGGGCGCAAATGGAAGCGACCGCGCGCTCGCGCAAAGCCGAGCCGCTGCCGGTCGCGCGGGTCGAAGAGCGCGACGCGCCCGGGCCGCTGGGGCCGATCCGGGTGCGGCTCTATTGGCCGAAGGCGAGCAACGGCCGCCCGGTGCCGGCGATCGCCTATTACCACGGCGGCGGGCACGTGATCGGCAGTCTCGACACGCACGATCTGATCGCGCGTAACCTGTGCGCCGGGGCCGAGGCGCTGGTCGCGTCGGTCGACTACCGGATGGGACCCGAGCACCGCTTTCCGGCAGCGGTCGAGGACAGCTTCGCGGCGCTCGAATGGTTGCACGTGAAAGCCGCCGAGCTCGGCGCCGATCCCGATCGGCTCGGCGTCCACGGCGACAGTGCCGGCGGCAACCTTGCCGCGGTGGTGGCGCTGATGGCCCGCGACGCCGGCGGGCCGCGCCTCTGCCTGCAGTCGCTGGTCTACCCGGTCGCGGATTATGGGATGGGCACGGCAAGCTACGAGACCTTTGCCGAAGGCTATGGCCTGCTGACGCGGGCTGCGATGGAGTGGTTTCGTGAACACTATCTGCGCACCCCGGAAGACGCCGACGACTGGCGCGCCTCGCCGCTCAAGGCCGCCTCGCTCAAGGGCGTCGTGCCGGCGATCGTCGTCACCGCGGAATGCGACGTGCTGCACGACGAAGGGCTGAGCTATGCCGCCGCGCTGCGAAAAGCCGGCGTCCCGGTCGAGTACCGCGAATACGAAGGCATGATTCATGCGTTCTTCGGCATGGTGCCGGCGGTCGACGACGCAATGAACGCGCAGCGCGCGGTAGCGGCCGCGTTCAAGAAGGCGTTTGCTTGACTACGGTCATCTTCGACCTCGGCGGGGTGCTGATCGACTGGAACCCGCGCCATCTCTATCGCAAGCTGTTCGGCGGCGACGAGGCGGCGATGGAGGAATTTCTCGCCGGGGTGTGCACGCCGGAATGGAACCGATGCCAGGACGCCGGGCGGCCGGTCGCCGAGGCGGCGCGGGAGCTGAAGGCGCGATACCCGGATCGCGGCGCGCTGATCGATGCCTATTACGCGCGGTTCGACGAGATGATGGCCGGGCCGATCGCGGAAAGCGTCGCGATCCTTGCCGAGTTGCGCGCATGCGGCGTGCCGCTTTACGCGCTGTCCAATTTCTCGGCTGAGACCTATCCGCTGGCTCTTGCGCGTTTCGCGTTCATCGGTTGGTTCAAGGGGGTGCTGGTCTCTGGTGAGCATGGGGTCATCAAGCCCGACCCGGCGATCTATCGCCTGCTCGTCGAGCGGTTCGCGATCGACCCGCGCAACGCCGTGTTCATCGACGACGTGAAGGCCAATGCCGAGGCCGCGGCGTGTGTCGGGATCCACGGCATCCACTTCAGCGGCGCGTCGGCGCTGCGCGCCGAGCTGACCAAACTGGGGCTGCTGCCGGGAGGCTAGGCGGTGGGGTGTCCGCCGGGGCCCAAGGCGTCCGGTCAGGCGAGCGGCGGCCAGCCGCGCTGTCGGTAGGCGCCGTCCCAGAACAGGAATTCGTACTGCGCGGCGCGGCTGAAGCCGGCGAGCATCCGCGAGCGGAGCAGCGGCGTCACCGGCGCGGCGGCCGTATCGACGATCGCGGTGATCGCGCGCACCGCCGCGCCGAACCCCTCGCCGGCATAGGTCTCGATCCACGCGCTGTACGGGTTTTCGGCGGGGGCCTGCCGGGCGATCGCGCTGCCAACGTCCCAATAGATCCAGAAGCACGGCAGCAGCGCAGCGATTGCCACCTCCCACGGCTCGTGGTAGGCGGTGGCGATCAGGAAGCTGGTATAGGCAAGGCAATCCGGCGCCAGGCCGACGGCGGCGACCGCGGCGGGATCGACCCCGAATTCCGCGAGATAGCGGCCGTGCAGCTGCTGCTCGACGGCGACCGCGCCGAGCGCCCAGTTGGCGAAGGCTTCGAGCGTGGCGGCGTCGGGCGCCTTTGCCGCGGCGATCGCCAGGGCGCGGGCGAACTGGGCGAGATAAAGCGCATCCTGCGTGATGTAGCCCTGGAACCGCGCGCGCGACAGCGTGCCGGCGGCCAGTTCGGCGATGAACGGATGGCGGTGGATCGCGTCGCGCAACCCGGCGATCGATCGCCATGCCTCGTCGGAAAACCGGTCCATCAAGCCGCCTCCGGAACCGCCGGGTCGCTCCCTGATTTATAGATAGCTGATTCGGGGGAGGCGATAGGGTATCCTTCGCCAAGAAATGCGGACTGCGGAGGGTAACATGGACGGTTTGGCAAGCGATCTGAAAGGCATCGTTGCGCCGCTCAGCTTTCTGGTGCCGATGGCGGACAGGCCGGTCGCTTACAACTACGAACCGCCGCCAGGCACGCCGATGCGCACCGGAAAGCAGGAAGACCGCGAAGTGCTGGTGCATGACGGGCGCGCGGTTGCCGACCGGCTGTCGCTCGACCACGAAGGCTTTGCACTGGGCCACGGCCCGACCGCCGTCGGCAATTTCTACGACGAGAGCCAGATCGTCTCGATCTTTTATGCCGAGTGCGAGGAGATCGTGAAACAGGCGACCGGCGCCAACCGCGCCTTAGCCTTCGACCATATCGTGCGCAACGAGGCCAAGGCGGCGATCAAGGGCAGCGGCGTCAAGATGCCGTCGGCGCGGGTGCACAACGACTACACCACCTCGTCATCGCCGCAGCGGGTGCGTGACCTGATGGGGCCGCAGGCCGAGCAACTGCTCAAACAGCGCTATGCGATCATCAATTTGTGGCGGCCGATTGCCGGGCCGCTCTTGAGAAACCCGCTGGCGCTGTGCGACGCCGAAAGCCTCGAAGAGGAAAACCTCGTCGCCAGCGATCTGCGCTATCCCGACCGGGTCGGCGAAACCTATTCGGTGACCTACAACCCGCACCAGCGCTGGTTCTATTTCCCGCGGATGACGGCCGGCGAATACGTGCTGATCCGCTGCTTCGACTCGTCACGCGCGGGCGCCGCGCGATTCTCGGCACATGGCGGGTTCACCGACCCGACCACCCCGCCGAGCGCGCCGCCGCGCGAAAGCATCGAGGTGCGGATGGCGGTGTTCTTCCCACCGGGGGCGTGACCCTAATACCCCTCTCCCCGGTTGCGAGGAGAGGGAGGGCCCCGTCGCGAAGCGATGGGGGCGCGATGGGCTAAGCCGCAGCGCGGCGTTCCTCTCGCAGCAGATCGGCGCATTTCTCGCCGATCATGATCGTTGCGGCGTTGGTATTGCCGGAGATGACGGTCGGCATGACCGAGGCGTCGGCGACGCGCAGCCCGCCGATGCCGTGAACCGCCAGGTCGGGGCTGACGACGGCCATCGGGTCGACACCCATCTTGCAGGTGCTTGTCGGGTGATAGACCGTGCCGCCGCGTTGACGGGCGTGCTGCAGGAGCTGATCGTCGGTCTGCACCTCCGGCCCCGGCAGGTATTCCGAGGCGACGAACGGCGCCAGATGCGGGCTGGCCAAGAGCTGCCGGGCGATCTTGAGCCCGGCGACGATTGCGCGCCGGTCGGTCTCGTCGCTCAGATAGTTGGGGATCATCGCCGGGGCGTCGGCCGGATTGGCGGTCTTGAGCCGGATTTCGCCGCGGCTCTCGGGGCGCAGCTGATAGGCGATCATCGTGAAGCCCGACCATTTGTGCAGCCCGTCCTGCGGGCGGTCCGCGCTGAACGGCGAGACCGAAATCTTGACGTCGGGCGAGGCAAGCTCGGGCCGGGTGCGCACGAACAGCGCTGCCGGCGACGAGATCTGGGCCAGCGCGCCGTTGCGGAACAGGTAGTATTTGAGCCCGTGCTGCAATTTCTTGACGTTGCTTAGCATCACATCGTTGATCGTGATCGGCAGCCGGGCCTTCAACTTGATCGGCGCCGAGTAGTGGTCTTGCAAATTCTGGCCGACGCCGGCGAGCGCGTGCACGACCGGGATGCCGAGCGCGGCGAGCGGCTCCTGCGGGCCGATGCCGGACAGCATCAGCAATTGCGGCGAGCCGATTGCGCCGCCGCACAGGATCACCTCGCGATTGGCGCGCGCGACCCATTCCTCGCCGTGGCGGCGGAAGGCAATGCCGGTGGCGCGGCGGCCGGCAAAGGTGATGCGCTCGCTCAGCGCCTCGGTGACGATGCGCAGGTTCTGTCGCATCATCGCCGGGCGCAGATAACCGACCGCGGTCGAGCAGCGCTTGCCGTTGCGCGTCGTCGTCTGGTGATAGCCGACGCCGTCCTGGGTCGCGCCGTTGAAATCGTCGTTGAGGGCGTGGCCGAGCGCCATCGCATCGGCAATGAAGGCCTCGCAGATCGGGTGACGATCCGGCACGTCAGAGACGCAGAGCGGGCCGCCGGCGCCGTGAAACTCGTCGGCCCCGCGCTCCTGGTCCTCGGCGCGCTTGAAATAGGGCAGCACGTCGCCGAACGCCCAGCCGGTGCAGCCGAGCTGGCGCCAATGGTCGAAATCCTCGGCCTGGCCGCGGATATAGACCATGCCGTTGATCGACGACGAGCCCCCCAGCACCTTGCCGCGCGGCCAATAGACCTTGCGCCCGGCGGCGCCGGGATCGGGCTCGGTCTCGAAGCACCAGTTGACCGACGGGTCGGCAAACGTCTTGCCGAAGCCCAAGGGGATGTGGATCCAGCGGTTGGTGTCGGCGCCGCCGGCCTCGATCAGGATGACCCGGGTCGCCGGGTCTTCCGAAAGCCGCGCGGCGATCGCGCACCCGGCCGATCCGGCCCCGACAACGACGAAATCGGCTTCGAGCTGGTTTTGTTGCGGCATGTTCGTTTCCCTCCCTCGTGGTCATTGCGAGCGCAGCGAAGCAATCTCGCGCCGACATTGGCCTGTTAAGTCGAGATTGCCGCGTCGCTGCGCTCCTCGCAACGACGCGCGGTTACTTCCAGAATTCCTTTGTCGCCAGCCGGCAGCCTTCGGCCATCGCGGCGAATTTGGCCCATACCACCTGCGGGTCGACCGCGGCCTGGCCGACCCAGGTGCCGTAGCCGCAATCGCTGCCGGCGATGACGTTTTCGCGCCCGACCAGCCGGGCGTAGCGGCCGATGCGCTGGGCGATCAGTTCGGGATGCTCGATG
>DATLRD010000111.1:0-8241 GCA_035534855.1 Allostellaceae bacterium | reverse complement strand
GCCAGCACCTGATGAAACTCAAAAGTTCTGACAGCTTTTTGTAATAAATCTGTAACGCCGAATCGCCGTTCCCGTCTGTCAGGAATTTTAGCGGTATTAGAGGTAATTTTCCGCGGCATTTCCTCTCTCGGAAACCGAACGAGCGGTTCAGAGGGCGTAATTGATCATGAGGCGATCGCGCCGACGCCGGCCTTAATGTTATCGCCGGTAAAGTCAAAATTCTTAACAGTTCGCCGGCTAACGGGTAACAGTATTATAGTCTTATTCCAAAAACTATGTATTATTTTAATACTTCCGAATCGGCGCCGCCGGTAATTCGATATCGCATTCCGACGAGAGCGCCTGCATTCCTGTTGCGCAGCACGCTCAGCTTACGTCGTTACGGAAGGCGAGGGTCACCGGACCGGCGATGTAAGCGAGTGCCGTTATGCGATAAACGCCTTGAAGGATTTCGGGTGGAGGAGCACCCGGGCAAAATGCCTCCGTTCGGGCGGTCTGCTTCTCTCTGAGGCGGCGTGATGAGCGCGCCGCCCACGATTGCCGATGGCGCCGCTGGAGGGCTCCCGAGCGCCTGGGCATAGGCCTGCATCAGACGCCGGTGATTTATGTCGCCAGTGAAGTTGGCCTCGAACTCGGCCCGTGCCGCACCCGGCATGCCGGGGAGAGCCGAACGGTTCGACCATTGCTGCCGCACGGCGCGGGCGAGGGCGCAGCGCATTTACCCGCGCGCTGATCGAGCGGCTGCCGAACCTCAAGCTGAACGCCCGGCCGTCGCGCCTGGCCAACGCGTAGGGGGCAAACCCGAGCGGGCCAAACCCTTACGTGGAACGCCGAACGCTGCCGTGGTGTTCGACCAGCATCGGACACCACGAAAGCGAGCGCGTGCGATGAAACCCCTCGTGGCCGCAGCTGCCTTTGCGGCGCTGGCAGTGATCGCGGGCCCGGTCTCGGCCCAGATGTACCCGCAAGCGGGCGCGCCGATGGACGCGATGGACGCGATGGGCCCGACGGCGGCGCCCGGCATGGGCTGGGCGCCCGGTACCGGGCGCGACCCCGATGCCGGCGCCGGCGGACCGCAATTCCGCTTTATGGAGAGCCGCGGCTACACCGTGAATGACGCGATGCCACCGAGCGGCCGCGACGCCTATTCCGATGAGCTCAACGCCGCGGAGCGCGACCACCCGCGCTATCACATCATCTACCCGGCCGAGGGCCCCGGACCCTACTAGCGCGGCGCCGCCGGCCGCGGTCTCCCGCCCCTTGCCGACACGCAAGCGCTGCGATAGGGGTAGGATACAGAGATCGCATAATGGCGGAGGCGGCGATGAGCGATGCGAAACCGGTTTCGGTGCTTGGCATTTGCGGGAGCCTGCGCAAAGGCTCGTTCAACTTGGCGGCGCTGCGCACGGCGATCGAATTGCGGCCGCCGGGGATGGAGGTGACGGTCGCCGACATCTCGCAGATCCCGCTCTATGACGAAGATGTGCGCGCCCAGGGCTTTCCAGCGCCGGTCGAAACGCTGCGGCAGCAGATCAAGGCCGCCGACGCGCTGCTCTTTTCCTGCCCCGAATACAATTATTCGATGTCGGGCGTATTGAAGAACGCGATCGACTGGGCCTCGCGCCCGCCCGACCAGCCGTTTGCCGGCAAGCCGGCAGCGATCATCGGCGCCGCCGCAGGCATGGCCGGCAGCGCCCGGGCGCAAGGCGATCTGCGGCGCAGCATGGTGTTTCTCGACATGCACCCGGTCAACAAGCCCGAAGTGCTGATAGGCCAGGCACAGACCAAATTCGACGCCGACGGACGGCTGACCGACGAGGTCGGGCGCAACCTGATCCGCGACCTGATGGCCAACCTGGCCAACTGGGCGCGGCTGATCGGAAAATAACCACGGCTGCGGCATCAAACGCGGCGCGGGAACGGGAGGAAACGCGATGAACCTCGATTTCGCCGGCAAGATCGCGCTGGTCACCGGCTCGGCCAACGGCATCGGCCGTGCCGCGGCACTCGGCTTTGCCAAAAGCGGGGCGCGGCTCGCCCTGGTCGACCGCGACCGGGCCGGCGGCGAAGCGACCGCCGGCATCATCCGACAGCAGGGCGGCGAGGCGGTGTTTATCGCCGCCGATGTGACCCGATCGGCCGAGGTCGCGGCCTATGTCAAGGCGACGCTCGACGCCTACGGCCGCATCGACTGCTTCTTCAACAATGCCGGGATCGAAGGCGCCTGGGCGCACACCGCCGAGTACGACGAGGCGATGTTCGACCAGGTCATTGCGGTCAACGTTAAAGGTGTGTTCCTCGGGCTGCGCCACGTGCTGCCGGTGATGATCGCGCAGAAATCTGGCGCGGTGGTCAACACCGCCTCGGTCGCCGGGCTGGTCGCGACGCCCGGCATGCCGGCCTATGTCGCCTCCAAACACGCGGTCATCGGGCTGACCAAGACCGCCGCCGGCGAAGTCGCGCGCCAGGGCGTGCGGGTCAATGCGGTGTGTCCCGGCCCGGTGGACACGCGGATGATCCATTCGCTGGAACAGATGCTCGACCCCGGCGATCCTGCAGCGGTCAGCCGGCGCTATCAGGCGGCACAGCCGACCGGGCGCTACACCACCGCCGACGAGATCGCCAACACGGTTCTGTTTCTGTGTTCGGACCTCGCCGGCAATACGACCGGCGCGCAATACGTCGTCGATGGCGGCCGCACCGCGACCGGCGGCGCGGTGACCCAAGCCATCCAGAGCTGAGGGCGATCCAGATCTGACCGCGCCCCGCGCGGGGCGCGGTCAGATCTTGGCGACCGCGTTCAGCACCGCGGTTTCGGTGAGGATCTGCGGCAGGATCGTCGCGCCGCCCTTGCCGTCGTAAAGCAGATAGAGCGGCACGCCGCTGCGCCCGTATTTCTGCAGGAACGCGGTGATGTCGGGATTGCGGCGGGTCCAATCGCCTTTCAGCGCGACGATGCCATGCGCCGCGAATTCGTGCCGCACCGCGGGCAGGTCGAGCGTCGTACGCTCGTTGAACAGGCAGGTGACGCACCACGCCGCGGTCAGATTGACGAAGACCGGCTTCTTTTCCGCCCGCAGCGCGGCGAGGCGGGAAGCAGTGAACGGCTTGTAGGGCAACCCCTCGCTCGCCGCGGCCGCCGGCACCGCCGCGCTCGGCGAGACCGACGCCGCCAGGCCGACCGCGGCAACCGCGGCCAGCGCCGCAAGCCCCACGCCCCAGCGGCGACCGGCGACCGGTGCAAGCCGGGTGCGGCCGTAAATCCACATAGCAAACGCGACCGCCACCAGGCCGAACAGCGCCATCAGCGCGTCGCCGGGCGCAACCTCCTGCGCCAGCACCCAGACCAGCCACGCCACCGTGCCGTACAGCGGGAAGGCCAGGATCTGCTTTACCCACACCATCCACGGTCCGGGCCGCGGCAGGACCCGCGCGGCGCCCGGCCAGGCCGCCGCCAGGACGAACGGGGCGGCCAGCCCGACGCCGAGTGAAATAAACACCGAGAACGCCAGCGGCGTCGGCGCGACCACGGCAAACCCGAGCGCCGACCCCATGAACGGCGCGGTGCACGGTGTCGCGACCACGGTCGCCAGGATGCCGGTGACGAACGCGCCGGCGAGCCCGGCATGGTTGGCGAGGCGGCTGCCGATACCGGTCAGCCCGATGCCGAACTCGGCGACACCCGACAGGCTCAGCCCCATCGCGAACAGCAGATAGGCGAGCAGCCCGACAACCACCGGCGATTGCAGCTGGAACCCCCAGCCGACCGCCGCCCCCCCGTCGCGCAGCCCGAGCAGCAGGCCGCCGAGCACCGCAAAGCTCAGCACCACCCCGGCGCCATAGGCGAGGCCCACGCGCAGCCCGTCGCCGCGATGCGCCAGCGTCGCGAGGCTCAGCACCTTCAGCGACAGAATCGGAAACACGCACGGCATCAGGTTGAGGATCAGGCCGCCGAGAAACGCCAGCAGCACGGCCCGCCACCACGTCGGCAGGCCATCCGGCCCGGCGGCCGATACCGGCGCCGGCGCCGGCACGGCGCTGACCAGGAAAGCGCGCGACTCACCGGCGGACTCGAGCTGCAAGACACCGGCAAGAGTCTTGACCGACCCGGTCTGCGGGCCGCCGGGCTTGGCGAGGATCAGCGTCAGCCCGTCGGCGCCCGCCACCGCGCGCTGCGCTGCGCCCTGGTCGATCGCGTTGCCGTCATAAGGGAAGAACTCGGCGCGCGGATGGTCGAGCCCGGCCAGCGCCGCCCGCGGCACGAACAGCCGGTAATCGCGGCCCGCTTCGGCGACGCGGACCGCAAACCGCGCCGGCTGCGGCACCCGGGCCCGCGCCGCGGCAAACAGCGCGACGTTGCCTGGATCGGGCGACGCCTTGCCGGCCGGCAGGTCGAGCGCCAGCTTCGCCTCGCCGGGGACGCAGATTTCGGTGCAGGCCAGCCAGCTGACCGTCGCGGCGAGCGGCACCTTGGCGCCGGGATCGAGCCCGGCCGGCGCGGTGATCGGCACCAGCAGGTCGATCGTGCCCTGGTATCCGTAATTGGCCATCTTGCCGGTCTGAAACCGCTCGGGCACCGGCCAATCTATGTCGCCGGCGGCAAACCCGGCCGGCAGGTGCCAGGCGATCCCGGTCGGCAAGCCGGCATCGCCGGGGTTGCGCCAGTAGATGTGCCAGCCCGGCTTGACCTTAAGCCGGATCGCGGTCCACAGCACCGTAGCCGGCGCGACCGCGGTGTCTTCGGCCACGATCGACGCCGCCACCAGATCGCCGGGCGGCGGCAAGTCGATCGCCTGCGCCGGCGCCGCGCCGAGCAGCGCGATCAGGCTCGCGACCAGAAAAAGACAGCGCGTCATCGCCCCTGTTGATAGCAGAAATCCGTTACCGCGGCGTCGCCGTTCGCGACGCCGATTGCCGCGGCCCGCACCGGCGGCACGCTCCCCTCTTGGAACCCGGCGGGCATCGTAGGATAGTCGCGGCGTCGGGAGGGGGATCAATGACCGATTCGCTTATCGTGATCCGCGAAGCCGAGCGCCCGGTCGTCGATTTTCCCGGCGGCGCCACCTATCGCACGATCATCGGCGATGATGCCGGCGCCGCGGTGCCGATCCGAACCGGGATCCAGACCTCGCCACCCGGCTACGCGACGCGGCCGCATTCCCACCCTTACGTCGAAACCCTGACGGTGATCGAGGGGCACGGCGAGGCATGGCTCGACGGCGAGCCCGGAACCGTCGCGCTGGAGCCGGGCGTCACCGTGGTGATCCCGGCCAATCGGGCGCACGGGTTTCGCGTGCTCGGCGACCGCAACCTCGTGACCCTCGGCATCCACTCAAACGGCAAGCGCATCGTCGCCTACCAGGACGCGCCCGCCGGCTGATCGCCAACCGCATTCACACGGAGGAAACCTCATGGCCGACATCCGCCGCATCGACACTACCCAGCCGCCCGGACCCCGCATGAGCCGCGCTGTCGTCCATGGCAACACGGTCTACCTTGCCGGACTGACCGCATCCGATACCAGCCAGGACGTGCAGGGCCAGACCCGGCAGATTCTCGAAAAGATCGACCATTATTTGAAAGAGGCCGGCACCAGCAAATCCAACCTGCTGACCGCCAATCTGTGGATCAAGGACATGGCCCTGTTTTCGCAAATGAACGCGGTGTGGAACGACTGGGTCGATCCGCAAAACCCGCCGTGCCGCGCATGCGTGCGCGCCGATCTGGCCCGGCCCGAGGTGCTGGTCGAAATCATGGTCACGGCGGCAAAATAGCGCGACGGATTTCTGGCATGCTGCTTCGTCTTGCCACTGTGGCGCTGCTCGCGCTCACCCTGGCACGACCCGCCTTTGCCGCCGATGCGGATGCCGACGCGATGACCTTTACATCGTGGCACAACGATGCCGGCATCCTGTTCGGCGAGGGCAGCCGCGACTACATCTTTGCCGACGGCGACATCACCGCCGACACGCCGACCGTATTCCAGAAGTATCTCGACGCCAACCATCCGGCGCCGACGACGACCGTGGTGCTGACCTCCAATGGCGGCGATCTCGGCGCCGGGCTGGCGATCGGCCGGCTGATCCGCAAGTACAAATTGTGGACCCAGGTCGGCAGCCTGCTGCCGGTCAATATCGGCGTCAGCCCGACCGTGCCGAACAGGATGGTGCCGTATCTGCGCGTCCCATCGGCGCCGCCATATTCGGGCTATTGCTACAGCTCGTGCACCTTTGCGTTTCTCGGCGGGGTGTCTCGGTTTATCGACTACGGGTCGGATTACGGGGTGCACCGCTTTGCCTTCGTTAACGCCAAATCGGGCGACGACATCAGCGACGAGGCGCAGCAGATGAGCGGCGAGCTCGTTAGATACGTCGTCGAAATGGGGGTCAACGCGCAGTTCATCACCCAGATGTCGCTGAAGGGGCCGAGCGACATCAACCATTTGAAAATGCAGCAGATGATCGACCTCAACGTCATCACGCCGCAGTGGCACACGACATGGCGGATCCTGGCGACCCCCGATGGCAGCGGGTTTTACCTCGCCGGCTGGACCGACGATGAGTGGGGCCGGCACGCCGTCGACATTTCCTGTGCACCGCCGGCGCAGGTCGTCACGATGGCCGGCGGCACGCCGCCACAGCCGGGCTTTTTCCTGGATTTCAAGATCGAGCCGGGCGCACGCGGCGCCGCTCCGGCGCTGATCAAGGCCGTCGAAAAATACGTGCTCGAGCTTGATGCCGGGGCCGTAGTCGTCCCCAAGGAGGCGATCGTCAAGCCGGCCTACGTCGATACCTCGTACCGGACGCGCGTCGGCGCGCGCATTCGGGTATCGCGGCAGTTTCTCGGGGCGATCATGCGGTCGAACCACATCGGCTTTGCCTTTGTGCTCAACAAGGCCGCGAATATCCCGCTGCGGCTGATCCAGTTTGAGGGCGGCCTCAACAACAAGCTGCTCAGGCGGTTTGCCGCAACCTGCCACTGACCCGGGCAGCGTGCCCGACAGACGACACACTGGCGCCGGCTGGGCGGGCTCGCTCGTCGCGTACCGGCCCCGCCCTGGCCGCGAACCGGCCGGCCTGGCGGCGCTATTCCGCCGCGTGCGCCGCCGAAAATGCCGGCAATTCGGCCCGCTCAACCCGCGCCATCGGCTCGGGCCACCAGCGATCCTCCCATTCGGCATGGATGTGCTTGAGCCGCGGCAGCACCTTTTCGGCAAACAGCCGCGTGTTGTACTTGGCCAGTTCCTTGCCCATGCTGCCGAACTGCAACAGCAGCATCAGGTGGCCGACATTGAGGTTGGTGGCGACCTCGGTCAGCTGCTCGACGACCTCGTCGGGCGAGCCGACGATCACATAGCCGCGATCGACGATGTCGGTCATGCTGGTCGTCGCGCGCGCCGCCTGGCGGGCATTGAGGCTCGCGGCGCGCCCGATCTGGCCCTGGACGCCGGCGCGCTGCGTTGCCTCGGTGATGTAGCCGGGAGGCATCGCCCATTTCGGATCGACGCGCAGGCAGCGGCCATAGAAATACTCGGCCGGCTCGGCGTAAAGCTCCATCGCCTGCTCGCGGCTTTCGGCGACGCCGACGAACTGCAGGAACCCGGCGCGGTACGGGTTGCGATCTTTGCCGAGCCGGGCCATCTCGTCCCAGAACCCGGTCATCGTCGCTTGCCCGTCCTTGTACCCGAAATACGACAGGTAGGCGTAGACGTAGTCCATCTTGGCGCACCACTGCCAGGTCTCGACCGAGCCGCCGCCGGGGATCCAGATCGGCGGATGCGGCCGCTGGACCGGGCGCGGCCAGATGTTGACGTAGCGCTGCTGGTTGTAGCGGCCGTTGAAGGCGAAGGTTTCCTTTTCCTGCCACGCCTTCATCACCAGATCGTGCGCCTCGAGGTAGCGCTCACGCAGCATCGACGGGTTCTGGCCATAGGCAAAACAGGTGTCCATCGGCGTGCCGACCGGAAACCCGGCGATCAGCCGGCCGCCCGAGATCACATCGATCATCGCGAATTCTTCGGCGACCCGGGTCGGCGGGTTGTAGAGCGCGAGGCTGTTGCCCATCACACAGATCGCGGTGTCGGTGGTGCGCCGCGCGAGCGACGAGGCGATCAGGTTCGGCGACGGCATCAGCCCATAGCCGTTGGAATGGTGCTCGTTGACGCAGATCGCGTCGAACCCGCACTCGGCGGCGAATTCCAATTCGTCCATGAAATCGTTGTACATGTGATGCGCGCGCCGC
>DATLRD010000110.1:0-37937 GCA_035534855.1 Allostellaceae bacterium | reverse complement strand
GATCGGCACGTCGCCGAGCCACGGAACCTTGGAGATGTCCTGCTCATTGGTGTTCTGCAGCAGGCCGGCAAGGGCAAAGCTCTGGCCACTGCCGAGTTCCACCGTCGTTTCGGCGCGGCGCACGGTGAGTGCCGGGATCGTAAACCCATTGGTCTGCACCGCGCCATTTGAACTGAGCGAGCTGACCTCGGGGCGGATTTTCAGGTTCAGGTGATCGGCATCGAGGATCGTCGGCGTAAAGTCGAGCGACACGCCGAAGGTCTTGAATTCGATCGTGACCTGGGCCACCCCGCCGCCGCTGGGCGGCTGTACTGCGACCGGGATTGGAAATTCGCCGCCGGCGAGAAAGCTCGCGGTCTGGCCGTTGAGCGCAGTCAGATTGGGTTCCGCGAGCGTCGTGATCAGCCCTTCCTGGGCCAGCGCGTCGAGCGTTGCCGATATGTTGACGCCGGCATTGTTGTAGCCGAACGTGAACGTGTTTTGCTGACTAACGACCGGCTGGGTGTTGATCGTCAGCGAGCCATGCTTCAGCAGGTCGGGCGCGAAGGTCGAATTGTTCCAATCGAAGCCAAGCGCCTTGAGCACGGTGCGATTAACCTCGGCGATCCGGACCCGGAGATTGACCTGGTTCGGCGTCGCCACCGACATCTGGTTGACGATCGGCTGGTCCTTGTTGTTGCCGGTCAGCGCAGCCGCCAATGCGCGTGCCTTTTCGGCGCGGCTGGCGGTTGATACCCGGCCGCCCAGCACCAGCGAGCCATCGACCGAGCGGATGGTGATGTCCTCGCCCGGTATCAGCGAGTGGATCGATTGGCGCAGTCGCGCAAGGTCGTGATCGACCCGCACCGGCGCGTGCAGCAGCACGTTGTCGTCGGCGTCGACGGCATACACGACCGTGTCGCCTGGCGACTTGGCGCTGAGATAGATCAGCGCCGGCGATTTGACCTGCACATCGGCGATGTCCGGGTTGGCGATGAACACGGTTGCCGCCGGGCGCGGCAGCCGTATCAGCGTGCCCTTGCCGACCTCCAGCCTGATCGGCGCACCGGAGGGCGGGATCAGCCGCATCGCAGCCATCGCCCCGCCGCCGCGCGACAGTGCGGGCGGCTTGGCGGCGGCCTCACCGGGCTCGGTCGTCGGGGCAGGATTCGGTGCCTGCTTCGATGGTGCGGCCGCGGGCCGTCCGCCGGCGGCCGGCGTAATCAACTCTGCCGCGTTGCTCGAAGCGAAGGTAATAAAGGCCGATCCCGCGATAGCAAGGACCAATAATTTTCGCATCACGACCCTCTAGGCGCAGCCGGCGCACCAGAAGATTCGCTCGACTTGGCACTCCCGCGCAAGATGGTAACCACATCGGTTTGCGGTGTTTCTTTTCTAGTTAAGGGCTTGGACAGCAACGGGCTAACCTCGCTGTCAAGCGTGTAACTCGGCTTCGCGGGGCCATCCGACGAATCGGCTGCCGCTTCGCCCGGCTTGGCGCTGATTTTTGCGAGGCTACGGAGACTTAGCGACAGCTTTCCCATCTCGCTGGCGAGGGCAATGACCTCGCTCTGCTTCGGGGTGACTTCAAGCGTTGCGGTGTGGGCGATTACTGCCTCACCAGCCTTCTGTTCGAGCCGCTGGTCGATCCCGATCACACGAATATTGCGCAGGATCGTTTGCGCCGCTTTATGCTGGATCGGCTGGGTTCCCGGGGGCGGCGCCATGATGGTCGGCACCGGGTAGGTAATCAGGATATCGACCTGATCGCCCGGAAACACGAAGCCCGAGATGCCTGTGGTCGCGTTGACAGGCACCGAGACCGCGCGCATGCCGGGCCGCAGCACCGCGGCGAGAAACCCGCGGCTGCCCGGCATGACCATCTTGTCGGTCGTGACCGGCTCACCCGGGGTCATCGGATGGCGCGCAACCCATCCGCTGAACGATTGCGGCGTCCGCGTGCCCAGCAGGATATAGTTTTTGTTGATGGCCGAATCGGGCCAGGGCTGCCAAGCGAAGTCGCTCGATTTAAGAATCTGACCACGCGAGATCGCGTGATGCGCCACCAGCACCGATTTGACCGGAGGCGGCAGCGCGACCGGGGCCGCCTCGGCGGCCACTTGCGTGCGCTGTGCGGCAAGCCAGGCGCGAGCCAGCATGGCGGTACCACCAGCGAGAACGACGGCGACGAGGATCAGAAGAACGGAACGGATGCGCATGGCGGTTCAGCCAAATAGCGGTGAAAGGATGATGAGCAGCGATGCGACCGAGATCGCGATGCCATAGGGCACCGGCGTTCCGGCCTTGGCCGCGGCGGGCAGGGGCGCCGGCCCGAGATGGGCCCGCGTTCCGGCAATCAGATAGGCTCCGGCCGGCGACAGGATGATCAGCGCCAGCACGCCGCCGATAAGTGCGGTCAGCAGCAACAGGCTCGGCGCGGCGGCCGGCCCGGCCCACAGCATGACCGCGGAAAGCAGCTTGACGTCGCCGCCACCGACATAGCCGCGGGCGAACAACAGCAGCCCGGCCGCGAATACGGCGAAGGCGCAGGCGAGCGCGGCGAGGGCGAGGTTCAGGTGAAACGCGCCGAGCAGATAGACCGGCCACAGCGCGCAGACACCGAGGGTGACCCAGTTCGGGATCGTGAACCTGCGAAAGTCCTCGAACGCCGCCACGGCCATCAGCCCGGCGAACCCGACGATTGCCAGATCGTGCAGGGCGTGCATCATTACAGTTCCCTGCCGATCGCGGCGGGGCGGCGCAGGCCGCACCCAGAACAGGGCGGCTTAAGCAGCTGCGCGGCGCTCAACCGATTGGACATGAAACGCTCCGGTGCGAATGCCGGGTATCCTGACCGCGGTTGGTTAACGAAGCGATAATTGGCGGCGCGGCACCTCGCGGTCGCGGCCGGCCGCACTGGCGCGACCGCGTTGCCGACGCCCCGGTGCGGCCTTACGGTTCCTTAAGAAAGCCGCGGCACGATCTCCGCGCGCCGGTTGCAGCCGCCCCGTTTCTCCCGGCTCCGCCCGACGCCGGAGACGGTAGATGGGGAGAATACGACGATTCCTGCGCGACCTGGGTGAAGACGGCGTCGCAGTGATCGAGTTCGGCCTGATCGGCTCGGCTTATATCCTGATGCTGGTCGCAGCGATCGAGGTCGGCTACATGCTGTTCGTCCAGGCGGCGCTCGACAACGCAGCCCGTGATGCCGCGCGCCAGATCCGCACCGGCCAGGTGCAGACCGCGGGCAATCCGGCAAACGCGTTCAAGACGCTGTTATGCAACGATCTAGGCAGCCTGATCCCGTGCGCCAGCCTGGTCTACCAGTCCACGTCGTTCTGGAACTGGTCGTCGGCGCAATCCCAGGTCGACGCGCCGCTGACGCGTGACAAGAACGGCAATGTTGTTGGAACCGGCTTTGACGGCGGCGGCTCGTCGGGCGAGATCGAGGTAGTGCAGGTCACCTACAACTACCCGTTTTTTACGCCTTGGATAGGCAGCCTGCTTGGTGGCAGCACGGGTTCCGCGCTGCTGGTTTCGACCGTCGTCTTCCAGAACGAGCCCTACTGATGCCCCATAGAGTCCGCACCCTGTTCGCCGATCGCCGCGGAGTCGCCGCGATCGAGTTTGCGTTCGCGCTGCCGATCCTCTGCACGATGGTGTTTTCGCTGTACGAGGTCGCCCAGGGCATCAGCTGCTATTACAAGCTGATGGACGCGGCGAACTCGGTGGCCGACCTGATCGGCCAGACGACGGTGTCACAGGGCGGGATCGGCAACACCGAATTCAACAACTACTACACCGCCGGCCAGCTGATCATGTCCCCGGAGTCGGGCAGCAGCCTGAAGCTGGCGATGGGCAGCGTGCTGTTCACCAGCCGCGCCGCATTTTCGAAAGTCGTCTGGCAGGTAACCCGCGGCGGCGCCACCGCGATGACCAGCCCCTCGCTCCAAACGGCCACTGCGAACCTGGGGGTCGCGAGCAGCGGAGTCATCGTCGTCCAGGCGACCTACAGCTACTCGTCGTTGCTCAACTATTTCATCACCACGCCGATCACGATGAGCTACGTAGCCTACGCGCTGCCGCGCAACATGACCCAGGTGCCGTGCCCGCCGCCCAGCGGCACCGAATCCTGCAGTTAGAGCCGATCCAAGAAGAAGAAAGTGATGCGGAGTGGGTTGGCCGCATCAAGCGGCGCCGCATGATGCGGAGCAGGCGGGACGTAAGAAGGCGGCGACGGTTCGGGCCTAGCGCTCTCGGGCCTAACGCTCAAAGTCGCAAGCGTCGGTCCGGGCGCCGGGCCTGGCCTTCTTCGACCCATGCTGTATTTTCCATAATATATATTATGCGATATTCCTAGGTAGGCGCCCGATCAAAATGTCACCCCTGAGCCAGATAGGAATGAGCCCCCCCCGGGATTTTTTGGGGGTACCTGGGGTGACGTTTCGGTTTCGACTCGCCCGCTGTGCTCTCATCCCCGTCTGGCGGGTCATCGGCCGGGCGTTTACGATGGCCGGTTCCAACCGCAGATCCGGAGGGCTGTCGTGAACCTGCCGCCAGGCTGTCGGCTGACCGCCGAAACGCATCCGGCCGGAGACGATGTCGAGACGCTGGGCCTGAACCTCGACGACTACAACCGGGGCTTTCTCGGCGAGACCGGCTATGCCCGGCTGGCGTTGTTTGTGCGCGACGCCGACGACACGATCCGCGCCGGGCTCGACAGCGACGTCTACGCCAAATGGCTCCACGTCACGCTGTTGTGGGTGCACGCCGATCTGCGGCGCCAGGGCATCGGGCGCTCGCTGCTCGGCCGCGCCGAGGCCTTTGCCGCCGAGCGCGGGTGCCATTCCGCCCGCCTCGACACATTCTCGTTTCAGGCCCCCGGTTTCTATCAAAAGCAGGGCTATGTCGCGTTCGGATCGATCGCGTATCCGCCGGGCCACCAGCGTATCTTTCTGCAGAAATCGCTCACGCGAGGATGATGCGATGCCGATGCACCTCGAAGGGTCGTGCCGCTGCGGCACGGTGCGGTTCTCGGTCGACAGCCACACCCCCTACCCTTATCAGCGCTGCTATTGCTCGATCTGCCGCAAGAGCGCCGGCGGCGGCGGCTATGCGATCAACATCATGGGCGACGCGGCGACGCTGAAGGTTGAGGGGCGGCGCGCGATCCGCGTGTGGCATGCGATGATCGACGGCGAGACCGGCTCGGCCGAGCGGCATTTCTGCCGGATGTGCGGCACGCCGCTCTGGGTCAGCGACCGGCACTGGCCCGCGCTGGTGCATCCGTTCGCCTCGTGCATCGACACGGCGCTGCCGACGCCGCCGAAAAGCGTCCACCTGCTGCTGCGCGACAAGGCGTCGTGGGTTGTGCCGCAGATCGGGCCGGATGACCGGTGCTATGACGGCTATCCCGAGCTGTCGATCGAGGATTGGCACAAGACCAACGGGTTGTGGATCGATTGAGGACACGATGACGACGCATGCCTATCGCCCGATCGACCGGCTGCTGGCAATCATGGCGCGGCTGCGCGACCGCGATACCGGGTGCCCGTGGGACCGGGAGCAGAATTTTGCGACGATCGCCCCCTTTACGATCGAGGAAGCCTATGAGGTGGCCGACGCGATCGAGCGCAACGACATGGCGGCGTTGAAGGACGAGCTGGGCGACCTCTTGTTTCAGGTCGTGTTTCACGCCCGAATAGCTGAAGAACAAGGCGTTTTTGCCTTTGACGACGTCGCCTCGGCGATTGCCGAAAAGATGGTGCGTCGCCACCCGCATGTGTTCGCGGACGCGCAGATCGTCTCGGCGGCGGCACAGAGCGAGGCGTGGGAGGCGCACAAGGCGGCCGAGCGGCAGGCGAGCGGTGGCCACGACAGCGTGCTCGACGGGGTTGCCCTCGCCTACCCGGCGCTGCTGCGCGCGGCCAAGATTTCGCGCCGGGCCGCCCGCATCGGTTTCGACTGGCCCGATGCGCCGTCGGTGATCACCAAGGTCAATGAAGAAATCGCTGAGCTCGAAGCGGAAATGACCGAATCCCCGGCTCCGGAGCGGCTGGAAGACGAGATTGGCGACCTGCTGTTTGCCGCGGCCAATCTGGCGCGCAAACTCGACATCGAGCCGGAGACTGCGCTGCGCCGCGCGACCGCGAAATTCGAGCGGCGGTTTCGCGCGGTCGAAACGCTGGCCGCTGCGCGCGGCGTCGGGCGCGATCCCGACGCGCTCGAATCCCTGTGGCAAGAGGTGAAACAGGGTGAACGCAACCTTCGCGACAGCGTTGAAGAGGCGCCAGACAAGATACTGATTAAAAAAGGGTAACGGGTTCATCCCCAGGTTCCTCGTAATTGCGTTGGCGATTTTCTCCGGGGCTTGGCGCCGGGTGGTAAGATCGCCGGCATGGACAGCACCACCGTCTCCCGCGTTACCCCGCTGCGCGACGGCGACCTCGACCGGGTCCCTGTCCCGCCCGGCAACACCGAGGCCGAGCAGGCCCTGCTGGGCGCGATGCTGGTCAACAATGCCGCGTATCACCGGGTCATTGAGTTTCTGCTGCCGGAGCATTTCGGCAACGCGGTTCACGGCCGGATCTTTGCCGCGATCGGCAAGCTGATCGAGCGCGGCCAGATCGCCAGCCCGGTGACGCTGAAGAACCTGTTCGACCAGGACGGCGCGCTGGCCGATATCGGCGGCGCCCAGTACCTGGGCCGGCTCGCCGCCAGCGCGGTGACGATCATCAACGCCGAAAGCTATGGCCGCACGATCTACGATCTGCACCTGCGGCGCGAACTGATCACGATCGGCCAGGATGTCGTATCCGACGCGTTCCGCCACGATCTCGACGATGTCGCGGTGTTCCAGATCGAGCGCGCCGAGCAGCGCCTGTTCGATCTGGCGACAACCGGCAGCGCCGAAGGCGGGTTGCGCGAATTCAAGTTCGCGCTGACCGAGGCGATCGAGAGCGCCGGAGCGGCATTCAAGCGCAGCGGCAAGACCGTCGGGGTGGCGACCGGGTTCACCGATCTCGACAACAAGCTCGGCGGGCTGCACCCGTCGGACCTGATCATCCTCGCCGGCCGCCCCTCGATGGGAAAGACCGCGCTCGCCACCAACATCGCCTTCAACGCGGCCAAGGCCTACCGCGCCGGGCGCGGTGCCGACGGGCAAATCAAGGCCGAAGACGGCGCGGTCATCGCGTTTTTCTCGCTCGAAATGTCGGCCGAGCAGCTTGCGACGCGCATCCTCGCCGAGGAATCCGGCGCCTCGTCGGACAAGATCCGGCGCGGCGAGGTGCGGCGCGAGGATTTCGACCGGTTCGTCCAGGCAAGCCAGCGCCTCGCCGAGATGCCGCTCTATATCGACGACACCCCGGCGATCAGCGTCACCGCCTTGCGCACCCGCGCGCGCCGGCTCAAGCGCCAGCAGGGGCTCGGGATGATCGTCATCGACTACCTGCAATTGCTGCGGCCGGCCGGCGGGCAGGGCCGCGCGATGGAAAACCGCGTCCAGGAAATTTCCGACATCACCCGCGGGCTCAAGGCGATCGCCAAGGAGCTGGAGGTTCCGGTGCTCGCCCTGTCGCAGCTCTCGCGCCAGGTCGAGAACCGTGAGGACAAGCGGCCGATGCTGGCCGATTTGCGGGAATCCGGCTCGATCGAGCAGGACGCCGACGTGGTGATGTTCATCTTCCGCGAGGAGTACTACCTGTCGCGCGGTGAGCCGGCGCGCCGGCCCGAGGAAACCGACGACAAGTTCAACGACCGTTACGACCGCTGGAAGGAGCGCACCGAGGCGGCCTATGGTCTCGCCGACGTCATCATCGCCAAGCAGCGTCACGGCCCGATCGGCACGGTCAAGCTGCACTTCGAGGCCGAAACCACCAAGTTTGACAATTTCATCGGCCCGGATCGGGTCCCGGCGGGGGATTACTGACCTAGTGGCCCGGCTGTCCCTCCCTCTCGTCGTCCCGGCGCAGGCCGGGACCCAGGCCGGACATGGATACCGGCCTGCGCCGGTATGACGGGCGGAAGGCGGAGCCGGCAGTAGGTACGGCCGATGGCCTCCGACCCCGCCGCACGCGCTGCCGCGATCCTCGACATCGACCTTGGCGCGATCGTCGAAAACTGGCGGGGGCTCGCCGGCCGGGTCATGCCGGCGGAATGCGCCGCGGTGGTCAAGGCCGACGCCTACGGGCTCGGCGCCGACCGCGTCGCCGACGCGCTCGCCGCGGCCGGCTGCCGCACATTCTTCGTCGCGACTCTCGACGAAGGAATCGCCTTGCGGGCCGCGCTCGGGCCGGCGCCCGAGATTGCGGTGTTCAATGGTCCGCTACCCGGCACCGCAGGCGAGTATCCGCCCCACGCCCTGACCCCGGTGCTCAACGACCCCGGGCAGATCGAGCGTTGGCTGAAACTCCCCTGCCCGCCTCCGGCGATGCTGCAGGTCGACACCGGCATGTCGCGGCTCGGGCTGTCGCCGCGCGAGTTTGCCGCGGTCTGCGGCGACCGGTCCCGGCTCGGCACGCTCCGCTGGAGCGCCCTGCTCAGCCACCTTGCCTGCGCCGACACGCCGGACCATGCGCTGAATGCCGCACAGCTTGCACGATTTGCCGAAGCGCGCCGGCACTTTCCGGGCATACGCGCGAGCCTTGCGGCATCGTCGGGGGTCTTTCTCGGCAGCGCCTATCATCACGACCTGGTGCGGCCGGGGGCGGCCCTTTACGGCGTCAACCCGCAGCCCGGCAGGCCAAATCCGATGCGGCAAGTGGTTACACTCAAAGGGAAAATCATCCAGGTCCGCGACGTTGACAGGGGCGAGTCGGTTGGCTACGGTGCCGCGCACGTGATGACCGGGCCGGGCAGGCTCGCAACGGTTGCGGTGGGCTATGCCGATGGCTGGCTGCGCGCGTTGAGCCATCGCGGCAGCGGCGTGATCGCCGGGCAGCGCGTTCCCCTCCTGGGCCGGGTGTCGATGGACCTTGCCACGTTCGATGTCTCGGCAATCGACCCGGTGCTGATGCGCCCCGGCGACAGCATCGAGTTGCTCGGGCCGGGCTACGGGGTCGATGACGCGGCGCGCGATGCCGGGACGATCGGCTACGAGATCCTGACGTCGCTCGGGCGGCGCTATCACCGCCTCTATCGGGCCGCGAACCGCGGATGATCGCCTTTCTGGCGTCGGTCGGGGCGATCTTCCTGGCCTTTCTCGCGGCGACCGGCCGGCTTTCTCTGTTCGCCGCGCGGGCGATCATCGCCGGGTTGACGCCACCCTACTACCCGCGCCTCTTGCTGCGCGAGATCGTCAATATCGGCTATTTCTCACTGCCGGTCGTCGGGCTGACCGCGATCTTCACCGGCATGGTGCTGGCGCTGCAATCCTATACCGGGTTCAGCCGGTTCAACGCCGAAAGCGCGGTGGCGACCGTTGTTGTTCTGTCGATGACGCGCGAACTGGGCCCGGTGATCGCTGGACTGATGGTGGCCGGCCGGGTCGGCGCGGCGATGGCGGCCGAGATCGGCACAATGCGGGTAACCGACCAGATCGACGCCCTGACCACGCTGTCGACCGACCCGCTGCGCTATCTGGTGCTGCCGCGCCTCGTCGCCGGCCTGCTGACCCTGCCGGCGCTGGTGCTTGTCGCCGATATCATCGGCGTGTTCGGCGGCTATATCGTCAGCACCTACAAGCTAGGCTTCAATGTCGAGGCATATCTGAGCAGCACCAGCCAGCACCTCGAAACGATGGATGTCTTCTCCGGCCTGATCAAGGCGGGCGTGTTCGGCTTCATCATCGCGCTGATGGGCTGCTACCACGGCTACAACTCGCGCGGCGGGGCGCAGGGGGTCGGTCAGGCGACGACCTATGCCGTGGTGTCGGCCTCGATCCTGATTCTGGTGACCGACTACCTGCTGACCGCCGCGTTGTTCGCCAAATGACCGGAACCCAGCCCAAGATCGCCGTGCGCGGCGTCGAAAAATCGTTTGGCAGCAAGCGGGTTCTCGATGGCATCGACATCGAGTGCGGGCGCGGCGAAAGCCTTGTCATCATCGGCGGCTCGGGTACCGGAAAATCAGTTTTCGTCAAATGCATCCTGGGTCTGCTGCAGCCCGAGGCAGGCTCGATCCGGATCGATGGCGAAGAGACCGTCGGCATCGGGCGCGCCCGGCGCGAGTCGCTGATGCGCAAGTTCGGCATGTTGTTCCAGGGCGGCGCCCTGTTCGATTCGCTGATGGTGTGGGAGAATGTGGCGTTCGGCCTGATCCAGGGCCGGGGCATGGAGCGAGGCAAGGCGCGCGAGATCGCGTTTGACAAGCTGGCCGCGGTGGGGCTTGGGCCCGAGGTCGGGCTGCTGCGCCCGGCCGAACTGTCGGGCGGCATGCAGAAGCGGGTCGCGCTGGCGCGGGCGATCGCCGCCGAGCCCGAGATCATCTTTTTCGACGAGCCGACCACCGGGCTCGATCCGATCATGGCCGACGTGATCAACCACCTGATCATCAAATGCGTGCGCGAGCTGGGCGCAACCGCGGTGTCGATCACCCACGACATGACCAGCGCCAAGAAGATCGCCGATCGCATCGCGATGCTGCACAAGGGCCGCATCATCTGGCAGGGGCCGACCGGAGAGATCGAGGACAGCGGCAACTCGTATGTCGACCAATTCGTCCACGGGCGTGCCGAAGGGCCGATTCAGATGGAGATCCGCGCGGCATGAAGGGTGCGCCGGCAGCGCGCTATGCGTGTCAGCAATGCGGTGCGGCCTATCCGAAATGGGCGGGCCGCTGCGAAGCCTGCGGCGCGTGGAACAGCCTGGTCGAGGAATTGCCGCGCGCCGCGCCTCCGAAAGGGCTGGGCGGCAAGGGCGGCGGCCATGCGCTCGATTTTGTCGGACTGAGCGGTACCAGTGCCGGGCCGCCGCGGCGTCTCAGCGGCATCGCCGAGTTCGACCGGGTGTGCGGCGGTGGGCTCGTCGCCGGCTCGACGATCCTCGTCGGCGGCGACCCGGGCATCGGCAAATCGACGCTGCTGCTGCAGGCCGCGGCGGCCTTGGCGGGCGCACAGGCGGCCTCGGCCTATATCACCGGCGAGGAGGCGATCGACCAGATCCGGCTGCGCGCCGCTCGGCTCGGCGTCACCGCAAGCCCGATGCGGCTCGCCGCGGCGGCGAGCGTGCGCGACATCGCCGCCTCGCTCGATGTCGCCGATCCGCCGCGCTTCGTCGTCGTCGATTCGATCCAGACGATGTATCTCGACACGCTCGACAGCGCGCCGGGCACGGTCAGCCAGGTGCGCGGCGCGGCGCAGGAGCTGATCGCGCTGGCCAAGCGGCGCGGCTTCGTGCTGGTGCTGGTCGGGCACGTCACCAAGGAGGGGTTGATCGCCGGACCGCGGGTGCTCGAGCACATGGTCGACACCGTGCTGTATTTCGAGGGCGAGCGCGGCCACCAATTCCGCATCCTGCGCGCGGTCAAGAACCGCTTTGGCGCGACCGACGAGATCGGCGTGTTCGAGATGAGCGATCGCGGTCTCGTCGAGGTGCCAAACCCGTCGGCGCTTTTTCTCGCCGACCGAGGGGCCGGCGAAGACGGGGACGAGGGCGGCATTGCCGCCGGCTCGGCGGTGTTTGCCGGCATTGAAGGCACGCGCCCGGTGCTGGTCGAGGTTCAGGCGCTGGTCGCACCGGCGGTGCTCGGCACACCGCGCCGCGCGGTCGTCGGCTGGGATGCGACGCGGCTGGCGATGATCGCCGCGGTGCTCGACGCGCGCTGCGGGCTGTCGATCGGCGCCAACGACATCTACCTCAACATTGCCGGCGGGCTGCGCATCGTCGAGCCGGCGGCCGATCTGGCGGTCGCCGCGGCGCTGGTCTCGGCGCTGACCGAAAACCCGGTGCCGGCCGAGACGGTCGTGTTCGGCGAGATCGGGCTGAGCGGCCGGGTGCGACCGGTCTCGCATACCGAGGCTCGGCTCAAGGAGGCGGCGAAGCTCGGCTTTGCCGAGGCCTGGCTGCCGGCGGGGCGCACCGTGCGCGGCGGACGTGCCGGCGACGGGCTGGGACTGCGCCCGATCGGGCATCTCAGCGAATTGCTGGCGCGGCTGGCACCGCGCCAGCGCCGGCGCGGCGGCACCGCGGCGCCGGGCCGCGCCGTGGTGGCCGAATGAACCCGCTCGATATCGGCGTCATCGCCGTGATCGCGCTGTCGGCGGTGTTTGCCTTCGCCCGCGGCTTTGTCCGCGAGGCGCTGTCGATCGTCGCGTGGCTGACCGCCGGGGCGATTACGCTGTACGGCTTTAAGCCGGCCTACGCGATGATCGATCCGATGGTCCACAACCCGCTGCTGTCGCAATTGATCGCCGGGTTCGGGCTGTTCGTCGGCAGCCTGATCGTGATGACGATCCTGACCGGGTTCATCGCCCGTTCGGTGCGCACCAGCTCGCTGTCGGCGATCGACCGCACGCTCGGCTTCGTCTTCGGGCTGCTGCGCGGCGCGTTTATCGTTTCGCTTGCCTATCTGCTGCTCGATGTCAGCCTGACGCCCAACGATCGCCCGCTCTGGGTGCGTGAGGCAAAAAGCACGCCCTATCTCGAACAGGGCGCCGATCTGCTGCGCAACGTGCTGCCCGAATCGTTGAAGAGCAAGAGCGCCGACGCCGCCGACCGGGCATTGAAGGCGCTGTCGCCGGCAGCGCAGGCGGACCGGGCGCTGCGCGCGCTGGCGACGCCGACCCCGGCCGCCCCCTCCCCCGCCCCGGCCGATTCGCCGCCGACCTATGATCCGACCGATAGGCATGGCCTCGACCGGCTGATCGGTTCCGAGCATTGAGCCGATGTGGGTTGCCACATACTCGTAATATGGGGCAGAACTCCCCATATGGCGGCGACCCGGACACACGAGGCGAGGATCGCGGATGGTGACGACCGGCTTTGCCGATGATGACCATTTTCACGATGAATGCGGCGTTTTCGGGGTGTTCGGGCACCCTGATGCGGGGGCGCTGACCGCGCTCGGGCTGCATGCCCTGCAGCACCGCGGACAGGAGGCGGCCGGCATCGTCTCCTATGACGGCGAGCAGTTCAGCGCGCATCGCGGCATGGGCCTGGTCGGCGACAACTTCAACTCCAAGGAAGTCATCGAGCGGCTGCGCGGCCATACCGCGATCGGTCATGTGCGCTATGCCACGACCGGCGAAGTCGTGATGCGCAACGTCCAGCCGCTGTTCGCCGATTTCGAATTCGGTGGGCTGGCGCTGTGCCACAACGGCAACCTGACCAATTCCTACCAGTTGCGCCGCCAGCTCGTGCGCCGCGGCAGCCTGTTCCAATCGACCAGCGACACCGAGGTCATCGTCCACCTGATCGCGACCAGCCTGAAAGAAAGTGTGGTCGAGCGCCTGGCCGACGCGCTGCGCCAGGTCGATGGCGCGTATTCGCTGGTCGCGCTGTCGCAGGAATCGCTGATCGGGCTGCGCGATCCGGTCGGCGTGCGCCCGCTGGTCATCGGCCGGCTCGGTGAGGCATGGATACTGGCGTCGGAGACCTGCGCGCTCGATATCATCGGCGCCGAATTCGTGCGCGATGTCGAGCCCGGCGAGATCGTCGTGATCGGGCCCGGCGGGCTTAAGAGCATCAAGCCGTTCGACTACGCCTCAAAGCGGTTCTGCGTGTTCGAATACATCTACTTCGCGCGCCCGGATAGCGTGCTCGAAGGCAAAAGCGTCTATGAGGCGCGCAAGCGGATCGGCCGCGAGCTTGCCCGCGAAAACCCGATCGAGGCCGATGTCGTGGTGCCGGTGCCGGATTCCGGGGTGCCGGCGGCGCTCGGCTATTCGCTCGAAAGCGGCATCCCGTTCGAGCTCGGGATCATCCGCAACCACTATATCGGGCGCACCTTTATCGAACCGACCGACCAGATCCGCAATCTCGGGGTGCGGCTCAAGCACAACGCCAACCGCGCCGACCTCGAAGGCAAGCGGGTGATCCTGGTCGACGATTCGATTGTGCGCGGCACGACCTCGACCAAGATCGTCGACATGGTCCGCCGCGCCGGCGCGCTCGAGGTGCACATGCGCATCTCGAGCCCTCCGACCCGCCATTCGTGCTTTTACGGCATTGCCACGCCCGAGCGCGACCAGCTGCTCGCCGCGCGCTTCGACATCGAAGGAATGGCGAAGCTGATCGGCGCCGACAGCCTCGCCTTTGTCTCGATCGAGGGGCTGTACCGGGCGATGGGGGTCGATTACCGCGATCCGGCCGCGCCGCGGTTTTGCGACGCCTGCTTCACGGGCGACTACCCGATCCCATTGATCGATGCTGCCGACGGCAAGGTGTCGGTGCAGCTGTCGTTGCTGACCGAGACGACCTGAGCTTACTCCCCGGTTGGACGACGAACTCATGCCACGGCGTCTCGACGGCAAGATCGCGCTGATTACCGGTGCCTCGCGCGGGATCGGCGCCGCGGTCGCGGAGCATTTCGCCCGCGAGGGCGCGCATGTCGTGCTGGTCGCGCGCACGGTCGGCGGCCTCGAAGAGGTCGACGACAAGGTGCAGGCTGCCGGCGGCAGTGCGACGCTGGTGCCGCTCGATTTGCGCGAGTTCATCAAGATCGACGAACTCGCCGCGGCGCTCTACCACCGCTACGGCCGGCTCGACATCCTCGTCGGCAATGCTGCCGAGTTTGGCGTCTTTACGCCGCTCGGCCACATGGATCCGGCGATGTGGGATAACGTGATCGCCCTCAACCTGACCGCCAACTGGCGGCTCATTCGCGCGATGGACCGGCTGCTGCGGGCCGCGCCGCACGGGCGGGCGATCTTTGTCACCAGCGGCATCGCGCGCGAGCCGCGCGCCTATTGGGGCCCTTATTCGGTCAGCAAGGCGGCGCTCGAAAACCTCGTCAAGGTCTATGCCGCCGAGATCGCCACCACTGCGGTGCGCGTCAACCTGCTCGGCCCCGGGGTGGTGCGCACCCGCCTGCGCGCGAGCGTGTTCCCCGGCGAGAACCCCAATGCCCTGCCGCCGCCGGAAGGCGTCACCGAGGCGTTCGTCCAGCTTGCCGTGCCCGAATGCGAGCGCAACGGCGAGGTGATCACGGTTGGCGGCTTCGCCGACACGCTGTCCCAGGCCGAAGGCCTGGCAAGCCCTTAATTTTTGTCCGGAGCGTAGGGGTTGTCGCCCTTGCGCAGCATCATCCGGATCGGCGTGCCCGGCAGCTCGAAATCCTTGCGCAGCGCGTTGACCAGATAGCGGCGATAGGAATCCGGCAGCTCGCCGGGTTTCGAGGAAAACAGCGCAAAGGTCGGCGGCCTTGTGTTGACCTGGGTCATGTAGCGCAGCCGCAGCCGGCGCGCGCCGACGACCGGTGGCGGGTGGCGCTCTTGGATCGCGGCGAGCCAGCGGTTGAGCGCCGAGGTCGACAAGCGCCGGTTCCACACCACATCGGCAGCGACGACCGCCTGCATCAGAGCGTCGAGCCCGAGCCCGGTCAGCCCCGACACCGGCACCAGCGCAACACCCTCGAGATGCGGCAGCGACGCGGTCATCCGGTCCCGCAGCCGCGCCAGCGCCGCGCCCTTGTCGGGCACGGCGTCCCATTTGTTGGCGGCGAGCACGATCGCCCGCCCCTCTTCGGCCACGAGGTTGGCGATCGTCAGATCCTGGCGCTCGAACGGCATCAGCGCGTCGAGCACCAGGACGACAGTGCCGGCAAAGCGGATCGAGCGCAGCGTGTCGGCGACCGAAAGCTGCTCCAGCCGTTCCTCGACCCGCGCCCGGCGGCGCATCCCCGCAGTGTCAACCAGGCGGAAATCGCGATCGCCCCAATGCCACTCGGTCGCAATCGAATCGCGGGTCAGCCCCGGTTCGGGCCCGGTCAGCAGCCGATCCTGGCCGAGCAGGCGATTGACCAGCGTCGACTTGCCGACATTGGGCCGCCCGACGATCGCCAGTTGCAGCGGCTTCGGCGTTTCGGGCTCGGCTTCGGCTGGCGGCTCATCCTCGTCTGCCGGGGTTGGAGCGAACGGCCGCAACCGCTCGTACAGCTCGGCAAATCCCTCGCCGTGCCGAGCCGAAATCGGCACCGGGTCGCCAAAGCCGAGGCGAAAGCCGTCACCAAGATCGGCCAGCGCCGCCGAGCTTTCGGCCTTGTTGGCGACGACGATGACCGGTTTGGCACTTTTGTGCAGCCCGCGCGCGAAATGCCGGTCGGCTTCGGTAATGCCGGCGCGGGCGTCGAACACCAAGAGCGCGACATCGGCCTCGGCGAGCGCCCGCTCGGTCTGGACGCGCATCCGCCCCGGCAGGCTCTCGGGCGTTGCCTCTTCAAGCCCCGCAGTATCGACGATCCGGAACGCAAGGTCGGCGATATGCCCCTCGCCTTCCCGGCTGTCGCGGGTCACGCCGGGCAAGTCGTCGACCAGCGCCAGTTGGCGCCCGACCAACCGGTTGAACAGCGTCGACTTGCCGACGTTGGGTCGGCCGATGATGACGATTGAGAAGTTCATTACCCGCTTGTGCCATGGCCGCGCCGGCCGTGCGGCTCAGCGATAGGCGGAAAGATTGGCGTCGTCGGTCAGCAAATAAAGGGAGCTCTCGGCGATCATCGGCTCAATATAGGCGCGCGTCGAGATTTCGATACGGCCCAGCGGCTGCCCGGTATAGGGCGACACGGCCAGCGCGTCCCCGGTGCTCGACAACACGATCAGGCGGTCGCCGCCCAGCACTGGCCCCGACCAGATGATCGGGTCCTCGCGCTTTTTCTCGTCCTCGTAGCGCGGCAGCTGATGCGCCCAGCGTACCTTGCCGTCCTTGCGGGTCAGGCAGGCCAGTTCGTTGTCGTTGGCCAGCACATAGACATAGTCGCCGGCGACCCACGGCCCGTGACTGCTCGCGATATCCCGCTCCCACACCCGGTCGCCGCGGCGCAGGTCGATCGACACCATCCGTCCGCTGTGCCCGATCGCGAATACCCGGTCGCGGTCGATGACCGGCCGGCCGCGGATGTCGGCAAGGCCGGAGACCGGGTCGAAGGTGCGCGACGCGGCCAGGCTGTCGGACCATAGCGGCCGCCCGTTCTCGACCCTGAGCGCATAGAGCTCGCCCGAATTGTAGGGAACGATGACGATCTCGCCTTCGACCGCCGGTG
This sequence comes from Allostellaceae bacterium, assembly GCA_035534855.1. Taxonomy (GTDB): domain Bacteria; phylum Pseudomonadota; class Alphaproteobacteria; order ATCC43930; family CGMCC-115725; genus DATARH01. Next base: position 20,822 of record DATLRD010000110.1, on the reverse strand, counting down.
CGGCGCCGCCGAGCAGCCCTGCGGTCTCGGGAATACCGTTATGGGTCCACAGCCGCCTTCCGTCCTCAGCGGCGAGGACGAACATCTCGTTCTCGACGGTGATCGCAAAGACGCGGCCGTCGGACACGGTCGGCTGGGCATGCACCGGCGCGCTGATGCTCTTGCGCCAGATCTGCTTGCCGTTGGCCGGATCGAGCGCCACCACCTCGGCCCAGCCGGTCGCGATAAACAACCGGTTGTGCCAGAAGGCCGGCCCGCCGCCGAACGCGGTACCATGCTCCCCCTTAGGCTTCAGATCGACCTGCCACATCAGCTTGCCGCTGGCGGCGTCGACCGCGCTGACCTGGGCGCCGCCGTCCATCGTGTAGACGACCTTGTTGGCGTAGATCGGTTGCGCCATCACCTTGTGATGGCGCGAGCTGCCGTCGCCGATACTGGTCTCCCAGACGCGCCGCGGCGCCGGCGGCAGCGCCAGATGGTACATCGCGTGATTGGGATAGCCGCCGGCGTCGGGCCATGCGGTATTCACCGCGGGGCGCGGCAGGGTAACCGAGACATTGGCGAGCGCGGGGTCCGGCGTCAGCGCGCTGTCAAGGCCGAGCACCGAGATTCGCTCGCCGGGCAGCGGCGTCTTCCTCGAACCGCCGCCAAACAGTCCGCACCCGGCCTCGGTCAACGCGGCCAGCAGCACAATCCCGAAATCACGTCGTTTCATGCGGTGAAGCGGCCCCTATGGCGCCAGTGCCGCGGCCATCTCGGTGGCACGGGCACGCAACCCCTCTGGCGCGGAAAGATCGTCGGAGAGTTTCTTGTAGATCGCGAGCGCGGCGCTCTTGTCGCCGGCCTTCAATTCGGCGGCGGCGGTCAGGTAAAGCGCCGACGGCCGCCAGGCATTGCCGCTCTGGGTCAACGGTCCCAGGCGGGCGATTTCGCTTTTCGGATCGGCCGTGGCAAGGCTGTGCATCACCGACAGCAGGGTCGCCAGGTCGCGATATTCCGGGTCGGTATCGGTCGATTTCGCGATGCTGTCGTAAATCGCGACCGCGCCGACCTGGTTGCCGGTCTTGGTCAGCAGATCGGCGCGCTCGAACCGCGCCAGGACCGCATACCCGCCGCCGCTCTGCGCGATCTTGTCGAACAGCACGGCAGCATCGGCATCCTTGCCCTGGCCGATCAGCGACAGCGCGCCGAAGAACTGCGTCGAGACTTCCTTGCGCTGGGTCGCCAGATGATTGCGCCACACAACTACCCCGCCGGCGATCGCAAACACCACCAGCACCGCGATGATGACGTGGGTCCGATACCGTTGCCAGAGCTTGAGCAGGTTGTCGCGACGTAACTCATCTTCGATTTCGCGTAGGATGTCGCTCACAAACCGCCCCGGGCGCCGCTGTTAAAGCGCGCTACCATACCGGCTCGCCCGAAGCGACGCAAACCGCGCGGCAACCGGCCGCACCAAACCGGGCGTCGTGCGCGCCGGAATCGGAAAGCTCAAGAAATCTTGATACTTTCGGGTGGTTGACCCGACCCAAAGGCCGCCGACAGCGGTTTTCGAGCCCGTCCGCGCCGTCGAATCTGTCGGCCGGTGGCGCCGGCCCGCGCGCTGCGTCGGCAGCGGAATTCGCCGCACTGGACGCCCTTTGCGAAATCGTCAACAGTAAGCGCCGGCGTCAATTGCGGCGGTTGCGATGAGCGGGAAGAGTGCGACGGTTCTGCCTTTGCAGAATTACCGGGGGCGGTCGCAGACCCTCTATTTCAGCCGGAATGAACTGAACCAGCTGCTCGGACTCTACAGTCGCAACGTGGCGCGCGGCGTATGGCGGGATTATGCGATCGATCATCGCGCCGGCCTGGCGATGTTTTCCGTGTTTCGCCACACGCAGGAAGGCGCCATTTACACGATCGCCAAATCGACCATCGGCGGCACGCCGCAGTTCACCGTGCTGTGCGGCCGCCAGCGGCTCAACGCCGCCGCCACGCTCGGCGAAGCGCTCGATTATTTTCGCAGCAATTTGATGCTGGTCTCGTCCGCCAAGCTGTGAGCCGCGGCAAGCCGCCGGCCCGGCAGCATCCGCGAAAACACGCCGTCGCGCCGCACGATCCCGTGCACCAGCGCAGCGCCGACATGCAGCGCCAATAGCCCGTACAGCGCATACTGACCGACCAGGTGAAGGGCGATTGCGATTTGCGCGAGCCGGTCGTTTTCCCTGATCGGCGGCGGGATCGCGACGATCCCGAAGAGGCTTACCGCATGCCCGGCGGCGGCGGCGTTGAGATAGCCCAATATCGGCATCGCGAGCAGCACGAGATAGAGCGCACCGTGCGTCGCGTGTGCCAGACGGGCCTCGATCCGGCCCACGGTCGGCGGCAGCGGCGGCGGCGGCCGGACCGCCCGCCACGCCCCGCGCACCACCATCGCGGCCAGGATCGTCAGCCCGACAGAGCGGTGCAACAGCAGGATCAGCGGCCGGCTGGAGTCGCCGCGCGGCGCCTCGGGGATCATCAGGCCGAACGTGACGACCGCGATTGTCAGAATCGTGATCAGCCAGTGCAGAGCGATTGCGCCGCCGTCGTAGCGCACGGCAGTCGCATCCTCGCCTGCCGGAGGCCGGTGCACTCAGCGGGCGCCGGTAAAATGCGCCTCGGCCTCGGCGAGCCGGCACCACGCTTCCAGCAGCGTCACCGCGGTATCGATTTCGGCCAGCCGTTCGGTGCCCGTGCGCTCGCCCGCAGCCTTGGCGACGAAGGCCGCGACTGCGGCGCGTTCGCAATCGGTGCGCAAGGCGCGGATTGCGGGCGCCGGGCCGGCGAGCGACAGCAGCGGTGCCTCTGCCGCCGCAAGCCGTGAACGCACGCCGCCGAGCCGCGCTGCCAGATCGTCGCGCAGGATTTCCGCGAGATGCCGGCGTCGCCCGTCAAACTCGGGCAGACGGCCGAGCGCCGCCTCGGTGGCCGCGGCAAGATCGGGCGGGTCGCCGTCATCGGGGCGCGGCGCGATCGATGGTGACGGCAGCGACACCGGGCGCCGGCGCAGCATCAGGCTGTGAATCGCATTGAGCACGAGCCGCCACGACGGCGACTCGAGCGGGCGGTAGTGGCGCAGCGTGTCGGCCATCGTCGCCTCGCCGTGCAGCGGCAGGTAATGCGCCACGTAATCGTCGAAGGCGATGTAGCGCCGAATCAGATCGCCCATCTCCGGGTCGGGTGAAAACAGAACGGCGCGCCCGCGTCGTCCCTCGGCCCGCAGGATCGCCGTATGGCCGGCCAGCTCGCGGCGAAACACCTCGGGGTCGAGCGGATTGTCGAAAAACAGCCGCCCCGGCATCACCAGCCGGTGAAAGGTTGCGGCGGACGAAACCGAGCGGTCGAGCTCGTCATACACCGGACCGTGGTAATACGGCATGTCGAGCGTCGGCGGGCAGCCGAAGGCGATGCTGTCGGCGAGCAGCCGCACGCTGACGATGCCGACCCCGGTGCGCAGGTATTCGTGGGCATGATGCGGGCGGGCGCGCGCCGTGCCGGTCCAGCCGGGCCGCCCGGCGGACAGGTAGAAAGCCCCGCCCGACGAGGCGACCGCGGCGCCGCCGGCATCGAGAAACGCGCGCAGCCGCGCATCGGCGCCGATTACCCCCTCGGCGGCGTCGAGCCCCCAGATCGCCGACCCGGCGGGCAGCACCACAATATCGACGGCGCCAAGCCATCCGGCGGCGATCGCGGCGCCGTCGATCAGCTCGACATCGAAGCCCAGCCGGGCGAGCGCCATCGCGTAATAGGCAAAATTGGGATAGGCGGCAGCCGTCCCGGCGAGCAGTGCGATGCGCGGTGCGGCAAGAGCGATCGCGCCGTCGGGAAGGGAATCACGCCAGCGGCGGGCCATCAGGCCAAACCCGGCAAGCGCCGTCTCTACCGCGGCGCCGACGTCGATAAGATAATCGCCCGGCTCGTGCTCGGGGCCGGCTGCGCCCAACCACCACACCGACGTGCCGTGCGCGGCCAAGCGGTTGACCGCCAACGCCAAGTCAAGCCCATCGAGATTGTGGCGCCAGGCAAGGTGCAGCAGCATGAGGCTCCGCCGGGCGCTCGGATCTGACGCGATCAGCGCGGAAACGACACCTCGACCACGCCGAGCCGCCCGTAATCCGCACGAATGTGCACCCCCGGCTCGGTAAATACGAGGCCGGTATGAGTTCCGGTCGTGACGAACGTCCCGGCCCCGACCCCGCCGCGCTCGGCGGCGTGGTTGACCGCAGCGACCAGCAGATCGATCGGGTTGCCGGCGCGCAGACCGCTGCATTCGGCAAACGGCTTGCCGTCGGCGGTCACCGCGATCGGCGGGTGGGTGAGGTCGAGCCCCTCCCAATCCGCGGCGGACGCGCCGTAGACCAGCCCGCCGTTGGAGAAATTGTCGGCCAGCACCTGCAGCCGATCGAGCGAGCGGAAATCCTGGTAGCGCGTGTCGACGACCTCGATCGTCGGGTGCAGCGTCGCCACGGCCAGCACCTCGGTGCGCGTATAGGGCCGGGCGCGACGGGTCAATGGCTCATTGAGCCGGAACCCAATCTCGCACTCGATGCCGATGAGGTGAAACCCGCGCGCCGGCAGCGATGCCGGGCTGGCGTGGATCTTCGAGGCATAGATCGGCGCCGCGAAATGGCCGCCGAGCGGCGAGATGCCGACCTTCCAGCCGCCGAACCGCTCGGCGAGCTTGTGCCCGACCGCATCCTGGATGGCGTAGGAATCCGCCTCGGTTTCCGGTCTTGCACCGTCCGGCAGGGCGGCGATCGGCTGCCCGGTGCGCCCGGCGACCAGCGCGGCGGCGGCGGTTTCGATCTGCTCGGGGGTCATGGTCGGCCTCCTGTAGCCTGTGCTGCGTCTCTCTAGACCTTACGGGGCGGCGAGATATTCCAGCGCCGCCGCAACCCCCGCCGCCTTGTGCGGAATACCGGCGCGGTGCAGCCCCATCTCGACGCCGCACAGCGTGCCGCACAGCATCAAATCGTTGAAATGGCCGAGATGCCCGATGCGGAACACGGTTCCCTTGACCTTGCCGAGCCCGGTGCCAAGCGACATGTCGAAGGCGTCGAGGATGAGCTCGCGCAGGCGGTCGGCGTCGAAACCCTGCGGCACCAGCACCGCGGTCAGCGAGTTCGAGTATTCGCGCTCGTCGCTGCACAGCAGTTCGAGACCCCACGCCCTGACCGCGCGCCGCGTCGCCTCGCCGTGGCGGGCGTGGCGGGCAAAGACCGCCGATAGCCCCTCCTCGTCGAGCAGCATCTTCAGCGCTTCGCGCAGCCCGAACAGCAGGTTGGTGCCCGGGGTATAGGGAAAGAACCCGGTGTTCCCGGTCTCGGCCATCGCCTGCCAATCCCAATAGGAACGCGTCATCTTGGCGGTCTTCGACGCCGCCATCGCCTTGGCCGACACGGCGTTGAAGCCGAGCCCGGGCGGCAGCATCAGCCCCTTTTGCGAGCCGCCGACCGTCACGTCGACCCCCCACTCGTCGTGTCGATAGTCGATCGAGGCAAGCGACGAGATCGTGTCGACCATCAGCAGCGCCGGGTGGCGCGCCTCGTCGATCGCGGCGCGGATCACCGGGATGCGGGTAATGGCGCCGGTCGAGGTCTCGTTGTGGACGACGCACACCGCCTTGATGCGGTGCTCACGGTCGGCGGCCAGCACCTCGGTGACGCGCGCCGGGTCGACGCCGTGGCGCCAATCGCCCGGCACGAACTCGATGTCGAGCCCGAGCCGCCCGGCCATCTGCCGCCACAGCGTCGCAAACTGCCCGGTCTCGAACATCACGACGCGGTCGCCCGGCGACAGCGTGTTGACCAGTGCCGCCTCCCACGCGCCGGTGCCCGACGACGGGTAGATCACGACCGTCCCTTCGGTCTGAAACACCCGCTTCATGCCGGCGACGACCTCTTTGCCAAGCTCGGCAAATTCCGGCCCGCGATGGTCGATCGTCGGCATCGCGATCGCCTGCAAGACCCTGTCGGGCACGTTGGTCGGCCCCGGGATCTGCAGAAAATGGCGGCCGGTATGGGCGGTGGTGGTGTTCTTCATTACGGACCCGTTCTACGGAACTCGCTACGGTCGCCTAAGGTGTCATTGCCGGCGCGAGGAAGCAACCGGCTGCCAGCCTGTCAGCCGGCGTCGCGAAACGGATCGACGATGCTCAGGCGCTCGTCGATCACGATGCCATGGTGCATGTCCTCCGACCACAATCGATCGCTTCCCGCCTGCAAGGCCGAGGCGATGACCAGAGAATCGAAGATTGAAAATCCGTACCGCTCGGCGACGCGCATCGCATCCGCATGGGTTTCGATCGTGAGCGGAAGAACCCGTGGACACAGCGCACGGATAGCGGAGAACGCGTTGTCCAGATCACGCCACGACATGCCGAGCTTGCGCCGGGCAACGTTCGCGAATTCGTTGAGGTTCTGGACGCTGATCGTGCAGCCCCGCGCCAGCAACGCTTGCGCCGTCGCGGCCCGCGGATCCGAAGTGAAGGCATAGACGAGGATGTTGCTGTCGAGAAACTCCCCAGCCATCTGGCTTAACGCGAATTCGCCTCGTCGCGATCGAATTTCCAATCGGCCGGAAGTTTTTTGCGAAAGCTACGAACCCGCTCCAATGCCTGCGCTCGGGTGCGGTCGCGGGCGATCTCAAAGCAGCGTTCGCCGGCCACTCTCACCTCGACTTCGTCGCCTGCCTTCAGTTCCAGAGCCTCCACCACCGACGCGGGAAGCCGGATAGCCAAGCTGTTGCCCCACTTCGATACCTGCATGACTTCGTACCCTATACATTTAGGGATGTATATCACAAACGCCGATTTCGCCGAAATAAATCCAGTCTTTTGTGGCGTGCACCCCCACCGTATTTGCTCACCCATTAGATTAAATCCGGTCTCCCGGCGCGAACTCCCACCGGGCGCCGCGCCCGTGTTTGACTTTGGTGAGCGAGCCATGCCGGTGCAGGTCGTGCAGCGTAGTCAGGAACCGCGACGCGAAGTCTCGCCGGATCGCGTTGTCGGTTTCGACGATCCCCGTCTCCGCCATCGCCGCAGCGGCTAGCGCGCCGGCCGCGACGGTGCCGTTGTCGCGGATCACGTCGAACACGCGCCGGGTGATCTCTACGGGCGAAATGACCCGTGTGGTGCGGGTATCGCTTGCGGGCCGCGATCTCGTCCGATCTCGTCCGGCTCGATATCGACGCTCACTCTAATCCATACAGCCGCGCCGCGTTGTCGTGCGTCAACTTGCGACGCAGCTCCGGCGGCAGCTGCGCCATCTGGCGCTCGACCGCTTGATGCGAGTTCGGCCAGACGCCGTCCGGGTGCGGGTAGTCGGACGCCCACAACAGGTGCCCCTCGCCGAAAAACGGGATCAGCGCCATTGTCGCGTAGTCTTCCTGGAAGGTCGCGTAGATCTGCCGCTTGAACAGCTCGGACGGCTTGGTTTCAAGGGCTTTGCCGCCCTTGTCGCCCCAGAAATCCTTGGCCTCCCACAGCCGCCAGTGCCGATAGTCGAGTTCCTGCATCAGCCAGGGCAGCCAGCCGGTGCCGGCCTCGGCCATCACCACCTTCAGCTTGGGGTGCCGCTCGAGAATGCCCCAGGAAAACAGATCGACGAACGGTTCGAGAAAATTGCCCATGAAGAACTTGGTGTTCTCGAACACGCTGGCGGCCTTGCCGGCAGCGCGGTCCGAGGGCTTGCCGACAAACACCGTGATGTGCCAGCCGATGATGATCCCGGTCTCTTCAAGTGCGGTCCACAATTTCTCCCAGGCCGGGTCGTCGAGCTTGGGGTTGATGTTGGCGATCATCAACGAGACCTGCTTGACCCCGCCCTTCCCGGCCAGCCGCATCAACTCTTCACACGCGGCATCGGGCGATTCAGGCAGCATCGGCGCCCCGATCAGCCGGTCGGGGGCGGCGGCGCAGAATTCCAGCAGCCAGTCGTTGTAGACGCGGTAGCAGGCGACGCGCAGCTCCGGATCGTCGGTGCTGATCTGAAAGATCGGGCCAAAGATGACCTGCGCTCGGACTCCGTCGCGATCCATGTCCGCCAGGCGCAACTCGGCGACCGCCGGGCGCCGGGGGCTCTGGTCGTAGATGCCGGCGCGGTCGAAAGAATTGTAAAGCGCCTTGACCGGCCGGTTGTTGCCGGTCGCCGGCGGCTTGCCCTCCCAGCGCCCCCACACCTTGCCGTCGCATATCCACATCGCCTGGCCATCGCGTTCTTCGACGCGCGGGGCGCGGTCGCGCAGTTCGGCCGGCAGACGGGTCAGCCACAAATCTGCCGGCAACTGCCCCAGATCCATATGGTCGTCGCAGGAGATCAGCCAGTCCGCCATGATTGCCTCCGCTGTCATGCTCCGATCATGCACCATCGCCGGCACCGCCCGGCGACCGCGCCGCATCTGAACCAATCGTGATCCATTTTGCGGGCAGCGTCGAGAGAGCCGCTAGCCGCGTTTCAACGGCACGTCCCAGATGTCGCCGGCATAGTCGGCAATCGTGCGGTCGGCGGAAAACCAGCCGATCCGGGCAATGTTCATGATGCTGGCCGCACTCCACTCTTCCGGGGATTGCCACAGCCGGTCGATCGCCGCCTGGGTATCGAAATACGCGGCGAAATCGGCCGCCACCATATAGGGGTCACCGGAGCGGACGCCCTCGATCAGGTCGCGGTAGCGCCCGCTGTCGCCGCCCGAAAACGCGCCGTGCCCGATCGCCGTCATGACTTCGGTCAGCGCCGGCGACGCGGCGATCGCTTCCGAGGCGTCGAGGCCGAAGCGGTGCTGCTCGGCAACCTCCTCGGCGCGCATCCCGAAGATGAAGATGTTGTCGTCGCCGACATGGCGGAGAATCTCGATATTGGCGCCGTCGAGCGTGCCGATCGTCAGCGCGCCGTTGAGCGCCAGCTTCATGTTGCCGGTGCCCGAGGCTTCCATCCCGGCGGTCGAAATCTGCTCCGACAGATCGGCGGCGGGAATAATCATCTCGGCCAGGCTGACGTTGTAGTTCGGAATGAACACCAGCTTCAGCCGGTCGCGGGTCAGCGGGTCGTTGTTGATCACCTGGGCAATATCGTTGGCCAGCTTGATGATCAGCTTGGCCCGGTGATAGCTCGGCGCCGCCTTGCCGGCGAAAATCTTGACCCGCGGCACCCAGTCGCGGTCGGGCTCGGCGCGGATCGCGTGATAGCGCGCCACCGTGTCGAGCAGGTTCAGCAGCTGCCGCTTGTATTCATGGATGCGCTTGATGTGAACATCGAACAGCGCCGCGGGGTCGATCGTCTGCCCCAGGCGATCATGGACATAGCGCGCCAGCGTGATCTTGCAGGCGCGCTTGACCGCGGCAAGCCGGGCCTGCACCGCACTGTCGCTTGCATGTGCGGCGAGCCGTCCGAGCGCGCTAGCATCGTCGAGCACCGCGTCGCCGCAGATGTCGCGCAGCGCCCGGGTCAGGCCGGGGTTGGCCTGATGCAGCCAGCGGCGAAAGCTGATGCCGTTGGTCTTGTTGACGATGCGGTCGGGGTGCAGCTGGTGCAGGCCACGAAATACGGTCTGCCGCATCAATTCGGTGTGCAGCTCCGACACGCCGTTGACCCGGTGCGAGCCGACAAACGCCAACGCGCCCATCCGCACCCGCCGCTCATGCCCGTCGTCGATCAGCGAGATCGCCGCCAGATAGCCGCTGTCGAGATGGCCGCGGCGGCGGGCGTCGTCGAGGTGCTCGGCGTTGATGCGGTAGATGATTTCGAGGTGGCGCGGCAGGAGCCGCTCGAACAATTCGACCGGCCAGCTCTCCAGCGCCTCCGGCAACAGCGTGTGGTTGGTGTAGCAGAAGGTGTTGACCGTGACCCGCCACGCCTGGTCCCACGGCATGTTGTGAACATCGACGAGGAGGCGCATCAACTCGGCGATGGCGATGCTCGGATGCGTGTCGTTGAGCTGGATCGCCGCGCGCTCCGGCAGAGACGACAGGTTGCTGTAGGCCTCGCAATGGCGCCGCACGATGTCCTGGAGCGACGCCGAGACGAAGAAATATTCCTGCCGCAGGCGCAATTCGCGCCCCGCAGGCGTGCTGTCGCTCGGATACAACACTTTCGACAGCGCTGCGGCGCGCGCCTGCTCGGCCAGCGCGCCGAGATAGTCGCCGGCGTTGAAGACATCGAGATGGAGCGGGTCGACCGCGCGCGCCGACCACAGGCGCAGCGGGTTGACGTGCCGTCCGCGCCAGCCGACGACCGGCGTGTCGTAGGCTACCGCCTCGACCGTCTCGCGCGGTCGCCACACCGGACGCGGCCGCTCGCCGGCCGTCGCGGCGAACTCGACATGGCCGCCGAAATGCACCGGATAGACCCGCTCCGAGCGCAGAAACTCCCACGGGTTGCCGACCGACAGCCAGTCCTCGGGGTATTCCTGCTGCCAGCCGTCGCGGATCCCCTGGCGAAACAGCCCAAAATCATAGCGGATGCCGTAGCCGCAAGCAGGAATGCACAGCGAAGCCATGCTTTCCATCAGGCAGGCGGCGAGCCGGCCGAGCCCACCATTGCCGAGCGCAGCATCGGGCTCGGCTTGGCGCATCCGGTTCAGGTCGACGCCGAGATCGCCGAGCGCCGCCTCGACCACCGGCCCCAGTCGCAGGTTTTCGACGACATCGGCAAACAGCCGGCCGATCAGAAACTCCAGCGACAGGTAATAGACCCGTTTGCGGCCCTCAGCCTTGCTGGCACGCGCGGCTGCGAGCCAGCGGTGGATGACGCGGTCGCGCAGCGCCAGCGCGGTCGCCACAAACCAGTCGCGCGGCGTCGCGTCCGGCACGTTCTTGCCGACCGCGAGCGCCAGCTTGGCGACGACGGCCGACTTGAAATTTTCGATATCGGCCTCGGCGACCGGCGCGTCGATGATTGGAGGCGCAGTCGATTCGGCACCTTCCCAGGCCAGCCGTTCGGTCCAGAGCTTGTCGAGGTCGGATATGTCGTTGGGCATGCTGTGGGGATTGCCTGCAAAACCGGGGCCGACGTAATCGGCGATGCCGCCACCCTATTAGTATAGGGCAGCGAAGGTTGATGGCGTATTAGCGGTGGCCTCGCGTCAACCGGGCGACAACGTCACAGCGTCGCGATCCATTTCCCGAAAACCGGCTGTGCCTCGCCGTCGCCCGGCCATGGCGGCAGCGTGACCGCGAGAATGCGCAGCGGCACCGCGCCGTCGCAGCGGAACTGAAACGCGGTGCCGACCGGGATCGTCAGCGACAGGCCCGGCACGAGATCGATGACTTCCGCGGCGGCGTCGGACCGGCGCCAGATCCGCCCCTCTCCGGCGCAGACGTACCAGATTTCGTCGACCGTACGGTGCACCACCGCCCGGGCGACGGCGCCGGGCGCGAGGGCAAACGCGGCCATGCTGCCCCCCGCGGTGGCGCACAGTACGCGCACCTCCGACCCGTCCGGCGCGACAGCATCGGGCGCAATGCTGATTTGCCTCGTATCCCAAGCGGTTGACGGCATATCCTTCGACCCCATCCTGTCGGTTCGACACCTTTTTGCGCAGCGAGCGATCGTTATGCCTCTCGACAATCCGCCCGAGTCCCGCCTCGAAACCCGCCTGCGCCGCGAGACCGCGGGCGAGGTGCTGTTTGACCGGTTCAGCCGCGGGCGCTATTCGACAGATGCGTCGGTCTACCAGATCGAACCGCTCGGCGTCGTCGTGCCGAAAAGCCGCGAGGATGTCGCGGCGGCGCTGCAGATCGCGCGCGAGGAAGGCGTACCGGTGCTGCCGCGCGGCGGCGGCACCTCGCAATGCGGCCAGACGGTCGGCCGCGCGCTGGTGCTCGACACCAGCAAGTACATGGACAAGGTGGTTTCGCTCGATCTCGAAAACCGTCGCGTGCGGGTACAGCCGGGCGTCGTCATGGAACGGCTCAACGCCCGGTTGCGGCCGCACAGATTGTGGTTTCCGGTCGACGTCTCGACCGGCGACCGGGCGACGATCGGCGGGATGACCGCCAACAATTCGTGCGGCTCGCGCTCGATCCGCTACGGCAACATGGTGCACAACGTACGGGCGATCGACGCGCTGTTGGCCGACGGCACCGCGGCACAGTTTGGCGAGGTGCCGGGCAATTTTTCGCCGGACTTTTTTGACGAAGGCGCAGCGCCCGAGCGCTATCGCGCCCTGGTGCGCGATATGCGGGCGCTGCACCGCCGCGAAGCGGACGAGATCGACGCGCGGTTCCCCAAACTGCTGCGCCGGGTCGGCGGCTACAACATCGACATGATTTCCGACGAGGGCCACAACATGGCCCATCTGCTGGTCGGCTCGGAAGGCACACTCGCCTTTTTCAACGAGATCGAGCTCGATCTTCAGCCGATCCCGCCGCACCGGGTACTCGGCATCTGCCATTTTTCGACCTTCTATTCGGCGATGCAGGCGCCGCAGCACATCGTCAAGCTGGGGCCGAGCGCGGTCGAACTGGTCGACCGCACGATGATCGAATTGTCGCGCGACAACCCGGTATTCCGCCCGATCGTCGACCGCTTCGTCAAGGGCGAGCCCGAGGCGATCCTCTTGACCGAATTTGCCGGCGACGACCCAGAAGACAATCTGCGCCGGCTCAAGCAGCTGGTCGAGCTGATGGGCGATCTCGGCCATCCGGACTCGGTGATCGAGGCGACCGACGCGGCGTTCCAGAGCGCGATCTGGAACGTGCGCAAGGAAGGCCTCAACATCATGATGTCGATGAAAGGCGACGGAAAGCCGATCTCCTTCATTGAGGATTGCGCAGTCCAGCTCGAAGACCTGGCCGAATACACCGACCGGCTGACCCAGGTGTTCCACAAGCACGGCACCTACGGCACCTGGTACGCCCACGCCTCGGTCGGCACGCTGCATGTGCGGCCGGTGATCAACCTGAAACAGGAGCTCGGCGCCAGGCAGATGCGCGCGATCGCCGAAGAGGCGTTTGCGATGGTGCGCGAATACAAGGGCTCGCATTCCGGCGAGCACGGCGACGGGCTGGTGCGCTCGGAGCACCACGAGGCGATGTTCGGCAGCCGCATCGTGCGTGCTTTCGAGGAGGTCAAGGACAATTTCGATCCGGCCGGGCTGTTCAACCCGGGCAAGATCGTGCGCCCGTCCAAGATGGACGACCGGAGCCTTTTCCGCTTCAAGCCGGGCTACACGCAGCTTCCGCTCGACAGCGTGCTCGACTGGTCGGACTGGGGCGGCTTCGCCAGCGCCGCCGAGATGTGCAACAACAACGGCGCCTGCCGCAAATCCGACCCCGGCGTGATGTGCCCGTCGTATCGCGTCACCGGCGACGAGCAGCATCTGACGCGCGGCCGGGCCAATTCGCTGCGCCTCGCGCTGTCGGGGCAACTCGGCCCTGATGCGCTGACCTCCGACGAGATGCGCGACACGATGGCGCTGTGCCTGTCGTGCAAGGGCTGCCGGCGCGAATGCCCGACCGGCGTCGACATGGCCAAGATGAAGATCGAGTTCCGCCACCACTACAACAAGCGGCACGGCCTGTCGCGGCGCGACCGGCTTGTCGCCTACCTGCCGCGCTATGCGCCATGGGCGGCGCGGCTCGCGCCGCTGGTCAACCTGCGCAACCGCGTGCCGGCGCTGGCCAAGCTGTCGGAGCGGCTGTTCGGGCTGAGCGCCGCGCGGCCGTTGCCGCAATGGACGTCGCGGCCCTATCGCGGCGCGGCGCCCGGCAGCGGGAGCGGTCCCGAAATCGTGCTGCTGGTCGACACCTTCAACCGCTATTTCGAGCCGGAGAACGCGCACGCCGCCGAGCGGGTGCTGGCCCGCGCCGGCTATCGGGTGACGACGCCGCAACCTGCCAGCCAGCCCCACGGGCGCCCCCTCTGCTGCGGCCGCACGTTTCTCGCCGCCGGCCTCGTCGACGAGGCGCGGGCCGAGGCGCGGCGCATGCTCGACGCGCTGGCCCCGGCAATCGCCGCCGGCACGCCGATCGTGGGGCTCGAACCGTCATGCCTGTTGACGCTGCGCGACGAATTTCCCTCGATGCTGCCCGGCGCCGAAACCAAGGCACTGGCCGAACGCGCGCTGTTGTTCGAGGAATTTGTCGAGCGCGAGCGGGCCGCCGGGCACTTCAATCTCGATCTGGCGGCAATGCCGGGGAAAAAGGCTCTGCTGCACGGGCACTGCCACCAGAAGGCGTTTGCCACCACGGCCGCGGCGGTCAAGGCGCTGCAGCTGATCCCTGAACTGGCGGTCGAGACCTTTGATTCGACGTGCTGCGGCATGGCCGGCGCGTTTGGCTACGAGACCGAGCATCACGCGGTGTCGCTGAAGATCGGGGAATTGGGCGTGCTGCCGAAAATGCGCGAGGCGGCGCCCGATACGCTGCTCGCCGCCTGCGGCACAAGCTGCCGGCACCAGATCGCCGATGGCGCCGGCCGCGAGGCGCGCCACATCGTCCGCCTGCTCGACGAGGCGTCGCGGTGAGCACAGCGATACCGGCTTCACTGCCCCTGCCCGCCCGAGCTCGAAGCCTTTTCGATTTCTGGTTCGGCGCGCCGGACGATCCCGACCGCTACCACCATCGCCAACTCTGGTTTCGCAGCACGCCCGAATTCGATGCGGCGGTGCGCGAGCGGTTTGCCGCCGATCACGAGGCGGCGGTGTCGGGCGCGCTGGGCGCGTGGGAAGCCGCCCCGGAAACCGCGCTGGCGCTGGTCATGCTGCTCGACCAGGTGCCGCGCAACATCTTTCGCAGCACCCCGCGCGCCTTCGCCAGCGATCCGCTGGCCCTGGCCGCGACGCATCGCGCGCTGGATCGCGGCTTCGACCGGCAGGTGCCGGACGCGTGGCGGCTGTTCTTCTATCTGCCGTTCGAGCACAGCGAGGCGGTAGAGGACCAGCGCCGCGGCCTCGACCTGCTGCTGGCGCTGCCGCCGGTTCCCGGCCGGCCCGGCGACGGGCGCATGACGCGGCTGCATCTCGAAATCGTCGAGCGCTTCGGCCGCTTTCCGCATCGCAACGCGATCCTCGGCCGGCCCTCGACCGCCGAGGAAATCGCGTTTCTCGCCGAGTGCGAGCACCGTTTCGGCCAGCCGGCGCCGCCAGCCTCCGTGCCCTGACCAGGAGAACCCGCGATGGCGATCACCGATATCAGCGTCACCGACATCCAGAGCTTTGCCGAGGGACGGAAATTCGGCGCGGCGCGCGCCTATGTGCGGGTCAAGGGCGTCGCGCGCGGCGTGCTCGACCCCGCCGGCCCGGCGAATGCCGGCATCGTCGATCTCGACAAAGCGCCGCGAAACGCCCAGGGCCTCGTCGAGTATGCGACCGATTTCGACATCCTGCGCCCCGAAGACCCGGGGCACGGCAGCGGGATCCTGGTCTACGACGTGCCCAATCGCGGGTCGAAGCGCATCTTCAACCTGCTCGACGACGTGCTGCCGAGCGCGCCGGGCAGCAACGACCCGAAAGCGGCTGCTGATGCCGGCCTGGGCTTTCTGCTCGGGCGTGGCTATTCGATCGTGTGGTCGGGCTGGGACCCGGGCGCGCCGCGCGCCAATAGCGGCCTCGGCGCCGAATTTCCGCCGGTGCTCGAAAACGGCCAACCGGTGGTCGGGCGCATCCGCGACGAGTTTCATATCGGCACCCGCGGCCCGGGCGACGGCAGCGTGCGGCGCCTTTCCTACCCGGCGGCGGGAAGCGACCAGCCGAATGCGCGGCTCTGCGTGCGCCGCCGCGACGGCGACGCGCGCACCGAGATCCCGCGCGGCGAATGGGAATTCATCGACGATCGCTCGATCCGTCTGTTACCCGAAAGCCGCAAATTCGAGCCGATCCGGATCTACGAGCTGTGGTACGAGGCGGTCGGCGCCAAGGTGCTCGGCATCGGTTACGCCTCGGTGCGCGACCTGGTGTCGTTCCTGCGGCATCATGGCGGCGCCGACAACCCGCTCGCCGCCGGGACCGGCAAAATCCGCCATGCGCTGGGGTTTGGCGTATCGCAGAGCGGGCGCTTTCTGCGCCATTTCCTCGAACTCGGGATGAACGCCGACGAGGCCGGTCGGCGCGTGTTCGACGGTGTGTTCAGCCATGTCGCCGGTGCGGGCAAGGTGTTCGCCAACCATCGCTTTGGCATGCCCGGCCGCACCGCGACCCAGCACGAGGACCGGCGCTATCCGGAAAACTGGTTCCCGTTCAGCATGGCGCGCGCCGCCGATCCGGTCAGCGGCCGATCCGCCGCTCTGTTCTCAGGCGCTGCGACCGACCCGAAGGTGATCGAGACCAACACCTCGACCGAGTACTGGCAGAAGGGCGCCTCGCTGATCCATGCCGACCCGGCGACCGGCGCCGACCTCGCCCTGCCCGGCGACGCGCGCGCCTACCTGATCGCCGGAACCCAGCATGGCGGCCGGCCCGGCGTCGATCCGCGCCCCGGCCCGTGCGTCAACCCGCGCAACTGGCACAGCGCGACGCCGGCGCTGCGTGCGCTGTTTGTCGCCCTCGAGGAATGGGTGACGCGCGGCGTCGCGCCGCCGGCAAGCCGGGTGCCGTCCGCCGTCGATGGCACCGCGATCCTCGCAGAGGGCGTGCGGATGCCGCGGGTCCAGGGCTTCGCGCTCGCCCCGGGCGCCAACGCCGTCACCGCACCGGTCGATTGGGTCGATCCGCCGGCCGCCGACCCCGCGCCCGCCTACCCCACCCATGTCTCCGCGGTCGATCCCGACGGCAACGAAATTGCGGGCATCCGGATGCCCGACATTGCGGTACCGCTCGGCACCCATACCGGGTGGAACGTGTACCGCGAGCAGCCCGACGCGCTGGCCGACCGCGACGGCTCGTTCATCGCCTTTGCCCGCACCGCAGCCGAGCGCGAAACAGCCGACGACCCGCGCCCGTCGCTTGCCGAGCGCTATGGCAGCCGCGAGCAATATGCGGCGAAGGTCGAGGCCGCGGCGCTGGCACTGGTCGCCGAGCGCCTGCTGTTGCCGGAAGACGCCGAACGGCTCGTCGCGGCGGCCCGGGCGAGCGACCGGTTCTAACGCAATCGGCGCTTGCTGGCGGCCGCGGATCGCGTCAGCATCGAACCGATGCCGCAAAGGCACGGTTTTCGGGGAGGAAACGATGCGCGTGTCACGCTGCGCCGCACGGATAGCGGCCGTTTTTCTCGCTCTATCGGGATTTGCCGCGGCGGCCGATGCCCAGTTGATGATTATCGGCAACGACCAGAAGCCGACGCTCGACGCGCAGCGCAAGACGACGATGGGGCCGATGGGCAAGGACACGCTGTCGATCATCGACATGTCGGACCCGGCGGCGCTGAGGATCATCGCCACGATCCCGCTCGACAACACGATTATCGGCCCACCGGTCAACCTGGCGATCGCGCCGTCGCGCGACATCGCGTTGGTCGCCAATTCGGTCAATACGGTCGAGAAGGGCGGCAAATATGTGCCGACGCCAGACGACCGGCTGTTTGTGATCGACCTCAAGACAAGCCCGCCCGCGGTGATCGACACGCTGCACCTCGGCAAGCAGCCCTCGGGCATGGCGATCACGCCAAACGGCAAGCTCGCGCTGGTGGCCAACCGCGCCGACGGAACCGTGTCGGTGCTGTCGATCGACGGCAAGACGGTCAAGGTGATCGGTACGGTTACCGTCGGCAAGCCGTCGGACTCGGTTTC
The DNA here is from genome assembly GCA_035534855.1 of Allostellaceae bacterium. Lineage (GTDB taxonomy): Bacteria > Pseudomonadota > Alphaproteobacteria > ATCC43930 > CGMCC-115725 > DATARH01. The sequence goes on along the minus strand of DATLRD010000110.1, from coordinate 3,135 downwards.
CGCCGTCGCCATCTCGCCTGACGGCAAGCGGGCGCTCGTCGCCAAGTCGGGCGGTAACGCCATCGCGCTGCTGACGATCGATGGCGACAAGGTGACATACGACAAGCGCGACCTGCCGACCGGAATCTTTCCGTACAACGTCGTGATCAGCCCGGACGGCAAGATCGCGCTTACCGCCGACAACGGCAATCACGGCACGTCCGACGGCAATGCCAAGACGGTCAGCGTGATCGATCTGACCGCCAATCCGGTGCGGGTGATCAACCACCTCACCGTCGGGGATTCACCCGAGGGTCTGGCGATCAGCCCGAAGGGCGACATCGCGGTGGCGATTGAGGCGCAGGGCTCGAACCAGCCGACCTCGAGCTGGTTCTATCACAAGGGCGGCAATGTCAGCGTGCTCAAGATCGACGGTACGAAGGTGACCAAGACCCAGGATATCATGGTCGGTCAACTGCCCGAGGGCGTGGTATTCAGCGCCGACGGCAGCCACATCTATGTCGGCAATTTTTTCGATTCCGACCTCTCGATCCTCCAGGTCCAGGGCGACCATGTGAGCCTGGCCGGCACCTTCAAGCTGCCCGGCCAGCCCGCTTCTATGCGCGGCGGCCCGCAATAGGGTGTATGCTCCCCTCATGGACGAGGGGAGCCCAATGCCCGACGAAATCCCGCTGCACCGGCGCCACGAGGCGGCCGAGCAGCGAGTCGCCGAACTGCGCCGGGAACTCGGCGACGAGGATCCCGACACGCTCGCGGCGATGCTCGATCTCGCCGAGATCACCTATGGCCAGGGCCGCCTGATCGCGACGCGCAAGCTCGAAGAGACGGTGGTCGAGACTCGCCGGCGCCTGCTCGGCGCGGAACACGGCGAGACGCTGCGGGCAATGCGGAAACTCGGGGTAACGCTGGCCGCGCAGGGCGAGCTTGCGGCGGCGCGCGATCTGCAGGATCGCGTCGTCACCGGGATGCGCCGGCTGTGGGGCGACGAGGATCGCGAGACGCTGCGGGCGCTCAACAATCTCGCCGGCACGCTCGCCGCCGAGGGCCATCTCGGCGCCGCCGAGGCGCTGCTGCGGGAAACCATAGCCACCTCGTGCCGCGTGCTCGGCGACCAGCACCCCGACAGCCTGACCGCGATGGGCAACCTGGCCGCGGTGATGTGGCAGGAGGGCAACCAGGAAGAGGCCTACGCGATCCAGTCGTCGGTCGCCGAGTTGATGCGCAGCGTGCTCGGCGGCGACGCCCCGGCGACGCAGGCTGCCGAGGCGACGCTGGCAATGATGGTGCAGGCGATGGGGGTGTAGCCGGCCGGGGTGTAGCCGGCCGGGGTCTAGCCGGCGCCGAGCAGCGCGCCGCGAAAACGCTCTCGGCACGAGGCCGGATCGAGGTTGCGCTTGAACGCCGGCGGGTCGGTCGGAGTAACCTTCAACAGCACAAAGGCGCTGCCGTTGCCCTCGCGCAGCAGCCGGGCGCCTTCGGCGAGATCGGCCTCGCTGCCGACGGTGCGGGTGCGCTTGATGCCGGCTGCCGCCGCCATGCGTTCGAGATCGACCCCGAGGCTGGTATGGCTCTTCTGATAGCCGGTTTCGCCGTAATGCCCGTTATCGACGCACAGCACGGCGAAATTCGCCGGGTTGAGGATGGCCACCGTGGCGAGTGCGCCGACATTCATCAGCAGTTCGCCATCGCCGGTCACCGCCAGCACGCGCTTGTCGGGGCGCGCCAGCGCGAGGCCCAATCCGATCATCACCGCGCCGCCCATCGCCCCGGCCATCGTATAGATGTGGGCGCCGTCGCGGGTCAGCGCCGCGATGTCACGCGCCGTGCCGGCGAGCCCGGTGACGAACAGAAAATCCTCGTGGTGGCCGATCAGCGCCGGCACCGCGCTGCGCCGGTCGAGGATGAAGCCGTTAGCGGCCGCTGCCGCAAAATCGATATCGGCCATTCCGCTTTCTCCTAAACCCCTTGGCCCTAAAATGCCTTTGCGCCGAGCAGCTTTTGAGTCAGCAGCACGGCGACCGCATTGCCGCCTTGAAACACCATCGTCAGCGCCGCGCCGACGGTCGGGATCACCTCGTCGGGGTGCTCGACCCGCAAGACGATGACGCCCATCGCCTTCAGCACCGGCTCGACCGCCTGCCCCATCGGAAACTGCCACGGGTTCCCCTCGCCGAAATCGCCGCGCATGCTGACCAGGGTCAACAGCGGAAACCGGCCGCCCTTCATCAGCGACAGCATGTTGACGCAGTTCCCGGTGCCGCTCGACTGCATCAGCAATACGCCGCGCGCCCCGCCGAGATCGGCCCCGGCGAGCAGTGCCACCCCTTCCTCTTCGGTGGTCAGAGCCACCGAATGCACGCGGGGATCGGCCAGCGAGCGATCGATAAGGCTGCGGTGCCCGGCATCCGGGACATAGGCAAACTGGGTGATGTTGTGGCGGCGCAGCAGGTCGTAGAGCGCATCCTGCCATTGTACCGCCTTGTTGCCTTCATCCATGCCGTCCCTCTCCGTTGCCTGCCGCTCGCCCGTGCTACGCTGCGCCGCGCCGCGATGATACAATGCCCATGCCGAAACCACATCGGGACGCGGTTCTGCAAAAAGGATGGGCTGCGATGAAAGTCAGGATCGATTGGTGCAAGCCTTGAAACTATGAGCCCAGGGCCCTCCGTGCGAGGGACAGGTTGATCGCAAAATACGGCGCCGAGGTCGAGTTGGTGCCGGGCGGGGGTGGCGTCTTCGACATCACGGTCGACGGCCGGCTTGCCTATTCCAAGAAACAGACCGGCCGGTTTCCGACCGACGAAGAAATCGACGCGGTCGGCGGCGGATAACCCCCGCGATAGTCTTGACGCGACCCGCTTGGCGGAGCACGGCGCCGATCTCACGATTGGATTAAATGCCCGATAAAATATGCCTGGCTTGGCGCCGCGGCGTGCGATTGCTGGCGCCCAGCCCGGTTCGGACATCCTGACTTAACCGTTCATCAAACTTTGAGGCGCAACCTCGTCGCGTCGGCCAAAGTCAGGAGACCCGAATGTTTGCCACGCTGAAGAGACTGCTTAAGAACGAGGATGGGGTTACCGCGATCGAGTACGGCTTGATTGCCGCCCTGATCGCGGTGGCTGCGGTGACCGT
>DATLRD010000109.1:0-73380 GCA_035534855.1 Allostellaceae bacterium | reverse complement strand
GTATTGAACGCGAGACTGCTGTACATTGACGATCATGTCGGTGCTGACATCTGCTAAGCACGAGCGCTTCGCCCAGGAAATTGCGGGCGGCGCGAGCGCGAGCCAGGCTTACGTTGCTGCGGGCTATCGGGCGCACCGCGGCAATGCATCTGCGCTAGCGCGCCAACAGACCATTTTAGCCCGCGTCGGCGAGCTCCTCGCCCAACGCAAACGCCTTCAGGAAAGGGCCACCGAGCGTGCGATCGAGCGCACCGCGATCACAAAACAGCGGGTGGCCGAGGAACTTGCTGCGATCGGTTTCGCGACCACGGGGCTCGAGGGAGATCCTCACCTCGACCTTTCTGCGCTGAGCCGCGAGCAAGCGCGAGCATTGTCGGTCAAGCGCCAGGCGCTGATGGATATCGCGGCTTTGTTTGGCTACGTCATCAAGCGGACGGAGGTGCGCGAGGTGGACGAGTTCGAGAGCCTGGACACCGAGCAGCTGCGCGCGAAGGTCGCGGAGATCATCGAGCGCCGGGCGGCGACGCGGCATTGAGGCTCGCAGCCGGTACTGAGCACCATCCCCGCTGCCGAAGAAGAGCGACCGCTATAGATTCGGTGGACGGACTTTCGCCGGAACGCCTTTCAATGACGAAGGTGCGCCGAAAGCGGCTGGTTCGAGCGAAGTCAGCTGTCCGTGAATGCCGCCGGATACGGTCAAGTCGCTCCCGTTTTGATATAAGATGCGCTCGTGTTGGTGTATCAGGGGATACCGGTCGCGGAATGGCAGCGAAGTGCAAAAATGTCCTCGATCAGACAGAGGAATGACGTCGAGCATAAAGCTGACCTGAAGCGTGCTCGCGCTCGATGTTGAAGCAATTGCGGCGCCGGCTGCTGCGCCATAAAACGCAGGGGTTGATCGGCGCAGATCTCGAGCGACGGCGTCCGGATTTTGACCCGGAATTCGCGCCGCTATTTGATGCCTGCCGCTCCGCAACAATGACTTCGGTTGAGCGGCTTTACGCACTTTACAAAGCGGTCGAGTACATCATCGGCGCAGGAATTGAGGGTGATTTCGTCGAATGTGGTGTTTGGCGCGGTGGGTCGCTGATGATGATGGCGTTGGCACTACAGCATTTCGGTCAGGAAGGCCGCCGATTGCATGCCTTCGACACGTTCAGTGGCATGCCGCCACCCAGTTCTCGCGATGTCCGGCATGAGACCGGCGAGACTGCGGCTGCCTTACTTGCGCGATCGCCGCGAGATGAGGGCACAGCGATCTGGGCCTTGGCCGCGATCGATACGGTGCGGGCCAACATGGAGGCGACTGGTTACCCACCGGAACTGATCAGCTTTCATGTGGGCATGGTGGAATCGACGCTGCCGGCTGAGGCGCCAGAGCGGGTTGCGCTGTTACGCCTCGACACCGACTGGTACGAATCGACCAAACACGAACTCGTGCATCTCTATCCCCGCCTCGCGCCGGGTGGGGTTCTGATCATTGACGATTACGGCTATTTCCGTGGCGCCAGGCAGGCGACCGATGAATTTTTCGCGGAACACGGAGCGCTTTTGCTCAACCGTATAGACGAATCTGGAAGGATCGCCGTCAAGCCCGGTTGATGCAATGAACCGATGACAAGCCCTCGTCAGTATCGGGTTTGTGTATCGATTCGAGCCGCGCGCTTTTTGTGGCCATGCGATCCTCGATGACCAACCGCTGGTAATCCCCGATGCAGTGCAAGATCCGCGAACGTCCGACAATCCTCTTGTTCTCGGCGAGCCACGAATTCGCTTTTACGCCGGCGCACCCCTGATCACTTCAGATGGCTATCGTTTGGGCGCACTGTGTGTGATCGACCAACGAGCCCGCGCAGTTCCGCTGCCATGGCAGAAGGATATCCTGCGGGATTTGGCTAGACTGGTAATGAAGGATTTGGAGTTGCGGATCGCCGGTCACCGCCTGCAAAGCGAAGTTGAAGGACATCGCGACGCGAAAGAGATGCTCGAACGGTCATACCGGGCTATCAAGGCGGCTTATGATTCGAAAATGGAATTCCTTGCCCAACTTAGCCATGAGATTCGTAATCCACTTAGTGGCATGATCGGCTTCGCTGAGATGATCGAGCTGGCAATCTTGGGCCAAAATCAAGAAGCGCGCTACCAGGAATACGCTGGGCATATTCGCCAAGCGGGGGCTCACTTGCTCGAACTTACCAACGATATTCTCGAATTTTCGAAAGCGGAGGCGGGGCGGATTGAGCTCCAGCGCGAGCGCTTCTTATTATCGGAAGTAATATCAGAATGCCTTACGCTTGCCGAGGAGCAAGCATTACGGAAAGAAGTGCACCTGGAAAATCGGTGCGCCGGAAGTACCTTGGCGTTGGTTGCGGACCCGCTTCGGATTAAGCAGGTTGTGATCAATCTCCTCACCAACGCTATTAAGTTCACGCCGCCGGGTCGCGTCGCTCGGGTGGTGGAAATTTGAAGGTGGCGTAATCTCCTGATGTTCACCAAGGAGACCGGCGGTTGGCGCCGCCGGAGGAGATCACGCCATGACGAAGGATATCGCTTTCGAGAACGAGGTTCCATTGCTGGGTGCGGATTGGTTCGATCCGCTGGAGGCTGGAGTACGCCATCAGATCCGTGGCTTCATTGAAAACATGTTGGAAGAAGAGCTTGCGGCGGCTTTGGGTCGCGGCCGGTATGACCGCAGCGGCGAAGCGGTCGGGCATCGGAACGGTCACCGGGAGCGCCAGCTGCTCGGCACGTTCGGGCCACAGACGGTGTCGGTTCCGCGGGCGCGGGTGATCGGCAGCGATGGCAAGCAAGCGGAATGGCGCAGCAAAACGCTGCCGGCCTACAAGCGCCTGACGGTGCAGGCCGAGCGGCTGATCGCCGGGGCCTATCTGGCGGGCACCAACACGCGCCGGGTTCGGCGCGCCTTGGCGGCGCTGTTCGGCGGGGCGGTTGGCAAGGACACCGTCAGTCGGACCTGGCACAAGGTGCAGTCCGACTGGGCGGCTTGGCAAAAACGCGATCTTGCCGGGGACGACATCGTCCGCTTGATCCTCGACGGCACGGTCGTCCGCGTTCGCCTGGATAGGAAGGCGACCAGCCTCTCGGTGCTGGTGGCGCTGGGCGTTCGGCGCGACGGCCAGAAGGTGCTGCTTGCCTTGCGCAACATGGGCGGCGAAAGCGAGGCCGCCTGGCGAGCCCTCCTGGACGATCTGGTGAGCCGTGGCCTGGCCACGCCTGAGCTGGTCATCGTCGACGGCGCGCCGGGCTTGGAAAAGGCCATTGCCGCCTTATGGAACGACGTGGCCCTACAGCGCTGCACCGTCCACAAGCACCGCAACCTGCTGGCCCATGCGCCGAAGAAGCTCTACGACGAGATCAGCGCCGACTACGCCGACATGATCTACGCCAAGACGGCCAAGGAGGTGGACGCCAAGCGCAAGGCATTCCTGCGCAAATGGCGGCTCAAGTGCCCCGCCGTCGCGGACAGCCTGGGGGAGGCAGGGGACAAGCTCTTCACTTTCCTGCGCTTCCCGGACGACCAATGGAAGTCCATCCGCACTACCAATGCCATCGAGCGGTTGCATGAGGAATTCAAGCGCCGCATCAAGACGCAATGCATGCTGCCCTGTGCCGAAACCGCTTGCATGCTGTTCTGGGCGCTGCTGGCCAGCGGTCAGATCACGCTACGCAAAGTCGTCGGCTGGAAGACCCTGCATGTCGCCCCCGCCGAGCAAATTCTTGATTTGGCCGCATGAGCCGATAACCTGACCGCCGGAGATGACCGCCATCGGCAATTTCCACCAACTCCGCGACGCGACCCGCCGCCGGGTGGACGCGTCACTGTGGCACTCGATGTCAGCGCGTCAAACGAAATCTGTCTCAGGGTTTCCGACACAGGGATCGGTATTGCTCCGGAGAATATCGAGAAGGTGTTGGCGCCATTTGGACAGATCGACAATGGCGCTTTAGACGGACAGCCCGGGACCGGTCTCGGCTTGCCTATCGCAAAATCGTTAGTCGAGCAACACGGCGGTCGGCTGGAGTTGGAAAGTTCGCAAGGCCATGGCACCACAGTAAACGTCTTTCTGCCGATCTGATCGTCGGATCGATTATCCGCCGCCCAGACGATTCGAAAGTAAGGAGAAAATGCGCGTTCGCTTCTACGGGACACGAGGATCTATTGCCACGCCGGGGACGGCGACGCTGCGGCATGGCGGCAACACCTCTTGCGTCGCAGTTCGCTCCGCATCCGGCACGCTCGTCCTTCTCGATATCGGGACCGGTGCGGCGGTCCTCGGGCGCGAACTGATGGAAGCTGGCGGCAAGCTGCGTGGTCACATCCTGATCGGGCACACCCACTGGGACCACATCCAGGGCCTGCCGTTCTTCGAGCCGCTCTTCGTTCCGGGTAACGAATGGGACATCTATGCTCCGCGCGGGCTGCGCCAGACGTTGCGTGACACCCTCGCCGGCCAGATGGAATACACCTACTTCCCGGTGGAGCTTGAGCAACTCGGCGCGACGATCCGCTACCACGACCTGGTCGAAGGAAATTTCCGCGTCGGCGACATAAACGTCACGGCGCAATACCTCAATCATCCCGCGCTGACGCTGGGCTATCGACTCCAGGCGGACGGCGCGACGGTGGTCTATTCATGTGACCACGAACCCCATTCGCGCGCGCTCGCCATCCAGGGGGGCGAAATCGAAGGACAGGATCGCCGACACGCGGAATTCCTGGCCGATGCCGATCTAGTGATCCACGACGCGCAGTATGTGGCGAGCGAATTCGCGAACAAAATTGGCTGGGGCCACAGCACCGTCGAATACGCGATTGCGGTCGCCCGCTTTGCTCGGGCGAAGCGTCTGGCGCTGACCCACCACGATCCACTTCGTACCGATGCAGCGCTCGACACGCTGGTGGCAGCAATCCGCTCACGCGGTGATACGCCGGGCCTAGAGGTCTTCGCTGCTGCCGAGGGGGCGGAAATCGAGCTCCATGGCGACACTCCGGCACCTCCAGCGGGAGGCTTCCCCGCAGACCTGGCCATTGAGTCGGCTCTCGTCGGAAGCACCGTACTTATTGCGATGACGACGCCGGAGAGGATCGCGACGCTGACAACGGCGCTGGCCCATGAGGACGTCCAGCAACTCGTCGTATCGCCGATGGAAGCCACCGCTGCTGTCGCGGCGCGGGAGGGACCGGGCCTACTGGTTCTTGAGGATACGGGCGACGCCGCTGCGGCGGCGATCGCAAGCGCTATCCGTACCCTCAGAGCAGACCTCCCAATCGTCCTTGTGACCGCGGATGAGGGCGCTGCGCTTATCGCTGACGGCGCATTCGACGACCGGTTGGTTGAGCCATTCTCGCCGAGCTACGCACGGGCGCGGCTCCGGGCGGCACTGATGCGGCGGGCGTGCCGCTGGAGGCGCGCCGATAAGCCGCGTGATGAGGCACAGCGGATCACCTCGCTCCATCGCCTCGAAGTCATCGACACGCCGCCGGAGGAACGCTTCGACCGGATTGCCCGATTGGCCGCGGCGCTCTTTGATCTGCCGATTGCCCTCATCTCCCTCGTCGACCGGGACCGGCAGTGGTTCAAAGCTTCTTGCGGCCTCGATGCTCGCGAAACGCCGCGCGATGAATCGTTTTGCGCGCATGCCGTCCTGAGCCGCGAGCCGCTTGTAATTCCCGACGCGCTCCTCGACGCGCGCTTCGCCGAAAATCCGCTGGTTATCGGCCCGCCGCGGGTTCGTTTCTATGCGGGATGCCCGCTATTCCTGACTGACGGGAGCTGCATCGGCACACTCTGCATCCTCGATACGCGTCCGCGTGAGCTCGACGAGCGTGGTCTCGCCCTTTTGCGCAGCATGGCCGAACTCGCGATGGGCGAGTTTGAACGCGCTGCGGCACCGACGGCGCCGACCGCGGCAAACGAAGATGGCTCGGCTCCCCAGTCGTGATCAATGAACCGCCAGAATCTGAGCAGCAAATGACCGCTTCCAAAATATCCGCATCGCAAGCCAAGCTCGGCACGAATGATGAAAACCACCCAACTGCGCCGTTTCCAGATCGCGCCGACAGAGTCTCCTTACGGGCACGAAGCGCGGTTCCCACCGGCGGCGTTGAACGGCCGGTGCCGGTTTCAGTGAGCCGACCCTGGCCGGGACGCTCGACAACGGGTCAGATGCGCCGGAAGCAGAAGTCCGTCCGTCAATGTCGATCAGTTCAAGCCCTCAATGTTTGCCCGGAGGCTTGCGAGCTCCAGCACGATCTGACGCGTTCCCAAGAGGCTTGCCGGATTAGGAAAGCATTTCGCGGTCGGGGTGCGTTCTGAGTCTCGATAGACACGCCAGAGCTCGTAGCGTTCGCGCCCTCGCAACGCCTTCAAACTCCTGGCGCGGCCATTCGAATCGTCCGTCACTGCCGGTGGTGGATTTGACCTCGAGCCAGCGGGGCCGTCCGTCGGCGTCGATCGACCGAATGTCGTGATCGGCGCCGGGTTGGTCGCGCGATGTCCAGATGACATAGCGTTCGGGCTCGGCATAGCCCATTGCGCGGACCTTCTCGAGCTCCATGCGGTAGATGAGTGGTTGGCCGCCGAGGCACTCTCCACGAGCCCGCATAGCGGATCGTCCGCAGGGGCTGACGGTGCCGCCGCGGCGCGCACCGTCGCCATGCCGGCCGCGACGGCCAGCGAAACTGCCAGCGCAAGGAGGCGCTGCCGGGCCCAGCGCCATTGCCGAAACCGCCTTGCCGTGTCGCGCCGCATGCCGAAAGCCACTCCTGATCAGCGCGAGGACAGGCCGACCGCGCGGTCGAGCAGACGTGCCTCGCCACGCTCGCCTAGTCGGCTGGCGCGCGCGACTTCCTCCGGCGTCGGCGGCAACCAGACGCCGGACGATCCGCCACCGCGCGGTCCGGGCTGGCGCGGCTCGATTGTCGTCCCATTGGTGTCGGCGACCGTCATCGACACGTCGTCGAGGTCCGGAAGCTGGGGAAGCAGTGGCGGAGGCGGCGGTGATGTTGAATTTGGCACGATCGGCGGCTGGACCGGCGGATCGATCGGCTTGACCGGGTCGCTTTTGCTCGGGTCGTCAGTATTGAGATCGTCGAAGACCTGGCGGACCGCTAATTCCTCGGCATCGTCGACGGTATCGTCCGCTTTCTCGAAGCCGTTCCGAGCCTGAAGACCCGCGCCGCGCTGACCACCGCCTACGCCGCGGGGCCGCGCGCGTCCGAGGCGATCGGGCTCAAGGTCGGCGATGTCGACAGCGGCCGGATGGTGATCCGTGTCGAGCACGGCAAAGGCGGCAAGGACCGCTACGTCATGCTGTCGGCGCAACTGCTCGGTATCCTGCGCACTTACTGGCGGCTCGCCCGGCCGCAGCACTGGCTCTTTCCCGGTCGCGATGAGACCAAGCCGATCGACGTCCAGGTGCTGCACGCCGCCTGCCGATCGGCCCGCGCCGCGGCCGGCCTGGCCAAGCACGTGACGGTGCACACGCTGCGGCACAGCTTTGCCACTCATCTCCTGGAGGCCGGCACCGATATCCGGATCATTCAGGTGCTCTTGGGGCATGCCAATCTGTCGAGCACGGCGCGCTACACGCGGGTGTCGAACAGCCTCATCCGAGGGACCCAGAGCCCGCTCGACCGGTTGCGGCTGGAGGTCGTGCCGCCCGCCTGACCCGGCGGCATCATGTCGGCCGGCCTGGAAGTGGCGGATATCTTCCGTCGCCACGGCGATGCCTATCGCCGGCGCATGACGGTCACCTGGGCCGCGTCGAGCGGCGGGTGATGAGCGCCATCGAGCTGTGCCGGATGGCGGCGCTGGGCGGCCACACCGAGGCCTGCGCCGAGTGCGGCCTCGTCTGCTGCGCCTACAACTCGTGCCGCAACCGGCATTGCCCGAAGGGCCAGGGGCAGGCACGCGCCGAGTGGCTCGCCGCACGGCAAGCCGAGCTGCTGGCGGTGACCTACTTCCACGTCGTGTTCACCCTGCCGACGCCGGTCGCCGAGATCGCCTTCCACAACAAGGCGGCGGTTTACGCCATCTTGTTCCGCACCGCGGCCGAGACGCTGCGGACCATCGCGGCCGACCCAAAGCATCTCGGCGCCGAGATCGGCCTCGTCGCGGTGCTCCATACCTGGGGCCAGAACCTGCACCACCATCCGCATGTCCATTGTGTCGTGCCGGGCGGCGGTCCCGCGCTCGACCACACGCGCTGGGTCGCCTGCCGCTCCGGATTCTTCCTGCCGGTTCGCGTACTCTCGCGCCTCTTCCGCCGCTTGTTCCTCGACGAGCTGCGTGCCGCCTTCGAGGCTGGGGAACTCGGCTTCTTCGGCGAGCTTGCAGCACTCGCCGAACCCGCCGCCTTCACCCGCCGCCTCCGCGAACTGCGCCGGGTCGAGTGGGTGGTCTATGCCAAGCCGCCCTTCGGCGGACCGGCTCAGGTGCTCGCCTATCTCGGCCGATACACACACCGCGTCGCCATCGCCAACTCCCGCCTGGTCAGCCTGGCCAGTGCCCGCTTCGGGGCTACAATCGCGCAAGCGGCCGCGGCCGCTTCCTCGCCCAGAGCAGCAGACCCTCCTGCCCACGGCGGCGAGCCACGGTACCGAGCAGCCTGGCGACAGCTCGTTGCCGATCGATGGCTACGTGCCGCCCAGTCGAGTCGTCGAGTCAGTGCAAAATTGTTGTTTTCCACTCAGTTGCTGCTTCAACGCTAATGTGGGGATACAGTGGGGATATGGCAGCCAGGTTATCCCGTATTCCCCATAACTGTTTGATAGGAATGGTGCTGCCGGAAAGGATTGAACTTTCGACCTCTCCCTTACCAAGGGAGTGCTCTACCACTGAGCTACGGCAGCATCGGCCTGATTCGGCGGAGGCATGGGATACACGAGGCACCCATCCCTGGCAAGCGCACGGGGGCGCGTCGCATAGCGCCCGGGCGTTGACAGCGGCGGTGCCGTCCCCTTCCATCGCGCGATGGCCGATGGCCCCCGTATCACCCGCGCCAAGGCGGCCGAGCGCAGCGCCCGCGAGGCCCGCCTGGCCAAAGCGCTGCGCGAAAACCTGCGCCGCCGCAAACAGCAGGTGCGCCCCCGCCCCGGCGATGCGAGTGCGACGGACGGCAGCGGCAAGCCCCCGGGGGAAGCGCCAACTTGAGCGGAACATGCCTCTTCGTTAAAAGCAATGGAAGCGACAGCGCGCCGCCGGCGTTTGCACAACGGCTGGGGGCGGAGATCAAATAGATGGACAAAATCCTGATTCGTGGGGGCAGACCGCTGCGCGGCGCGGTGCCGATCGGCGGTGCCAAGAACGCCGCGCTGCCGCTGATGGCGGCAAGCCTGTTGAGCGCTGAGCCGCTGGTTCTGGAAAACCTGCCCGATCTCGCCGATATCGCGACGATGTCGCACCTGCTCGGCCAGCACGGCGTCGCGATCCGCACCGCCGCCCGCACCGGTGATGACGCAAGCAACGCGGCCGGCGGGCGCACGCTCGAATTTTGCGCGCGCGAGATCGCCTCGACCACCGCGCCCTACGATCTGGTGCGCAAGATGCGCGCCTCGGTCCTGGTGCTGGGGCCGCTGGTGGCGCGGTGCGGCACCGCGCGCGTGTCGCTGCCGGGCGGCTGTGCGATCGGCACCCGCCCGGTCGATCTGCACCTCAAAGGGCTGGAGCGCCTCGGCGCCGAGGTCGAACTCGACGAAGGCTATATCGAGGCACGCGCCCCGAAGGGCCTGCGCGGCGCCGAGATCGTCTTTCCCAACGTCTCGGTCGGCGCCACCGAAAACCTGATGATGGCGGCCGCCCTGGCCGATGGCGAAACCGTGCTGATCAACGCCGCGCGCGAGCCCGAGATCACAGACCTCGCCCGCTGCCTCGTCGCGATGGGCGCGCGCATCGACGGGATCGGCAGCGACCGGCTGACGATCCGCGGCGCCACCAGCCTGCACGGCGCGCGGCACCGCGTGATTCCCGACCGTATCGAAACCGGCACCTATATGATGGCGGCGGCGGCGACCGGCGGCGATATCAGCCTCGTCGGCGCGCGGCTCGACCATGTCGAGGCGGTAGTGCGCATCCTCGAACCCGCTGAAATCGTGGTCAGCGAGACCCCCGATGGGTTGCGGGTGCGCCGGCGAAACGGGCGAATCGCCGGGGTCGACGTGATGACCGAGCCGTTCCCCGGGTTTCCGACCGATCTGCAGGCGCAGGTGATGACGCTGATGGCGATCGCCGAGGGCGCTTCGATGGTCACCGAGACGATCTTCGAAAACCGCTTCATGCATGTGCCCGAGCTGATGCGGATGGGCGCCAACATCACGGTCCACCTCGCCTCGGCGCTGGTGCGCGGGGTGCCGCGGCTGCGCGGCGCGCCGGTCATGGCGACCGATCTGCGCGCCTCGGTATCGCTGATCATCGCCGGCCTCGTCGCCGACGGCGAGACGATCGTCGACCGGGTCTATCACCTCGACCGCGGGTATGAGCGGATCGAGGAAAAACTCGCCGCCTGCGGCGCTCGCATCGAAAGGATTGGCGGTGGCGCCTGATGCCGGCATCAAGCTGCGCGCCGAGGACGCGGCCGATCTCGCGGTCATCTCGGCCTGCCTGCAAGACGCTCTGGTATCGGTGCGCGACCTCGCCTTCGACCGCGACGAGCGGCGCTTTGTGCTGATCGCCAACCGTTTTCGCTGGGAACGCAATTCCACCCAGGCCGCCAAAACCTCGGGCCATCAGCGCACGCTGTGCGGCATCGCCTTCGCCGAGGTCGACGGCGTCGCGTATCGCGGGTTCCGCCGCAGCGAGGAAGACCGCATCCTGTCGCTGCTGGCGGTGCAGCTGCACGAACAGGGGCGGGTCATCGAACTCGATTTTTCCGCCGGTGTCTCGATCCGGCTTGCGGTGGCCCGAATAAGCTGCCATGCCCGCGACCTGGGCGAGCCGTGGCCGACTGCCTGGCAGCCCGACCACGCCGCCGATGACCAGCCAACCGGAAGCCGGGCATGAGCACCTTCGCCACCGCCGCACCGGCCGCCGAACCGCTGATCATGGCGCTGCCCAACGGCCGCATCCTGCGCGAGGTGATGCCGCTGCTGCGCAGTATGGGGATCGAGCCCGAGCCGGCCTTCGACGACCCGGCGTCGCGCCAGCTGCGGTTCGCCACCTCGATCCCCAACCTGTCGATCATCCGGGTGCGCGCCTTCGATGTCGCGACGTTTGTCGCGTTCGGCGCCGCCCAAATCGGCGTCGCCGGCAACGACGTGCTGATGGAATTCGATTATTCCGACATCTACGCACCGCTCGATCTCGATATCGGGCACTGCCGTATCATGGTTGCGGCACCGGCCGATTGGGCTGACCGCGAAGACCCGCAAAGCTGGAGCCATATCCGCGTCGCTACCAAATACCCCGAGGTCAGCCGCCGCCATTTCGCCGCCCGCGGCGTCCAGGCCGAATGCATCAAGCTCAACGGCGCGATCGAGCTTGGCCCCAGCCTCGGCCTGTGCCGCCATATCGTCGACCTGGTGCAGACCGGCGCGACGCTTGCCGCCAACGGCCTGGTCGAGATCGAACACATCGCCGATGTCAGTTCGCGGCTGATCGTCAACCGGCCGGCGCTGAAGACCCGGCCCGACGAGGTCGGCAGCTGGATTGAGCGGTTTCGCGCCGCGACCGAAGCCGCCGTGGCCCGGGCGCCGGCCCCGGCCGACGCGGGATAGCGAATCGGGATGGCGGTCACCCTGTCGACCCGCGACCCCGGCTTTGCCGCGGGGTTCGCCGCGCTGCTCGGGCAGAAGCGCGAGACCACCGCCGAGGTCGATGACGTCGTCGCGGCGATCATCGACGATGTCGCGCGCCGCGGCGACGCCGCACTGATCGACTACACCTCGCGCTTCGACCGGGTGTCGCTGACCCCCGAAACGCTGCGCCTGTCGCGGCGCGAGATCGACGGCGCCGCTGCGGTGCCGGACGACGCGATGGCGGCGCTGCGCTTCGCGGCCGAGCGCATCGAGCGGTTCCATCGCCGGCAACTGCCCGCCACGATCGACTATGTCGACGACGCCGGCGTGCGGCTTGGAATGCGCTGGGGGCCGCTCGCCGCGGTCGGGCTCTATGTGCCGGGCGGTACGGCGGCCTACCCGTCGTCGGTGCTGATGAACGCGATCCCGGCCAAGGTGGCCGGCGTCGAGCGGCTGGTGATGGTGGTGCCGACGCCCGACGGCGTGCTCAACCCGCTGGTGCTGGCCGCCGCGCGGCTCGCCGGGATCGACGAGATCTATCGCATTGGCGGGGCGCAGGCGGTCGCGGCGCTGGCCTACGGTACCGTGACGATCCCGCCGGTCGACAAGATCGTCGGGCCGGGCAACGCCTATGTCGCGGCGGCCAAGCGCCGGGTGTTCGGCCGGGTCGGCATCGACATGATCGCCGGGCCGTCGGAAATCCTCGTCATCGCCGACCGCGACAACGATCCGGCCTGGATCGCCGCCGACCTTTTGTCGCAGGCCGAGCACGACCGCGCCGCCCAGGCGATCTTGATGACCGATTCGCGCGACTTCGCCGCCGCGGTCGAGAAGGCGGTCGAGGGGCACCTGGTGCGCCTGCCGCGCGCCGACATCGCCCGCGACAGTTGGGCGGCGAACGGCGCGATTATCCTGGTCGCGGATTGGGACGAGGCCGCCGCCCTGACCGACCGGATCGCCCCCGAGCACTGCGAACTGGCAGTCGCCGCGCCCGACGCGCTGGCCGCGAAAATCCGTCACGCGGGCGCGATCTTTCTCGGCCGTTATACGCCGGAGGCGATCGGCGACTATGTCGCCGGGCCGAACCACGTGCTGCCGACTGCGCGCAGCGCGCGGTTTGCCTCGGGCCTCGGCGTGCTCGATTTCATGAAGCGCAGCACGCTGGTCGGCTGCGACGCTGTCAGTCTTGGCGCGCTGGCGCCGTCGGCGATCCGTCTCGCCGAGGCCGAAGGGCTCGGCGCCCATGCGCTGTCACTCTCGATCCGGCTCAACCGCCCGCATGGCTGACGGCACCGACCGCATCGCCGAGATCACGCTTGACGAGCGCACTGTGCTGCGGCGCAGCGCCGAGGTTGAGCACGAACGCGCCGCGGCGATCACCGACCTGCTGCACGACAACCGTTTCGCGCTTGCCGCCGGGCGCACCGGCCCGTTCCGCCTGCACCTCGCAGTCGAGGAGACCCGGCTGCTGATCGAAATCCGCTCGCTCGCCGACGGCGAGAGCGAGACGATCACGCTGCCGCTGGCGCCGTTCCGCCGCGTCGTGAAGGATTATTTCCTGGTCTGCGAGAGCTATTCCAAGGCAATCCGGGCCGGCAATTTCGGCCAGGTCGAGGCGATCGACATGGGCCGGCGCGGGCTGCACAACGAGGGCGCCGAGCTGCTGACCGAGTGCCTCGCCGTCCGCGCCGAGATCGATCACAACACCGCGCGGCGGCTGTTCACGCTGATCTGCGTGCTGCACCTCAAGGCCTCGGCGCGCGGGCTTGGGGAGCATCCGCGCTCGTGACCGCGCCGCTGGTGCTGGCCTCGGCCTCGCCGCGCCGTCTCGATCTGCTGCGCCAGATCGGCATCGCGCCCGACATCGTCGACCCGGCCGATATCGACGAGACCCCGCGCCGCGACGAGCTGCCCCCCGGCCACGCCGCGCGCCTCGCGCGGGAAAAGGCCGAAATCGTGCGCGCGCGCCATCCCGGCGCCTTCCTTCTGGCGGCCGACACGGTCGTCGCCTGCGGCCGCCGCATCCTGCCCAAGCCGGAAGACGAGGCGACGGCGCGCGCCTGCCTCGCGCTGTTGTCGGGCCGCCGGCACCGCGTGATCGGCGCTGTCGTGGTAATCGGTCCGACCGGGGCAATCGTGTCTCGTCAGGTGATTAGCCAGGTGATCTTCAAGCGCCTTAGCAAGCCCGAGAGCGATGCCTACGTGGCCACCGGCGAGTGGCGCGGCAAGGCCGGCGGCTATGCGATCCAGGGCCGGGCTGCCGCGCTGATCCGGTGGATCGCCGGGTCCTATTCCAACGTGGTCGGCCTGCCGCTGTACGAGACCGCGCAGCTGCTTGCCGGCCTGGGCTACCCCGCAGCTTGCGCCGCGAACTGCTGATCGCCGCCGGCCCCGGCGAATGGCGCGCCGCGCTGACCGAGGACGGCGCGGCGGTCGAGCTTTACGTGGAGCGCGGCGATTGCCGCCGCGCCGGCAGCATCCATCTCGGCCGCGTCGTGCGCGTCGCCAAGAGCCTCGAATCTGCCTTTGTCGACATCGGCGACGCGCGGCCGGGGCTGGTGCCGCTGCGCGAGGCCACTTCCGCCGGTGTCGCGCTCGACGAAGGCGCGCGGGTGCTGGTGCAAGTGCGCCGCGAGGCCCAGCGCGACAAGGGCGCACGGCTTTCGGCCCGCATCGCGCCGCGCGAGCCCCTTAGCGACCCTGCCGCGTTGGCCGAGCGCGCCGCCCCGCTCGATCCGCCGGCGCAGCTTCATCCCGCGCCCGGTTTCGCGGCCTCCCTCTCGCTTGCCCTGCCCGGCACGCCCGACCGGGTCGTGACGGACGACCCCGGGGTGGTACCGGAACTGCGCGCCGCGTTTCCCGCCGCAGCACCGGCAGCCGAGCCGGCCGGCGACTGGCCGCTCGACCTCGACGCGCTGTTCGCCGACGCGCTGGCGCCGCATCTCGCGCTGCCCGGCGGGGGCACCGTGCATATCGACGAGGCCCCGGCCGCGGTGCTGATCGATGTCGACAGCGGCACGCCGGAAGCGGGCTCCGCGGCGCGCGTGGCGCTGGCGGCAAACCTCGACTCCGCGCGGCTGATCGCCCGGCAATTGCGGCTGCGTAACCTCGGCGGGGGCATCGTCGTCGATTTCGTCGGCCTCGACGGGCACGGCCCACGCGAGCGGGTCCGCGAAGCGATGACCGCTGCGCTCGCCGGCGATCCGGCGCAGCCGCGGTGCCTCGGCTGGACCCGGCTCGGCCATCTTGAAATCGTGCGGCCGTATCGGTCGCGCTCGCTGGCCGCGGTGCTGCTCGACCCCCGCGATGCACCGGCGCCGAGCGCGGCCACGCTGGCCTTCGCCGCGCTGCGCGCGGTACAGCGTGAAGCCCGCGCCGAGCCGGCGGCACAATGGCGGCTGACCGTCACCCCGTCGATCTCCGCAGTGCTGCGCGAGGCAGCCGCCGGCGCGCTGGCGGCGCTCGAAACCCGCCTCGGCCGCCCGGTCGAACTCACCGTTGCCGAGATCCGCGACGCGCCCTCTTTCGCGATCGCCCGCCGCTGACAATATCGAAAGCATGGACCACGATCCGCCGCAGATGCCCGGCCTGCCGCGCCCGTGCCCGAATTGTGGCAAGCCGGCGGTCGCGCGCCACCGCCCGTTCTGCTCCGCCCGCTGCGCCGATCTCGACCTCGGGCGCTGGCTCAATGGCGATTACCGCATCGCCGCCGAAGAGCCCGAGGATGACGCGCCGGACGACACCGACGAAGGCTAGTGGAGCCGTTGTTCGAAGAACGGGTTTTCGCCCGCCTCGGCGTGCTCGATTTGGGCGATGCGGGGGTCATCGAAGCAGATCGCGCAATTGCCGAATTCGGGTTCGATGCGCACCACCGTCGCGGCAAACGGCATGCCGTCGCGCGAACCGGCGACGCCAAAAGTGCCGCGCACCCGTGTGCCGATGTCGTGGCAGATGCCGTCGAGCAGCAGACCGCCCATCGACCAATTGATCGCGCGGTATTCCCCGTTGCCGATCCTGACTTCGATCTGCGGGCCAAAGTATCGGGGCTCGCGTCGCAGCTCGGTGTGGTCAGTGTTTCGTCGAAAGGTTCTCATAGCCAAGTATTTTCGCAGATTAGGCAGCAAATCCATAAAAATGATGCTTAATTGTCACCTGCGGCTGTGTCGGCGCTCGGCACGGCCAACGCCGACACCGCGACCGGAAAAAGCCGGTCGGCAACCGCGGCCAGCGTCTCGCCGCCTTCGATAAACGAGGCGCGCGGGATCAGCATCAGCAGGCGGTCGCCGGGCGCCACCTCATCGAGGCCGCGCACCGGGATCAATTCGCCCTCGCGCGCCACCGCCAGCGGGATCACGAAATCCGGCACCCGGTCGCGATAATTCGCCGGCAATATCAGCTCCCCGATCCCGAATTCCTGCCCGGCAAAGGTCACGCGGCCCCGCGCCCCCGGCAGACGCGACAACCCGGCAAAGGTCGGCGCCGCCAGCGCCTCGGCGGAAAACGTCGTCTCGAACGCGAAATGGCTGGCGATCGAGGCGGCGAAGGTGGCGTCGGCGATGCGCAGCACCACCGGCATGTCGGGGTTGCGCACCCGCCCGCCCAGCGCGATCTCGAGGTTCAGCGTGTCGACATTGGTCAGCGCCACCAGGCTGTGCGCCGCGCCGAGATTGCACAGGTCGAGCGTGTCTTCGCGGCTCGCATCGCCGGTCAGGAGGTCAAAGCCCTGGTCGCGCGCGCGCTCGATCAGCGACGCATCGGGGTTGCGCTCGACCACGACCAGCGAGCGGCCGAACCCGAGCAAGAGGTCGATCACGCCCGAGCCGATGCTGCCGGCGCCGCACACGACGATATGCCCGCGGCGGCGGATGCGGCGCAGCCCTTGCATGCGCACCCAGCGCGCCTGGGTCAACAGCGATGCGGCAAAGCCGGTAAAGATACCGATCAGCACGATGCCCGACAGCATCAGCAGCATGGCGATGAAGATGTCACCCGAATTGCCGCGATCCGGCGTTATGTCGCCATAACCGGTCGTGGTCATCGTCGACAGCACGAAATAGGCGGCGATCAGCCAGCTGGTGCCAAAGGCGTCGTGAAAATGCCAGGCGCCGAGCGCATAGAGAACCAGGCCCCCGAACGCGAACCCGGCGAGCAGCGGGTCGATGCGCCGCCAGCGGATCGACCCGAACCGCGCCCTGGCCGGCCGCCGTCGCGGCGCCGCACCAGCCTTGCCGGCGGCGGCCTGGCGCCGCGGTGTCGTCGCGGCGAGCTGTTCGAGCATCCCGTAAAGCACCAGCGCCGCGCGTTCTCCGATGACCTCGTCGGGCTCCAGCGCGGTGCGGTCGTCGATCGCCAGGATCCGCGCGTCGAGTGCCCGCTCGGCGGCGACGAGGGTCTCGCCGGCGACGCCGCACTCGCCAGCCTGCCGCGTCGCAAAACCGGTCAGCGGCCCGTCCGGCTCAGGAAACTGCAGCCCGCGAAAGCACGTCGGGTCGAGCGCGACCGCGGCATAGGTCGCTGCCGATTGCCAGGCCAGCGACACCACCGAGCAATCCGGCAGGTTCTGCTCGATCTTGCGGGCCAGCGTGCGGTTGAACTGGCGCAGCACGATACGGATTTTCGGGTTGGCATCGCGCGCGCGCAGCGCGGCGCGCAGGTTGAGCTGGTCGTCAGCCGACAGCGCCAAAATCGACACCGCCTCGGCGACCCCGGCGCGTTGCAGGCTGTCAAAGCGCTCGGGCGCGCCGGCGACGAAACGCGCACCGATCGTCTCGACCGCGCGGGCGAACTCGCCGTCGTTGTGCCACAGCACGGTTACCCGGTGGCCTTGCAGCCCGCAGATTTCGCGCGCCGTGTTGAGCGCCAGCGCATCACCGCCGACGACGATCACGGCCGGGGCGGCCGACAGTGTCATCGCACGCTCAGCCCTTTTCCGAAGCGGTCGGCGGCGGGTAGCGATGCACCGTGCCGGTGCGGTCGGTGATGCGCCATTCGCCGGGCGCCTCGCCCGGTGCGGCGGCGCTGGTGGCGATCGGCACCTTGCCGTGGCCGCCGGGAATGTCGAGCACATAGCCCGGCTGGCACAGCCCGGAGACGCGGCCGCGCAACCCAGCGACCAGCTCGCGCCCGGCGGCGATGTCGAGCCGGAACCGCGCGGTGCCTGGCGCCAGGTCGGGGTGGTGCAGGTAATAGGGTTTGACGCGCATCGCCACGAGGCCGCGCAACAGCGCTTCAAGCACCGCCGCGTCGTCGTTGACCCCGCGCAGCAGCACGGTCTGCGACAGGAGCGGAATGCCGGCGCGCGTCAGCCGCCCGACCGCCGCGCGCACCGCCGGGGTCAATTCGCGCGGGTGGTTGGCGTGGATCGCGACGTAAACCGCCTTGTCCGCAGCCAGCGCCGCGACCAGCGCCGGCCGTACCCGGCGCGGCTCGACGACCGGCACGCGGGTATGAAAGCGGATCACCGCGACATGCGGAATCGCCTCCAGCGCCGCGACGATCGCCTTGATCCGGCGCGCGCTCAGCAGAAAGGGGTCACCGCCGGTGACAATCACCTCCCAGATTTCCGGATGCGCGCGGATATAGTCGAGCGCGCGCGCCAGCGCCGCATCGTCGAGCATCGCGCCCGCCTGCCCCACCGTCTCGCGGCGAAAGCAGAAACGGCAATAGACCGGGCAGACCAGGCTCGGCTTCAGCAGCACCCGGTCGGGATAGCGATGCACGATGCCGGGCAGTGGCGACCAGCGCTCGTCGCCGATCGGGTCGGGCCGGTCGTCGGCGGCCGGCTCCAGCTCGGCTTCGCTCGGCACAAACTGCGCCGCGATCGGGTCGGCCGGATCGGCCGGGTCGATCAGCGCCGCCACGTCATCGGTCAGCGCCACCGCATAGCGCGCCGCGACCCGCCGCACCGCGTCGAGCCGCTCCGGCGCGACGAGGCCGCGTGCGACAAGATCGTCGGCACCAAGCGTCACCCCGCATACCTCATATCGATCAAATTACAGGCAACCATACTAGGGCTGTGACGCCGCGGCCAGCCTGTCGGAGGTCTCTGTTGGCTCGGTGCGCACTGACACGATGCGGGCAGCCTCTCGCGCTATCTTGGCCGAGAAGCCCTTACCCATCGTCATTCCGGGGCGCCGCAGCGCGGTGAACCCGGAAGCCAGGAACACCGGCACCCGAAAGCATGGATTCCAGGCGGTACCGCGGCCTGCCCCGGAAAGCCTCCGGCCGTTACACCGCCTCAAGCCGCTGGTAGGCCGCCTTGAGCCGGTCGCGGTCGCGGCGCAGATCGGCTTCGCGTTCGCGCTGTTCCTCGACCACTTCGGGCTTGGCGCGTTCGAGAAAGGCCGGGTTGGCGAGCTTGGCGGCGAATTTGGCGAGGTCGCCGTCGAGCCGGCCGATCTCCTTGGCGAGCCGCGCCTTTTCCCGGCCGAGATCGACCACGTCGCCGAGCGCCAGGATAAACGTCGCGCCCTCGACCACCACCTGGATGCCGCTCCCCTCGCCGGCTTCGGGCTCGACCCGCGCGAGACGCTGGAAATGCTCACGATGGCGGTCGAGCCGCGCCGCCGCTGTCGGGTCCGCGTCGCGCACGAACAGCGGCACGCGCGCCCCGGGCGGCACGTTCATCTCGCTGCGCACGCCGCGGATCGCCGAGATCGCCGCCACCACCCATTCCATCTCGGCCAGCGCCGCGGCATCGGCGAAAGCGGGCTCCGGCCACGCGGCGGTCATCAGCATGCCCGAACTCGCGCCGGCCAGTTGCCGCCACACCTCCTCGGTCAGGAACGGCATGATCGGGTGCAGCAGATGCACCACCTGCGCCAAGGCCCAGGCGGTCGTCGCCCGCGTCTCGGCCTGCGCCGCGGCGTCGCCGCCTTGCAAGATCGGCTTGGTGAATTCGAGATACCAGTCGCAGAAATTGCCCCAGACGAACTGGTAGAGCAGGCTCGCCGCCTCATCGAAGCGATAGGCGTCGAGCGCCCCGGTCACCGCCGCCGCGCAGTCGCGCAGCGCGCTGGCGATCCAGCGGTTTTCGGTCAGCCGGCAGCCGGCCGGATCAAACCCCGGCACCGGCGCGCAGCCGTTCATCTCGGCATAGCGCGCGGCATTCCACAATTTGGTGGCAAAGTTGCGATAGCCCTCGACGCGGCTTTCGGCGAGCTTGATGTCGCGCCCGGGCGCGGCCAAGGCCGCCAGCGTAAAGCGCAGCGCGTCGCAGCCATAGCGCCCGATCAGATCGAGCGGGTCGATGATGTTGCCGCGCGATTTCGACATCTTCTGGCCGCGCTCGTCGCGCACCAGCGCATGGATGTAGACCGTGCGAAACGGCACCTCGCCCATAAAGTGCAGCCCCATCATCATCATCCGGGCGACCCAGAAAAAGATGATGTCGAACCCGGTGACCAGCACGTCGCCCGGGTAATAGCGCGTCAGCTCAGGCGTCGGCTCCGGCCAGCCGAGCGTCGAAAACGGCCACAGCCCCGAGGAAAACCAGGTGTCGAGCACGTCGGGGTCGCGGGTCAGTGCGACGCCGGCACCGGCCTGGGCCTGGGCATCGGCTTCGCTCTCGGCGACGAACACCGCACCATCCGGCCCGTACCACGCCGGTATCTGGTGCCCCCACCACAGTTGCCGCGAGATGCACCACGGCTGGATGTTGCGCATCCACTCGAAGAACGTGTTTTCCCACTGCCGCGGAACGAACCGGGTGCGGCCGTCCTCGACCGCTTCGATCGCCGCCTTGGCCAGTTCACCGGCGTTGCAATACCACTGGTCGGTCAGCCACGGTTCGATGACCACCCCCGAGCGGTCGTGGTGCGGCACCATCAGCACGTGGTCGTCGATCCGCTCGATCAACCCCACGGCTTCGAGGTCGGCGAGCACCCGCTCGCGCGCGGCGAACCGGTCGAGCTCGCGATAGGCTTCCGGCACGGCGTCGGTCAGCCGGGCGTCGCGGTCGAAGATGTTGATCATCGGCAATTTGTGCCGGCGCCCGACCTCAAAATCGTTGAAATCGTGCGCCGGGGTGATCTTCACGGCGCCGCTGCCCATCTCCGGGTCGGCATATTCGTCAGCGACGATCGGGATCAGGCGCCCGGCAAGCGGCAGCACCGCGTTCTTGCCGACGAGGTCCTTGAACCGCTCGTCATCCGGATGTACCGCGATTCCGGTATCGCCGAGCATCGTCTCGGGCCGGGTCGTCGCGACGACGATATAACGGCCGGGCTGCCCGTCGATCGGATAGCGGATATGCCACAGCTTGCCCTTGGTCTCGCGGTTTTCGACCTCGAGATCGGAGATCACCGTGTGCATCTCCGGGTCCCAGTTGACGAGCCGCTTGTCGCGATAAATGAGACCCTGGCGGTACAGCTCGACAAACACCCGGCGCACCGCGGCAGCGAGGCCGGCGTCCATCGTAAAGCGCTCGCGTGCCCAATCGGGCGAGCAGCCGAGCCGGCGCAGCTGGTTGACGATCGTGCCGCCGGATTCAGCCTTCCACTCCCACACACGCTCGATAAAGGTTTCGCGGCCGAGGTCGTGCTTGTCGATGCCGCGATCCGCGAGCTGGTTGGTAACGACGATCTCGGTGGCGATGCCGGCATGGTCGGTGCCCGGCTGCCACAGCGCGTCGCGCCCGCGCATCCGCTGATAGCGGATCAGGATGTCCTGCAGCGTAAAGGTCAGCGCGTGGCCCATATGCAGGCTGCCGGTCACGTTCGGCGGCGGCATCATGATCGTGTATGGGCGCTTGGCGCTGTTCGGCTCGGCGGCAAACCCGCCCGAGCTCTCCCATTCGGCGTATTGCCGCGGCTCGACCTCGTCGGGCCGATAGGTCTTGTCCAGCATCGTGGTGCCGCTCTTTTCCGGGGCGCCGAGCCTCAGCGCCCGGGCAGGCCGCGCTCAGTCAGGCTGCGCTGGGTAAGCTCGGCCTTTACCAGCCGCTCGACGAGGCCGGGCAGGTTCGCGTCGAGCCATGCCTGCAGCAGCGGCCGAAGCATGTCGCCCACCAGGTCTTCGAGCGTGCGCCCGCCGGAGCCGCCGGGCAACGCCATATCGCGCACCGCGGCGGCAGCGCCTTGGGCGACGGCCGCATCCACCGCCTGCTCCGGCGGGGATCCCTCGCCCGACGACGACGCCGGTTCGATATGGATGACGTTGCCGGCGTCGTCGATCGCCTCGGTCAGATCAAAGATGTCCTGGCGCGCCCGCCCGCCGAAGACGCGCGCAACCCTGGCGCGCCCATCGTCGGTGATGTTGCGCCGGATCATCGCCAGAATTTCTTCCATCGAGGGTTGCGGCTCAGCCGCGCCGTCCGCCATCGAACTCACCTGCCCTATCGTCGATGGCCTTAACCTAAGAGAGCGGCCGGCGTTTTGCCAGCCCGCGCGGGCCTGCTACTGGGACAGGCCCCCTTTGAAGCCCAGCCATTTGTCCTTCACCGCCTTATAGTGCTTCTGCATGTCGTAAAGTTGTACCGGCAGGTGCAGGTCCGGCGCGATCAGTCGGCCGTCAGCGGCGGCGAGGTTGAATTCGGCGACCGCGGCATCGTGATCGGCGCTGACCAGCTGCGATTGAGTCGTGAACAATTGCTGCTCCGAGATCAGCACGTCAAGCACGGTGCGCGAGCCCACCAGTGCCTCCTGCTGGGTTCCGGAGAGGGCGATCTGTGCCGCCCGCACCGCGATCGAGAACGAGGCGATCGCCGCGCGCGCCGATTGCAGCGTGTCCCATGCCTGGCTGGCGGCCTGCACCGCGGCGCGGCGGGCGTCGTCGACCTGGCTGCGCCGCTGACCTACGGTCTGCTCGGCCGCGCGGGTTTGCGAATAGACCACACCGCCCTCGTAAAGCGGCACGGTCACGCGGGCCACCACGGTTGCGGTGTCCTCGCGAATCCCGCTCAACGTAACCGACGGCGCATAGCTGCGGTTCAGGTCGCCGACGATCGAGACCTGCGGCAAAAGCTGGTCGCGCACCGCATCGACATTGTCGCGCGCCGCCAGTTCGTTGAACGAGGCGGCGATAACGTTGGGGTTGCCTTGTGCGGCCAGGCTCAGCGCCTCATCGCGGGTTGCCGGCAACGCCGGGCGCTCGCGCGGCATCACCAGCCGGCCCGGCGAGTGGCCGACCGCGCGGGTATAGTTGGCGCGGCTCACTTCGAGCTGGCCCTCAGAGGCGATGCGCGTCGCCTGGGCCTGGGCATAGGAAGATTCGGCCTGCGCGACGTCGGTGCGAGTCACCTCGCCGACACGAAACCGCTCGCGCGTCGCGTTGAGCTGGGTCTTTAACACCTGCTCGTTATTGCGGTTGACCTCGACCAGCGTCTGATCGCGCACCACGTCGAGAAACGCCTGGGTGACGGCCTGAAATACCGCGGTCTCGACCGCCATCGTCTGGGCCCGTGCCGCCTGCACGGAATTGATCGCCCCGCGCGTCTCCGCTTCGGTACGGCCGCCGTTATACACCTGCTGGGTTATCTGAAGGTCGAGCTGGCGCTCGACAAAGCTCGAAAACTTCGAGGGCCCCCCCGATACGGCGGTGGCGCCGCGCGCAAACCCGGCCTGGCCGGTAAAATTGACCGTGGGCCGCCAGCCCGACAGCGCCTGCGGCACGCCCTCGTCGACCGCCCGCAATTGCGCGCGCTGCGCCAGCAACTGCGGGTTGTTGTTGTAGGCATAGGCCAGGGCCTCGGTGAGGGTCTGCGCCGACGCAGCGCCCCCGCCTAGCAGTGCAACCGCACCGGCCAAGGCGAGAGCGAACCACGCCACCTTCACCACTCCCCTGTTCCCCTCAGGCTTGGCCATACACCCCTCAAAACACGAATGCCGGCTTTGTCACGAAGTCGGCCAGCAACGGTATGCCAGCATCAAAGATAGCGCGATGCGCAATAATTCCGCCAGTACGTGTAAAAAGTGTTGCTCGACCAACTCCCGGACCTGGCCGCAGAACTGCCACCATACGGCCGCCTTCGCCCAGTTGGCTCTTAATATCTTCTGGAATTTCAGGCACTGCGCCGCCAAACAGGATCACATCGTACGGCGCCCGGGCGCGGTGCCCCTGGCGCGGCGGCCCCTCGACAAAGGTAGCTGCGGCGATACGGTGCTCCACCAGCGCGGCGTGCCCGATTCGCGCCAATCCCGAATCGTTCTCTAGCGCGATCACGCTGCGCCCAATCAACGCAGCCGCCGTCGCTTCATAACCGGTGCCGGCCGAGACGACAAGAATGGCGTCGTTGCGGCTGATCATCGCGGCCTGCAACAGCCGCGCCGCGACCATCGGCTGCATTAGAAAACGACCGCCGCCGAGCGCCAAATCGTCGTCGGCATAGGCCACTGCGGCGAGTGCCGGCGGCACGAACAATTCGCGGCGGACTTGCGAGAACGCGGCGATCACCCGTTCGTCGGTGACCTTGTTGGGGCGAATCTGGCTCTCGACCATGTTGGCGCGGGCCGCATCGTAAACGGGCATCGCATCACCGGTTGGGGCGGGGAACACGCCGGCGTCAGCCGTCGCAGCGCGGTTATATCCACCCGGCCGCTCAACCACAATCACCCCCGGTCGCGGCGGCAGGCGGCGCGTCATCTCGCTCCACCGTCTGGCCCGCCGGCAGCGCGGCCAGCAGCGCCGTCGCGGTGAGCCCAAGCAGCGGATGGCGCCAGTCCGGCGCCAGATCGCACAGCGGCGCCAGCACGAACCGGCGCTGGTGCAGGCGCGGGTGCGGCAAGGTCAGCGACGCGCTCTCGACGATCCGCCCATCGTAATCCAAGAGGTCGAGGTCGAGCGTGCGGGCCGCGTTGCGCGCGCCGCGCACCCGGCCGAATTCGAGTTCGTGGGCAAGCAGCCGGGCAAGCAGCGCCGCCGGGTCGAGCGGCGTCGCGACGACCGCGGCGGCGTTGGCAAACCACGGCTGATCCGAAGCCGGCACCGGGGCCGAGCGATACCACGGCGAGCAGCGCACCACGGCGAGGTCGGGCGCGGCCAGCGCCGCCAACCCGGCGCGCGCGGTTTCCGCCGGCGAGCGGTAGGGCCTCAGCGCCAGATTGCTGCCGATGCCGATCACGATCATCGCCGGCCCGTCGCCCCGCGGGCCGGCGCCCACCGGCCCGGCGCCGCCCTTGACGGCACCACGCACCGGGATAAAACTCCCAGCATTCCTCAATTTCCCGGAGTTTGTGATGCTATTTTATCCAGAAGAGCGTATTGCGATCTTTATTGATGGTGCCAATCTTTATTCTGCGGCGCGCGGCCTTGCCTTTGACATCGATTACAAAAGACTGTTGGAGATGTTTCGCTCCAAAGGGCGCCTGATCCGTGCATTCTATTATACCGCGCTGCTGGAGGATCAGGAATACTCGCCGATACGGCCGCTTGTCGATTGGCTCGACTATAACGGCTATACGATGGTGACCAAGCCCACCCGGGAATTCACCGACGCGATGGGACGGCGGCGGATCAAGGGCAACATGGACATCGAGCTCGCCATCGACATGCTCGAGATGGCGCAATTCATCGACCATGCCGTGCTGTTTTCCGGCGACGGCGATTTTCGCCGCCTGGTCGAGGCGGTTCAGCGCCGCGGCGTGCGCGTGTCGGTGGTGTCGACGCTGCGTTCGTCGCCGCCGATGACATCGGACGATCTGCGCCGGCAGGCCGACAGCTTTATCGAATTGCAGGACCTCGCCCCGCTGATCGCGCGCGCCCACCACCCGCGCGACGAGGCGCCGCGGCCACGGGGCGAGCCGGTCGAGCCGCAGTGACCGTGGCGCCGCTGCCGCCGCCCGATTGCCCGCTCTGCCCGCGCCTGGCCGCGTTCCGCAGCACCCAGCGTGTGGCGCACTCCGACTGGTTCAACGCGCCGGTGCCGCCGTTCGGCTGCGACGACGCCGTGCTGCTGATCGTCGGCCTGGCGCCCGGGCTGCGCGGCGCCAACCGGACCGGGCGGCCGTTCACCGGCGATTATGCCGGCGACCTCCTTTACGCGACGCTCGCCAAGTTCGGCTTTACCACCGGCGCCTATGCGGCACACCGCGACGACGGCCTGGCGCTGACGCGGTCGCGCATCACCAACGCGGTGCGCTGCGTGCCGCCGCAGAATCGGCCCGAACCCGGCGAGATCGCCGCTTGCCGGCCGTTTCTCGCAGCCGAACTTGCCGCCTTGCCGCGGCTCAAGGCGATCGTTGCACTCGGCGGGATCGCCCACCAGGCAGTGCTGGCGGCGCTCGGCCTGCGCCGGGCGCCCTACCCATTCGCCCACGGCGCGATCTATGAGCTGACCGGCGGGCCGGTCCTTGCCGACAGCTACCACTGCTCGCGGCTCAACACCAACACCGGCAGGCTGACCCCGGCGATGTTCGAAGCGGTGTTTGCAGCAGTGGCGCAGCGGCTCGACGGTTGAGCCCTATTCCTGCCGCCCGCTCATGATCCGCGCGCGGCTCCTCTGCCAGTCGCGGTCGCGTTCGGCTTGTCGCTTGTCGGCCTTGCGCTTGCCGCGGGCGACGCCAAGCTCGACCTTGGCCCGGCCGCGCTCGTTGAAATACACCGACAGCGGCACGATCGTTACCCCTTCGCGCCGGATCGCGCCGAGCAGCCGGGCCATCTCCTTCCGGTGCAGCAGCAGCTTACGCGGCCGTCGCGGCTCGTGGCCGAAATGCGCCGCACCGGAATATTCGGGGATGTTGGCGTTGACCAGAAACAGTTCGCCGCCCTGCTCGGCGGCATAGGATTCAGCGATGCTGGCCTGGCCCTGGCGCAGCACCTTTACCTCGGTGCCGCGCAGCACCAGCCCGGCCTCGAGGGTGTCCTCGATCAGGTAGTCGTAGCGCGCGCGGCGGTTTTGCGCGGCATAGCGGTCGCCTGCGCGCATCGCTTTTCCTGAGTTGTCTGAGCCGGCTAGTTGATCAGGCCGGCGCCGCGCATCGCCCGCTGCACCTTTTCCTGCGTGTCGGGCGTGGTATGCCAGAGGGGCAGCCGCACATCCGGGCGACAGCGGCCGATCAGCGAGGCGGCGAATTTGACCGGCGCCGGGCTGGTCTCGACAAACAGCGCCTCGTGCAGCGGGAACAGCCGTTCGTTGATCGAGCGTACCGTCGCAATGTCGCCGCGCTGCCACGCCTCGTGCATCTCCGAGCACAGGCGCGGCGCGACATTGGCGGTCACCGAGATGCAGCCGTCGCCGCCCTGCGCCAGATAGGCGACCGCAGTGCCGTCCTCGCCCGACAACAGCGAGAAGTCCGGCCCGATCTCGACCCGCATCTTGAGCGGCCGCGTCAGGTCGTTGGTTGCGTCCTTGACCCCGACGATGTTGGGCAATTTGGCCAGCCGCGCCATCGTCGCATTCGACATGTCGACCGCGCTGCGCCCGGGAATGTTGTAGACGATGATCGGCAAATCAACCGCATCGTGGACCGCCTTAAAGTGCTGGTAGAGCCCTTCCTGGGTCGGCTTGTTGTAATAGGGGCACACCACCAGCGCCGCGTCGGCGCCGGCTTCCTTGGCCTGGCGCGTCGCCTCGATCGTGTGCGGGGTCGAATTGAACCCGGTGCCGGGAATCACCGGCGCGCGCCCCTTGGCGACCTCGACGCACAATTCGATGACCCGGCGCTGCTCGTGGTCGTCGAGCGCCGGGCACTCGCCGGTCGTGCCGATCGGCACCAGCCCGTGCGTGCCCTGGCCGATCTGCCAGGCGACATGCTCCTGAAACGCCGTTTCATCGACCGCCCCGTCGCAGAACGGGGTGATCAGCGCCACCAGCGAACCCTTGAACATGGCATTCTCCCGCCCAGCGACCCGATTCGGCCAGGATAAACCCGGCCGCCTGAACCATCAACGCCGGATTCCCGCATGCTTGTCGCGACCCCGGAAAATCCCTACACACTGTCGCTCTGCGAAATGCTTGGCGACGGGATAGGCCGGCCTTGCTCCGGATTTTGCGATTATTCGCGTTTGCAATCGCCGCAACGGCGATGTGTCTGTCGGCGGCCACGGCCCAGGAACTGCCCGAACCCGAACGGGCCACGGCGCTGGCGGCGCTGGCGGCTGCCCAGCACGGCGATTGGAGCCGGGCCTATGCCGAGGCGCAGCAGTGCCGCGACCCGATGCCGCTCAAGCTGATCCGCTGGCTCGATTACATCCGCAACACGCCGGGCGGGCGGTTCGCCCAGATCACCGACTTCATCTCGCACAACCCCGATTGGCCCTATCCCAAGACGCTGGAGCGGCACGCCGAAGAGGCGATGGGGAGCGAGAACGACGACACCGTCGCCGCGTGGTTCAAGACGCACCCGCCGATCAGCGCCGTCGGCAAGGTGCGCCAGGCCGAGCTGATGATGAACCGCGGCCAGGTTTCGCAGGGCACCGCGCTCTTGCGCAGCACCTGGGTGGCGGATGATTTCCTGCCCGGCGACGAGCGCAGCTTCTGGGCGAAATACGGCGGCGCGATGCGCCCCGAGGACAACATCAAGCGGCTCGACCGGCTGTTGTGGAGCCATAAATACGACGAGGCACGGCGCATGATTCCGCTGGTGCCGGCGGAATACCAGGCGCTGGCCGAGGCGCGCCTCTCGCTCGCTACCGGTGCGGCCAACGCCGATGCCCTGGTCGCCCGCGTGCCGACGCCGCTGCAATCCGATCCGGGGCTGGTGTTCCTGGAGATCCGGCGGCTGCGCAAGCACGACATGGACGAAGAGGCGGCAAAACTGCTGCTCGCGCACCCCGACAACCCGGTGCGGCCGGCGGCGTGGCTCGCCGAGCGCCAGATCGTCGCCCGCCGCCTGCTCGCCGGCGGCGACGCTGACCTCGCCTACAAGATCGTCGAGCAGCACGGCGACGGCGACGGCAGCGGCTATTCCGACGCCGAGTTCCTCGCCGGCTATATCGCGCTGCGCTATTTCAAAAAGCCCGAGCTCGCGTTCGACCATTTCTCCCGCATCCTGGCCCGGGTCTCCTCGCCCTACGCCAAATCGCGCGCCGCCTACTGGAGCGGCCGTGCCGCCCTGGCCGAAAGCAAGCACGATCTGGCGATCAAATGGTTCACTGCGGGCGCCGAGGCGATGACCACGTATTACGGCCAGCTGTCGGCGCACGAGCTGGGCCGCGATGCGCCGCCGCACCCGGTGCCCGAGCCGCGCCCCGACGCCGCGCAGCTCGCCAGCTTTGACGCCAAAGAGCAGGTTCGCGCCGCCGCGCTGCTCGCCGAGGCCGGCGACCGCGAGCATACCCGCGTGTTCGTCACCCACCTCGCCGACATGACGCACGACCAGATCGATTTCGCGATGCTGGCCGCCCTCGCCGAGACCCGCGGCCGCATCGACCTGGCGATCATGGTGGCGCGCAAGGCACTGGATGCCGGGACGCCGCTGATGGTGCACGGTTATCCGGTCACCGCGCTGCCGCCGGGCGGCGATGTCGAGCACCCGCTGCTCTATGCAATCGTGCGCCAGGAAAGCGCGTTCGACCAGTTTGCGGTCAGCCGCGCCGGGGCGCGCGGGCTGATGCAGTTGATGCCGGGCACCGCCGCCACCATCGCGCGGCACCTGCAAATCGCCTATTCGCCTGACAAGCTGACCGGCGACGGCACCTACAATCTGCTGCTCGGCCGCTCGTACCTCGAAGGGCTGCTCAACGATTTCGGCGGCTCCTATGCGCTGGCGATCGCCGGCTACAATGCCGGCCCCGGCCGCGTGCGCCAGTGGCTGCACGATTACGGCGATCCGCGCGGCCATGATGTCAGCATGGTCGACTGGATCGAGACGATCCCGTTCACCGAGACCCGAATCTACGTGCAGCGGGTGCTGGAAAACCTGCAGGTCTATCGCGGCCAGAGCGACGGCAACGCCTCTGCGTTCTCGCTGGTCAGCGACCTGGCGCGGTAAGCGGCAGCAGGATTCAGGTCATCCCCGGCAGAGGCGAGCCGGAGGCCTCAAGTTCGGGGGGTATCGGCCGGCGCCTCAACGTTGCGCCGACACCGGCACGATGTGGCTCAGCCTCATGAATTTTTCCGGGTCCTGCGGCTCGCCGTTGACCAGCACCTCGTAATGCACATGAGGGCCGGTCGCCCGGCCGGTGCTGCCGAGAAGGCCGATCTGCTGATGCGCCGCGACATGCTCGCCGACCGACACGGTAAAGCGGTGGAGATGGGCATAGCGGGTCGAAATGCCGTGGCCGTGGTCGATCTCGACGATCTTGCCGTAATCGTTGCGGTAGCCGGCATAGGTCACGACCCCGGCCCCGGTCGCGTAGACCGGCGACTCATAGGGGGCGTCGAAATCGATGCCGGTATGAAATTCGCCGCGTCCGTTCATCGGGTCGTGGCGGATGCCGAACGGGCTGCCGATCCGGTACGATGTCAGCGGCGCCGAAACCGGCAGCGACTTCATCATTATCCTGAGCGCCGCCAGCTTTTGCGGGGTCAGCGCCGAGGGCGGCAGGCCGCCGCGCGGCACCGGTACGAACGGGCCGCCTTCGCCACGCGTCACGCCGAACTGCGAGAACAGGTGCGCGACATCGACTCCAGCCGAGGCGAGCACGCGCTCGACCTGGCCGACCGTGCCGCGGCCCGCGGCCCGCGGCACGACGATCGCGGCGGTTCGCACTTCCGGCCGTGCCGGAATCGGAGCGGGTGCCGGCGCCGCAACGGCGGCGACTACTGCCGGCCGTGCCGGGGCCGGAGCGGGTATCGGCGCGACGACGGCATCGGCTACCGCCCGCCTTGCCGGGGCCGGAGTGGGCATCGGCACGACGGCGGCAACCGCCGGCCGTGTCGACGGGGCCGCCTGCGGCCGCGCCATCGACGATCTCCGCTCCAGCTGATTAAGGCGCCCCTTCAGGGCGTCGCGTTCGGCAGCAAGCCGGTCGCGCTCGGTCTGCAATTGCTGCAGCCGCCGCTGCGACTGGCCGGCGGTGTTGAGCGCCTGGGTGTTCTGCGCCTGCTGCGCGGCAAGATCGGCCTCGGTCTTGCTGAGCCGCGCCACCAGCGTCACCCGCTGCGCCTCGGTCAGGTGCAGCTCGCGATGCGCCTGGTCGAGCGCGCGGGTCAGCTGGGCAATGCGGTCGGCCCTGGAGGTCGAAGAGGCTTCTGTCGCGGCCAGCTTGTGCTCGACCTCGCTGCGCTGCTGCTGACGCGCCTGGGCTTCCGCCAACTGTGTCGCGAGGCGCCCTTGCTCAGCGCCGAGCTGGTTGCGCAGGCGGCCGAGCTCGTCCTGCAGCGCGGTGTTTGCGGTCTCGGCCTTCTCCGCCGCCGCGCGCTCGCTGGCGACCCGGCCGGAATAGTAGAAATACCCGGCGCCGAGAAGCACGACCGCACCCAGCGCGGTTGCCGCGGTCATCGCCGCAGACGGCCGCCGGTGCTGCATGAAATCGGACGCCCGGCTGCTGAAGCGGGCGACAAACGGCTTATCGGGGAGCCTGGTGCCCCCCCAGCGCAACATTGTGGTGATCATGTCCCCCCGCCCCGTCCGACCGCCGGCGCCGGCATTGCCTGCCGTAACCGGATGCGGTCTCCTCGAAACGTCCGCAGCTAGGGTTCGCCGCAGCGTTCCCCCGATCGGGGAGCCTAACGAGCGCTCCGGGGCAATGCAATAACATTTGTTACGGAATGTTACAGCATCCGTGATAACTCTCTGCAATGCAGTGCATTGCCGATCGCCGACTCAGTTACAGCGGAATTCTCGTTGAACAGAAAGCGAATAGCTTTTTCATCGGTGATTGAGCGTGTGCGCGAACGCCGGACTCCGCCCTCAACCAATATTGGCATTGCTGCATCACCAGGCCCGCGCGATCACCGATTTTCTGTCAGTCGGTTATGCCATCCCGGCAACAATGCAACAGGCCATTGTTGCAGAATTGCTACATGAATGTGACGGGTCGTCGGCTACGGCAGCGCCGCCGCCTCCGCCTCCGCCTGCCGCGGCGCCTCGTCGGCGAATTGCGTACGGTAATATTCGGCAAACACCCCGCCGCGCTGCAGCAGTTCGGGCAGCGTGCCTTGCTCGGCGATGCCGCCGTCACGCAG
The DNA here is from genome assembly GCA_035534855.1 of Allostellaceae bacterium. Classification (GTDB taxonomy): domain Bacteria; phylum Pseudomonadota; class Alphaproteobacteria; order ATCC43930; family CGMCC-115725; genus DATARH01. Next base: position 41,620 of record DATLRD010000109.1, on the reverse strand, counting down.
CACGAGGATGCAGTCGCAGCGCCGCACGGTCGACAGGCGATGGGCGATGATAAAAGTCGTGCGACCCTTCATCAGCCGCTCGATTCCCCCCATGACCAGCGCCTCGGTCTCGACATCGAGCGCCGAGGTCGGCTCGTCGAGGATCAGCAGCGGGGCATTGCGCAGCAGCGCTCGGGCGATCGTGATCCGCTGCTTCTCGCCTTCCGACAGCGCCGCGCCGCCCTCGCCGAGCAGCGTGCCGTAGCCCTCGGGCAGCGCCATGATTGTGTCGTGGATGCGCGCGAGGCGCGCCGCCTCCTCGATCTCGCGGTCGCCGGCGCCCGGCCGGCCATAGGCGATGTTGTCGCGCGCCGACAGCGGAAAGACCAGCGGCGGCTGCAGCACGATGCCGATCTGGTTGCGCAGCGATTTCAGCGTGTATTCACGCAAATCAACCCCGTCGATCTCTACCGACCCGCTCGACGGATCAAAGAAACGCGCCAGCAGCCCGAGCAGCGTCGACTTGCCGGCGCCCGTCGGCCCGACGATCGCGACCGTGCCGCCGGCGGGGGCGGTGAAATCGATCTGGCCGAGCACCGGCGCGTCGTCGCGGTAGCGAAAGGCGACCTGCCGCCAGCGCACCTCGCCGCGCGCACCCGCGGCGGGAAACTCGCGCCAGCCGTCCTTTAGGTCGGCCTCGGCGTCGAGCACCTCAAACACCCGGCGCGCGCCGACCTGAGCGCCGGCGATCAGGCCCCAGCTTTGGGTGATCTGGTTTATCGGCACGTAAAGCTGCGCCAGGTACGAGACAAACACGATCAGCTGCCCGATCGTCAGCACGCCGCTCATCACCGCGCGCGCCCCGGCATAGACGACCAGCGCGGTGCCGCCGGCGATCACCAGGTTGACCGCGCCCGAATAGAGCGTCTGCCACGTATAAAGGCTAAGCGTCGCGCGCAGGCTTTCGCGGCTGGCCCCCATAAAGCGGCGGTGCTCTTCCTCTTCCTTGGAAAAGGCCTGCACCACCTTGATCGCCGACATCCCCCATTGCACCAGCGAATAGACCCGGCTTTCGCGCTCGCGCACCTCGCCGGCGACGGTGACGATCTTGCGGTTGAAGCCCGAGATCAGCACGAACAGCACCGGCACCACGGTCAGCGCCAGCACGGTCAGCAGCGGGTCGAGCGGAAACAGCACCAGCAGCATCCCGCCCAGCAGGATCATTGCCGACAGGATCGGCAGGGCGCCGTTCATCACCATCGTCTGCACCGCGAAGCTGTCGGCGGTGATCCGATACAACAGATCGCCGACCCGCTGGCGGCCGTGATAGGCGAGCGATTGCAGCTGCAAATGCGCGTAAAGCTGGCCGCGCAAATCGTTGACCATGTTCTGGCCGACGCGGATCGTCGTGTAGTTGTGCCACAGCGTCAGCCCGCCGCTGCCGAGATAGGCGACGACGATCGCCAGGCACGCCCCGACCAGCAGCGCGTCCTTGCTCCACGACCCGACCAGCGGCAGCGCCGTTTGCTTGCCGCCGAGCACATTGTCGATCACCACCTGCAACGGCCACGGCTTGATAAGCTCGAAGCCGGCGATCAGGAACACCTGTGCCAACGCCCAGGCGACCTGCCCGCGATAGGCCGACAGATAAGGCAGCAGCTTGCGCAGCATCGCGGATCAGGCGCCGGTCAGTCCGCTTCGGCGGCGCGCGGCGCGCCGGTCGGCCGGGGTTCCCGCTCGACGCGGTCGAGCGGGATCAGCTCGGCAAACTCGGCGGCGGCACCGACCAGACCGCGCAGCCGCCCGGCCAGGCGCACCATCTGCCACGCCACCGTGGTGCTCGCCGCCAGGCCGAGCGTCGCCAGCGCCGCCGCCCCAACCGGCCAGCCGCAGACCAGCGCCGCCAGCGCCGCCGGATAGAGCCCAAGCGTCGCCCAGCCGGCGCGCGACAGGATCGGCCAGCAGCGCAGCCGCAGCAGCCGCTTGTCGCCGCCGTGGTTCTCGGCGCAGACGAGGATGCGGGCGCGGTCCCAGGCGCCGCGGGCGATCGTCAGATCCCAACCGCCCCAGCCGCTGTCCATCGCCGCGCTGTAGCGGTACGTCTCGGCGCGCGCCATCAGCGGGCCGAGCAGTGCCTCCTTCTCATCGCCGCGCTGGCTCCAATACGACAGTGCAAACCCGCGCCCATGCCACGGGATCGCGGCAAGCCCGGCAACCCCCGGTTCGCTCGCGTCGGCCGGGGGCGCCAGCTTCAGCCGCCATTTCAGCCGTTCGCGCCCGCGCAGCAGCGGGCCGAGATAGATCAGCAGCGCCACCAGCGCGCGCGCTTTGGGCCCGGAAAACCGTTGGTCGAGCTTGGCGCGCAAGGCACCGGCGATGCAGATCGCCCAGGTCAGCAGCAGCGGCGCGACCAACAACCAGAACCAGCCGCCGGCGGCGATCCCGGCCAGCGCCAGCACCGGCGCGGCAACACCCCACTCGAACGTCATCGGCAGGTGCTGGGCGATCGAGCCCTGCGGCTCGTACATCACCTGAAACAGGCCGCGCCCAAACACCCCGGAATAGATCCGCGGCCGGCGCCCGAGCAGCAGCGCGGTCGACAAATCGCCATAGATCCGGCCGCTCCACATCGCCTGGCCAAACATGTTGAAGCGCTTTGGATGCTTGCCGTAGACCAGCGCCTCGGCCTTGCCGTAGCCGCGCTGCTGGCCGATATAGGCGCGCACCGTGTTGCGGCGGAAATGCCAGACCGTCGCGGCAGCGCAATAGCCGATCGTGTAGCCGGCGTCCTGAAACCGCCAGCAGATGTCGACGTCGTCGCCGGCGGCATGAAAGATCGGGTCGAACCCGCCGAGTTGCAGCAGCGCGTCGCGCCGGAACGCCATGTTGCACCCGGCGATGTGCTCGGCGACCTCGTCGTCGAGCAGCACATGGGTCGGCCCGCCCGGCGAGACCGCGACCGCGGCCGGAACCAGGTGCGGCTCCGGCGGCGGGAAATTCGGGCCGCCGCACGCGGCGAGCCCGCGGCGCTCCATCGCCCCGGCGAGGAAGTGCAGCCAGTCGGGATCGGCGACGCAGTCGCTGTCGGTATAGGCGACGATCTCGCCGGTCGCGGCCTGCGCGCCGACATTGCGGGCGACCGACAGACCCCGGTTGGGCTGACTGATGATGCGGCAATATCCATAGCGCTCGGAAATCGCCAGCGTGCCGTCGGTCGACCCATCGTTGACGACGATGACCTCGTAATTCGGATAATTCAGGTGCTCGAGCGAGGCGAGGCACGCATCCATCGTGCGCTCGGCGTTATAGGCGCACACCACAACCGACACCCGCGGAGTGCGCTGCAAGGCGGCGGGCGGCAGCGCGCCGCGATAGACCCGCGCGACCTCGTCGAATGACGGCTTGGGCTGGCGCTGTTGGTCGACCAGGCCGAACGCCCAATCCTCGATCGCATGCCCGCCGGTGAACCATTCGTCGGTCCATGCGAAGACGCAGGTGCCGGCGACGCCGGCAGAAAACGCCGCCTCAACCTGCCACGACAGCAGCGCGGCCTGCGCCGCCTCGCCGGCATGCAGCGAATCGCCGCCAAACTCGGTCAGCACCAGCGGCTTGTCGAAGGCGAGGTTGTGCAGCCGCGCGACATAGCGGCGAAACGCCGTCTCGTCATGCAGATAGACGTTGAAGCAGAGGAAATCGGTGAAGTCGATCGTCAGGTATTCGGTCGAGGGGAAATTGGCATAGCTCACCAACGCGCCCGGGTGCTCGGCCTTTACCAGGTCATAGAGCTCGATCAGAAAGCGGCGCACCGCCGCCGCGCCGTGCCAGCGCACGATGTCGGGCGGGATTTCGTTGCCGATCAGATAGGCGAAGATCGCCGGGTGGCGGCGGCAGGCACGCACCCCCTCGGCCACCGCCTCGCGCGCCCGCGCACGGGTCGTCTCGCTCGCGAGAAACGCGATGTGCTGCGACCACGGCAGCCCGGCCAGCACCTTGAGCCCGGCGGCCTCGGCCGCGTCGAGCAGCCAGATCGGCGGCACGGTAAAGACGCGCACCGTATTGATGCCGGCGGTGCGCATCAGCGCGAAATCCTGCGCCACCATGCCAGGCTCGGGAAACGGCGCGCCGTGGCTGCCGGTCCCGAACGGGCCGTAGGTGACGCCCCGCACGTAATGTTTTTTTCCGCCGGCGCGAAAGAACTTGCCGTCGATGCTGATGTCGTGGGCCACCGCGGGTAAACCCGCGGCAAGCTCCGGATCGGCGATGGCGATCATGTCCATGGAAGGGGGCCCCTGTTATTGCCGCGCCGGGGGGTGCTTCGCGTGCCACGCGAGCGCGGTGGAGACGATTGTGTCGAGATCGGATTGCGCCGCGCGCCAGCCGAGCAGCGACGCCGCCCGGCCCCAATCGGCGACCAGCACCGGCGGGTCGCCGGCGCGGCGCGGCGCGGCCTGCTGCGGCACCGGCCGGCCGCTGATTCGAGCGACGGCGTCGAGCACCGCCCGCACCGAACTGCCGCTGCCGGTGCCCAGATTGATCGCCGCGCTCTCGCCGCCGCCGGCGAGGTATCCGAGCGCCCGGACATGCGCGTCGGCGAGATCGGCAACGTGTATATAGTCGCGTACCGCGGTGCCGTCGGCGGTCGGATAATCGCTGCCGAAGATGCTGACCGGCCCGCCCTGCCCCAGCGCGGCGCGGATTGCCAGCGGCACCAGATGGGTCTCGGGGTCGTGGTCCTCGCCGATTTCGCCGGCAGCATCGGCACCCGCCGCGTTAAAATAGCGCAACGCGGCGTAGCGGATGCCGTAGGCCGCGGCGTACCAGTGCAGCGCCCGTTCGATCGCCAGCTTGGTCTCGCCATAGGGATTAACCGGACCGGGAGGCGCGCTCTCGCGGATCGGGATTATCTCGGGAATTCCATAGACCGCGCAGGTCGAGGAAAAGACAATCTGCCCGATTCCGGCCTCGCGCATCGCCGCCAATAAATCGAGAGTTCCAACAACATTGTTGCGATAGTAAAGTTCTGGTTGTGAAACCGATTCGCCGACATACGCAAACGCGGCAAAATGCATTACGGCGGTAATGGAATGCGTGCGCACCGCCGTCAGCAACGCGGTCCGGTCGGAAAGGTCGCCTTCAACGAGGGGGCCCCACCGCACTGCGGCGCGGTGCCCGCGCGACAGGTTGTCATAGACCACCGGCACATAGCCGGCGCCGGCCAGCGCCTTGCAAGCGTGGCTGCCGACATAGCCGGCACCACCAGTAACCAGGATCGAATGAGACATGAGCGTACAATTGGACCTTGCTGACGAGGTACGGCCACAACGGTGGATCGAGGCGTTCTCTTCCCTGGTCGCGTGTCGCTTCAGGCGGTGCGTCAGACCGTCGCGGATCGAGCCGCCGGAATAAGCGACCCGGTCCGCCGTTTTTGGCAGGCCGGCCAGGGCTAGCGGAAGGATCGGGCTTTATGCGTATCGCGATGATCGGAACGGGTTATGTCGGGCTGGTGTCGGGGGCGTGCTTTTCGGAGTTTGGCGCCTCGGTAGTGTGCGTCGACACCGACGCCGACAAGATCGCACGGCTGCGGCAGGGCGAGATCCCGATCTTCGAGCCCGGGCTCGATCAGCTCGTGGCGAGCAATGCGGCAGCCGGACGGCTGAATTTTTCGACCGATCTGGCGGCAGCGCTCGACGGCGTTGACGCGGCATTCATCGCGGTCGGCACGCCGTCACGCCGCGGCGACGGGCATGCCGACCTGTCGTACGTCTTTGCCGCGGCGGAGGCGATCGGGCAGGCGCTGGCGGCGTACAAGGGCCAGCGCACGGTGGTCGTGACCAAGTCGACGGTGCCGGTCGGCACCGGGCGGCGGGTGCAGGAGATCCTGGCGCAGTTTCTGCCGGCGGGCGGGTTCGACGTCGCCTCGAACCCGGAGTTTCTGCGCGAGGGCTCGGCGATCGAGGATTTCATGCGGCCCGACCGGGTCGTGATCGGCAGCGACAGCGAGCACGCGCGGGGCGTCATGCACGCGCTCTACCGGCCGCTCTATCTGATCGAGACACCGATGGTGTTCACCACGGTCGAGACCGCGGAGCTCATCAAGTACGCGGCCAACGCGTTTCTCGCGACCAAGGTGACATTCATCAACGAGGTGGCCGATCTGTGCGAAGCGGTCGGCGCCGACGTCCAGGACGTCGCCAAGGGGATCGGACTCGACGGCCGGATCGGCCGCAAGTTTCTGCATTCGGGGCCAGGGTTTGGCGGCTCGTGCTTTCCCAAGGACTGCCGGGCGCTGGTGCGCACCGCCGAGGAATACGCCGCGCCGCTCAGGATTATCGACACCGTGCTGCGGGTCAACGAGGCGCGCAAGGAGGCGATGGCCCAGCGCATCGCCGCAGCGTGCGGTGGCAACCTTGTCGGCAAGACGCTGGCGGTGCTTGGCCTCACCTTCAAGCCGAATACCGACGACATGCGCGACAGCCCGAGCCTGGCGATCCTGCCGCCGCTGGTTGCCGCCGGGGCGCGGGTGCGGGCCTACGACCCGGAAGGCATGGACGAGGCACGAAAGCTGCTGCCCGATATCGACTATTGCGCCGACGCCTATACCGCGATGGACGGCGCCGACGCCCTGGTGCTGCTGACCGAATGGAACGAGTTCCGCGGCCTCGACCTCGGCCGGGTGCGCGAATTGCTGCGCGCGCCGCTGGTCATCGACTTGCGCAACATCTACGAGCCGCAGGAGATGGCCGCCGTCGGCCTCGTCTATCACAGCATCGGCCGCCCGACGCTGGCGCCGCTGCCGCCGCCCGGCCTGCGGGTCGTCGGCTGACCGGCGCTGTCCCCGTTAACCGCTCATCTTGCGAGGATCTCCGATGTCCCCCCTGCAAAAGCGCGTCCTCGTCACCGGTGGTGCGGGGTTTCTCGGCTCACATCTGTGCGAGCGGCTGGTCGCCGCCGGCAACGACGTGCTGTGCGTCGACAACTACTTCACCGGGCGGCGCGCCAATATCCTCAAGCTGCTCGACGAGCCGCATTTCGAGGCGCTGCGCCACGACGTGACCCACCCGCTGTTTGTCGAGGTTGACGAGATCTACAACCTCGCCTGCCCCGCCTCGCCGATCCACTACCAGTTCGACCCGGTGCAGACCACCAAGACCAGCGTAATCGGCGCGATCAACATGCTGGGGCTGGCCAAGCGGCTGAAGGCCAAGATACTGCAGGCCTCAACCTCGGAGATTTACGGCGACCCCTCGCTTCACCCGCAGCCCGAGACCTATCGCGGCAACGTCAATCCGATCGGCCCCCGGGCCTGCTACGACGAGGGCAAGCGCTGCGCCGAGACGCTGTTTTTCGACTATTACCGGCAGCACAATCTGCGCATCCGCGTGGTGCGCATCTTCAACACCTATGGGCCGCGGATGCACCCCAATGACGGGCGAGTCGTCTCCAACTTCATCGTCCAGGCGCTCAAGGGCGAGCCGATCACGCTCTATGGCGACGGCAGCCAGACCCGCGCGTTCTGCTATGTCGACGACCTGATCGAGGGGTTCATTCGAATGATGGCGACCCCCGACGGCACCACCGGCCCGGTCAACCTCGGCAACCCGGTCGAGACCTCGGTCGGCGAACTGGCGGAGCTGATCGTCGAGATGACGGGCACCCGCTCGTCGATCGTCTATCGCCCGCTGCCCGAGGACGACCCGACCCAGCGCTGCCCCGACATCACCCAGGCCCAGTCGCTCCTCGGCTGGCAGCCGAAAACCCCGCTCCGCCTCGGCCTGCAACGCACCATCGAGTATTTTGACCGACTGCTCGCCGGCACCGCGGAACCCGAACCCAAGGCGGCGGCCGTGGCCTGAGCCGTGGCCTGATTTGCGCCGCCCTTGATTAGAACGGCGGCAGCAGGGTGCCGCTGCCGACGATCGGGAGGTGGGTCTTGCATTCGCCGCGCTGCTGCTGCAGCTGGCCCGGCGCCGCACCGGAGGTCTTCTGTTCGATCGGCTGATATTCGGTCGCGCACATCTGGTTGCCGACCAGAGCGTTAATGCTCGGATCGTAATTGTTGAAGCTGGTGAACTCAGGCGGCGTTTCCGCGGTGGGGGCGAGCGCGCTCGTGCCGAAATCCTTCTTCACCGGGATGTAGGGCGAACATCCGGCAACCAGCGACAGCATGGCGACAAGCGCTAAAGAGGTTCGCATGACATCAACCGCAGCAACCGCAGCAAAGCGACGGGCCGGAAGTGTGCTCGCCTCCGCGCCACGGTGCAACCGCGGCGATCAATCGGCAAGATAGGATCGCAGCGCCACCATCGTATCGAACACCTGCGCGGCGCCGGCCGCGCCGAGCCGCGCCGCGTGGTCGGCGCGGCAATGGCTGCCGCCGGCAAAGCCGAGCACCGTCATCCCGGCGGCAACCGCGGCCTCGACCCCGGCGCGGCTGTCCTCGATGACCACGCAGTCTTCGGGCGCGACCCGCATCCGTGCCGCGGCATGAAGAAACAGGTCGGGCGCGGGCTTGCCGCGCCTCACCTCGCTGGCGCTGAAGATATGCGGCGCGAATCGGGCATAGAGGCCGACCAGGCCGAGCGCATGGCGCAGCCGCTCGTGGGTGCTGCTCGAGGCAACGCAGGCTTTGCCGGCGACCGCATCGATGAGCGCCTCGATCCCCGGCATCGCGCGCAATTCGGCGGCAAAGATCGTCCGCAGCCGGGCAGCATGACGGATGGCAAAATCATCCGCGACCCGGCGGCCGGAGCGGCCTTCGAGATCGGCGACCATCTCGGCGACGCTGATCCCGACATAGCGTTCGAGAATCTCGTCCTCGGTGAGGACGATTCCGTCCTCGGCCAGACAGGCGACATCAGCCCGGACGGCAAGGTGCTCGCTGTCGATCAGCACGCCGTCGCAATCGAAAATCACCAGCCCGTAGCGCATCCTTAGTGGCGATGCCCCCCGCCGCCGACCCGCGGACCGGCTGCGGCAAAATGCGCCGGGCCGCGCGCGCCGCCGCGGAAGCCGCCGTGGCACACCGCTGCGCCGCGATAGGCCGCCCGCCCGTGGAACTCCGCCGCCGCAGCCAGCACCCGCGCCCTAAGACCGGTCCCCCTACCCTGGATCACTCGGCCCTCCAGTTTCTTTGGACGGGACGCCGGCAACGGCGCGTTTTCACGATCGACGGTCGATCCCGATCGCGGCGCGGCGCCGGGTATCCCGACCTGACGGTTTTACGCCCGCGGGCGCGATTTCGTTCCCGCCTCAACCGCAACGTTGGGCACGCCGGCGCGGGCGAGGGCCTCACGCTGCCGCGCCGCGAGCGTGGCCTCGTCGAAATCGTCAATCAATTCATGGAACAGACGGTGCCAGTTTATCTTCGCCTTGAGGTGCAGAAACACCGAGCCGAGGCCGATCGCCGCGCGGTCCATAAACACAAACGCCCGCGGCGGCGTGATGCCGCCGAGCCGCCGCAGGTCGCTGTGGACACTGTCGACCAGCCGCGGCCCCTCCGGCCCGTCCTCCTTGTGCTCCTGGATCATCCGCGCGCGGTCGTCGAGCAGCGGCCCGTAGACGAACCGCGCCCAGCGGTTCAGCACCGCGATCATCTCGTTCGACAGCGCGCCGAACCCCCAGCTGCGATAGGCCTCGACCGCAAGCTCCCGGTCGTCGCGTTCGAGTGCGTGATAGAGGTCGATCACGCCCTTGACGAACGACGCGGGAAACACTCTGACGCAGCCGAAATCCAGCAAATTGACCGTGCGGTCCTGCGCCACCGTGTAGTTGCCGAGGTGCGGGTCGCCGTGGATCACGCCGTAATAGTAGAACGGCACGTACCAGATGCGGAACATGCGCAGCGCCGCCTCGTTGCGCTGTTCGAGCGGCGCTTCGGCGATGTCGAGGATAGGCCCGCCATCGAGCCAGGTCATCGTCAACAGGCGGCCGGTCGACAGTTCGGCGATCGGCCGCGGCACCGCGACGCCGGGCTCGTCCTTCAGGATCTCACGGTAGAGCCGCATATGCGCGGCTTCTCGGGCGTAATCCAGCTCCTCGCGCAGGCGGTCGGCGATCTCGGCATGGATCGCCGCGGTCGACACCGCGCGGTCGTAGCGCTCGTACAGCCCCATCGCCAGCTTCAACTGCCGCAGATCGGCTTCGACCGCGGAGGCCATCTCCGGATACTGCAATTTGCAGGCGAGCGGCGTGCCGTCGAGCGCGATCGCACGGTGCACCTGGCCGAGCGAGGCGGCACGCGCCGCGGTGTGCTCGAATTTGGCAAAGCGCTTTTCCCAATCGGGACCGAGCTCGCCGATCATCCGCCGCCGCACAAACGGCCAGCCCATCGCCGGCGCGTTGGCCTGAAGCTGGATCAGCTCTCGCACATATTCCTCGGGCAGCGCCTCGGGGATCGTTGCCAGCAGCTGCGCGACCTTCATCAGCGGCCCCTTGATGCCGCCGAGCGCCGCCTTCAGGTCGGCCGCATGGCGCTCGCGATCGACCGCGATCCCCAGATAGCGCTCGCCGGCGAGCCGCGCCGCCAGCCCGCCCATCGCCGTACCGACCCGCGCATAGCGCCGCACGCGGCCGGTGAAGTTGTTTTCGTCGCTCATTGCTCTGGGACCACTATCGTGCGCCCTTCGAGACGCGGGCTGCGCTCGCTCCTCAGGATGAGGAGCTTCTGTTCTGCCATACACCAACCTTCCTCATCCTGAGCGCCCATCAGGACGCATCTCGCAGGACGCACGGCGCAAATGCCTCAACCCAGCTGTTCCAGTTCGTCGATGAACCCGGAGATCACGCCGAGGCCCTTCGACCAGAAAGCCGGGTCCGCCGCGTTGAGGCCGAACGGCGCGAGCAATTCGCGGTGGCGCAGGCTGCCGCCGGCGCGCAGCAGGTCGAGGTAGCGCGCGGCAAACCCCTGGTGCGCGTCCTCGTAGACCGCGTAGAGCGAATTCACCAGGCAATCGCCAAACGCATAGGCGTACACATAAAACGGCGAATGGATGAAGTGCGGGATATAACTCCAGTACCAGCGGTAATCGCCGTCGAGCCGAATAGCCGGGCCCAGGCTCTCTCCTTGGACATCCAGCCAGATCTCGGCGATGCGGTCGGCGGTCAATTCACCGGCGCGGCGCTCGTCGTGGATTCGGGTCTCGAAGGTCGAAAACGCCACCTGGCGGACCACCGTGTTCAGCATGTCCTCGACCTTGCCGGCGATCATGATGCGGCGCCGGGCGGGATCGGTCTCGCCCGCGAGCAAGGCGCGAAAGGTCAGCATCTCGCCAAACACCGAGGCGGTCTCGGCCAGGGTCAGCGGCGTGTCGGCCGTCAGAAACCCCTGCTCCGCCGCCAGCACCTGGTGGCAGCCGTGGCCGAGTTCGTGCGCCAGCGTCATCACGTCGCGCACCTTGCCCTGATAGTTGAGCAGCAGATAGGGGTGCGCCGTCGGCACGGTCGGGTGGGCGAACGCGCCCGGCGACTTGCCCGGCCGCACCGGCGCGTCGATCCACGGCCGCGCGAAAAACCGGGCGCCGATCTCGGCCAGCTCGGGCGAAAACGCGCGATAGGCGCCGAGCACGATGCGTTCGGCTTCGTCCCACGCGATATCGCGGCCGTCGTCGGCCGGTAGCGGGGCGTTGCGGTCCCAATAGGGCAATGCCTCGACCCCGAACCAGCGCGCCTTCAGCCGGTAATAGCGGTGCGACAGCGCCGGATACCCGGCACGAACCGCTGCGATCAGCGCATCGACGACCTCGTCCTCCACGAAATTCGACAGGTTGCGCGCCGAGATCGGCCGCGCGAAACGGCGCCAGCGGTCCTCGATCTCCTTGTCCTTGGCGAGCGTGTTGGTGATCAGCGCAAAGGTTCGCGCGTTGCGCCCCAGCACCGCGCCGATCGCCAGCGCCGCCTCCTTGCGCACTGCGGCATTGGGGCTCGACAGCAGGTGCATCGCCGCGGCCTCGGTCAGTTCGCGCCCGCCGATCGAAAAGCGCAGATCGGCCGTGGTCTCGTCGAACAGCCGCATCCAGGCCTGCCCGCCGACGACCGATTTCTCGTGCAGTAGTTTTTCGAGATTGTCGGACAATTGGTGCGGGCGCATTGCCCGCACGTCGCGCAACCACGGCCGGTAGTGCGCCAGCGCGGGGTCGGCCGCCTTCTCGTCGAGCGCCGCATCGTCGATGCGGTTGAGTTCGAGCGTGAAAAACAATAGCTCGGTGGCGATCGCGTTGATCTTCTCCTGCATTGTCTGGAAAAAGCGCGCGATTTCCGGGTCGGCGACATCGCCGGCGCGCAACAGCTCGGCATAGCTGGAAATTCGCGCGCATTTCTCCTGCAGCGCCTCGTATTCGGCGACCGCGGCGCCGAGCGCAGCGCCCGGTAGTCCGGCGAGCCGGCCCTGGTGGCGCGCCTGGAATGCGACCGCGGCCGCTGCCAGTGCCACGAGGTCTGCCGCCAGTTCGGGGCTGTCGCGGCCGGAATAGAGGTCGCGCAGATCCCATTCCGGCAACGCGCCGAGCCGGCTTTTGCGGGCGACCACGCCCGCGGCGTTTTCAGCCCCAACCATCGCTCCCCCACCTCGGCAATTCCGCTATCATGCGCCGGCACGATACAGGGGGCGGGGACCGGCGCGCCAGTCACGCCGCCGGCAACGACATACGGGGACATGATGGACTACGCGGCATGTCGCAGCCTGCCGGCGATGTTCTTTGCCGAGGCATCGCGTCTCGGCGACCGCCCGTTTCTGTGGGCCAAGCAGGCCGGCAAATACACCGCGCTGAGCTGGCGGGAGACGGCAGACCGGGTGAGCCGCCTGGCGCGCGGGCTGGTGGCGCTGGGGATCGAGCACGGCGACCGGGTCGCGCTGGTCGGCGACAACTGCCCGGAATGGGTCATCGCAGACCTGGCGATCATGAGCGCCGGCGCGATCACCGTTCCCGCCTATGTCACCAACACGGTCGAGAATCACCGCCACATCCTCGGCAATAGCGGGGCGCGCGCCGTCATCGTGTCGACCCGGGCATTGGCGGCGCGGGTCGTGCCGGCGGCCGCGCTGTCGCCGATGGTGCGCGCGGTCATCGCGATCGAAGGTGCCGAGGCCGGCGCACGCGTGCCGGTGCATTCGTGGGACGAGGTGCTGGCCTCTGGGGCCGCGCAGCCCGATGACATCGCCGAGCGCGTCGCGGCCATCGCGCCCGACGACATCGCCTGCATCATCCACACTTCGGGCACCGGCGGGCTGCCGAAAGGCGTGCTCGCCAGCCATCGCAACATCCTGGCGAATTGCGCCGGCGCCTACCGCCTGCTCGAAATGCTGGGCCTCGGCGACGAGGTGTTCCTCAGCTTTCTGCCGATGTCGCATTCCTATGAGCACACCGCCGGGCTGATGTTTCCGATCTCGATCGGCGCGCAGATCTATTTTGCCGAGGGCGCCGACACGCTGGCGCACAACCTTATCGAGGTGCGCCCGACGATCATGACCGCGGTGCCGCGGCTCTACGAGGCACTGCACCAGCGCATCACCCGCCAGATCGAGCGCGAGCGCGGGCTCAAGCGGCGCCTGTTCGAGGCGGCGGTGGCGATCGGCCGCGCCCGCCTCGCCGGAGAGCGGCTTACGGTCGGCCAGCGCCTCGTCGACGCGCTCGCCGAGCGCCTGGTGCGTAGCAAGGTGCGCGCTCGGTTTGGCGGACGGCTCAAGGCGATGGTCTCGGGCGGGGCGCCGCTCAACCCCGAGATCGGCAGCTTTTTCGTGGCGCTTGGGGTCACGCTGCTGCAGGGCTATGGGCAGACCGAGGCGGCACCGGTGATCTGCTGCAACCCGCCGGCACGCATCCGCATCGATTCGGTCGGGCTGCCGCTCGACGGGGTCAAGCTGCGGATCAACGACGACGGCGAGATCCTGGTCAGCGGCGACAATGTGATGAAGGGGTACTGGAACGACCCCGAGGCGACCGCGCGCGCGCTCGACGACGGCTGGCTGCGCACCGGCGATGTCGGGCATCTCGACGCCGATGGCTACCTCTACATCACCGACCGAAAGCGCGACTTCATCAAGAATTCGGGCGGTGACATGATTGCCCCGGCGCGCGTCGAAGGGGCATTGACGCTGACGCACGAGATCGCCCAGGCGATGGTGTTCGGCGACCGCCGCCCCTATCTCGTCGCGGTGATCGTGCCCGACCCCGAATTCGCCGCCCACTACGCCCACGATCACTGCCCGGGCGCCGACCTCGCCGCGCTCGCCAAGAATTCCGGGTTCGCCAAGGCGATCGGCGATGCGGTCGCACGGGTCAACCGCACGCTTTCGGGCGGCGAGCGCATCCGCCGCTTCGTGATCGCCGCTGAGCCGTTCACCATCGCCAACGGCCAGATGACGCCGACCCTCAAGGTGCGCCGCCACGCGATCCGCGAAGTTTACGGCGCCGCGCTCGACGCACTCTACGAGGGCAAGGGCATGGCCGCATAAGCCGCTGCCGCGATGCGTGACGGGATGCAATCACCGCCGCGCGGCAGGGCTATTCGAGCCGGAAATACTGGACGCTGAACAGTTCGGCGCGGTCGGTCCAGGCGTCGACCGCGCGGAACCCGGCGCGGGCGGCGAGCGCGCGGAACTCGGGCACCGCGTATTTGTACGAATTCTCGGTATGGATCAGTTCGTCGCGGGCGAAATCGACGTGGACCCCGGCGATCCGCGCGGTCTGCTCGGTCAGGCTCTTTACGTATAGCTCCACCCGCCCGTTCGCTTCGCTGTAGAACGCGAAATGGGCAAATCGGTCGATCGCCAGATCGCCGCCGAGCTCGCGATTGATCCGTTCGAGCAGGTTCAGGTTGAACGCGGCGTTTGTGCCGGCACGGTCGTTATAGGCGGCGTTGAGCACTGCCGGATCCTTTTTGAGGTCGGCGCCGATCACCAGTTCGCCGCCGGGACCGAGCAGCGCGGCGCAATTGGCCAGAAAACGCACCACCCCCTCGGGCTCGAAATTGCCGATCGTCGAGCCCGGAAAAAACCCGACCCGCTTGCCGGCCGGGCCGGGCAGCGACGGCAGCTTGAACGGTCTTGTATAGTCGGCGCACACCGCGACCACAGGCAGATCAGGAAAATCGCGCGACAGCCGCTCCGCCGCCTGGCGCAGATGCTCGCCCGAGATGTCGACCGGCACATAGGCCGCCGGCGATTTCAGCGCTTCGAGCAAGATGCGTACCTTGCGGCTGGCGCCGCTGCCCAGTTCGATCAGCCGGGAATGCGGCCCGATATGAGCGGCGATGTCGGCCGCGTGGGTTTCGAGGATCGCGATCTCGGTGCGGGTCAGGTAATACTCCGGCACCCGGGTGATCTCCTCGAACAGCTCCGAGCCGCGCGCATCGTAAAAGAACTTGCACGGCAAGGTCTTGGGCTCGGCAGAGAGGCCGTTCAGCACGGCGTCGCGAAAGCTGTCCTCGCCAGGGGCCAAATCGTGAAACACAAAGCTGCCGCCATCCATGTCAGCCATCCTCTGCCAGTCGCAGGCCGGAAAACGCCCAGCGCGCGGCGGGCGGGAAGAAATTGCGATAGGTCGTGCGGATGTGTCCTTGCGGCGTCACCGCCGCACCACCGCGTAACACCATCTGATTGGACATAAACTTGCCGTTGTACTCGCCGACCGCGCCGGGAGGAGCGCGGAACTGCGGATAAGGCACATAGGGGCTCGCGGTCCACTCCCAGACATCGCCGATCATCTGGCGCAGCCCGGGCGCGCCGCCGCGCGCCGGCAGCGGGTGGTAGTGGCCGCTGTCTGCGAGGTTGCCGAAGGGTGCCGCGCCGCGCGCCGCGACTTCCCATTCCGCCTCGGTCGGCAGCCGCCTGCCGGCCCATTTGGCGAAGGCGTCGGCCTCATAGAAGCTGACATGGCACACCGGCTCGTCGGGCACGACGCGCCGCTCTCCGGCGAGCGTGAAGACAAACCACTCGGCGCCGTCGCGGCGCCAATAGAGCGGCGCCTCCCAGCCCTGCTGCTGCACCGTGGCCCAGCCGTCCGACAGCCAGTGTTCGGCGCGCCGATAGCCGCCATCGTCGATAAAGCCGAGCCACTCGCCGCAGGTCACCGCGCGCGAGGCCAGCCGGAACGGGTCGAGCCAAACCTTGTGGCGCGGCGTCTCGTTGTCGAACGCGAAATCGCCGCCGGCGTGGCCGATCTCGTCGAGCCCTCCGGCACGGGCCAGCCATTCCACCGGCGCGGCCTCGCCCGGCGTGGCCGGTGCCGGCGCGCGGTAGGCCGGAAGCAGCGGGTTGAGCGAAAACACGTGCTTGATGTCCATCAGGATCAGCTCCTGATGCTGCTGCTCGTGGTTGATCCCCAGCTCGATCAGCGGTCCCGCCGCCTCCCACGAAGCGGCGCCGGCGCGCTCGATCAGCCGGCCCATCGCCGCGCCGACATGGTCGCGATAGGCGGCGATCCGCTCGACCCCGGGGCGCGACAGCAACCCGCGCTGCGGCCGCGGGTGGCGCGGGCCGACCGCCTCGTAATAGGAGTTGAACAGATAGGCGAAGGCCGGGTCGAACGGGCGATAGTCCTGATCGAACCGGGTCAGCAGAAACGTCTCGAAAAACCACGTGACATGCGCCAGATGCCATTTAGTCGGGCTGACATCGGGCATCGACTGGATTACCTGGTCTTCGGGCGTCAGCGCGGCGGCCAGCGCCTCGCTCTGCTGCCGCACCGCCGCCAAGCGCTCGCGCAGCGCCACGCGGTCGTTCCCTATAGGCTTGGTCTGGGCGGCGGCAATATCGAGCACAGGGTCTCCCACGACGGGTCCCCCTCTCAACGCCCGATGAGCGGAATCGTCCGCGTGAGAGTCGGCACGGGGGCTCGCCGGCCGCGAATTTGGCCGCTCGCGGCGCCGCTGTAAACCTTTTGAGTTGTCTGACGTGCGGTTTGGCCGCGCGATCGCCCCCGGTTTCGCGCCGTCACCCCGCCCCGGACGGCGGCTGGCGATGGTAGATGACGTAGATCACCACCATCGCCACGGCGAGCGCAAACCAGGTGATCGCGTACTGCAGGTGATGGTTGGGCAGCTCCGGCAGCGCGATGCCGCCCAGCGGCCAGCCGCCCGGGTTTGGCGTCTTGTCGGCATCGAGGTAATAGGGCGCGACCCGGTCAGCCGGCAACCCGGTGGCGGCCGTCATCGCCGGCAGATCGACCCAGAACCAGTGGTCCAGCTTCGCGTTGTTGTCGGGCAGAAACCAGTTTGGCCGGCCGTCGGGCGGCAGCCGCAGGATGCCGAGGACATGCACAACGCCGCTCAACTGGCCGGCGCCGCGCCGCGCCGGGTCGCGCAGCGCGGTCGGGACGAACCCGCGATCGATGAACACCACCTGCCCGCTCGCTTCCCGGAGCGGGGTCAGGATCTGATAGCCCAGCCGGCCGGATTCCGAGATCGCATGGAGATAGATCTCCTTGTCGTTGTCGAACGTACCCGTGATCGCAACCCGGTGGTATTCGAGCGGCCGTGCCGCGGCCAGCGACACCGGCGGCGGAACCGGCGACGCCTCCAGCCCGGCCTCGCGCGCCGCGATCAGCCCCAGCTTCCAGTGCAGCCGCTGCACCTGCCACACCCCAAGCCCGAGGCACAGCAGCACGATCGGCACGGCGGTCAGGGTTGGCGCCAGCCGCGGTCGGATGCCGAAAATTGTCATTCTCGCGCCTTCAGGGCGGGGTGTTCAGGCGGCCGTGCCGGTATTGCAGCGCGATGACCCCGGCCTTCAGCGGGCGCAGCATCAGGACCGAGCCGCCCAGGATCAAGGGTGTCCACAGCACGACATGCACCCAGATCGGCGGCGCAAAGCGCACTTCGACCCAGGCCGCGAGCGCGACCACGATCAGCCCGAGCAGGAGGATCACAAACACCTGCGGCCCGTCGCCGGCGTCCTCGGCCGACAGGTCGAGCCCACACACCGGGCAGGCCGGCCGCACCGTCAACAGCCCGGAAAAAATCCGCCCCTCGCCGCAGCGCGGACAGCGGCACAACAACGCGGCCCGCGACAGCGACACCGGAGCGTAATAGCGATCGCCCCCGCCGCCTACCGCCACGGTCGCGTACCCGCCGCGGTCACTCCCCCAGGGGAATGGCAGAGCCCATGCCCCACACATAGATGCAGACAAACAGGAAGAGCCATACCACGTCGACGAAATGCCAATACCAGGCAGCGGCTTCCAGGCCGAAATGATGATCCGGCTTGAAGTGTCCCTTGATCGAGCGCCACAGGCACACCGCGAGGAACGTCGTACCGATGATCACATGGAAACCGTGAAACCCGGTCGCCATGAAAAACGTCGACGGGTAGATGCCGCCGGTAAAGTGAAACGCGGCATGGCTGTATTCGTAGCCCTGGACGCAGGTGAAGCTGAGGCCGAGGCACACGGTCACAATGAGGCCCTGGATCAGCCCCTTCTGGTTGCCTTCGAGCAGCGAGTGATGCGCCCAGGTCACCGTCGTACCCGACAGCAGCAGGATCAGCGTGTTGAGAAACGGAAATGCGAACGGATCGAACGGCGTGATGCCTTTGGGCGGCCATATCCCGCCGACCGGATAGAGGCTCGACGAGAAGAACGCCCAGAAGAACGCCGCGAAAAACATCACCTCGGAGGCGATGAACAGTGCCATGCCGTAGCGCATGCCGAGCTGCACAATCGGCGTGTGATAGCCCTCGAAGGTGGCTTCGCGGATGACGTCGCGCCACCACACCGCCATCGTCGCGAGCACGCCGATCGCGCCGAGGATCAGCAGGATCACGCCATGACCGTGCATCCACAGCACCGCCCCCGCCGCCATTCCGCCGGCGACGATCGAGCCGACGATCGGCCATGGGCTCGGATCGACGAGATGGTACTGGTGGTGCGGACCGTGGCCGTGCGGCGGCGAATCGGCGTGCGTGTCAGTCATGTCTTTCTGCCTGAGTCGATCAATTCACAGCGGGTTGCGGCGAGGACGGCGTGGCCTCGGCGCTGGGGCTCGCGGCCTCTCGGAACATCGTATACGAGAGCGTAATGGTCCGCACGTCGCGGGTATTCGGGTCGGTCAGGATGTCTGGATCGACAAAGAACACGACCCCCATGTCGCGGCTCTCGCCTGGCTTCAGCACCTGCTGCGTAAAGCAGAAGCACTGCATCTTGTCGAAATAGATGCCGGCCTTGGTCGGGGTCACGTTGTACGTCGCGTGCCCGGTGACGGTCTCGTTGGTGCGGTTGACGGCGCGGAAAAACACCTGCTGCTGCTGGCCGGGATGCACCCGCACCTCCTTGACCAGCGGGGCAAAGTCCCATCCGAGACCCGGCGCCATCTCGGCGTCAAAGCGCACCGTGACATAGCTCTTTGAAATGTCGGCGGGCGAGACCGAGGCGCGCTCGGTCGTGCCGCCATAGCCGGTCGCGGCGCAGAACAGGCGATAAAGCGGCACCGAGGCCGCGACCAGCCCGGTCATTCCGGCCACGACGGCGAGCAACAGCACGACCACGACGGCATTGCGGCGCGAGGCCATCTCAACCGCCGCTCATCCGCACCACGGCGAGCGCGTAGAACAGCGCCACCAACGCCACCAGCACGACCAGTAGCGCCCGGTTGCGTGCACGGATGGTGCGCTGGCGCGATTTCGGGGGATCGATCGGCACGACGTGGGCCATCACCAACCGCCCGCGACCCGGTCCACCAGCACCAGGCAGAAGGTCAGGAACAGATAGGCCAGCGAAAACATGAACATCTGCCGCGCGCTCCGGTCGGTGTCGTCGCAACAGACGCGGATCGCCGCGCCGGTGAACCCAAGGCTCAACAGCCCCGCCGCGGCGGCATAAGCCGGACCGGCAATGCCGAGAAACCACGGAGTCAGCACGGTCGGCCACAGCACGATCGTGTAGAGCAGCATCTGCCGCTTGGTTTCGTGCTTTCCGGCGACGACCGGCAGCATCGGAACTCCGGCCGCCGCGTAGTCGCCGGCGCGATAGAGCGACAGCGCCCAGAAATGCGGCGGCGTCCAGAAAAAGATGATCGCGAACAGCGCCAGAGCGCCCCAGTCGAGCCGGCCGCTCATTGCCGCCCAGCCGATCATCGGCGGAAACGCCCCGGCCGCCCCGCCGATCACGATGTTCTGCGGTGTCCGCCGTTTGAGCCAGATCGTGTAGACAAAAACGTAGAACCCGATGGTCAGCGCCAGCAGTTCCGCTGCCAGCCGGTTGACCGCCAGCCCCATCACGACGACCGACCCGACCGCCAGCACGACCCCGAAGCCGAGCGCCTCGCCTGGCGCCATCCGCCCCGCCGGCAGCGGGCGCGAGCGGGTGCGGCGCATCACCGCGTCGATGTCGCGGTCGTACCACATGTTGATCGCGCCCGAGGCCCCGGCGCCGACCGCGATGCACAGGATCGCGACCGCGGCGAGAAACGGGTGGAGGTGCCCCGGCGCGACGACCAGCCCGACAACGCCGGTAAACACTACCAGCGACATCACCCGCGGCTTCAGGATCTCGACGTAGTCGGCCACCGCAGCCGCCGGCGCCTCGGCCCCGAGGCGCAACGCTTCACCCGAACGTGCCGCCGACAATTCGCTCACCGCGTCCCAATCCCCGTCAGTGGCCGCCGGCCCCGGTGATCACCGGCAGTTCCTCATAGGTGTGGAACGGCGGCGGCGAGGATAGCGACCATTCGAGCGTCGTCGCGCCCTCGCCCCAGTAATTCTCTCCGACCTTGCGGCCGGCGAAGAGCGTGTGGAACACGACAAACACGAAAAACACCGTCGATGCGCCGGAGATGTAGGCGCCGATCGAGGCGACCTCATTCCACCCGGCAAAGGCCGCGGGATAATCGGCGATGCGCCGCGGCATGCCGGCCAGCCCTAGAAAGTGCATCGGGAAGAACGTCAGGTTGACGCCGATGAAGGTGGTCCAGAAATGGATCTTGCCGAAGGTCTCGTTGTAGGTCCGCCCCGACATCTTGCCGATCCAGTAGTAGAACCCGCCGAACAGCGCAAACACCGCGCCGAGCGACAGCACGTAATGGAAGTGGGCGACCACGTAATAGGTGTTATGCAGCGCGAAATCGACCCCGGCATTGGCCAGCACGACGCCGGTCACCCCGCCGACCGTGAACAGGAAGATGAAGCCGACAGCCCACAGCATCGGGGTCTTGAACTCGATCGAGCCCCCCCACATCGTCGCGATCCACGAAAAGATCTTCACCCCCGTCGGCACCGCGATCACCATCGTCGCAGCGGTGAAATAGGCCCGGGTGTCGACCGAGATGCCGGTCGTGAACATGTGGTGCGCCCACACGACAAACCCGACGGCGCCGATCGCGACCATCGCATAGGCCATGCCGAGATAGCCGAACACCGGCTTCTTCGAGAAGGTCGAGACGATCTGCGAGATCATCCCGAAACCTGGCAGGATCAGAATGTAGACCTCGGGATGCCCGAAAAACCAGAACAGGTGCAGGAACAGCAGCGGGTCGCCGCCGCCGGCCGGGTCGAAGAACGACGTGCCGAAATTGCGGTCGGTCAACAGCATCGTGATGCCGCCCGCCAGCACCGGCAGCGACAGCAGCAGGAGGAACGCGGTCACCAGGATCGACCACACGAACAGCGGCATGCGGTGCAGCGTCATGCCCGGCGCGCGCATGTTGAAGATCGTCGTGATGAAATTGATCGCGCCCATGATCGACGACGCGCCGGCAAGATGCAGCGCGAAGATCACCATGTCGACCGACGGGCCGGGATGCCCGTAGGGCTTGGCGCTCGACAGCGGCGGATAGAGCGTCCAGCCGACCCCAGCGCCGCCGTGCAGCGCATTGTTGACGCCCGAGCCGACGCCGACCTGGGTCGAGCCCAGCAGCAGCAGCAGGGCCGGAACCAACAGCCAGAAGCTGACGTTGTTCATCCGCGGAAAGGCCATGTCTGGCGCGCCGATCATCAGCGGCACGAACCAGTTGCCAAACCCACCGATCATCGCCGGCATGACCATGAAGAAGATCATGATCAATCCGTGCGCCGTGATGATCACGTTGTAGACTTGGTGGTCAGAGATGAAGTCGTTACCGGGATGCGACAACTGGATGCGCATCAGAATCGAGAATACGCCGCCGATCAGCCCGCCAAAGATGGCGAAGATGAGGTACAGCGTTCCGATATCCTTGTGGTTGGTCGAGCACAGCCAGCGCCTGAAAAAGCCTGGCGTGCCGTGGGCATGGCCGTACCCGCCGGCGGTATGTGCGTCGTGCCCGTAACTCATCGCTTTCCTCTTCCGTCTCAGTTGCCGGCGACGGTCGTGGCGTCGGCGTCGGCAAGCTTTGGCGCCGCGTCCGGCGCCGGTTTCGGCTGCGGCCCCGGGGCCGGTGCGTCAGCGGCGAATTTCTTCTTGGCGTCGACCACCCATTTCTGGAAATCCGCCTTCGAGACCGCCCTGACCTCGATCGGCATGTAGGAGTGGTTGACGCCGCAGATCTGGTTGCACTCCCCGTAATAGGTACCGGGGTGCAGCACTCGCATCCACGCCTCGTTGAGCCGGCCGATTATCGCGTATTCCTGCACCCCGAACGACGGGATGAAGAAGCTGTGGATCACGTCGGTGCTGGTGACCTGAACCCGGATGTTGGTGTCGACCGGGATCACCAGCGGGTTGTCGGCGGTCAGAATCCGCGGCTGGCCGGGCTTGAGGCTCGACGCTTCGACCATGTTGCTGTCAAAGCCGAAGCCGCCGTTGTCGGGATAAGCGTACGTCCAGTACCACTGGTGCCCGGTGACCTTGATGGTCATCGATTCTTTGGGCACCCGGTCCATGTAGTACATCAACTTGAACGACGGGATCGCGATGGTCACCAGGATCAGCACCGGCACCACGGTCCACAGCACCTCGATCAGCGTGTTGTGGGTGGTGCGCGACGGCACCGGGTTGCGCTTGGCGTTGAACCGCACAATCACGTAGAGCAGCAGGCCCAGCACGAAGATCGTGATCAAGAAGATGATGACCAGCAATTCGTCGTGAAACGCGTGGATCCGCTGGGTGATCGGCGTCGCCGCCGGCTGGAAGCCGAGCTCCCACGGCTTCGGCTGCTCGGCCGATGCCGTCCCTGACAGCGCCGCCATGCCGATCAGCATCGCCGCCACCAGCCACGTCGCCTGCGCCGCCCCGCGCCGTAATAACGTTCCCGTCAAACGCCCCATGTCCTTGCAGCCCCCTACCTCGCGAGGACGAACGGCTCACCCAGGCCGCCGACCAGCCCGGCGGCCGCTGTTCGGATCGAATTTCCGAGCGGTATCTTCCGGGCTCCGCGCTGCGGCGCCAAGCCGCACTGCCGTCAGCCGGGGCCACGCCCACATCGGCCCACAGGTTGCGGCGGCAACCGATCGCTCTGAAACCTACACCCAAGACCGCCCCGGCAACAACCGGCCTCAATCCCCCATAACTCATTGCGGCAAGCCGCCGCATCTTTCCGCCGCTTGTGTGTCGCGGGGCGTGCGGCGCACCGCACGCCGGCGATCGCGCCTTCCGCAGCGGGGCCGGGCGGCCCATATTGGCCCTAACACCCTCGCGGAGCCGACCATGACCAATCTCGCCGTCACCGACGATCTGTTCTTCGCGCACACCGGCATGGCGCCGGACAAGGTCGAGGTCCTGGTCGGCGAGGCGCTCGCCGGGATGGACGACGGCGAACTGTACCTCGAATACCGCCAATCCGAATCGGTCGCGCTCGACGACGGCCGCATCAAGAGCGCGTCGTTCGACACGACTCAGGGCTTCGGGCTGCGCGCCGTCGCCGGCGAGGCCGCCGGCTATGCCCATGCCACCGAATTGTCCGAGGCGGCGATCCGGCGCGCCGGGGCCACGGTGCGCGCGGTCGCCAGCGGCCACCACGGAATCATGGCCGAGCCGCCGATCGGCACCAACCGCATCCTCTACGCCGACCTCAACCCGCTCGGCACCGTCGACCTGGCGGCCAAGGCCAGGCTGCTCGCCGAGATGGACGCCTATGCCCGCGGCCGCGACCCGCGCGTCCGCCAGGTCATGGCCTCGATCGCCGGCAGTTGGCAGGCGGTGCAGATCATCCGCGCCGACGGCAGCCGCGTCGCCGACATTCGGCCGCTGGTGCGGCTCAACGTGTCGGTGATGGTCGGCGACGGCGACCGCATGGAGACCGGCTCCTACGGCGCCGGCGGCCGCTTCGCCTACGAGCGCTATTTCGACCCGGCCAACTGGCAGCACCACGTCGACGAGGCGCTGCGCCAGGCGCTGGTCAATCTCGGCTCGGTGCCGGCGCCGGCCGGTGAGATGGTCGTCGTGCTCGGCCCCGGCTGGCCCGGTGTCATGCTGCACGAGGCGGTCGGGCACGGGCTCGAGGGTGATTTCAACCGCAAGAAGACCTCGGCGTTTTCCGGGCTGATCGGCCAGCGGGTCGCGGCTCGGGGCGTCACCGTGGTCGATGACGGCACGCTGCCCGACCGGCGCGGCTCGCTGACCGTCGACGACGAGGGCACGCCGAGCGGCTACAACGTGCTGATCGAGGACGGCATCCTCAAAGGCTACATGCACGACCGGCTCAATGCGCGGCTGCTCGGCGCCAAGCCGACCGGCAACGGCCGCCGCGAAAGCTTTGGCCACGCGCCGATCCCGCGCATGACCAACACCTACATGCTGGCCGGCGACAAGGACCCGCAGGAGATCATCGGCTCGGTCAAGAAGGGGCTTTACGCGGTCAATTTCGGCGGCGGCAGTGTCGATATAACTTCCGGCAAGTTCGTCTTTTCCGCGTCTGAGGCCTACCTGATCGAAGACGGCAAGGTCGGGCCCGCCGTCAAGGGCGCGACGCTGATCGGCAACGGCCCCGACGCGATGACCAAGATCACGATGGTCGGCAGCGACCTGCGGCTCGACGACGGCGTCGGCACCTGCGGCAAGGACGGCCAGGGCGTGCCGGTCGGGGTCGGCCAGCCGACCGTGCGGATGGACGGCATCACTGTCGGCGGCACCGCAGCATGAGCCTGCGATTTCGCCCCTCTCCCGCAAAGCAGGAGAGGGCGCTCGTCATCCTCACCCGCCTCGCGGGAGAGGGGTAAGCTCGTTGCGCCTTCGCCTGGCCCGGGTCGCCGCCGCCGCGGCGCTGCTGGCGCTGGGGCCGGCAGTTGCGGCCCACGCCTGCGATTTCGCCCATGCGCCGTCGGACCGCTGGTCGGTCGAAAGCCGGTCGGGAGTGGCCTGGCTCAAGACGCCGTGCGGCGACCGGTTCTACAGCCTCGGCGTCAACGTGCTCGACGGCGGCTATCCGTGGCGCGACCATGACGGCAAGGTCTATTACAGCTGGCACGCCTTCGACCCGAGCCTCGGCGCCTGGGCCGCGACCGCGCGCCGCCGGCTCCAAGACTGGGGGTTCAACAGCATCGGCGGCTGGTCCCTGCCGCCGCAACAGCTCCGCCTGCCCGGAGTCATCGACCTTGAGCTGGGCCGCAAGGCCAAATTTCATTGGTTCGACCCGTTCTCGCCGCAGACCGCGGCGCGGATGATGGCGGTGGCCCGCCAGGCGGTCGCGCCCTATCGCGGCTCCCCCTACCGCATCGGCTATTTCTCGGACAACGAGGTCGGCTGGTGGTCGGGCGCGCTGTTCGTATTCTATTCGATGCAGCCGGCCCACTCGTACACCAAGCAGCGCTGGGTGGCGCTGCTGCAGCGGTATTACGGCAACGACTGGCGCCGCTTCGCCGCCGATTTCGTGCCGCCGCCGGGCGTCGGTTCGTGGCGCCAACTGCTGGCGACGCGGCAGATGACGCATATGCGCCCCGGCGGGCACGGCGTCACCGTGGTGCGGCAATGGACCGGGATCGTCGCGTCGCGCTACTACACGCTCGCCGAAAAGGCGATCCGCGCGGCCGACCCCGACGCGCTCTATTTCGGCGACCGGCTGCCGATCTATTACGACCCGGCGGCGGTGCGCGCCGAGGCGCCGCACGTTGATGCGTTCGCCACCAACTATAACGTCGATGCCTCCGACGGCTGGGTCGCGCGCTATTTCTTCGACGGGCTGCGCCTTCTGTCGGGCGGCAAGCCGGTGCTGGTGTCGGAGTGGTTTTTCGCGGCGCGCCAAAACCGCACCGGCAACAAGAACAACGGCCATCTGATGACCGTCGACACCCAGGCCGAGCGCGCCGCCGGCGCCGCCGCGGCGACCGGCAATTTCGCGGCGATCCCCGAGGTGATCGGATCGCAGTGGTTCCAGTATTACGACCACCCGAAGGGCGGGCGGCCCGACGGCGAGGACTATGATTTCGGCCTCGTCGACATCAACGACCAGCCCTACCGCCGGCTGACCGCGGCGCTCGCCGCGGCCAACGCCCGGGCGCCGGAAATCCACGCCGCCGCGACCCTGCCGCTTCCGGCCGCCGGCATCATCGCCGTGCCGCACGCCGCGATCGCGCTCGGCTTGAAGTCGTTGAGCGACTGGCCCAAACCGGAAAGCCTGCTGCCGCCGCTGGTGCCGTCGCCCGGCACGGTCGATTTCGGCGAGATCTACCTGTCGTGGAGCGCCAAGGGCCTGGCGCTGGCGACGGTCGGCCAGGATTATTACGACCTCGACCTGTTGGCCTATTCCGGCAAATTCCCGCTCGAAGACGCCTATCGCGTCGAGATCGGCGTCGATGCCGGCGCCGGGCCCCACCGCTTCACGCTGTTCTTCATCCCCGGCCGCGGCGACCGCGCCGACCACCAGTCGATGACCGCGCTCTTGTGCCGCGGCGCCGCCGATGCCGCGATCGCCGCCGGCTGCACCGCCCCGGCCGAGGCGCGCGCGGTCTATTTCGGCGCCGATCAGCCGCGCGTCACCGCCGAGATGCGGCTCCCGTGGGCCGATCTCGGCATCGCCGCGCCACCGCCCGGCGCCACGATCAAAGCCGAATTGGCGATGACCTCGTGGTACCGCGACCGCTGGATGTCGCTGTCGGGCCAGCCGCCCGAAGTCGCGATGGCCGACCCGGCGGGGTGGCGCGCCATGCGCCTCGGCGACGGCGTCAGCGGGGCCGCGCCGCCGGCAAAGGGCGGCGCGCCCGGTTAGTACGAATATTCCTCGTAGATGCGGCGGATGTCGCCGTTCCAGCGCGTCTCGTAATCCTTGAGCATCTCCGAAGCCGGCGAGCCGGAGCCGGCGATCGAAAACAGCGTGTCGAGAAAATGCGTCTCGTCTTCGCCGCTGGTGTCGCGGCGGGCGCGCCGGTGCAGTCCGCCATGCGCGAGATCGAGCATCCGAAACGCGACGTCGCGCAGCGTGCCGCCGCGGAACCGCGTGTCGAGGCCGAGGCGCGGCACATCGTTGCGCATCGCCTCGCGCTCCTCGGCGGTCCAGTCGGCCACCAGCGCCCCCGCCGCGTCGAGCGCCTCCTGGTCGTAGAGCACGCCGATCCACAGCGCCGACAGCGCGCACAGCCGGCGCCACGGCCCGCCATCGGCGCCGCGCATCTCCAGATAGGTCTTGAGCCGCACCTCGGGAAACGCGGTGGTCAGATGGTCGGCCCAGTCGCCGATGCCGGGCACCTCGCCGGGCAGGGCCGGCAGCTTTCCGGCGATGAAATCGCGAAACGACTGGCCGCTGGCGTCGATATAGCGGCCGTCGCGGTAGACGAAATACATCGGCACGTCGAGCATGTAGTCGACATAGCGCTCGAACCCGAACCCTGGCTCGAAGACGAACGGCAGCGTGCCGCAGCGGTCGGGGTCGGTGTCGGTCCACACCAGGCTGCGATAGGCCTGGTAGCCCGAGGGTTTGCCTTCGTGGAATGGCGAGTTGGCGAACAGCGCCACCGCGACCGGCTGCAGTGCCAGGCTGACGCGGAATTTCTGCACCATGTCGGCTTCCGACCGATAGTCGAGATTGGCCTGCACGGTGCAGGTGCGCAGCATCATGTCGAGCCCGAGCCGGCCGCGCTTCGGCATGTAGTCGCGCATGATTTGGTAGCGGCCCTTGGGCATCCAGCCGATCTGGTCGCGCCGCGAAATCGGGTCGAAGCCGAGCCCGATCATCCCCAGCCCCAATTCGTCGCACACCTCGCGCACCTGGCGCAGATGCTCGTGCACCTCCTCGCAGGTCTGGTGCACGGTTTCGAGCGGCGCCCCGCTCAGCTCGAACTGCCCGCCCGGTTCAAGGGTGATCGAGCAATGCGCGTCGTTGCTCAGGGCGATGATGTTGCCGGCCTCGATCACCGGCTGCCAGCCAAAGCGCAGCATGCCGTTGAGCAGCGCCTGGATGCCGTCCGGCCCCTCATACGGCACGCGGCGCAGGTCGCTGCGGCGAAAGACGAACTTTTCGTGCTCGGTGCCGACTCGCCACGCAGCTGGCGGCTTACACCCCGCCTCGTGGTATTCGACAAGCTGTCGCTTGTCGGTGATCGGCGCCCCTGGTGACCCTGGCGGTGCGGCCATATTCGGCGAAACTCCAAACGTACGAATCCCAATGCGCCCGCCGCCGCCGCGGCATCACCCGGAGCGGGCACGCCGCCAGTCGCCGGCGACGGCCTGGAACACGGCCAGCGCGGCGATTGCTGCGGTCTCGGCGCGAAGCACCCTCGGGCCGAGCCCGATATGGGTAACAAATGGAAGTTTCCCTAGGGCGTCAAGTTCAGTTTCGGTAAAGCCGCCCTCGGGACCGACCAGCAGCGCAGCCGGTCCGGAGCCGTCGAAACCGGCGAGCGCCGCGGCAATCGGGGTGCCGGTGCCGGTCTCGTCGCAGACGAAAAGCCTCCGTGCCACCTCCCACGCGGCGAGCAGGCCGTCAAGCGGCTGCGCCTCGCGGATCTCCGGCACCGACAGCCGCTCGCTCTGTTCGGCCGCCGCGACGGCGTGCGCCGCGAGCCGATCGCGGTTGAGGCGTTCCGGCTGGGTGCGCCGGGTCCATACCGGCAGCAGCGCGGCGGCGCCAAGCTCGGTCGCCTTCTCAATCAGCCAGTCGAGCCGCGCCCGCTTGATCGGCGCAAACGCGAACCACAGATCGGGCTCGGGCACCGGCGGCCGGCGCAATTCGACCGCGGTCAGGCGTCCGCCGCTGCGCGACAGCGCGGTGATCCGGCACAGATATTCGCCGTCGCGCGGGTTGAACGCGGCGACCGCCGCGCCCGGCGCCAGCCGCAGCACATTGCGCAGCCGGTGCGCCTGCGCCTCGTCGAGCGCCGCCTCGCCGCCGACGGCAAGGGCGTCGGGCAGATAGAGGCGCGTGGCGGGGCGGTCGGTCATCGCGGTAGGATAGCGCATGATCGATCGGGTCGACCCCAGCGACATCCGCGCCGGCGATTGGGTCGCGCGCCTCTTGCCGCGCTGGGCCGAGCCGTATGCCCGGCTCGCCCGGCTCGACCGGCCGATCGGCACCTGGCTGCTGCTGTTCCCCGGCTGGTGGGGCATCGCCCTCGCCGCCCGGCGCTGGCCCGACCCGGCGCTGCTGATGCTGTTTGCGCTTGGCGCCGTGGTCATGCGCGGTGCCGGATGCACCCTCAACGACATCGCCGACCGCGACTATGACGGCCGGGTCGCGCGCACCCGGATGCGGCCGATCCCAAGCGGCCGGGTCTCGGTGCCGCAGGCGTTCGGGTTCATGGCCACCCAGCTCGCGGTCGGCGCCGCGGTGCTGCTGAGCCTCAACCAAACCACGATCTGGCTCGGCGTCGCGGTGCTCGGGTTGATCGCGACCTACCCGTTCATGAAGCGGGTCACCTATTGGCCGCAGCTGTTTCTCGGCCTCAACTTCAACTGGGGCGCGCTGGTCGGCTGGACCGCGGTGACCGGTGCCCTCGCCGCGCCGCCGGTTCTGCTCTATCTCGGCGGCATCTGCTGGACGCTCGGCTACGACACGATCTATGCCCACCAGGACAAGGAAGACGACGCCCGCATCGGGGTAAAATCCTCGGCCCTGGCGCTCGGCGAGCGCACCCGGCCCTACGTCTTCGGCTTCTACCTCGCCGCCTTGGCGCTGTGGGCGGCGGCCGGCGCGACGGCCGGGCTTGGTCTGCTGTTCGCGGTCGGCCTCGGCGCCGCCGCGGCGATCCTGTTGTGGCAGGCGTGGTCTGCCGATTTCGACGACCCGATGAGCTGCCTGACGGCCTTCCGCGCCAACCGCTTTGTCGGCTGGGCGATGCTGGGGGCCATCGTCGCCGGCCACTTCCTCTGAGCCGGCGATGGACGAGGCGGAGTTTGTGCGCCGCAACACGGCAATCGAAATACCGCCGCTGGTCCCGGAAATTCGCCTGCATCTCGCCACCGAGGTCACGCCGATCTGGCTGGCCAGCGAAGTGAGCCTGGCGCGCAGTGGGCTGCCGCCGCCATTCTGGGCCTTTGCCTGGGCCGGCGGCCAGGCGCTCGCCCGCTACCTGCTCGATCATCCGCAGGAGATCGCCGGCCGCGAGGTGCTCGATTTCGGGTCGGGCTCGGGGATCGTCGCGATCGCCGCGGCGCTCGCCGGGGCGGCGCCGGTGACGGCGGCCGAGATCGACCGGTTCGCCGCCGGCGCGATCGCCGCCAACGCCGCGCTCAACGGCGTCGAAATCACGGTGTTCTCCGCGGATGTGCTGGCGGATGACGATCGATTCTGGCCGGTCGTCACAGCCGGCGACGTCTGCTACGAGCAGCCGATGGCGCGAAATGTAACGGAATGGTTGCGGCGTCGCGCCGCAGCGGGCAGCCTCGTGCTGCTCGCCGATCCCGGCCGCGCCTATCGGCCGGTGGCGGGGCTGGTCGAGCGGGCGCGCTACCAGGTGCCGACCAGCCGCGAACTCGAAGACCGCGACATGCGCGAAACCGTTGTGTGGCAGGTGCTGCCGGAATGACGAGGAGGATGCGCTGACCCCCGGGAAGACCACGATCGTCACCGCGCTCGGCAGCACCCAGACAGTGGCCTGGGCATCGAGCTATTACCTGCCGGCGATCCTCGGGGCACCGATCGCCGCGGCGCTGCACCTGTCGACCGACGTATTTTTCGGAATTTTCTCGGCCTCGCTGCTGCTCTCGGCGGTGCTCGGCCCGGCGGTCGGGCGGATGATCGACCGGCAGGGCGGGCGCACCGTCCTCGCCGGCTCGAACCTGGTGATCGCCGCCGGCCTGGTGGCGCTGGCACTGGCACAGGGCATCGTCGGGCTGGCAATCGCCTGGCTGTTTCTGTCGGTCGGGATCGCCGCCGGCCTGTACGATTCGGCCTTCGCCGCGCTGACCGCGCTCTACGGCCGCGACGCGCGCAACCCGATCACCGGGATCACGCTGATCGCCGGGTTTGCCAGCACGATCGGCTGGCCGGCCACCGCGTTCTTTCTGCACGCGTTCGGCTGGCGCGAGGCCTGCCTGATATGGGCCGCGCTCAATTTTTTCGTGGCGATGCCGGTCAATTGGTTCGTGATCCCGGCCGGCAGCCGGCACCGCGAACTCATGGCGGCGCGCCCGAGCGAAACCGCCGACGCTGCGGATGTGCCGCGCAGCGCGATGGTGATCCTCGCCTTCTTCTTTTCCGCCGCCTGGTTCGTCACCGGCGCGATGGCGGCGCAGCTGCCGCGTCTGCTCGTATCCGCCGGCGCCACCGGAACCGCAGCGATCGCCGCGGCGGCGCTGGTCGGCCCGGCGCAGGTCGCGGCGCGGATCATCGAGTTCGGGCTGATGCGCAACTTCCACCCGCTGATTTCGGCGCGGATCGCCGCGGCGCTGCATCCGGTCGGCGCGGCGCTGCTGACCGTGTTCGGCGCATCCGGCGCGGTCGGCTTCGCCGTGTTCCACGGCGCCGGCAACGGCATGATCACGATCGCCAAGGGCACGCTGCCGCTGGCGATCTTCGGCCCGGCCGGATTCGGGCTGCGCAGCGGCGTGCTGTCGGCCCCGGCGCGGGTGACGCAGGCGGCGGGGCCGTTCGTCTTCGGCCTTCTGCTCGACCGCTACGGCGACCGCGCGGTGCTGCTGTCGGCCGGGCTCAGCATCGCGGCCTCGGCCTCGCTGCTGCTGCTCAGGGTACGCGCGGTGGCCGAACCCGCCTGACTCGCCTATAAGGCGCGCATGCCCTATGCGAGCCTGCGCGACTTTATCACCCGGCTCGAGGCGAGCCGGCGGCTGGTGCGGGTCGCCGCGCCGGTGTCGCCTTATCTGGAGATGACCGAGATACAGACCCGCCTGCTCGCCGAGGGCGGGCCTGCGGTATTGTTCGAGAACGTCGTGCGGCCGGGCCGCGCCGGCGCCGATATGCCGGTGCTGGTCAACCTGTTCGGCACCGTCGAGCGCGTCGCCTGGGGCATGGACCGCGAGCCGCACCAGCTGCGCGAGATCGGCGAGACGCTGGCATTCCTCAAGCAGCCCGAGCCGCCCGGCGGCTGGCGCGAGGCGCTGGAGATGCTGCCGCTGCTCAAGACCGTGATGGCGATGCGCCCGCGCACGGTCGGCGCCGCGCCGTGCCAGGAAATCGTGCTGCAAGGCAGCGACATCGATCTCGGCCTCCTGCCGGTGCAGACCTGCTGGCCGGGCGAGCCGGCGCCGCTGATCACCTGGCCGCTGGTTGTCACCAAAGGCCCGGGCACGCGCCGCGAAGACGGGTTCAACCTCGGCATCTATCGGCTCCAGGTCACCGGCCGCGACACGACGCTGATGCGCTGGCTGCGGCATCGCGGCGGCGCCCAGCACCACCAGCGCTGGCGCGCCGAAAAGCGCGAGCCGCTGCCCGCCGCTGCGGTGATCGGCGCCGATCCGGGCACGATCATCGCCGCGGTGACTCCGGTGCCCGACACGCTGTCCGAATACCAGTTCGCCGGCCTCTTGCGCGGCAGGCGGCTCGACCTCGTCGAGTGCCGCACCGTGCCGCTCAAGGTGCCGGCCGAGGCCGAGATCGTGCTCGAAGGGCATGTCTCGCTCGACGAATACGGCGACGAAGGCCCTTACGGCGACCACACCGGCTATTACAACGCGATCGAGCAATTCCCGGTGTTCCGCCTGTCGGCGATCACGATGCGGCAGCGGCCGATCTACCTCTCGACCTTTACCGGCCGGCCGCCCGACGAGCCGTCGGTGCTCGGCGAAGCGCTCAACGAGGTGTTTATCCCGCTGTTGCAGCAGCAATTTCCAGAGATTGTCGATTTCTGGCTGCCGCCCGAGGGTTGCTCGTACCGCATCGCGGTCGTGGCGATGAAGAAGGCCTACCCCGGCCATGCCAAGCGGGTGATGATGGGGATCTGGTCGTTCCTGCGCCAGTTCATGTACACGAAATTCGTCATCGTGGTTGACGACGACATCGACGCGCGCAACTGGAAGGACGTGATGTGGGCGATCTCGACCCGCATGGACCCGGCGCGCGACACGACGCTCATAGAGAACACGCCGATCGACTATCTCGATTTCGCGGCCCCGGAAAGCGGCCTCGGCGGAAAGATCGGGCTCGACGCGACGACCAAGCTACCGCCGGAGACGCATCGCGACTGGGGCCGCCCGATCCGCATGAGCGACAAGGTCATCGCCGAGGTGACCGAGAAATGGGCCAGCCTCGGCCTGCCCGGCAGCGGCAAGCCGATCTGGAAATAGCCCCCCCGTGCCCGGGTTTCGGCGGCCAGCGTCGCGGAGGTACGAGCGACCGCTTCTGCGCCACACCCGACCTTGGCACGGCTCGATTTAGTGTCGGCGCGGGCTGGAAACCGGTCATTCGGTGCAACTCTGCGAACCGATACTCGCATGAGGGTCGGTTCCGTAATACTCTGAGTTGCGGATTGCCTTACGGGGCCCAGCCAGATGAGCGAAGAGCGAGTTGCCCTGAGCGATCCAAAAAATTCAATTACTTGCCAGGCCCGCGAATTCTAAAGAGCCGTAAACCCATGCTGTACCGCGGAATGGATCGCGCCCATCTCGACGCCGCCTACGACAACCTCGCGGCGGTAACATCATCCGCGAAACTCCTTGCCGACTGGGCCGCGCGCAGCGCGCGCTTTCGTGAGCGGCATCGCGGGCATCTCGACTTCGCCTATGGCGAACAGCCGCGTGAAAGGCTCGACCTGTTCCTTGCCGGCAACCCCGCGGCGCCGACGCTGGCGTACATTCACGGCGGCTATTGGCAAATGACCCACCAGACCAAAGAAATGTATAGCGCCTTGGCCGAGGGGGCGGTGTCGCACGGTGTCAATGTAGCGGTCGTCGAATACACCCTGGCGCCCGAAGCGGGGATGGACCGGATCGTTGGCGAGGTGCGCCACGCCATCAGCTGGCTCCATCAGCATCTTGGCGATTACGGCGCCGATCCGGGGCGCATCTACGTCGCCGGCCATTCCGCCGGCGGGCATCTGACGGCGATGACAATGCCTCTCGGCGAGGTCAGGGGCGGGATCGCGATCAGCGGCGTCTACGACCTTGAACCGGTCCGCCTCAACTATCTCAATGAGAAGCTCGGGCTCGACGAGGCCGAGGCGCAGCGCAACAGCCCGATGCTCAATTTTCCGCCGATGGCGGGTCCGCTGATCGTGACCTACGGCACCGCGGAATTGCCCGAATTATGCCGCCAGTCGATTGACTACGCCCAGGCGTGGGTCGAGCGCGGACTGCCGGGGCATCTGCTGCCGATCGACGGGGCCGACCATTTCACGATCCTCGAAACGCTGGCCCGGCCAGACGGCGAGTTGATGCAGGCTCTGCTCACCCTGATCCGAGGCTGAGGCATGAAGCGTGGTTCCCGCCGCGAGGGCTGACGGTCCGTCTCCGGTCGACTATCGCGGGTTTCGAAGCGGTTCCGCGAACGGCAGGAGTCAGCGCGCTGCGGCCGGCGCGAACCGGACGGAGTTCCGGGGCTTCTGCCGCGCATTATCTCTCGCAAACAGCACGGTATGCGCTATGTGAAGGGTGGCCTGGTGCCGGCAGCGGTGGTCGCTGCGCGCGGGGCCTTGTTTCAAGGAATGCGATGACCGACACGACACTTGACCGCGACTCCGCCAACGACATCGACCTGTTGCAGGACCTGCTGGGCCGCGCCCGGCGGGCCGGGGCGGACGCCGCCGACGCGGTGCTGGTCGAGGGCATTTCGCTGTCGCATGCGCGCCGGCTCGGCAAGACCGAAAAGCTCGAACGCGCGGAGGGTCAGGATCTTGGCCTGCGCGTGTTCGTCGGCAGGCAGCAGGCGACCGTGTCGTCGAGCGATCGCTCGCCACGCGCGCTGTCGAACCTCGTCGAGCACGCGCTGCAGATGGCGCGGGCCGTGCCGGAGGACGAGTTCTGCGGCCTCGCCGACCCGGATGCGGTCGCCCGCGACTGGCCGCGCCACCTCGACATGCTCGATCCCGACGAGCCGAGCGCCGAGACCCTGATGGAGCGCGCCCACGCCTGCGAGGAAGCGGCGCTCGCGGTTTCCGGCATCACCAATTCGGAAGGCGCCGAGTCGGGGTGGGGCCGCTCGCGCGTCGCGCTCGCCGCGACCAACGGGTTCGCCGGCGCCTATGCCGGGACGAGCCAGGGGGTCAGCGCCTCGGTGATCGCCGGCTCCGGCACCGCGATGGAGCGCGATTACGATTACGCCAGCGCGGTCTATGCCGCCGATCTGCGCGACCCCGCCGAGATCGGCCGCCGCGCCGGCGAGCGCGCGGTCAAGCGGCTCGGCGCCCGCAAGATGTCGACCGGCCGCTTTCCGGTGGTGTTCGAACCGCGCGTCGCGCGCAGCATGCTGTCGCACCTGCTGGGCGCGATCAACGGCCCATCGATCGCTCGCGGCACCAGCTTCCTTAAGGACCGGCTCGGCCAGCGCGTGTTTCCCGAAGGGATCACGATCATCGACGACCCGCACCGCCCGCGCGGCCTGCGCTCGCGGCCGTTTGACGGCGAGGGGATCGCCAACCGGCGCCTCGCGCTGGTCGACAAGGGCGTGCTGACCACCTGGCTCCTCGATCTGCGCTCGGCCCGCCAACTGGGCATGGCGACGACCGGCCACGCCGCCCGCGGCACCTCGTCGCCGCCGTCGCCGTCATCGACCAATGTCTGGCTCGAACCTGGCGCGCTCACCCCTGCGGCGCTGATCGCCGACATCAAGAGCGGGTTCTATGTCACGGAATTGATGGGCATGGGGATCAACGGCGTCACCGGCGACTACAGCCGCGGCGCCGCCGGGTTCTGGATCGAGAACGGCGAGATCGGGTTTGCGGTCAGCGAGATGACGGTCGCCGGCAACCTCAAGGACATGTTCGCCCGCCTTATCGCCGCCGACGACCTCGAATTCCGCAACGGTATCGACGCCCCGACCCTGCGCATCGACGACCTGACCGTCGCGGGGGCGTAGACCGGCGGAGACGCCCCGCCGCCTCAAAACCGCCGCGCTTGCCAATCGGGGCGCTCGCCTCTAACACTGCGGGCGGGGAATTCATGCGCGAAGAGTCTCGCCTCGCGGAAGAAAAGTTGCGCTCGGCCGCGCTGGTGCAGCGGCTGGTGCGTGACTTCGTTCGGCGCCATACCGGCAAGATCGTGCTCGCGTTCTTTTGCATGGGCGTCGCCGCCGCCAGCACCGCGCTGCGCGCGTGGCTGATGCAGCCGATGCTCGACCGCATCTTTGTCGTGCACGACGACTCGCTGTTGCTGCTGATCGGCGGCGCGGCGCTGGCGCTGGCAATCGTCAAGGGCATCTCGGATTACGGCGAAAGCGTGCTGATGACGCGGGTCGGCCTGCGCGTCGTCACCGATGTGCAGATCGCGCTCTATGCCCGGCTGATGCGCGCCGACCTCGCCTATTACAACGACAACCCGAGCGGCCGGCTGATCTCGCGCTTCACCAACGACGCCGCGCTGTTGCGCAACGCCGCGGTCAACGTGCTGGCCGGAATCGGCAAGGACGCGGTGACGGTGGTGTTTCTTGTCGCGCTGATGTTCTACCAGGATTGGCTCTTGGCGCTGGTCGCGTTTTTCGGCTTTCCGCTGGCAATCCGGCCGATCGCCGCGATCGGCCGGCGCATGCGCCGGGTTTCGGCCAACACCCAGGCCGAGATGGGGCAACTGACGACGCTGTTGAGCCAGACCTTTCAGGGCGCGCGCCTGGTCAAGGCCTACGGCATGGAGGCCTACGAGGAGCGCCGCGCCGGCGCCTTGTTCGAGCGGGTGTTCCGGCTGGTCGACCGCGCCAACCGCACCCGTTCGCGCGCCTCACCGATGATCGAGGCGCTGGGCGGGGCGGCAATCGCGGTGGTGATCCTTTACGGCGGGCATCAGGTGATCAACGGCGCGCGCACGCCGGGCGCGTTCTTTTCGTTCATCACCGCGCTCTTACTGGCCTATCAGCCGCTCAAAAGCCTCGCCAACCTCAACGCCTCGCTGCAGGAGGGGTTGGCGGCGGCGCAGCGCGTGTTCGCAGTGCTCGACATCGAGCCGGCGATCCGCGACGCACCGGGCACGCAGCCGCTGCACCTCACCGGCGGCGAGGTGCGGCTCGACGCGGTGCGCTTTGGCTATCATCCGGGCGCAGCCGCGCTCGATGGCGTGTCGCTGATCGTGCCGGCCGGCAGCACGGTGGCGCTGGTCGGGCCGTCGGGTGCCGGAAAGTCGACGATGCTCAACCTGGTCCTGCGGTTCTTCGACCCGGACGAGGGCAGCGTCGCGATCGACGGCCAGGATCTGCGCACAGTCACCCTGGATTCGCTGCGCGGCGCGATCGCGCTGGTCGCGCAGGAGGTCGCGCTGTTCGACGATACGGTGCGCGCCAATATCGCCTATGGCCGGTTCGGCGCGACCCAGGCCGAGATCGAGGCGGCGGCCGAGGCGGCGGCGGCGCACCGCTTTATCTGCGAACTGCCCGACGGCTACGACACGCTGGTCGGCGAGCATGGTGTGCGGCTGTCCGGCGGCCAGCGCCAGCGTCTGGCGATCGCCCGGGCAATGCTGAAGGACGCGCCGATCCTCTTGCTCGACGAAGCCACCTCCTCGCTCGACAACGAAAGCGAGCGGCATGTGCAGACGGCGCTGAAGGCGCTGATGCAGGGGCGCACGACCGTGGTCATCGCCCACCGGCTGTCGACGATCATCGGCGCTGACCTGATTTGCGTAATGGACCGCGGCCGCATCGTCGAGACCGGCAAGCACGCCCAGCTGCTCGCCCATAACGGGCTTTACCGCCGGCTCTACGAGACCGAGTTCACCCCCGAGGCGGAGGCGGCGGCGACGCCCGCCGTGCCGGGGTAGGCCCGGGGTGAAGACCCCTAAGCGCTGGTTTCGTCGGCTGCTGCGCAGCGCGCGCACGCAGCGCCTGTTGTGCTGGGCGGCGCAGTTCTATATCCGCCTTGTCTATCTGACCAACCGCTGGCGTGTCGAAGGCGGCGAAATCCCCGAGCGCCTGCGACACCGCGACGGCGGGCTGATCATCGCCTTCTGGCACGGCCGGCTGATGATGGTCCCGCTCGCCACCCCGCGCCTCGCGCCCGTGCACATGCTGATCTCGGCGCATCGCGACGGCCGGATCATCGCCGGCGCGGTCAGCTATTTCGACATCGGCTACATCCCCGGCTCGACCCGCCGCGGGGGCGCCGGGGCGCTGCGCGCGATGCTCAAGCATCTCGCCGACGGCGCCTGGGTCGGCATCACGCCAGACGGGCCGCGCGGCCCGGCGATGCGGGTCGGCGGCGGCATCGTCGACCTCGCCCGGCTGGCGCGCGTGCCGGTGGTGCCGCTGGTGTTCGCCACCAGCCGGCGCCGCATCCTCAACACCTGGGACTGCTTCTACCTCGCGCTGCCGTTCGGCCGCGGCCTCTATTTGTGGGGCGAGCCGATCGAGATCGGCGCCGAGCTCGACGGCGAGGGCAGCGAGCGGGCGCGGCTTTTGATCGAGGAGCGGCTCAATGAGCTTGCCGAGCGCGCCGACCGCCGGGTCGGCGGCGCGGCGGCCGCCCGGCCCGGCGCAGAGCGCCGCACCGCCGAGGGCGGGTAATGCTGCCCGCGCTCTACCGCAGCGTCACCGCCGCCGCGACCCCGCTCCTGCTTGCCGGCCTTGCCTGGCGCCGCCGCCGCGGCAAGGAGGATCCGGCGCGGCTTGGCGAGCGCCGCGGCATCTCCCGTCTGGTCCGGCCGCCGGGACCAGTGGTGTGGGTTCACGCCGCCAGCATCGGCGAGGCGGCGTCGGTGCTTGCGCTGATCGACCGGATCGTGCGCGATCGGCCCGGCATCGAAGTGCTGGTGACCACCGGCACCGTGACCTCGGCACAGTTGCTGGCGCCGCGCCTGCCGAAAGGGGCACGCCACCAGTTCGTGCCGGTCGATTTGCCGCGCGCGGTCGATCGCTTTCTCGACCATTGGCGGCCAGACTTGGCGATCTGGGTCGAATCCGAGCTGTGGCCAAACCTGGTGCTGGCGACCCGGCGCCGCTTCATCCCGATGGCATTGGTCAACGCCCGGCTGTCGGCGCGCTCGCATGCGCGGTGGGCGGCGCTGCCCGGGCTGGCGCGGCCGATGCTGGCGAGCTTTGCGCTGTGCCTGGCGCAGGACGACGCCCAGGCGCGGCGCTTTCGCGACCTCGGCGCGCCGGCCGCGGACAGCGTCGGCGACCTCAAGGCCGCGGCGGCGGAACTGCCGGCCGACCCGGTGGCGCTGGCAACGCTGCGGGCGGCGATCGGCACGCGGCCGGTAT
This sequence comes from Allostellaceae bacterium, assembly GCA_035534855.1. Taxonomy (GTDB): domain Bacteria; phylum Pseudomonadota; class Alphaproteobacteria; order ATCC43930; family CGMCC-115725; genus DATARH01. The sequence goes on along the minus strand of DATLRD010000109.1, from coordinate 2,083 downwards.
GGCTTGCGGCGAGTACTCACGCCGGCGAGGAGGCCGCCGCGGCGGCCGCGCACCGCATCATCGCGGCGGCGCATCCGGGGCTCTTGACCATCATCGCCCCGCGCCACCCGGTGCGCGGCGAAACGATCACCGCCGAATTGCGCGCCCAGGGGCTCGCCGTCGCGCGCCGCAGCCGCGGCGAGCCGGTCGCTGCCGGCAGCGACGTCTATCTGATCGATACGCTGGGCGAGCTGGGCCTGTTCTATCGCCTCGCCGGGATCGCCTTCATCGGCGGGTCTCTGGTCGACAAGGGCGGGCACAACCTGTTCGAGGCGGCGCGGCTCGATTGCGCGATCCTGCACGGGCCGTTCGTGGCAAACTGCGCGGCGATGGCCGCCGCGCTGTTCGCCGCCGATGCCGCCGAGCCGGTCGCCGAGGGCGCCGGGCTCGGCCGCGCGGTGGCACGGCTTCTCGCCGAGCCCGAGCTTCGCGCCGCCCGCGCCGCGGCCGCCGCCCGCACCGCGGCGGCAAGCAACGGCGTCCTCGACGCCGTGCTGGCGCGGCTGGCGCCATTTCTCGACCGGCTGGCGCCGGCGGCCGCCCCGCCGCCGCTGCGGCTGCCGGATCGTGCGCCGCGGCATGCCGATGCGCAGCCCTGAGTTCTGGAGCGCGCGGCCAGGCCTGGTGGCCGGGCTGTTGTCGCCGGTCGGCGCGGCATGGGATGCCGCCGGGCGCCTGCGCCGCGCGGTCACCCGCCCCTACCGCGCCGCGCGGCCGGTGGTCTGCGTCGGCAATCTCGTCGCCGGCGGCTCCGGCAAGACCCCGGTCGTGCTGTCGCTTGCCACCGCGCTCGGCGATTCCGGCGCCGCGCCGCACGCGGTGACCCGCGGCTATGGCGGACAGCTCGCCGGGCCGGTACGGGTCGATCCCGCCCGGCACGACGCCATCGCGGTCGGCGACGAGGCGCTGCTGCTGGCCCGCAGGCTGCCGTGCTGGGTCGCGCGCGACCGCGCCGCCGGCATCCGCGCCGCGATCGACGGCGGCGCCGGGGCAATCGTGCTCGACGACGGGTTTCAGAACCCCTCGGTCGCCAAGGACCTCGCGCTTGTCGTCGTCGATGCCGAGTTCGGCTTTGGCAATGCCCGGGTGATCCCCGCCGGGCCGCTGCGCGAGCGCGTTGCGCCGGGGCTTGCCCGTGCCGATGCAATCGTCGTGATCGGCGACGGCGCCGGACCGGAGGGGCTGCGCCGGTCCGGGCGGCCGGTGCTGCGCGCCGCGCTCCGCCCGGTCGCCGGCGAGCGCTTTGCCGGGCGTCGGCTTGTCGCCTTCGCCGGCATCGGCCGGCCGGAAAAATTCTTTGCCACGCTGCGCCGGCTCGGCGCCACGGTCGCGGCGGCGCACGGTTTTCCCGACCACCACCGGTTTCGCTCCGACCAGATCGCGGCACTACGCCGCGAGGCCGATGCGGCCGGCGCGACGCTCGTCACCACGGCGAAGGACTGGGTGCGCCTCGCACCCGAAACCCGCGCCGGCATCGAGGTGCTCGACGTCGAGATCGCCTGGCGCGATCCCGCGGCGCTCGCCGCCGTGCTGGCCCCGGTCGTCGCGCATGCGCGCCGCGACGCTGCCGCCTGCGGCTGACGCTCCGGCGCGCCCGGCGACCGCCGGCGAGCGCTGGCAGGCCGCCGGCGCCGGCCTGTTCTTTGCGCTGTTCGGCGCCCTGCCGCTCGACACCGCCTCGGCGGTCGGCGGCGCGCTCGGTCGCTGGATCGGCCCGCGCCTCGGCATCAGCAGGCGGGCGCGGCGCAATCTGCGTGCCGCCTTCCCGGCGCTGTCGGACGCCGGGATCGAGGCGATCGTGCGCGCGATGTGGAACAATCTCGGCCGCGTGGCGGCCGAATACCGGCATCTGCACCGGCTCCGCGTGTTCGGGCCCGGCAGCCGGGTCGAGGTCATCGGCCTCGACCGCCTCGCTCGCGCGCTGGCGGAAGAGCGCCGGCTGATCCTGTTCTCCGGGCATCTCGGCAACTGGGAGATCGCCGCGCTTGCCGCCGGGCAATACGGGCTCGCGGTCGCCCAGATCTACCGCGCGCTCAACAACCCG